>NZ_BOPH01000021.1 GCF_016863655.1 Virgisporangium ochraceum
GCACTGACTTTCAGGGAGACATGACCCTGCGCGGTGCCGACGACGTCGGTATCCCCGTACGGACGACGCTGTCCGGCTACGTCGACCCGCTCGACGGGCGCTTCCACTGGGGCGGGCGGATCGCGCCGAGCGGGCCCGTGGTCGCGTTGCTGCGCGCCGGCCGGCGCGACGTCACGCTCCAGGCCGAGGGCGGGGACCCGTTGCCGGCGCGTCTCACCGAGGTCGACCCGTGGGGCGGCGTCGTCGTCTCCGCGACCGGCCGGCCGCCCTGGCCCGCGGAGGAGCTGGACGCGCCGGCTACGTGAGGTGGCGGCAGAAGAAGCGCTCCCAGCTCTCCGCCTCGAACGACGGCGTCGCCAGGTGCCCGCCGGGGTTGAGGTGCAACGACTTCTCCCGCGACGCGAACGCGTCGAACAGCGCGAGACCCGCGTCGCGCTCGACGATCTCGTCGTCGGACTGCAGCACGAACTCGATCGGCACCGTGATCCGGGCGGCGGCCGCGGGCAGCGTGTCGTCGCCCGGTGCGAGGCCCGACAGGCCGAACACGGCGGCGACGATCCGTGGCTCGTCGGCCACCAGCGGCACCCCGATCCTCGTGCCCATCGACACGCCCCAGTAGCCCACCGGTCCCCATGCCTGGAGGTGGTCGAGGGCGGTCCGCCACTCCGGCACGGCCTCGGCCGCGCGCCGCGCCGCCGCCGCGGCGTCGGCCGGCGAGAGCTTGCGGCGCTCCGCGAGCCGGCGGCGCAGCTTGACCGCGGTCAGCGTCGCCTCGTGGGAGCTGACCCGCTCGCCGTGGCCCGGCGCGTCGAGGGCGGCGACCGCCCAGCCGTACCGCTCCACGTACCGGGCGGCCCGGCGGGCGATCGTGTCGACCTTCTTGTGCTGGGAGCGGCCGTGGCACATCAGTACCAGCGGCCGCCCGCCGTCGACGCCGTCCGGGGTCCAGAGGACGCCGGGCACGTCACCGACGGAGAACGGGGACTCGCGCACCTGCATGGGGAGAGAACCTACCGGCAGACCGCGTTCTCGGCGGCGGTGACGATCAGCCGGGCGACGTCGTCGACGGGCAGCCCGCGTCCGGTGTAGAGCGCGTCAAAGGAGTCGAAGCCGGTGAGCACGAACAGAATGTGCGCCGCCTCGGACTCGGCGAGGCCGGGCCGGAGCTCGCCCTGCGCGTGGAGGCGGCCGGCCAGGTACTCCATGCCGCCGGCGCGGCCGTCGTCGGCGCGGCGCATGGCGCCCGCGGTGGCCTCCGGGTCCAGCGCCGAGGTGGAGAACAGCACCCGGTGGACGTCGCGGTACGCGCCGTAGACCTCCATGCCGGCGCGGATGGCCTGGCGCAGGTGCTCGCGGGCGTCGGGGTGCGCGACGGCGGCGGTGACCCGCTCGAAGCCGCCCCGGTACAGCACGTCCTGGGCCAGCGCGTCGAACAGGCCGGCCCGCGACCCGAACGCCTGGTACACGGTCGATCGGGCGACCCGGGCCGCACGGGCGATCTCCTCGAGGCCCACCGGCCGGGTCGGCGCCGCCCGGACCCGGGCGTAGACCGCGTCGAGGATGCGCGCGCGGGTCTCGGCCGCCGACTCCGCGCGTAGTTTCTGCTCGTACTTCCGCGTGGCCATCGTCGGGCAGCTTACATTCGAGTTGACACCCTGTCTTCCGAAAGACAGCCTGTCTTCTGAAAACAAGGAGAGGGGACGCACATGAGGATGTCCGAGGCCATGGACCGCCTCCGGGCCGAGCTGAGGTACGAGCCGACCGGGAAGCGGGTGCGGGCCGAGGGCGGCGGCCACCTCGTCGTCGACACCACCCGGGCCGTGCTGGTGTGGGAGCCGCGCCGGATCACGCCGACGTACGCGGTTCCCGAAGAGGACCTGTGGGGTGCGCTGAGCCCGTCGACGCGTGCGGAGCCGGCGCCCGACGGCATCCTGCACCCCGGCATCCCGTTCACCGCGCACTCGACGCCGGGCGAGCCGCTCACGCTCTCCGCGCACGGGGAGATCCACGACGGCGGGGCGTTCCGCCCGGCCGACCCCGACCTCGCCGGGTACGTCATCGTCGACTTCGACGCGCTCCAGTGGTTCCAGGAGGACGAGCGGCTGCGCGGACACCCGCGCGACCCCTACCACCGCGTCGACGCGCACGCGTCCTCGCGGCACGTGCGCATCGTCCACAAGGGACGGACGGTGGCCGACACGACCGCCGCGACGCTCGTGTTCGAGACCAGCCTGCCGACGCGCTACTACATCCCCCGCGCCGACATCACCGTGCCGCTGACCCCGAGCGACCTGAGGACGTACTGCCCCTACAAGGGCGAGGCGAGCTACTTCTCCTTCGCCGACGGCGAGAACCTCGCCTGGTCGTACGAGAACCCACTGCCCGACGGCCCGCCGGTGCGGAACCTGATCGCGTTCTACGACGACCTGATGGAGGTCACCGTCGACGGGGTACGCAACGAGCACGTCGACAACCCGATCGCGCGCACCCTGCTGGACGAGTTCGGGGTGAGCTGACCTAGGGTCCCACCACGACGGTCCCGCCGGAGCGGACGCAGTTCACCGCCGGCCCGCCGGCGGTGAGCGCGCCGGTCAGGCACTGGCCGAGCACCGCGTGGCCGGCGGCGTTCGGGTGCCACGACTCCTGGCACGTCTGGAAGTACGTGACGCACGAGTTGGCGATGCGCTGGATGGCGATCTTGTCGTAGCCCGACAGGCTCGTCACGAACACGCCGGACGGGCCGTCCTGCAGGCGGATCGGGGTCGCCAGCGTGCCCGCCGGGCTGCCGCCGGCCTCGCACAGCCGGGCGCCGTCGAAGGCGCGCTGCACGTTGAGGTAGCGCAGGTCGCGACCGGGGAACTCGGCGGCCAGCTGTGCGCGGGTCTGCTGCACGAGCGTCCCGAGGCCCTGGGAGAACAGGTGTCCGGCGGCGAGGCTGGCGCGGTGCACCGGGCATCCGGCGGCATAGCGTTCGGCGCCCAGGGCCCGGAACTTGTCCCGGTCGTCCTCGCGGTTGTCCTCCTCGACGTACGGCTGGGCGACGTCGAACGGCAGCGGGTTCGTGTAGTCCTGGAACACCACCGTGTGCTGGCCGTCGGCGTCGACGGCGGCGAGTGTCTGCAGCAGGGCGCGGGTCGCGGTGATGGTTTCCGCCTGCGCGGCGGCGAACTGCTGCGCGGTGGCCAGGTCGGCGGCCGAGCACGGGTTCTGCGGCACCGGCCCGCCGAGGTAGGCCCAGAACTCCCACCAGCCGGTCCAGGCGTCGGCGATGAACCGGTTCGCGCACTTCGACGCCACGTCGCCGAACGTGAACGAGCTGTTGTTCGAGCCGAGGCCGACGAGCACCACGTCGATGTCGTGGGTCTGCGCGACGGCCCGTAGCTGGTCGAGCTGCGCGGCCACGTTGCGGCCGTTCGTCCTCGTGTGGGACGCGGACGCGAGGTCGTGCGGCTGGCCGCCCGAGCAGGCCAGGTTGAACCGGGCCTGTATCCCCGGCAGCGCGGCCCTGAAGATCGACGCGTTGGCCGAACGGTGGCAGAAGTACGCGTTGCCGTTCGGTGCCGACCAGCCGGGGAAGCCCTGTGCCACGCCGGCGGCGTCGACCACGGGCTGGTAGCCGCCGGCACCCTCGCCGCTGATGAAGCTGTCGCCGATGGCGACGGCCGCGGTGGGCAGGGCATTGACGGAGGCCGCTGCCGGCGCGGCGGGCAGAACGAGCACCGTGGCGAACAGTCCGGCGACGAGAACCCGCATGGCGCCTCCCGAGCGTATCGAGGGACGACATGACATCACGTTTGTGAGACGGCGGTCAACGGCGACATAGCCCCGAACTCGGGGATAGATTGATATGCACCTATAGATGTCGCGCGCCGATAGTTTCAAGCCTTCGAACTGCTCCGTCTGACCCTCGAGGAGCCCGCAATGCGTCTGCGCACCACCATGCTCGCTCTGCTCACCGCGGCGACGGCCGTGTTCGCCACCCCGGTGGCCGCACAGGCCGACGACCCGGGCGTCTACATCATCGGTGGCGGCACGGTGTCGTCCGCGCCGTGGAGCGCCCAGATCTACCGCAACGGCTCGTTCACCTGCTCCGGCACGATCATCGCGTCGCGGTACGTGCTCACAGCGCGCCACTGCACCGGTTCCGGGATGACCGTGCGGATCGGCAACGTCAACCGCGGTTCCGGGACGCTCGTGAGCGTCACCACGTACTCCAGCCGGTACGACCTCGCGGTGCTGACGCTCGCCAGCGCCGTCAACACGTCGTACATGCCGCTCGGGTCGACCAACCCGCCCGTCGGCGCGACGAACAACATCTACGGCTGGGGCATGACCTGCTACAGCGGCTGCTCGGCCAGCACCGTGCTGAAGACCGCGACCGTGCGCGTCACCGGCTTCTCGACCGACGCCTACGGCGGCCAGGCCATCGCCAGCACCCGGATCAACGGCAACGCCTGGCGCGGTGACTCCGGTGGACCGCAGGTCTACAACGGCGTGCAGGTCGGCGTCGCGTCGACGGCCGACGGCCAGAGCCGCCAGTACTACGGCAGCGTCCCCAACAGCCGCTCCTGGATCCGTTCCATCGCGGGCGTCTGACGCCCGTCCGCGGTCGACCCCGTGGATCGTGCCCGCGATCCACGGGGTCTCCCGTGCGGTCGTAAGGTTGACCGCATGAACTACGTGGTCTACGGAGCCGGCGCGGTCGGTGGGGTCATCGGCGGCAACCTGCACCGGGCGGGCCGGTCGACCACGCTGGTCGCCCGTGGCGAGCATCTGGCCGCGATCCGCAAGGGCGGGCTGCGCCTCGACACCGCCGACGGCGTCCACGTCATCGACGCGCCGGCCACCGACGGCGCCGCGGGCGTCGACTGGTCGGCCGGGCCGGTGGTCCTGCTGACCGTGAAGTCGCACCAGACCCACGCCGCCCTCGACGACCTGGCCGCGCACGCCCCCGCCGACACGGTCGTGGTGTCGGCGCAGAACGGTGTCGCCAACGAGGCCGGGATCCTGCGGCGTTTCCGGAACACCTATGCCATCACGGTGATGCTTCCGGCGACGCACCTCGAGCCCGGCACGGTGGTGCAGCGCGTCCACCCGGTCCCCGGGATCCTCGACATCGGCCGGTTCCCGACCGGAACCGACGCCACCACCGACGCGGTGTCCGCCGACCTGCGGGCGGCCGGCTTCGAGTCGGTGCCCCGTCCGGACATCATGGCGTGGAAGTACCGCAAGCTCCTGATGAACATCGGCAACGGCATCGACGCCGCGTGCCGCCGCGACAAGGCGGCCGAGGAGCTCATCGGCCGCGCCACCGCCGAGGGCGAGGCCGTCCTCGCGGCGGCGGGCATCGAGGTCGTCAGCCGGGATGTGGACCGGGAGCGCCGCGGCGACCTCCTGCGGATGCGCACCGACCCGGGTAGGCCCGACATGGGTGGCTCGACGTGGCAGAGCATCGCCCGCGGCACCGGCAACGTCGAGATCGACTACCTGTCCGGCGAGATCGTGCTCCTGGGCCGGCTGCACGGGCACCCGACGCCGGTGAACGACCTCGTGGTCCGCGTCACCACCGACCTGTCGCGCACCGGCGGCGAGCCGCGCAGCGTCGAGGCCGCCGACCTACTGTCCGAACTCGGGTAGTCCTTCGGTGTCGCCGGCCACGGCGACTACCCCGGCGGCGATGTCCGCGCCCAGTCGCGCCGCTTCGAGGGGACCCGCACCGCGCAGCCGCGCGGCCAGATACGCTCCCGCGAACGCGTCACCGGCGCCGACGGGGTCGACCACCTCGGCCGGTACCGCGGGCACGTGCACGTCCTCCGGGAGGAAACAGCCGTCGGCGCCGGCCTTGAGGACGGTTTCCCCCACGCCGGCGCGCCTGGCCGCCGCGAACACCGCGGCCGGCTCGTCGACGCCGAAAACCGGGCCGGCCTCGTCGGTGCCGAGCAGCAGGAAGTCGGCGTACGGCACCAGCTCGCGCACGGTGGCCGCCTGGTCCTCCAACGGGCCCAGGGCCGGCCGCAGGTTCGGGTCGAGTGCCAGCCGGATCCCGGCCCGGCGGGCACCCGCGGCGAGCGCGAACACCGCCCGGCGCGGGCCGGAGCCGAGGGCCGCCGTGATCCCGGAGACGGCCACCAGGCGCGGCCGCGCGGCGAGCACGCGCTCGGCGTCCACTGTGTCCAGTGCCGACGCGGCCGACCCGGCGCGGTAGTAGTGGACGCGACGCCGCCCGTCGGGCAGGGCCTCGCGGAGGAACAGCCCGGTCGGCCGGCCGTCGTCGACCTCGATGAGGTCGGTCGCCACGCCGAGGTCCGCGGCCGCGGCACGCACCCGGCGGCCGAACGGGTCGGCGCCGACGCGCGTGCAGAACGCCGCCGACAGGCCGAGCCGCACGACGGTCGCGCACAGCGTGAGCTCCGCGCCGGCGACGCTCATCCCGAGAGACGTGGCCGCTTCCAGCGGCACGCCCGGCGACGGCTGCAGCAGCACCATCGCCTCGCCGATCCCCACCACGTCGGTCACGGCAACCATCGTGCCCGCAGATCGGGGCGCAGGAACGCGGCCGGCGAGGCGATCGACAGCCCACCGCGGCGGGCCGTCGACGAACTCGACCTCCTGCTGCACCGCGCCGCCCAGGCCGTCGCGCAGGCCCGCATCCGGCTCGGCGGCGGCAAACCCGACTCGGCCACCCGGCTGGTCAGCCTGCACGACCCGCACGCCCGCCCGATCCGCAAAGGCCGCGTCGACCGGCCGGTCGAGTTCGGCTACAAGGCCCAGATCGTCGACAACGTCGACGGGATCGTCCTCGACCACACTGTCGAGGAGGGCAACCCGCCCGACGCGCCGCAACTGGAACCGGCGATCGGCCGCATCCGTCAACGCACCGGCCGGGTCCCCCGCGCGGTGGTCGCAGACCGGGGCTACGGCGAAGCCCGGGTCGAGGCCGGACTCCACGACCTCGGCGTCGAAAACGTCGCCATTCCTCGCAAAGGGACCACCGGCACCAGCCGCCGACAACACGAACAACGACCAGCCTTCCGCCGCCTGGTCAAATGGCGCACCGGCTGCGAAGGCCGCATCAGCCACCTCAAACACCGCTACGGCTGGCACCGCACCCGCCTGACCACCCTCACCGGCGCCCGAACCTGGTGCGGACACGGCATCCTCGCCCACAACCTCGTCAAAATCACCACCCTGGCAGCCGACCAAACCCGCTAACCAGCCGCGGACGGACCAGCATCATCGTCAGCGCTACCCACGTGCCGTCCGACGGACTTTTTCCGGTCGAAGTAGCTAGACACCTTCAGGGGTCAGGGTTTCGCCGGCCACTCGGCGCTGGGCCCGGTTGTTCCACCGTGAGGATCGGTCAGGGCTGCGGTGAGAGCCCGGTCCGCCGCAGAACCCAACCATGATCGAAAGTGGTGGGACTTTTCTGCTGTTGTGGCCGTGCCAGAACAGCAGAAGGTCGCCACCACTTTCGATCATCAGCTGACGCGGCACCGCACGATAGCGTTCCGTGCCCGGTCGTGGGTGCTGCACGGTCCAGCCCGGACCCTGACCCCAAAATGTCCCTAGAGCCGCAACTGCAGGAACGTGACCGGTCCCTCCCGGCGGACCTCGGGTACGACGACGGTGTCGCCGACCGCGGTCGGTGCCCCGAGCCACGCGCCGGGCCGGTCGACCGTGACGAGCACCCGGCCCCGGGTGCCGTCACGGTCGACCAGGTACAGGTGCGACCGTTGCGGTGCGTCGTCGGCGTCGACGCAGGTGTGGGTCACCAGCCACCGGTCCCCGATCCGACGTGGCCCGGAGACGGTCGCGCCCTGCCCGGCACCGCACGGGGATTCGACGACCGGCTGCCAGGCGACGCCGTCGGTGGAGCGCACCAGGACACCGGTCCGGGTCGTCGGAGCGGTCAGTGTGACGGCCGAACCGAGCCAGCCGCCACCGGGCAGGGCGACCGCGTCCTCCACCCGCGGGACGCTCGACGTGCCGACGGTCACGGGCTTCCAGGTTCGCCCGGCGTCGAGCGAGACGTCGGCCCCGCGCAGCCACAGGTCGCCTCCGGCGTCGCGGGGCACCTCGCACCGCGGTGAGCCCGCGGGCCGGAACGTCGCCGGGCAGTCGACCACCTGCCAGGTGGAACCGCCGTCGGCGGTGACCACGAGGCGGGCGTCGTCGCTGCCCTGGGTTCCCACGACGACCCGGCCGTCGGGCTGCCGCACGGCGGCGGCGAGCAGCGCGCCGCCCGGCTGCGTCGGCACGGGGCCGCCCCGCCAGCCCTGCCCGTCGCCGGTGACCCACGCGGAGTCGTTGTCGGTGCCGCCGGTGGCCACCACGAGCGGACCCGCCTCGGCGAGCCCGAGGCGCACGAGCGACGCCGTCAGGCCCGGCAGGTCCACGTACCGCCACGTCCGCCCGAGGTCGGCCGACCGCGCCACCCCGAGGACCTCGCCCTCCCGGTCGGTCGTCACCGCGACGAGTGAGCCACCGGCCGCGAACACCGGGGGCACGTCGGCACGGGTGTCGAAGTGCAGGTTCCGGTCGACCTCCGGTACCACCCGGACGGCCCGGATCCCGGCCGCGGCGAAGGGGTCGAGCGCCACCAACGGCTCCGGCGGCGGCCCATCGGGGGCCGGATCGTCGTCCCGCGCCGCCACACAGCCGCCGACCAGCAGCAGCACGCTGACGATGACACCGATCCCCGTTCGACGCATCCCACCATCTAAGCGGGTCGGTGCCACCCGCGCGGACCGCCGCGACCGCCTCCGGCGCGCACTTCGACGGGTTCAGCCCAGGAAGAAGCGCGTGAGAACCGCGGCCATCACGTCGGGGTCGGGCACGTGGGTCTGTCCCTCGACGACGAGCCGTTCCGCCTTCGGCACGGCGGCCGCCCGTCGCCGAGGCACGCGCCATCGTGGGCGAGGGTCGGCGCGAGCGCCTCCAGCGCCGGCCACACCGGCGCCGCCCGCGCGCCGGCGATGTCCTCCTCCGAGGCGCCGGCCAGCCGCATGAACAGGCCGACGGCGTCGCCCCGCCGGCCGGCGGCCAGGGCGGTGGCGAGGTCGTCGCCCCGCCCCCGTCGGACCACGTTGCACACCGTGAACCCGGGCGCGAGCGCCACGGCCAGCGGGGCGTTCTCCGCCCCGTCGTCGAGGTTGCCGCCCACCAGCACGACGGTGGGGCCGGCGCACAGCGGCGGGATTACAAGTACCCGGTGCCGACCGGTGCCGACCGGGGAAAGCAACGCGGCAGCCGGGCGGCGACGGCGCGCCGGCCGTCGACCGTCACCGTGCCGGCCTTCTCGGCCGCCGGCAGCGACGCACGGGCGAACACCAGCCCCTGCGGCGTCGGCGCGTCGGTGGTGAGCGTGACGTCGGCCTGTTCCGGAGCGCCGCGCGCCACCCGCACCCGGCCGTCGGCGACGTCGACCGTGAACTCGTCGTCGCCGACGCGGAGGTGACAGGCGACCCGCAGGTCACCGGCGGCCGCGGGGTCGAACGTGGTGCGCGCGAACGCCAGCGCGTCGACGCCCAGTTCGGCGGGCGCGTCGGCGGGCGGCTCGATGCGGCTGCCCCAGCGGCCGAGCGCGAGCAGCACCGGCATCAACCCTCGCCGTGCGGCGTCAGCTCGTACACGTGGGCCCGGCTGGGCGGCCCGAGCCGGTGCCGCCGCACCACGTCCACGGCCTCCAGCTCGCGCAGCCGTTGCGACAGGACGTTGTCGCTGACGCCGGGCAGCCCGGCCCGGAGGTCGGTGAACCGCTTCGGGCCGAAGGCCAGCTCCCGGACCACGAGCAGCGCCCACCGCTCCCCCACCGCGTTCAGCGCGCGGGCGATGCCACACGGGTCGTCGTACGACCGCATACGGAAAGGTTGGCGGTAGCTCCTGATAACTGAGCTAGTGGATGCGGCGGCCGTGTGCGTCGGGGACGCCGGACTTACGGAAGAAGTAGGTGTTGATCTGGTCGCGCCACTCGGTGGCCGACCGGACCTGCTCGTCGAGGAGGGCGGCGACCTTCGCGTGGAGGTCGGGGTCGACCGTTCGCACCTCGTGCCAGCGGGCGCGCATCCGTTCGGCTTCGGCGGCACCGGCGAAGTGGGTGTCGTAGATGTGCTGGATCACGGTGCGTCCGCTGTGGAGGACGTGGTCGTAGGGCACGTGGTGGAAGAACAGGAGCAGCTCGTCGGGGCAGGTGTCGAGGTGCTCGTACACGTCGCGCCAGGGCTCGGGGTACTGGCCGGTGAACCCCGTGCCGGTGGCCCTCGTGCGGTCGACGCCGACGCCGTCGCGGTCGGCGAAGTGGTAGGTGCCCCAGGGGGTGTACTCGTAGCCGTCGACGTCGGGGCCGTAGTGGTGGCCCGGGCGCACCATGAAGCCGACGCCGAGCGGTGCGGTGTACGACTCGTAGGCCCGCCAGGAGTGGTCGAGGATGTCGTGCAGCGGCTCGCGCAGGTGCGGGCCGAAGGTCAGGTCGGTCCACTCGTCGAGGATGGCGGCCGGGTCGAGGCGCGGGTTCCAGGCCAGCCGGCCGAACGCGTACAGGTTCGCCTGGGCCAGCGGGTGGCCGGTCCAGTACCCGTCGGCGCCGACGTTCGACACCGCGACGAGGCCGTCGCCGTCGGCCGCGATCCCGGCGACGCGGTCCCAGCCCAGGAGCTCGCTCCACTGTGGACCCAGGTAGCAGGCGTGCTTCTGCTGCCCCGTGTACTCCTGGGTCACCTGGAGCTCCACCGCGAGCGCGGTATCCGGCATCGCGAGGATCACCGGTGACACGGGCTCCCGCGTCTGGAAGTCGATCGGGCCGTACTTCACCTGCACCACGGCGTTGTCGCGGAACCGGCCGTCGAGCGGGGCGAAGTGGTCGTACGCGGCGCGGGCGCGGTCGGTGGACCGGTCGCGCCAGTCCTGCCGGTGGTTGTAGACGAACGCCCGCCAGTGCACCACGCCGCCGTGCGGGGCGAGCGCGTCGGCGAGGAGGTTGGCGCCGTCGGCGTGGTCGCGGCCGTACCGGAACGGGCCCGGCTGACCCTCGGAGTCGGCCTTGACGACGAATCCGCCGAAGTCGGGGATGCGGGCGTAGACGCGCGCCGCCGCATCGGCCCACCAGGTGCGCACGTCGGGGTCGAGCGGGTCGGCGGTCGACAGTCCACCGAGGACGATCGGCGCGGCGAACGACACCGACAGGTGGGTGCGGATCCCGTACGGGCGGAAGCGGTCGGCGAGCGCGGCCACGTCGTCGAGGCGGTCGGTCAACAGGCGGAAGGCCGCCCCGCTGACGTTGACGTTGTTGACCGACACGGCGTTGATGCCGGTGGAGGCGATCAGCCGGGCGTAGGTGGAGACGCGGTCGAGGTCGTCGGTGAGCCGTCCGGCGTCCCAGAAGAGGGAGCCACCCGAGTAGCCGCGCTCGACCTGACCCATGACCGGGTGCACGTCGACGTTGTCCCAGTGGTCGAGCATCCGCCGGCGCATCACGGGCCGGTGCTCCTCCGGCGGGAAGTCGGCGCCGAAGGCCGCCTCGCCGCGGCGGACCACCTCGAAGAAGCCGTACAGGAGGCCGTTCGCGTCGCCGGCCCGCACGTACGTCACCCCGTCGCGTCTCTGCAGCGAGAACTGCTCACCTACCCCGTACCCGGAGCCGAGGTGAAGATCGATCGGGTCGGTGCCCGTCTCCCCGGACACGACGCGGCCTCCCGCCGACGTGATCTCGTCGACCACCGTCTGCGCGACGGGGCCCGACGAACGCACGACGGCGCGGCGCGATGCGAGATGCCGCAACGCCTCCGGCGGCAGCCACGCGGGGTTCACCATGAGTGCACCGTTCCGTCCAGCAGTCGGTTGACCGGCAGTTGCGCGGGCCGGTAAGGGAAGCGCGCGGCGGCCTCCTCGTCGAGGTCGACGCCGAGGCCCGGTTCCTCCGACGGATGGAGGTACCCGTCGGCGAAGTGGTACGTGTGCGGGAAGACCGCGTCGGTCTCCGGCGTGTGGCGCATGTACTCCTGCAGGCCGAAGTTCGGGATGCTGATGTCGACGTGCAGCGCGGCGGCCATGCACACCGGCGACAGGTCGGTGGCGCCGTGCGAGCCGCTGCGCACGTGGTACAGCGCGGCGAGGTCGAAGATGCGGCGCAGGTGCGTGATGCCGCCGGCGTGCACGACCGTGGTGCGGATGTAGTCGACGAGCTGTTCGGTGACGAGCTGCCGGCAGTCGTGGATCGAGTTGAACACCTCGCCGACCGCGAGCGGCGTCGTGGTGTGCCGGCGGATGAGCCGGAAGCCCTCCTGGAGCTCGGCGGGCACCGGATCCTCCAGCCACGTCAGGCTGTACGGCTCCAGGCTCCTGCCCAGGCGCGCGGCTTCGATCGGGGTGAGTCGATGGTGCACGTCGTGCAGGAGTCGGAGACCCGGCCCGAACTCCTCACGGACGCGGGCGAACACCGACGGCACGTGCGCGAGATACGCCTCGGTGCTCCACGCGGTCTCGGTGGGCAGGGCGGCGTCGGCGGGCTCGTAGACCTCGCTCGTCGACACGCCGTACGTACCCGGGAGCCCGGGCACGCCGGTCTGCACCCGCACCGCGCGGTACCCCCGTTCGACGTAGCCCGACACCTCGACGAGGACGTCGTCGACGGTCTCGGCGTTGGCGTGCCCGTACACGGTGACGCCCTCGCGGCTGCGGCCGCCGAGCAGCTGGTACACCGGCAGTCCGGCGACCTTTCCCTTGATGTCCCACAGGGCCGTGTCGACGGCGGCGATCGCGGTCATCGTCACCGGGCCGCGCCGCCAGTACGCGCCCTTGTAAAGGTACTGCCAGGTGTCCTCGATGCGGGCCGGGTCGCGCCCGATGAGCACCGGCACCACGTGCTCGGTGAGGTACGCGGCCACGGCGAGCTCGCGCCCGTTGAGCGTGGCGTCGCCGACGCCGGTGACTCCCCCGTCGGTCACGAGCTTGAGCGTGACGAAGTTGCGGCCGGGACTGGTGACCACGACCCGCGCGTCGGTGATCCTCATCGGTCCTCTGCCACCACGAGAACCCCGTACGGGTCGACCTTCACCGTCTGTCCACCGTGGAACCGCGTGTCCGTGAGGAGGTCGACGCCGCCGGCGTGGACCGGGATCTCGACCGGCCCGGTGCGGTGGTTCAGCACGAACCGGATCCGTCGTCCCGCCGGGTCGACCCGCACGGTCGTCTCCACGTCGGCGAGGTCGGCGTACGGGCCGAGGAGGTCGTGCCGGGCGAGCACCCGCCGCACCACCCACGCGACGCCCGCACCGTCGAGGCCGGCCCCGACGTACCAGCCGTGCCCGGCGCCGAACGCGTGGCGCGTGACCGCGGGCGTACCGGCGTAGAAGTCGGCCCCGTACGTGCCGACGACCTCCGCGCCGTCGGGCACCACGAGCTCGAAGATCAGCCGCGACTCCACAGTGGAGGAACCCAGGCGCACCGGGTTCACCACGTCGGGCGGGCGGGCGTCCCACTCGTCGACCCGGATGCCCATCAGCGGCGCCAGCGGACCGGGCACGTCGGAGGGGAACGCGAGGTCGTCGACGTCGACGCGGCCGGAGAGGAACGTCGTCAGCACCGACCCGCCGCGCGCCGCCACCGCCTCCAGCCGCGTCGCCAGGTCGCCCTTGACCATGTGCAGCGCCGGCGCCACCACCACGTCGTACCCGGTGAGGTCGGCGGTGACCGGCACGACGTCGAGGTCGGCACCGGCGTCCCACAGGGCGCGGTGGTAGGCCAGCACCACGTCGAGGTAGCGCACGAGGCGGTTCGGGCCGTCGGAGATCTCCAGGACCCACCAGCTGTCCCAGTCGAACAGCAGCGCGACCCGCGCCGGGGTGCGGGCGCCGAGCGTCGCGTCGCCCAGCCGTTCCAGCTCCGCGCCGAGGTCGGCCACCTCGCGGAAGACCCGGGTGTCGGACCGGTCGCCGTGGCCGATGACCGCGCCGTGGTACTTCTCGCACGCCCCGCGCGAGGCGCGCATCTGGAAGTAGAGGACCGCGTCGGCGCCGTGGGCGACCGCCTGCCAGCTCCACAGCCGCAGCAGCCCCGGACGCTTGAGCGGGTTCACGTCGCGCGAGGCGGTGCAGCTCGGGGTCTGCTCCATCAGCCAGAACGGCTGTCCGCCCTTGAGCCCGCGCATCAGGTCGTGGGCGAGCGCCATCCGCGCCTGCGAGGTGTCGTCGGGCGGGTAGTTGTCCCACGAGGCGAAGTCGAGGTCGTCGGCCCACCGGTGGTAGTCGATGGGCCGGTACATGCCCATGAGGTTGGTGGTGACGGGAAGGCCGCTGTGCGCGCGGATCGCGGCCTTCTCGGCGCGGAAGTTCGCCAGCATCGCGTCGGACATGAACCGCAGGTAGTCCAGCGTGATGCCCTGGAACGCGGTGTGGTCGGGGCCCCGCCAGTGCTCGGTGAGCGCCGACGGTGGCTCGATCTGGGCCCAGTCGGTGAACCGGTGCGACCAGAACGTGGTGTACCAGGCGGCGTTCAGCGCGTCGAGGGTCGTGTACCGCTGCCGGAGCCAGGCCCGGAAGGCCTCGCCGCAGAGGTCGCAGTAGCACGCGCCGCCGTACTCGTTGCCGACGTGCCAGGCGACCACCGCCGGGCTGCCCGCGTAGCGCTGCGCCACGCGCCGGGCCAGCTCCGCCGACAGCCGTTGGAACGCCGGCGAGCTCGGACACGAGTTGTGCCGCTGGCCGAACCGGTGCCGGCGCCCCTCGAAGTCGGTGCGGGTCACCTCCGGGTACGCGCGCGCCAGCCACGGCGGGTGGGCGCCGGTTCCGGTCGCGAGGCACACCGAGCGGCCCTCGGCGGCGGCCCGCTCGACGATCCGGTCGAGCACCGCGAAGTCGTAGACGCCCTCGGCCGGATTGGTGAGCGCCCACACGAACACGCCGACCGTCAGCGTGTCGATGCGGGCCAGGTCGAACAGTTCGTGGTCGCGGTCCCACACCGCGTCGGGCCACTGTTCGGGGTTGTAGTCGCCGCCGTACCGGACCTTCCTCACGCGGTGAACTCCGCGCGGATCCGCCCGGTCATCGGCGCGCACACGCGCACCAGGGCCAGCACGAGCAGCGGGGCCAGCAGCAGCGGCACGACCTCCGACAGCAGCACCGTCGCGCCCACGGTGACGACGAGCACGCAGGCCACGCCGACCGTCACCCCCGGAGCGGCGCCGAGGAAGTACGCGGCGAGCCGGGCCACGTCGCGCGCCCGGAACGAGAACAGCGAGGTGACCACGAGCGCGAGCACCACCCACAGCGTCACCGCCACCGCGATGACCACGAGCAGCACGGCCCACCACCCCGGCACGCCGGCCGCGGTGAAGTTCGCCAGCGTCACGGCGACGACGGTGAGCCACGCCAGCGCCGGGACCCACACCGCCAGCGCACCGCGCGCGTTCACCCGGTAGCCACGCACGAACGCGGCCGCGGGCGCCAGGTCGGTGATGTCGTTGCGCCGGTGGTGCAGCGCGTAGATCGCGGCCGACAGTGCCGGGCCGAGCGGCACCGCGCACAGCGCCACCAGCGGCAGGTTGCTGACGTCGCGGTCGAGCAGTGCCAACGGGACCAGCCCCGGCAGCGTGGCGAGCACGAGGAACAGCCCGACCACCAGCACCGTGTAGACGTGCGCCGCGGCGCGCGACAGTGGGCCGTCACCCAGTTGGCGCGGGGCGCCCACGTCCGTCATGTCGACAGCCTTTCATGGAGGCGGCCCGGCCGCGCCGACGCGGCCGGGCCCCGATGAAGGATCAGCTGTTGGCCTTCTTGAAGCGCTCGTAGGCCTTGTTCTTGAGGTCGATGTACTGCTGGCTGTTCTTCGCCTTCAGCTCGGCCACGTAGGCGTTCCACTCCGACAGCGGCCGCTGACCGAGGATGAACTTCAGCGTCATCTGGGTGACGTGGTCCTTGAGCGCGGTCTCCCAGAGGGTGGCCTGTTCGCGTTCCTCGTCGGTGAACGGCGCCGGCGGCTGGGGAGCGACCGGCTTCCGCGCGCCCATCACCTTCTGGATCTCCTGCTCCTCGGCGGAGAAGAATCCGTTGACCAGTTCCGGGTTGCCGCCGTACGCGAACACACCGTTGTAGAAGCCGAAGTCCTTCTGCAGGTGCTTGGTGCCCGACGGGTTGAGCCCGACGACGTTGACGTCCGACGCCAGCGACCGCTTGCCGGACCCGTCCTTGGTGAACGTGGTGCCCTCGACACCCCACTTGGCGAACTCCTGGCCCGCGTCGGAGTACCAGAGCCAGTCGATGAACTGCATCATGGCCACGAAGTTCTTGCTCTCGCGGGCCTTCTTGGAGATCATGATGCCGTTCTCGGTGCGGCTGGCCGGGTTGATCTCACCGGCGGGGCCGACCGGCAGCGGGATCTTCGCGAGCTTCGCGGTCGGGAGCGTCTTGGCGAGGTCGGCCCGGTAGTCGTTCACCAGCGTCTGCGCGTTGCTGCTGATCACGAACGACTTACCGTTGGCCAGCTTCTGCCGGGCCTGGTCGTCGCTCTGGATGAAGCTCTCCGGGTCGAGAAGCCCTTCGGACACGAGCTTGTGCAGGTACTCCACCGACTGCTTGTAGGTGTCGGACGCACCGTTGTACTCGAACTTCTTGGTTCCCTCGTTGAACTTGGCGTGCTGGTAGTTCCAGCCGCCGAAGGCCCCGAACGACGCGGTGACGATGTTGATCAGGTTGCCGCCCGGGGTCGGCTTGCTCCACCGGTCGGAGAACGGGTACGTCGACGGGTTCGCCGCCTTCATCGCCTTGAGCATCGTGTACACGTCGTCCCAGGTCTTCGGGACCTGGAGGTTGAGCTGCTGCAGCACGTCGGTGCGCACGGCGATCGAGTAGTCCTGCCACGGCCTCTCGTGCAGGCCCGGCAGCAGGTAGTACTTGCCGTCCTGCTGCCGGAGCGAGTCGATCTCCGGCTTGAGGTTCCACTTGGCGACCTTGTCCTTGAAGTTCGGCATCAGGTCGACGTAGTCGCTCACCGGCAGGATCGCGCCCGAGGACACGAACGCGTCCTCCTGCGGGTGGTAGGTCTTCGGGATGATGAACGGCGCGTCGCCGGCGCCGATGAGAAGGCTGCGCTTCTGCTCGTAGTCGCTCAGCGGCACCGCGACGTTCTCGAGCTTCACGTTGGTGCGCTTCGACAGCTCCGACCAGAACAGCCAGTCGTCCTTGAGCGCGTAGCTCGGGTGGTTGTTGTACAGCATGGAGAACGACAGCGCCTCGGTCGCCTTGAACTGGTCGCCGAGCTTGTAGTCGGCCATCGCGCCGGTGCGGTTGCCGCTCAGGTCCTCGGCCTCGGACTCGTCGGGACCGGTGTCGCACGCGACAAGCGTCAGCATCAGCGCCCCTGCGGCGAGTATCGCCGCGCGCCGGGATGTGCGGAACATCGGACTTTCCTTTCGGGGGTGGGTGGGTGGCGATTGCGGAGAGGATCAGCCCTTGACGGCGCCGAGGAGGACGCCGGAGACGAAGTACCGCTGGATGAACGGGTACAGGACGAGGATCGGCAGTACGGTGAGGACGATCGTCACCGACTGGATGGTGGCGCCGGACTGCACGAGGTCGTCGGGGCTGCCGCCGAGCGCCTCGGCACCGGTGGCACCGGCGAGCAGGTTCCGCAGGTACACGGTCACCGGGAACATGTCGACCTGGTCCATGTACAGGAACGCGGTGAACCACGAGTTCCAGAACGACACCGCGTAGAACAGCACCATCGTGGCGACCACGGCCTTCGACAGCGGCAGCACGATGCGCCACAGCACGCCGTAGGTCGACAGGCCGTCGACGGCGGCGGCCTCCTCGAGCTCCAGCGGCAGGCTCTCGAAGAACGCCTTCATCACCAGCAGGTTGAACACGTTGATGGCGTTGGGCAGCACCACCGCCCAGATCGTGTTCGTCATGTTCAGGCTGCTGATGAGCACGTAGTTGGGGATCAGGCCGCCGGAGAAGAACATCGTGAACACGGCGATGCCGACCAGGAACGTGCGGCCCTTGAGGTGCTTCTTCGACAGCACGTAGGCGTAGCACGTGGTGAGCACGATCGAGATGACGGTGGCGACGACCGTGTACACCACGGTGTTGCGGTAGTTGGTCCAGAACATCGGGTCCGACATCACCAGCTTGTACGAGGTGAGGTTGAACCCGCGCGGCCACAGGCTCACCCGGCCGGCGATGATCTGGGCCTCGTCGCTGAGCGAGCGCGCGACGACGTTCACGAACGGGTACAGCGTCACGACGACGACAACGGTCAGGACGACCACGTTGAACACCTGGAACACCCGGTACCCGCGGCTGACCCGCTGACGGCTCTTCCGCGGCCGCAGCGGGCTCCGGACGGCGGTCGCGGCCTCCGGCGCGGGGTCGGGCGTGCGGTGACGGGCGGGGGTGGCTACCACAGGCTCGCTCCCACGGTGCGTCGGGAGATGGCGTTCGCGCTCAGGACGAGCGTCAGGCCGATGAGGGCCTCGAAGAGACCGATCGCCGCGGCGTAGCTGAAGTTGTTGGACTGGAAGCCCATCCGGTACAGGTACGTCGAGATGACGTCGGCGGTCGGGTACGTCAGCGGGTTGTACAGCAGCAGGATCTTCTCAAAGCCGACCGCCATGAACGTGCCGATGTTGAGGATCAGCAGCGTCACCATCGTCGGCCGGATGCCCGGCAGCGTGATGTGCCAGGTCTGGCGCCAGCGGCTCGCGCCGTCGATGCGGGCCGCCTCGTAGAGGTTGTCGTCGATGGTGGTCAGCGCGGCGAGGTAGAGGATCGTGCCCCAGCCGACGGTCTGCCACACCTCTGACGACACGTAGATGGTCCGGAACCACTCCGACTGCTGCAGGAACGGTGTCGGCTCGCCACCGACCGACCGCACGATCTGGTTGACCGTGCCGTCGATCGACGTCAGCTGGAACACCATCGCCGCCACGATGACGATCGACAGGAAGTGCGGCAGGTACGACACCGACTGCACGAACCGCTTCATGAACCGGTTGCGCACCTCGTTGAGCAGCAGGGCGAGCACGATCGGCAGCGGGAAGCAGAACAGCAGCGACAGCGCGCCGATGACGAGGGTGTTGGTGAACACGTCCCAGAACGTCGGGTCGCTGAGGAACATCTTCACGTACCGCAGCCCGACCCAGTACTCGCCGAGCACGCTCCCACCGGGCCGGAACCGGCGGAACGCGATGACGTTGCCGACCATCGGCGCGTACCGGAACACCGCGAAGAACAGCAGCGGCAGGATGGCCAGCGAGTAGAGCTGCCAGTCGCGGCGGATCGCCCGGCTCCACGACGATCGCCGTGGCTTGGCGACCTTGCGCGGGGCGATCGTGGTCATGACACGTCCTCCGCGGCCTCGATCCGCACCGGCACGGCCAGTCGGCGGTGATGACCGACCGGGCGCTCCGGCCCCACCAGCCGCAGCGGCAGCGTGGCGGCGACGTCACCGCTGGACCGGCCGAACCGCAGCTCCACGTCGCCGGGCTCGACCAGGCGGTGGCCGTCGACGCCGGTGAACGAGGTCGCGTCGGCCGGAACGGTGAACACCACGCGGGCCCGCGCACCCGGCGCCAGCGGCACCCGGGCGTAGCCGACGAGCCGCACCACCGGGCGGGTGGTCTGCGCGACCGGGTCGTGCAGGTACAGCTGCACCACCTCGGTGCCGGCCCGGCGGCCTGTGTTGCGCACGGTCACCGCCGCGGTCACCTCGCCGTCGGTGGTCCAGATGCCGTCGGAGGAGGCGTCGGTCCACTCGAACGTCGTGTAGCCGAGGCCGTGGCCGAACGGGAAGGCGGGCGTGGGGTCCACGGAGGACACGTCGCTGCGCCGGCCCAGCGGCGGCGACAGGTACGTCGTCGGCACCCCGCCGGCGTCGCGCGGGATGCTGACCGGCAGCCGCCCCGACGGGTCGACCGCGCCCGTGAGCACCTCGGCGATCGCCTGCCCGCCGCGCTGGCCCGGAAAGAACGCCTGCACCACGGCGGCGGCCCCGGCGACCTCGTCGCCCAGCGCGTACGGCCTGCCGGACAGCACGACCAGCACGGTCGGGGTGCCGGTGGCGAGCACCGCGCGGACGAGGTCGCGCTGCACGCCCGGCAGGGTGAGGTCGACGGCGTCGCAGCCCTCGCCGGAGGTGCCGCGCCCGAACATGCCGGCCCGGTCGCCGACCGCGAGCACGCACACGTCGCTGTCCCGGGCCGCCGCCACGGCCGCCGCGATGCCGGACGTGTCGTCGCCGGCGACGGTGCAGCCGGGCTCGAACACGTCCGGCGCGAGCGACTCCCGCAGCGTCGGCAGGTCGAGCCCGATCTCGACGTCGGGGTGGTTGACGCCGACGTGGGTCGGGAAGGCGTAGCAGCCCAGGAACCCGAGCGGGTCGTCGGCGACCGGCCCGACGAGCGCGACCCGCCGGCCCGGCGCGAGCGGCAGCACACCGTCGTTGCGCAGCAGCACCACCGACTGCCGGGCCAGCCGCAGCGCGATGTCGCGGCCCGCTTCGTCGTCGAGGTCGAGGGCGTCGGGCGGCGCCGGGCGCCAGCCCTCGTCGAGCAGCCCCAGCTCGGCCTTCTGCGCGAGCACCCGGACGAGCGCGCGGTCGACCAGCGCCCCGTCGACGTCGCCGCGGCGCAGCGCGTCGACCAGCGGCGCGCCGAAGGTGTCCACGGTGGGCAGCTCGACGTCGATCCCGGCCCGCAGCGCGAGGCCGGCGGCCGCTGCCCCGTCGGCGGCCACGAAGTGGGTGCGCTCCAGGAACCGCACCGAGAAGTAGTCCGACACGACGATCCCGGTGAACCCCCACTCGTCGCGCAGGAGCCGCGTGAGCAGACCGGCGTCGGCGGCGACCGGCACGCCGTCGATCTCGGCGTAGGAGTTCATCACCGAGCGGGCGCCACCGATCCGCAGCGCCATCTCGAACGGCGGCAGGATCACGTCGGACAGCTCGCGGGGGCCCATCGGCACCGGCGCGTGGTTGCGGCCGCCCCGCGACGCCGAGTACCCGGCGAAGTGCTTGAGCGTCGCCACGATCCCGGCGTCCTCGAGCCCACGCACGTACGCGGAGCCGACGGTGCCGACCAGGTACGGGTCCTCGCCGATGGTCTCCTCGGTGCGGCCCCACCGGTAGTCGCGGGTGACGTCGAGCACCGGCGCCAGCCCCTGGTGCACGCCGGCCGCGCGCATCGACCGTCCAATGTGGCCGGACATCTCGGCGACCAGGTCGGGGTCGAACGAGGCGCCCCAGGCCAGCGGCGTCGGGAACACGGTGGCGCGCCAGGCGGCGAAGCCGGTCAGGCACTCCTCGTGGACCTGCGCCGGAATCCCGAACCGGTTGGCGGCCACGATCTCGGCCTGCGCCGCGGCCAGCGACCGGGCGCCGCGCACGGGGTCGACGGGCGCGGTGCCGAACGGGCGGGTCAGCTGGCCGAGGCCGTGCCGGATCACCTCCGACCACGGCGGCATGTCACGCGTCATCTCGTCCTGGCGCGGGGCGACCCCCGCGCCCGACCCGTCGGCACCGACCCACACCCCGTAGAGCTGGGCCACCTTCTCCTCGACGGTCATCAGCGCGACGAGCGCCCTGGCCCGTTCGACCGGTGACAGCGTCGGGTCCCGCCAGGCCGGCTGCGCCGGTGGCGGGCTCTCGTCGACAGGAGTCTGAATGCTCATGCCGTCCTTTCACACGCCGGAGCGCAGCCGGCATCGGCCGACGACGATGCCGGCGGTGGATGTCCGAGGAGCGGTGAGGGCGAAGAGTGTCGAAAGTTTCGGAAAATTGTTCGGTACTTCGACGCAACATAGGTCCGCGGCTATGTCATGTCAAGGCTGTACAGTGCCTGTCTGTCCCGTTTCCCGGGCGCGACGGGGATTCTGCTCACGCGCATCCGGTGCTAGCGTCTTGCCGAAACTTCCGGCAATCGCGATACGAGGTTTCGATGACACTGCCGCAGGAGGCCGAGCGGGCTCCGACGACGATCGCGACGATCGCCGGCGAGGTCGGCGTCTCCGTCACCACGGTGTCGAAGGTGCTCAACGGCCGGGCCGACGTCGCGCCGGAGACCCGTGCCCGCGTCGAGGCGAGCCTGCGGCGGCACCAGTACCAGCGGCGCACCCGGCGCCAACCCACCGGCACCGCCCAGGTCGACGTGGTCTTCCACGAGTACAACGCAGCCTGGACGATGGAGATCATCTGCGGGATCGACGCGGTCGCGGCGGCCGCCGACGTCCGCATTGGACTGTCGCATCTGGACGGTCGGCACCGGCCCACCCAACGCTGGCTCGACGGCGTGCTCGCCCGCCGCCCGACCGGCGTGCTGTTCGTGCTGTGCACGGTCACCGACGCGCAGCGGCATCAGCTGGAGCGGCAACGGATCCCGTTCGTGGTGGTCGACTCCGACAGCGCGACCTCGGCGTCGGTGCCCACCATCGGCGCGAACAACTGGAACGGCGGCCTGGCCGCGACGCGGCACCTGATCGAGCTCGGGCACCGGCGCATCGCGGTCATCTCCGGCCCGGCCGACGTCCTGTGCAGCCGGGCCCGGGTCGCCGGGTTCAGCTCGGCGCACGACGAGGCCGGCATCCGCGCCGACGCCGGCCTCGTGCGGTACGGCAACTTCCACGTCGGCGGCGGGTACGAGCACGCGATGGCGCTGCTGACCGGTCCCGACCGGCCGACGGCGGTCTTCGCCGGGTCCGACATGCAGGCGATGGGCGTGTACCGCGCGGCCAACCAGCTCGGCCTGAAGATCCCCCGCGACCTCTCGGTGATCGGGTACGACAACCTGCCCGTCGGCCAGTGGATCGGTCCGGCGCTCACCACCGTCAACCAGCCGCTGCGCGACATGGCCGGCACCGCCACGCGGATGCTGCTCGACCTCGCGCGCGGCGTCGAACCGGCGACGACCCGCATCGACTTCGTGACCGAACTCGTGGTGCGGGAGAGCACCGCGCCACCCGGAGGCTGACGATGGCGCTGTTCGACCTTCCGCTCCCGGAGCTGCGCCGGTACTCCCCCGAGGTGCCGGAGCCCGACGACTTCGACGCGTTCTGGAAGGCGAGCGTGCCCAGCGGCGAAGCGCTCGTCGAGGTGCGGCCGCACAGCACGTCACTGCGGCTGGTCGACACGTTCGACGTGACGTTCACCGGCTTCGGCGGCGCGCCCGTGAAGGCCTGGTACACCCGTCCCGCCGGCACCCGGGAGGCGCTGCCGGCGGTCGTCGAGTACCTGGGATACGGGCGCGGCCGCGGGCTGCCGCACGAGCGGCTCACGTGGGTCACGGCCGGCTACGCGCACCTGCTCATGGACAGCAGGGGCCAGGGGGACCAGTACGGCAGCGGCGGCGGCACGCCCGACCCGCACGGCGGCGCGCCCGGCGGTCCGGGACCGGTGACCCGCGGGATCCTGGCACCCGAGGACTACTACTACCGGCGGCTGATGTCCGACGCCGTGCGCGCGGTCGCCGCCGTACGCGAACTGTCCGGTGTGGACCCGACGCGCGTGGCCGTCTGCGGCAACAGCCAGGGCGGCGGGCTCGCGCTCGCCGTCGCGGGTCTGGTGCCCGACCTCGCCGCGGTGCTCGTCTCCGCGCCGTTCCTCTGCCATGTCCAGCGGGCCATCGACATCACCGACGCGGCGCCGTACGGCGAGATCGTCGCGTACCTGTCCGTACACCGCGACGCCGAGACCGCCGTCCGCCGCACACTGTCCTATGTAGACGGCGTGAGCTTCGCCCGGCGCGCCACCGCACCGGGCCACTGGGGCGTCGGTCTGCGCGACACGGTGTGCCCGCCCAGCACGGTGTTCGCCGCGTACAACCGGTACGGCCACGACGACCGCACCATCGAGGTCTACCCGTTCAACCACCACGAGGGCGGCGACGCCCACCACGTGGCCCGCCAGCTCGACTGGCTCGCCGCCAGGATCTGACCCACCCCGCGAGGCCGGGTGGACACCGCGCGCCCAGGTACGTAAACTTTTTCTTACGTACCTCAAGAAAGGGTGTCAGGGTGCAGGGTGACGAGCTGGTCCGGCTGCTGACCGCGCTGGCCAGCCCGCAGCGGCTCCGGATCCTCGCCGCACTGGTCGAGGGCCGGAAGTACGTCACGGAGCTGGCCAGGCAGGTCGGCCTGAGCCGGCCGCTGGTGCACGCGCACCTCACCAAGCTGGCCGCGGCCGGCCTGGTCACCAGCGAGCTGGAGCTGGCCGAGGAGGGCCACGGAATCCGGTACGTCCAGGTCAGCCCGTTCGCGCTGCACCTGACCCCGGAGCTGATCGCCGAGGCGGTGGCGACGATGTCGGACAAGGAGAAGGACAGATGACCTGGCAGGAAGCGGTGATGGGAGCGTCCGGGATTGCGTTCGTCCTGGTCGTCACCGTCGCGATCATCATTCAGGGCGGGGCCACGTGGCGGGCGCGCATGGTGGTGGCCCGCGAGGAGGCGCACCGCCGGCTCGCCGAGGACGCGCTGGCCGCGCAGCGGCAGACCGCCGAGCGGCTCGACACGGTGCTCGCCGAGCTCGCCGTCGTCCGCGAGAAGACGGCCACGCTGGAGCGCACGCTCGCCGAGGTCGGTGAGCCGTGGCAGTCGGCGCGGTGATCGAGGTCGACGGGCTCACCAAGCGGTACGGCGACACGACCGCGGTCGACGACCTGACCTTCACCGTGCCCGGTGGCAGCATCGTGGGGCTGCTGGGCGCCAACGGGTCCGGCAAGACCACGACGATGCGCATGCTGCTCGGTCTCGCCGCGCCCACGACGGGCCGGGCCACGATCGGCGGCCGCGCCTACGCGGCGATCCCCGAGCCGGCGCGGGTGGTCGGCGCGGTGCTCGACGCCGCGCAGTTCCATCCGGGCCGCACCGGGCGCGACCATCTGCGGGCCTTCGCGACCGCGGCCGGGGTCGCGACCGACCGGGCCGACGCGCTGCTCGCGCGGGTCGGGATCGCCGACGCGGGCAACCGGCGGGTGCGGGGGTACTCGCTCGGGATGCGGCAGCGGCTCGCCCTGGCGACCGCGCTGCTGGGTGACCCGCGTGTGCTGGTCCTCGACGAACCCGCCAACGGCCTGGACCCGCACGGCATCCGCTGGCTCCGCGACTTCCTGCACGCCCAGCGCGACGAGGGTCGCACGGTGCTGCTGTCGAGCCATGTCCTCGCCGAGGTCGCCCGGGTGGTCGACCACGTGGTCGTCCTGTCCCGCGGCCGGCTGGTCGCGCAGGGCGACGTCGCCTCGATCATCGCGCTCACCGGTGCGGGCACCCTCGAAGACGCGTTCCTCAAGCTCACCGGAGACCCCTCATGACGCCGGTGCTCGCCGCGGAACTGGTCAAGCTGCGCACCGTCCGCGTCACCTACGCCCTGCCCGCGGTGGCCCTCACGCTCGGCGTCGCGCTCACGCTCGCGATCGTGCTGACCGGCGAACCGGCCGAGCTGTCCAGCGAGGTCGGCGGCCGGCTCACGCTGTCGGGTGGCGGGAACATGGCCGGCATCATGGCCCTGCTGCTGGGGATCATCACCTCGGGCGGCGACTACCGCCACGGCACGATCCTGCCGACGCTGTTCATCACGCCCGACCGGGGGCGCGTCGCCCTGGCCACCGTGCTCGCGAACGCGACGGTCGGCGGCCTCATGGGCGCCGTGGCGGTGGTGACCAGCGGCGCGGTCGGCCTGGCACTCATGGCCTCGCGCGACCTGACGGTCGGCCTCACCGGCGCCGAACTGGCCGGGATCGCCGCCGGCGGCGTCGCCTTCCCGGCGCTCTCGGCCGCGTTCGGCTCGGCGCTCGGGACGCTCGTACGCAGCCAGGTCGCGGGGCTGAGCATCGCCCTGATGGCGCTGTTCGTCGTCGAACCGGTGCTGACCGAGCTGGTCGACGGCTATCAGCGCTACTCGCTGACCGGCGTGCGGGTCGCCCTGGTCGGCGGCGGCGCCGAGGCGGCCGGCGCGGCCGACGGCGGCCTGCCACCCGCGTGGTTGGCGGCGCTGCTGTGGACCGGCTACACCGTCGCTCTGGTCACGGTGGCGATCACGGTCACCAGGCGGCGCGACGTCTGACCGGTGAGCGAAGCCGTCTAGGCGGAAACCCGCAAACCCGCTCGAAGCAGTCCGTAATCTACCTATCGTGAGCCGTGGCCTCTGATCCGATTCTCGGTGCCGCGCTACCGGTGCACGTCGGGCGGCAGCCGATCTACCACCGCACCGGCGACGTGGCGGCCTACGAACTGCTGTTCCGGGCCGATGCCCGCTCGGTCGACGCGACCGACCGCGGCAGCTTCGCGACCAGCCAGGTGATCGTCACCGCGTTCAGCGACTTCGGGGTGGCCGGGCTGTGCGGCACCCACCCGTGCTTCGTCAACGTCACCCGCGAGTTCCTCGTCGGCGACCTGCCGCTGCCGTTCGAGGCCGACCGGGTCGGCATCGAGGTGCTCTCCGACATCGAGGTCGACGACGCCGTCCGCGAGGGCGTGGCGGCGTTGTCGCGGCGCGGCTACCAGATCGCGGTGGACCAGAGCGGCACCGACCCCGGCCAGGAGGCGCTGCTCCCCTACGCCACCCACGCCAAGATCGACATGCTGGTGGACGACGAGGCGACCATCAACATCGCGCTGCTGCGGTGCGCGCAGTACCCGAACGTCCAGCTGATCGCGGAGCGGCTGGAAACGCGGGAGGCCGTGGACACCGCCACGGCCCTGGGGTTCCAACTGCTGCAGGGCCACGCTCTCGGGCGTCCCCACGCGTTGAACGCCACCGCGCTCGGACCGCTGCGCCTGCGCCGGATCCAGCTGCTCGTCGAGCTGAACCGCTCGGACATCGACCTGGACCGGGTCGTGTCGATGGTGCAGACCGACCCGGGCCTGGCGCTGCGGGTGCTGCGGCTGGTCAACTCGGCCGCCAGCGGCACCCGCCGCACCGTGTCGTCGATCGCCGAGGCCGTGATGCTGCTCGGCACCCGGCAGCTGCAGCAGTGGGTCACCCTGATGGTGATCGCCGACATCACCGAGGGCGACGAGGCCGCGCTGACCGCCGCCGCCACCCACGCCCGGCTGTGCCGCCTGGTCGCCGAGCGCAACCGGATCAACGGCGACACCGCGTTCACGGCCGGCCTGCTGACCGCGGTCAGCGACCTGTTCGGGCTGCCGGTCGCCGACCTGTCCGCGGAGCTGCCGCTGGCCGAGGAGCTGCGCACCGCGCTGATCGACGGGACCGGTCCGCTCGCCGAGGTGCTCGAACTCGTGCAGGCCTACCGCGCCGGCTACACGTTCGACGTCGGGATCACCGCCGACATGCTCGACGCGATCCGCTGGAGCAACATGGTGCCGACGTAGGCGTATGGATGCCTCCGTGCGGGGTAGGGCCGTCGGGAACAGACCGAAAGGAGACGACCATGCCGACCGCACGGGAGATCATGACGGCCGACGCGACCTGCGTCGGCGAGACCGAGAACGTGCTCGAAGCAGCCCGCAAGATGGCCGATCTGGGGGTCGGGTCGCTACCGATCTGCGGAACCGACAACCGCCTCAAGGGCATGCTGACCGACCGCGACATCGTGGTGAAGGTGCTCGCCCAGGGCAAGGATCCGGGCAGCTGCACCGCGTCGGAGCTCGCGCAGGGCAAGCCGGTCACCATCGGGGCCGACGACGACGCCAAGGAGATCCTGCGCACGATGGCCCAGCACAAGGTGCGGCGGCTGCCGGTGATCGACGGGCATCAGCTCGTCGGCATCGTCGCGGTGGCCGACGTGGCCCGGGCGCTGCCGGACAACCCGGTCGGCGACCTCATCGACGCGATCTCCGAGAACTGAACCGCCGCGGTGGGACCCCGCACGGGGTCCCACCGCTCTTCTCAACTGTGTGCCCGCCGAGCCGATCAGGTCTCCGTGGTGACGCTCTTCAGGCGCGACTCCCCCGAGGGGACCCCCGGGCCGGTCGACGGCGTGCCGGTGGACCGCGTCGTGGCCGAACGCCTCGTCACCGCGCACTTCCAGCCGATCGTCCACCTCGACACGCGGGAGGTCGTCGCGTTCGAGGCGCTGGCCCGCGGTCCCGCCGGCACCGTGCTGGAGCGGCCCGACGCGTTGTTCGCCGCCGCCGGGAACGCCGGGCTCGCCTGGGAACTGGACACGATCGCGCGGGTGGCCGCGTTCCGCGCCGCGCTCGATGCCGACCTGCACCCGTCGACGTCGTTGTTCGTCAACGCCGATCCCGCGAGCGTCGGCCGGCCGGTGCCGCCGGAGCTGGTGTCGACGCTCGCCGAGGCGCTCAGCCGGCTGCGGGTCTTCCTCGACATTTCCGAGCGCGCGCTCGGCTCCAGCCCGGCGGCGACGCTCGTCGGCATCGAGCGCGCGCGCTCGACCGGCTGGGGCATCTCGCTGGACAACGTCGGCCTCACCGCCGACTCGCTGGCGCTCATGCCGTTCGCGCGGCCCGATGTGGTCAAGGTCGACGTGTCGCTCCTTCAGGGTGACGGGCACCAGCGCGCTCCGCGCGTGCTCGGCGCGGTGACCGCCCACCGCGAGCGCACCGGAGCGGTGACCCTGGCCTCGGGCATCGAGAACGCGGAGCACGTGCGGCTGGCCCGCGCCCTCGGCGCCACCTACGGACAGGGCTTCCTGTTCGGCCGGCCGGCACCGCTGCCCACCCGCACCCGCAACCCGGTGCACCCGCTGCCGCTGATCGACAGCCTGCAACAGGTGGAGGCCGACGACACGCCGTTCCGGGTGGCGTGCGGCAACGGGCGTCCCGCGCTGGCCTCGCGCGCGGTGGTCGAGGCGCTCGCCGACGACCTCGAGCAGCGCGCCGCGCTCGACCAGGACCCGCCGGTGTTCCTCGCCTGCCTCCCCGCGCCGCACCTCATGTCGGGCAACCCGCTGGCGTTCCTCGAGGTGATCGCCCGCAGCGCCTCGTTCGCCGCCGCGCTGTGCGCCGAGCCGCCGCGGCACCCCGTCGCCGGCGCGCACGTGCAGGCGCTGGACAACGGCGACCCGCTGCGCGGCGAGTGGGTGACCATCGTCATCGACCCGCACCGCGCGGTGCTGCTGGCCGCCCGCGGCGACGACGAGGACGGATCGCTGGCCTACCGCCTCACGTTCGACCGCGCGGTGGTGGTGCGGGCCGCGCGCATCCTCATGCGCCGCATTACGACATGACCCGGTAAACCTCGAACACGAAGTCGGGACAGACGAGCTGGCACGCCGTGCAGCCGGTGCAGCCCGGGGTCAGCTCCGGGTAGCGGTAGCCGATCTCGTTGACGGCCTTCGACATGACGAGCACGTTGGGCGGGCAGGCCGCGATGCACAGCTCGCAGCCCTTGCATTTGTCGACGTCGATGACGAGGGTGCCGCGGGAGGTCCGTGGGGTGTCGGTCATCGTCAGCCTCCGGGCTCTGTCTCGTCCGGCTCGTCCGGCTCGTCCGGCGGGAAGACGCCCCGCCGGCGGAGGGCGGCGACCGCGTTGGTCGCCGTCATGTCGATGTGGTCGAGGGCGGCCCGGCCGGCGGCCTCCGGGTCGCCGGCTCGCAGCGCGTCGAACTCGACCCGCAGCGCGGCGCGCTCGTCCTGCAGCGCGTCCTCGATGGCGAAGCGGGCCGCGGCGGGCACCAGGCCGCTGAACGTGCGCAGCAGCGCCCGCAGGTGGTTTCCGGCCGACGAGACGTTCACGACGCGGCGGAACTCGCGGGCCAGCCGTTCGAACTCGTCCACCGTGGACGCCCTCTGCAGGGCGTCGTCGAGCTTCTCCAGCGACTCCAGCACCCCGGGGTCGCCCTTCGCCGCGGCCCGGCGGTTCGTCAGGGCGCTCAGCATGCCGTAGAGCTCGAAGGCCTCGAAGACCGTGGCGGCGTCGAACCCGGCGACGAACGCGCCGCGGTAGTGCGGCATCCGCACGAGGCCGTCGCGTTCCAGCGACATCAGCCCCTCGCGCACCGGCACCCGGCTCACGCCCAACGTGGTGGCGATGCCGTCGATGTCGATGCGGTCGCCGGTGCGCAGCGTGCCATCGAACAACAGGCCGAGGATGTGGTCGGCGACCGCCTCGCTCGTCTTCGTGCGTACCAACGTCATGGGGTCACCAGTTCGCCGATGGGATAGGCCTGCTCCATCGTGCCGCCCTGGTAGTTGGCGCCCTCCGCCGCGGGTACGAACCAGCCGGTCGGGCACATCGTCAGGATCTCGACGAGACCGAAGCCCTTACCGGCCAGCTGGACCTCGAACGCCTTGCGCAGCATGCGTTTGGTCTGCGCGACGCCGGCGGCCGTGGAGACCGCCGCCCGCGCCACGTACGCGGTGCCGCGCAGCTTCGCCACCAGATCCGCCACCGGCACCGGGAAGCCGTGCGTCTCCGCGTCGCGGCCCTCGAGGCTGGTCTTGGTGCGCTGGCCGATCACGGTGGTGGCCGTCTGCTGGCCGCCGGTGTCGCCGAACACGCCGTTGTTGAGCATCACGCAGGTGATCTTCTCGCCGCGGGCGGCCGCGTGCAGCACCTCCTGCAGTCCCTCGTTGGCCATGTCGCCGTCGCCCTGCAGCGTGAAGACCGCCGTGTCCGGCCGCATCCGCTTGATGCCCGTGGCGCAGGCCGGCGCGCGCCCGTGCAGGCACTGGAGGACGTCGACGTCCATGATGCGCACGAAGCTGCCGTAGCAGCCGTGCCCGACCACCCCGATCGTGCGCTGCACGATGTCGAGGTCCTGGAGCACCTCCAGCAGCACCCGCAGCGCCACCGGCTCGCCGCAGCCCGGGCACAACGAGTGCTCCCCGAGCAGCAGCGACGGCTTCGCCGCAGCGACCAGGCGGCCGCCGGTCGGCGGTTGGCTGGTGTCGATCGTCATTCGCTGCCTCCCAGGATCAGCCGGCGGATCACGGGCGCGTCGAGGAGTTCCCCGTACGCCAGGCCGGACTCGGCGATGCTGACGCCGCCGATGAACTCCACGACCTCCCGCCGGGCCGCGTGGATGCGGACGTCGTCGAGCATCTGGCCGGCGTTCAGCTCGTAGACCAGCACCCGCTTCGCGTTCCGGGTCGCCTCGGTGAGCGCCGCGCCCGGGAACGGCCACAGCGTGACGGGCCGGAACCAGCCCACCCGGTGCCCCTCGGCCCGCAGCTCGCGCACCACGTACTCGACGAACTTGGCCGCGCTCCCGAACGCCACCACGACCGTGTCGGCATCGTCCACATCGGACTGTTCGTGCCGCTGCTCGGCGTCACCGATGGTCTGGAACTTGCTGGCGATGGCCCGCCAGTGCCGATCGGGGCCCGGCCCCGGATCGGTGGCCTTGCCCATCGCCCAGGTCCAGATCTGGCGCGACCGGCCGGTGCCGCCGCCGCTGCCGTCGAGCGCCCAGTCCTTCGGCGGCAGCGGCCCGAAGTCCCGCCGTTCGACGTGGACGCCGACGCGCGTCTGCGCGAGCAGCGGGTCGCCGTACAGGATCACCGGCGCGCGGTACCGGTCGGCGAGGTGGAACAGCAGCTGCGTGTGCTCCACGGCCTCGGGAACGTCCTTGGGCGCCAGCGTGACCGTGCGGTAGTCGCCCCAGCCGCCGCCGCGGGTGCACTGGAAGTAGTCCTGCTGGTTGCGGGCCATGTTGAACACGACCATCGGCGTCTCGTTGAGGGCGGCCTCCGCGATCGCCTCCTGCATCAGCGCGATCCCCTGCCCGCACGAGCCGGTGGCCGCGCGCGCTCCGGTGGCCGCCGCGCCGATCGCCATGTTGACGCCCTCGATCTCGCTCTCGGCGTTGATGAAGACGCCGCCGGCGGCGGGCAGCTTGTGGGACATGTTCTCCAGCAGCCCGGTGAACGGCGACATCGGGTAGCCGGCGAAGAACCGGCACCCGGCGGCGATCGCCGACTCGGCGATGGCGGCGGATCCTTCAAGCAGTTCCATGACCTGCCTCCAGGGCCTTTCTGTTGGCGGGCGCGTGCTGCCGGCGGTACGGCGGCAGCAGTTCCTCCATGGCGTCGGCCAGCGCCTCGGGCGACACCATCCGCGCGACCGCGTTGTACGCGCCCAGCAGCACGAAACCGACCGCCTGCGGCGCGCCGACCGACTTGGCGACGGCGGTCGCGTCGACGGTGTGTATCTCCATGCCGGCGGGCAGCGCGTCCGGGTCGACGAGCGGGACGTTTGCGATCACCGGGCCGCCCGGCCGCAGCCTCGCCAGCACCGGTTCGCTGAACCGGTGGTGCGCGACGATCGCTGACCAGGCCGACGCGAGCACCGGCAGCGAGCGCAATGGCTCGTCACCCACGACGACGCTCGCCTTCGACGGGCCGCCGCGCATCTCGCCGCCGTAGTCGGCCGCGAGCATGGCGTGGTGCCCCTCGCGGGTCGCGGCCAGCGCCAGGGTCTTGGCCAGCAGCTGGATGCCCTGGCCACCGATGCCGGTGACGATGACCTCGCGCTCCACAGCCCCTCCTTGACTCGGTTTAGATATTGAATACAAAATCTAATCAGCCGGCAAGAGGGGACCCTGACATGCGCGCGGCCGTCCTGCACGGGTTCGGGAAGCTGACCGTCGACGAGGTGCCCGATCCGGTGCCCGGCCCCGACGAGGTCGTCGTCGACGTCACCTGCGTGCAGCCGAGTGTCACCGAGTGCGGGCTGATCCTGGGTGAGCCCATCGCCCTGCACGGACACCTGGCCAGGTCGCTGCGCGCGGGCCCGGTGCGCTTCGGCGGCCACGAGTTCTGCGGCGTGGTCAGCCACGGCGCCGCCGGGGTTCCGGTGGGAGCGACGGTCACGGCCGTCGAGACCATCCATTGTGGACGCTGCGCGGCCTGCCGCCGTTCGCGGCCCGACGCCTGTGCGCGTCCCGACTTCATCGGCTTCACGCGGCCCGGCGCGTTCGCCGAGCGGGTGGCCGTACCGGCGGCGAGCGTGGTGCCCGTGCCGGCCGGCGTCAGCGCGTCGGCGGCCGCCGCGATCCAGCCGCTGGCCGGCGCCGTCCACGCCCACGCGGAGGCCGACGTGCGGCCGGGCGAGAGCGTGCTCGTCATCGGCGCCGGCGTGATGGGACTGCTCGCGGTGCAGGTCGCCCGCCACGGCAACGCCGGCGCCGTCATCGTGGCCGGACGCAGCCCCGCGAAGCTCGACCTGGCCCGCCGCTTCGGCGCCGACCTCGTCCTGGGCGCCGACGACGACGTCCGGCGGGCCGTGCGCGAGGCCACCGACGGCATCGGCGCCGACGTGGTCGTCGAGACCGCCGGCGGGCCGCCGGAGGCCGGCCTGGCCGGTTCCGCGACGCTCGACCTGGCCGCCCGGTGCGTACGCCGCGGCGGGCGGATCGTGATGGTGTCGGTGCTGCCGCAGCGCTTCGAGGCCCCGGTCGGCCTGTTGCGCGAGAAGTCGGTGGCGCTGCTGCACCCCCGCTCCGGCGCCGGCGGCTACTCCCCCGGCGCCACCGTCTTCGAGTACGCGCTACGCCTGGTCGCCCGCGGCGACGTCGACGTCGAGTCGCTGGTGACCCACCGGCTCCAGGGGATCGACGCACTGCCCACCGCGGTCGAGATGACCGCGAACAAGGCCGCGCACGGCGCCATCAACCCCGTGCAGGTGTCTCTCTGAGCTCCTCGCGCAGCTGCGCCTTGGCGACCTTGCCGCCCGAGCCGCGCGGAAGGTCGTCACGCAGCTCCAGGCGTTCTGGCCAGTTCTCCGGTGACACGCCGCGGGCGCCGAGGTGCTCGCGCAGGGCCGGCAGGTCCAGGCTCGCGCCCGCGCGCAGGACCACCACGGCGCAGACGCGTTCGCCGTAGACGGGGTCGGGCACCGCGACGGCGGCGACCATCGCCACCGCCGGGTGGGTGCCCACCTCGTCCTCGACGGCGGCGGCGCTGACGTTCTTGCCGCCCCGGATGATGAAGTCGGTCTTGCGGTCGACCACGCGCAGGTAGCCGTCGGCGTCGACGGTGCAGATGTCGCCGGTCAGCATCCACCCGTCCGGGGTGAACAGGCGGGCGTTGGCCTCGTCGTCGGCGAAGTAGCCGAGGCAGGTCGCCGGACCGGCGCACGCGGCCTGCCCCGGGCCACCGGTCGCGGTGACGTCCGTGCCGTCGTCGGCGAACAGGCGCACGTTCATCGCCTCGATGACGCGGCCCGCCGTGCGCAGCCGTTGCTCGCGCGTGTCGGTGACCGTCGTGCGGGACAGCGCGCCGGTCTCGTTGCTGCCGAAGAACTGCAGCACGGCGGCTCCGGTGCGGCGCTCGAACTCGGCGGCGCGCTCGAACGGCACCGCCTCGCCGCCGGTGAACATGCACCGCAGCGACGACAGGTCGACCCGCTCGGCCAGCGGCGAGTTGAGCATCATGATGAACTGCGTGCTGACGCAGCACACCACGGTGACCCGCTCGCGCTCGATGAGCTCCAGCGCCCGGTCGGCGTCGAAGCGCGGCATCACCACGGTGGGGGCGCCGAGCAGCGTCGGGGTGAAGTTCGCCGTCCACTGCGCGAAGCCGTACGGGGCCGGGATCACCGTGAGGAACACGTCGTCGGGCGTGAAGGCGCCGGCCTCCACCGCCAGTTCGTGGTAGTACAGCCACCGGTTCTGGTTGTGCACCACGCACTTCGGCCGTCCGGTGGTGCCCGAGGTGCCGTTCAGCAGGTGGATCTCGTCGACGCCCAGCGGCCGCAGCGCCGACAGTTCGGCCTCCGTCGGTGGTTCCGGACGCAGCGGCAGCACGAGGTGGTGCGCGATCGGCAGTCCGTCCACAAGGGACGCCACCGGCTCGCCGCGGTGCTCCGCCAGGCTCACCAGCGCGGTCGCCCGCGCCGTCGCGAGCAGGTGCCGCACCTCCTGCCGGCCCGCACGCGGTCCGATACCGACGACCACAACCCCGGCCTTCAACGCGGCCAGGTACACGACGTGCACCGCGACACCGTCGGGTAGCAGCACGCCCACCCGGTCGCCGCGGCGCAGTCCGGTGCGCAGCAGCAGCGCCGCGAACGCGTCGGACTCCCCGTCGAACCGGCGCCACGTGAGGCGGTCGTCGTCCGCGATGAAGGCAAAGGCGTCGGGACGCGCGTGCGCGTGCTCCCGCACCGCGGCCACCAACCCGCCGGTGCCCCAGCGGCCGGCCTCGGCGAGCCGGTCGGACACGTAGCGCGCGTGGACGCTGCCGGGCGGCGGCTCCGCCCCTGGTGGGAACACCGGCATGCCGCCTCCCTGCTGCACGACGAAGACCTGTCAAACAAGCGCTTGGTTGTGTCATTCTGGTCCGGTTCCGGAAGCGGTGTCAACGAAGGACGGACGGATGGACCCCTGGACCGCGCCACTCGGCGGGGAGACCGACCTGCCCGCGTTCGCACCGCTGCGCACGGCCGCCGACGCCCTCGGCCGCCTCGCCGCGCACCTGCACGGATTCGACGGGACGCTCGACGCGCTGCACTGGTACGCCGGCGACACCCCGCCCGGCGACGCACCGCGGCTCCGCGTACAGGCCCGCTCCCCCGACGGCCGCCTCGTGACGCTGCGCCTGTGCACAGTGGACGGTCAGCCACTGGCCGACGTCCGCCTGCGGCGCGCCGGCGGTTCCGCCACCGCCGCCGGTCTCCTCACGCCCGTGCCGGAGCGCGGCGAGTCGATCCACCGCCGGTTCGCGGTCGCCGCGCCGATGCTCACCGACCACGTCCCCGGCCGCGAACCCGTGCTCACCACACCGGACCTCATCGCGTTCCTCGAGGACACGGCCGCCGACCTGCTGCGTCCCCGCTTCACCGACGGCGTCTCCTCGGTGGGCACCTGGATCGGGATCCGGCACACCGGGCCCGCGTGGCTGGGCGAACACGTGGACGTGACGGCGGAGGTGCTCGAGGTGCGCGGCCGGCGGTTCACGTTCGACGTACGGGCGGTCGTGGGTGACCGGGAGATCGGCACCGGCCAGGTCGGGCAGACCCTGATCCGCACCTAGTTTGCGGAGCCTCCTGGCGAAACTTTCGAGAACGGACACGGCCTGGGAGCCCGAAACTATTCCGAAAGTCATTGACGGCGATGGATCGGGCTGCCATCTTCGCAACACACCGATCCCTCACCCCCAGGGAGTCCGCGCATGTCCCAGCTCCGAAGAATGCTCACCGCGGCCGCCGCGTTCGCGGCCGTGGTCGCGCCCGCCGCAGCCGTCGTCACCGCCACCGCGACGCCCGCGGCCGCCGCCACCTGCAACGGCTACGTCGGCCTGACGTTCGACGACGGCCCGACCGGCAGCACCGGCAGCCTGCTCACCACCCTGCGGAACAACAACGCCCGCGCCACCATGTTCAACGTCGGCCAGAAGGTGCAGCAGAACCCGGGCGCGGCGCAGAGCCAGATCTCCGCCGGGATGTGGGTCGGCAACCACAGCTGGTCGCACGCGCACATGACCCAGATGAGCCAGTCGCAGATGCAGTCCGACCTGTCGCAGACGCAGAACGCGATCCGCTCCGCCACCGGGCAGACGCCCCGGCTGTTCCGCCCCCCGTACGGCGAGACCAACGGCACGCTGCGCTCCGTGGCGTCCTCGCTCGGGCTGACCGAGGTCCTCTGGGACGTCGACTCGCAGGACTGGAACGGCGCCAGCACGGCCTCGATCGTGCAGGCGGCCGGCCGTCTGCAGAACGGTCAGGTCATCCTCATGCACGACGGCATCCAGAACACCATCAACGCGATCCCGCAGATCATGGCCAACCTGACCAGCCGCAACCTGTGCCCGGGCATGATCTCGCCGTCCACCGGCCGCGCCGTCGCGCCGGACGGCAGCAACCCGGGCAACCCCGGTAACCCCGGCGGGGGCAGCTGCACGGCCACCCTGTCCGCCGGGCAGCAGTGGAGCGACCGCTACAACCTCAACGTGACGGTCACCGGCTCCACGACGTGGACGGTGACGCTGAACATCCCGTCGCCGGCCCGGGTCATCAACAGCTGGAACATGAGCGCCAGCTACCCGAACCAGCAGACGCTCGTCGCCCGGCCGAACGGTGCCGGCAACACGTTCGGCATCACGATCCAGCACAACGGCAACTGGACCTGGCCCGGCGTCAGCTGTTCAGCCTCGTAGGAGCCTCGATGGGACGGGCGCGCAGGGCCGACTTGTCGACCTTGCCGCCCGGCCCCAGGGGAAGCTCGGGGAGCACCACGAGGTACTCGGGCCAGTCCTGTTTGGACACCCCCGCCGCCGCCAGGTGCGCGCGGAGATCCTCCAGCGTCAGCGGTCCGCGGGCGACCACGTACGCGCAGGCGCGTTCGCCGAGCACCTCGTCGGGCACGCCGACGACCGCGACCTGTGCGACCCGCTCGTAGGCACCCACGGCGGCCTCCACCGCGGGTGCGCTCACGTTGTGACCGCCCCGGATGATGAAGTCGGCGGCGCGGCCGGTGAGCGTCAGCCAGCCGTCGGCGTCGAGGCTCGCGAGGTCCCCGGTGAGCATCCAACCGTCCTCTGTGAACAGTCGGGCGTTGGCGGCGTCGTCGTCGACGTAGCCGGGCGTGCACCCCGGTCCGCGCACACCGAGCTGGCCGTCGGCGGTGAAGCGCACCTCGGTGCCGTCGACCGGCCGGCCCGACGTGCTCAGGCGGCGCTCACGCGGGTCCCGGATGCTCGTGACCGAGATCGGGCCGGCCTCGTTGGAACCGTAGAACTGGAGCACCGAGCAGCCCGTGCGGCGCTCGAACTCGGCGGCGCGCTCGTACGGCACGCGCTCGCCGCCGGTGAACATGACCCGCAGCGACGACAGGTCGGCGGTCGCCATCGCGGGGTGGTTGAGGAGCATGACGAACTGGCTCGTCACCGCCGCCAGCACGGTGACCCGGTGCCGTTCGATGAGCCGCAGCGTCTCCCCGGCGTCGAACTCCCCGGTGAGCACGGTCGGGAAGCCGTACATCGCCGGCACGAGGTGCGCGCTCCACAGCCCGAACCCGTACGGCGCCGGGAGGACGCTCGCCACCACCTCGTCGGCGCCGAAGCCGGCGGCGGCGTGGGCGAGCGGCCCGAAGTACTTGCGGACGTTCATGGTCTGCGCGACGCACTTGGGCAGCCCGGTGGTGCCCGAGGTCGAGTTGATGAAGAACAGCTCGTCGGGTCCGAGGCCTGTCGTACGCTCCACGGTGGACGGTGGGAGGTCGAGGTCGAGCTCGACGTGCCGGACGCCGGCCCGGTCGGCGATCTCCTTTCCGGGACGGCCGCGATGCTCGCGCCGGGTGGCCAGCGCGACGGCGCCGGTGTGCCGCAGCACGTGGGTCACCTCGGCGTCGCCGGCCCGCGGGCCGAGCCCGACGGTCACCAGCCCGGCCTTCTGCGCGGCCAGGTACGCGACGTGGGTGAGCGCGCCACCGGTCAGCAGCACGGCCAACCGGTCGCCGCGCTTCCAGCCCTGCGCCACGTACCGGCCGGCCAGGCGGGTGGACAGGTCGTCGTACTCGCGCCAGGTGAGCGTCGCGTCGGGGGCGTGGAACGCGACCGCGTCGGGCGGGTTGGCCCGCACCAGGTCGGTGACCGTGCGGGCGTCCCAGTGACCGGCCGCGGTGTGTGCCGCCACCACCTCGGGAGGGAACGCGTCAGGCACCGGCGCCGCCGTCCATCCGCAGCACGGCGCCGGTGGCGAAGCGCGCCTCCTTCGAGCCGAGGAACGCGATCGCGGCCGCGATCTCCTCGGGGTCGGCCACCGGCGGGTCGACGAGGGCGCGACCGTGGGTCAGCAGGTCCGGGTCGGCGTCCGGCACGGGCTCGATCGCCTGCCGCAGCGGGGTGTCGACCGATCCGGGGCACACGCACGCGAACCGCACGCCGGCCTTCGCGTACTCGACGGCGAGCGAGCGGGTCAGCGCGACGAGGCCGCCCTTCGACGCCGAGTACGCGGCGCTGTACCGCCAGCCGCGCACCCCCGCGAGCGACGCCACGTTGACGACCGCGCCCTTGCTCTCGACCAGGTGCGGCAACGCCTCGCGGGTGACGAGGAACGGGCCGGTGAGGTTGACCTCCAGTACCCGCTGCCACTCCCGCCACTCGACGTCGGTGGTGTGCGCGAACGAGGCGACCCCCGCGGCGTTCACCACGAGGTCGAGCCGGCCCGCCCACGACACGGTCTCCTCGACGGCGGTGCGGACGGCGGCCTCGTCGGTGACGTCGACCTCCAGGTCGAGGGCGGCCCCGCCGAGCCGGTCGCCGGTGATACCCGGCCGGATGTCGAGGCAGGCGACGAGCGCGCCGTCCCCGGCGAGGCGCAGCGCGGTCGCCAGGCCGATGCCGGACCCGGCACCGGTCACCAGCGCGACCCGTCCGGCGTACCTCATGCGTCCTTCTTCTTCTGGGCGTCGCGCATCGACCGGGCGTCGTGACCGGCGAGCGCGTCGGCGCCGACCTCGGCGTTGTGCGCGTGCGCGACGTGGTGCAGCCCGAACACCGAGTCCATGCCCGCGTGCAGGCCCATGAGGTCCTCGGCCTGGTTCACCGCGCGCTTGGTGAGCGCGAGGCCAAGACGGGGCATCGTCGCGATCCGGCCGGCTATGTCCAACGTGGACGGTTCCAGGTCGGCGCGCGGCACCACCCGGTTCACCATGCCGAGCTCGTGGGCGCGCTTCGCGTCGACCCGCTCGCCGAGGAACAGGAACTCCTTGGCGAACCGGGGACCCATCACCCACGGGTGGGCGAAGTACTCCACGCCCGGGATGCCCATCCGCACCACCGGGTCGGCGAAGAACGCGTCGTCGGCGGCGACCACGAGGTCGCAGCACCAGGCGAGCATCAGCCCACCCGCGACGCACGCGCCCTGGACCATCGCGACGGTCGGCTTCGGGATCTCCCGCCAGCGCCGGCACATCCCGAGATACACCTCGGACTCGCGGGCGTAGCGGCTCTCCGCGCCGGGCTTGCCCACGTGGTCCCACCACATGCCGGCGCGGCGCGGGAACGACGTGTCGATGTCGCGCTCCGGCGTGCCGATGTCGTGCCCGGCCGAGAAGTGGTCGCCGGCGCCGCCGAGGACGATCACCTTGACCCCGTCGTCGTCGCAGGCGGTGCGGAACGCGTCGTCGAGGGCGTAGGTCATCGCCGAGTTCTGGGCGTTGCGGTAGCGCGGCCGGTTCATCGTGACCACGGCGACGGGACCCTCGGTGCGGTACTCGACCACTGTCATGGCGCCTCCTCCAGTTCGAGCGCGCGGGCCAGACGCGACAGGTGCGCGTCGAGGTCGCAGGTGGCGGCCAGCGCCCAGGCCCGCTTGGCGTACAGGTGCAGGTCGTACTCGACGGTGTAGCCGATCGCGCCGTGGCACTGGATCGCCTGCCGCGCGACGAACCGCGCCGCGTCGGTCGCGAGCACGGCCGCGGCGGAGACGTCGCGTCCCCTGTGGACGGACCCCGTCGCGACCGCCCAGGCCGCCGCGTACACCACCGGCTCGGCGAACTCCAGCTGCAGCAACGCGTCGGCGAGGTGGTGCTTGACCGCCTGGAAGCTGCCGACGGGCACGCCGAACTGCGTCCGGGTCCGCACGTACCCGACGGTGAGGTCGAGCATCCGGCGACCGAGCCCGAGCAGCTGTGCCGCGGTGGCGAGGTCGGCCCGGTCCCGGGCCAGCGCCACCAGCTCCGGGTCCTCGGTGACGACGGTCCCCGGCGCCTCGTCGAGCACCCGGGCGGCGCGGGAACCGTCCATCGTGGACACCCCGGCGCCCCCGACCGGGCGCATCCACGCGACGGACCCGGTGAGGTCGAGCACCACCGACGCCCGTCCGGCCCACGGCACGGGCCCGGCTGCCCGCCGCACCGCCACCCACGCGCCGCCCGGGCCTTGCATATACGATGCTCTATCCAGTGCGGAGCCCGGCGCCGAACCCACACCGGATAGAGCGTCGTTTATATCAACCCCAGCCGCGGCGAACAGGGGCACGGCCACCGCGGCCGTTTCCGCCACGGGCAGCGGCACCGCCGCGTACCCCACCTCGGTCAGCACCGGTACGAGGTCCACATCGGACAGTCCGAGCCCGCCGTCCTTCTCCGGCAGGGCCATCCCCGGCAGACCCAGCTCGACCAGCGCCACCGACACCCGGTCGACCGGGCCGCCGGCCCAGGCTTCCCGCACCGCGGCGGGCGGGCAGGTGTCGGCGAGCACCTCGCGGACGGCGTCCCGCAGGGCGATCTGGTCGTCGGTCAGCGCGAACCGCATGCGGTCACCCGCTCCGTGGCAGACCGAGCAGGCGCTCGGCGACGATGTTGCGCTGGATCTCGTTGGTGCCGGCGTAGATCGGCCCGCTGAGGCTGAACTGGAAGCCGCGCGTCCACGCGTCGTCGCGTTCGGCGTCGGGGCCCAGCAGCTCCAGCGCGGTCTCGTGCAGGGCCACGTCGAGCTCCGACCAGTGCAGCTTGGTCAGGCTCGACCGCGCTCCCGGCGAGCGTCCCGCGAGCAGCCCGTCGACCTCCCACGCGGTGAACAGCTCGTAGGCGCGGGCGCCGAGCCAGGCGCGCACCACCCGCTCGCGCAGCCGCGCCGACGCGGCCCGCGCACGCGCCAGGTCGGTCAGTCGCCACGACGCGGCCATGAACCGTCCCGGCGACCGCAGCGTCAGCCCCCGCTCCGACCCGGTGGTGGCCATCGCCACCCGCCAGCCCTCGCCGACGCCGCCGAGCACGACCCCGCCCGGCACCGCGTCGTCGGGCAGGAACACGTCGTCGAAGAACACCTCGGCGAAGCCCTCGTCACCGTCGAGCCGCCCGAACCCGCGCACCGTGACGCCGGGCGTGTCCAACGGCACGAGCAGATAGGTGAGCCCCTTGTGCCGCCGTTCGGCCGGATCGGTGCGGAAGAGGCCGAACAGGTGGGTGCAGAACGCGCCGCGCGTCGTCCACGTCTTCTGGCCGTTGATTCGCCAGCCGCCGTCGACCCGCTCGGCGCGGCTGGTGATCGACGCCAGGTCGCTGCCGGCGCCCGGCTCCGACCACCCCTGGCACCACAGGTCCTCGGCCGCCGCCATCCGCGGCAGGAGGAGCTGTTGCTCCGGGTTGCCGAACTCGAACAGCGTCGGCGCCAGGAGGAAGATCCCGTTCTGGGTGACCCGCTGCGGCGCGCCCGCCGCGTAGTACTCCTCCTCGAAGACGAGCCACTCCCACAGCGACGCCTCGCGCCCGCCGTACTCCGACGGCCATGACACCACCGCCCACCGGGCCGCGAAGAGCTCCTCCTCCCACTCGACGTGCCGCGCGAAGCCCTCCCGCGTGTCGCCCGAGGGCAGCCCCGACGGCACGTGCGCGCGCAGCCAGTCGCGCGCGGAGGCCCGGAACGCGGCCTCGGCGGGTGTGTCGGTGAGGTCGATCGTCACCGGCCGAACTCCTCGCGCACCTTGTCGGCGACGCCCGACAGGTTCAGCTCGAACGTGAACCCCTGCTCGAACCGGTAGCTGCGCCGCACGTCCCACGGGTCGATGCCGTTGAGCGACTCCTTCGCCGCCCGGATCACGGCCGGGTCCTTCGCCGCGATCTCGCCCGCCACCGCGAACGCCGCGTCGCGCAGCTCCTCCCGGGGCACCACGCGCAGCACCGAGCCGTACGCGTGCAGTTCGGCCGCCGTCGCGGTCGCCGAGGTGTACACCATCGCCCGCATGCGGTGCTGCGGGACGAGCCGCGACAGGTGGGTCGCGGCGCCCAGCGCCCCGCGGTCGACCTCGGGCAGCCCGAACGTCGCGTCGTCGCTGGCGACGATGATGTCGGCGTTGCCGACGAGCCCGATGCCGCCGCCGAGGCAGAACCCGTGCACGGCCGCGACCACCGGCACCGGGCACTCGTACACGGCGGCGAACGCGGCGGCGCAGCCCTTGTTGACCCCGATCAGCGCCGTGAAGTCGGTGGCCTTCTGCAGCTCCTTGATGTCGACGCCGGCGTTGAACCCGCGCCCCTCGGCGCGCAGCACCACGACCCGCACCGCGGGGTCGGCGCCCAGCTCGCCCAGCACCGACGCCAGCTGGAACCACCCGGCGACCGGCAACGCGTTCACCGGCGGGTTGTCCATGACGACCTCGGCCAGACCCAGCTCGTCCACAGTAGACGTGATCACGACCCCACCTCGAACGTCGCCCAGCCCCGTACCGCCAGCGTGCCGTCCTGCGTGTGGCAGAACAGCTCCAGGTCGACCATCGACGCACCGTCCACGGTGTACTCCCGCTCGACCCGCCCCGAGCAGGAGACGGTGTCGCCCGGGAACACCTGGGCGGCGAACCGCACCTTGAACCGCCGCACGGCGTCGGCGCCGAGCCAGTCCGTCGCCCACGTCGCCATCAGCCCGGCCTGCAGCATGCCCAGCGACAGCGGCGCCGGCAGCCCGATCGACCGCGCGAACGGCTCGTCGTGGTGGATCGGGTTGAAGTCCCCCGACGCGCCCTGGTACTTCACGAGATCGGTGCGGGTGAGCGGCTCGACCACCAGCGGACCGGGCGGGCTCTGCCTGCTGTTGCCCTCGCGCAAGCGCCCGGTCATGTCTCCACCCCCGTGAGCGTCGCCGTCGCCACGAGCGTTCCGGCCTCGTCGCGGAACTCGGTGACCATCACCGCGAACGTCAACGTGCTCCCGGACCGGCTGTCCTTCTCGTAGACCTCGGTGACCCGCGACGTGCCGATGAGCCGCTGCCCGGCCCGCGGCGGCGGCCCGTGGAACACGAACTCCTGCTCGGCGTGCAGCCCGCGGCTCTGGTCCATCGCCACCGCGCTCCAGGGGTCGGAGTCGCCGGTCTGCCAGAAGAACATGGTGGTGAGGAACGTCGGCGGGATCACCGGGCCGTCGGAGGACGACCGCACGGCGCGGGCGAACTCGCGGACCTTGCCGGCCTCGAGGTCCATGACGAACGGTTCACCGGTCGCGCCGACGGCGGCGGGGTCGACCACTGGTTCCTCCTTACGGATGCTGGCTGCTCACCGAGACGACCTCGCCGACCATGTAGGACGCGTAGTCGCTCGCCAGGAACACGATCACGTTGGCGACCTCCCACGGCTCTGCCGCGCGGCCGAAGGCCTCCCGCGCGGTCAGCTCGGTGAGAAGCTCGTCGGTGGTGACCTTCGACAGGTGCGGGTGCATCGCCAGGCTGGGCGCCACCGCGTTGACCCGCACGCCCGCCTTCGCGGCCTCCAGCCCGGCGGTGCGGGTCAGCGCCATCACGCCGGCCTTCGCGGCGGCGTAGTGCGCCTGGCCCTCCTGCGCCCGCCACCCGGTCACCGACGCGTTGTTGACGATCGCGCCGCGGCCGCGCGGCATCATGTGCCGCAGCGCGGCCCGGGTGCAGCGGAACGTGCCGGTGAGGGTCACGTCGAGCACGGTGTGCCACTGCTCGTCGGTCATGTCCACGATGGACGCCGTACCGCCGAGGCCGGCGTTGTTCACCAGCACGTCGAGGTGTCCGAAGTGGCCGACGGCGCGGTCGATGAGGTTCTGCACCTGCGCCTCGTCGGTGACGTCGCACGGTACGGCCAGCGGCTCGTGCCCGAGCACCCCGGCCAGCCGCTCGGCCGACTCGAGGAGGCGGCGCTCGTGCCGGTCGCTGATCGCCACGTCGGCACCCTCGAGCGCACACCGCTCCGCGGTCGCGTACCCGATCCCGGTTCCGGCAGCGGCGGTGACGACGACGGTCCGACCCGCGAGAAGCCCACGCGCCGCGGGCGCCTTCACGAGGTCCTCCGCCGGTACTCGCCGAGCGGCACCGAGGTGCTCTCGTCACCGGGCAGCGTCGGGCGGTCGGGCTCGGCGGCCGGCAACGGGGTCACCTCGCGCATCGTCGCCCGGTACCGGACGCCGAGGTCCTGGTACACCTTCGTGCCGTTGGCCTTCCACGCGAGCTCCGCGTCGCTCAGGTCGCGGGTCACCTTCGCCGGGATGCCGCGCGCCAGGGTGCGCGGCGGTACCTCGAAGCCCTCCGGCACCACGCTGTGCGCGGCGACGAACGCGTACTCCCCGATCACCGCGCGGTCCATCACCACCGCGTTCATGCCGATCAGCACCCCCACGCCGACGTGACAGCCGTGCAGGACCGCGCCGTGCCCGACGTGTCCGTCCCGGTCCAGCACCGCCACCGCGCCCGGGAAGCTGTGGAACACGCAGCTGTCCTGGAAGTTCGCGCCCTCCCGCACCTCGATACGGCCGAAGTCGCCGCGCACCGTCGCGAGTGGACCGACGAACGCGTGCGGTCCGATGTGGACGTCGCCGACCAGCACCGCCGTCGGGTGCACGAAAGCGGTCGGGTCGACGACGGGCACCAGCCCCTCGAACTCATACGCCGGCATCGAGCCTCCCCAGGCGTTGGAGAACCGCTTCCGCCTCCGCCATGATGCGCCCGATCAGGTCAGCGCACGAGGGCAGGTCGTCGATGAGCCCGGTGACCTGACCGGTCGCCATCACGCCGGCCTCCGGCCGGTCGTCGACCATCGCCGCCTTCAGCAGCATCGGGGTGTTCGCGGCGAGCAGCACCTGGCCGAGGCTCAGGTCGTGCGAGCGGCGCATCACCAGCCCCTCGCGCACCAGGTCGCGCCATTTCGCGCCGGTCACCTTGCGGAAGCCGGCGGCGCTGCGGGCGGCGCCGGCCAGTCGCCGGGTCCCGCCGCGTCCGGCGAGTCGCGCCACGGCGGGCGTGCGCAACAGGCGCTGCGGGACCCCGTCCAGCGCGTCGGTCACCACCGTGTCGTTCACCGACGCGGCGAGGTAGCGGGCCTTGACGGCCGCGCCGACCGGGCTGTCGGAGGTCAGCAGGAACCGGGTTCCCATGGCGATGCCGGCCGCGCCGTACGCCAGCGCCGACACCAGCCCGCGTCCGTCGAAGTATCCCCCCGCCGCGATCACCGGGACGTCGACGGCGTCGACGATCTGCGGCACCAGCAACGACGTCGGCACCTGACCGGTGTGCCCGCCGCCCTCGGCGCCCTGCACCACGACCGCGTCGACGCCCCAGGCGGCCACCTTCTCCGCGTGCCGCCGCGCGCCGACCGACGGCACCACGGCCACCCCGGCGTCCTTGAGCCGCGCGATGAGGTCGGGCTTCGGCGCCATGGCGAACGACGCGACCCTCACGTTCTCCCGGATCAGGAGGTCGACGCGTTCCTTGGCGTCCGGCGCGTCGGCCCGCAGGTTCACGCCGAAGGGTGCCGTGGTGCGCTCACGCAGGTCCCGTAGAGCCTTCTGCAGTTCCTGCAGCGAGAGCGTCGCGGCGGCCAGGATGCCGAGTCCGCCCGCGTTCGACGTGGCGGCGGTGAGGCCGGCGTCGGAGACCCAGCCCATGCCGGTCTGCACGATGGGGTAACGGATCCCGAACAGGTCGCACAGCGGCGTGCGGATGCTCATCTACGCGACCTCACCGGACCGCTTGTCGGTCGGGTCGATCACGCGACGGATGAGGTCGAGCTCCTCCTCGGTCGGCTGCCGGGTCTCCGGTACGTCGTCGGCGACCGCGAGCTCGAACGCCGTCGCCGCCTGGATCTCCTCGACGGTGACGCCGGGATGCCGGGAGGCCAGCCGCATGCGGTGGTCGGGGGTGTCGAAGTCGAACACCCCGAGGTTGCTGACCACACGGCGCAGGTGGTGGTACCGGCTCGCCTCCGGACCCGCCGCCGCGGCCCGGTCGTACCCGATGCCACTGACCATGTCGACAGTGTCGACGAACGAGCGGGGCGCGTGCCGCGGAACCCAGTAGCTGGTCGGGTGGTTCACCGTGTTCCCCGGCGCGCCGCGCACGCCGAGCAGCTGCACCTTGGGCTTGTGGAAGTCGCCGATCGCGGAGATGTTGGCGTTGCCGTACCGGTCGATCTGGCTCGGTCCCATCATCACGTGCCGGCGCCCCGACCACAGCACGTCGAACGCGAACCGGAACGGCATCCAGCCCTCGACGACCGGTGGCTTGTCACCGATCGCCCAGGTGCCCCGGGTCAGGTAGGCCTCGCCGTCGGTCAGCAACAGGTCGGGTTCGAACGTGGCGCGGGCGAGCCGCGCGCCGATCATCGGGATGAGACCGATGGGACTGGCGAGGATCTCGCCGTCGCCGCGCCAGGCCTCGGCACAGGCGACGACGCACACCTCGGCTCTCGTCGCGCCGCTCATGAGACGGCCGCCTGGTACGCGCCTTCGTCGACGTCGAGATATCGGGCCTGGAACGCCGCCCACGCCTCGGGATCGCCGGCCGCCTTCACGTACTCGCGCTGGAACGCCTCGTCGCGGCCGTAGTCGGGGTCGCAGGACGTGAAGTGCGCGCCACCCGGCGCCTCCACCACCCCGCGCACCATGAACCGCTTGATGAGCAACGTCTGCACGGGCGCGGTGGCCGTCAGCTCCTCGGTCGGGACGATGCGCTCGCACGAGACGTAGGCGCGGTCGGCCGCGGCGCAGTACAGCTCGTCGAAGTACGGGTCGGGGCCGAGGTACTGGGCGTTGCCGTACTCGTCAGCCCGGTTCAGGTGCACCAGCGCCGCGTCGAGCTTCAACGCCGGCACGGCGACCAGTTCCTCGCCGCCGTACGGGTTGGCGACCGTGCGCAGGTCGGGGTTGACCGTCATGACGTCGGACCCGAGGCCGACGCGCGTGGGCAGGAACGGCAGGCGGTTCGCGGCCGCGTAGAGACCCCACTGCAGCATGCCCTCGTCGTACTCGGTGACCCGCACCGAGCCGGACTGGCGGGCGGCGCGGAAGTGCGGCTCCAGCGGGATCGAGTCCAGCGACACGAACCCGTAGACGAGGTGCTTCACCTTGCCCGCGGCCAGAAGCAGCCCGACGTCGGGGCCGCCGTAGCTGACCACGGTGAGGTCGGTGAGCCCGGACCGCAGGATCGCGCGTACCAACGACATCGGCTTGCGCCGCGAGCCCCAGCCCCCGATGCCGATGGTCATGCCCGACGACAGCTCCGCCACGACCTCGGATTCGGTCATCCGCTTGTTCGCCATCGTCACCTCTTGCGCTCGCGGCCGGTCGGGTCGGCGTCAACATAGCAAGCGCTTGGTTGGTTACGCTACACTGCGCTGGGCGTTATCGCGGAGTACGCACCGAATACACTTCAGCTGCACCGGGAGACGAAACGAGAGGCGACCATGGCGCGTGAACCCGGAGACCGTCGGGAACGGATCCTCGCGAGTGCCGCGGGACTGTTCGCCCGCAAGGGGGTCTCGGCGACGACGGTCCGGATGATCGCTGACGAGGTCGGCATGCTCTCCGGCAGCCTCTACCACCACTTCGACTCCAAGGAGGCGATGGTCGACGAGATCGTCGCGTCCTACCTGGAGGACCTGCGGATCCGGTACAAGGCGGTGCTCGCCCGCGACACCGACCCGCGCGCGAAGCTGCACGACCTGGTGGTCGCCTCGCTCGAGGTGGTGGAGGCGCACCCGCACGCCACCGAGATCTACCAGAACGAGGTCAACTACCTCACGGAGATCGAGCGCTTCGGCTACCTCAAGAGCGCAGGCAAGGAGGTCCAGAGCACCTGGCTCGAGGTCATCAACGCCGGCGTGCGCGACGGGGTGTTCCGCGGTGACCTCGACCCGAAGGTGCTCTACCGCCTCATGCGCGACTCGGTGTGGCTGTCGGTGCGTTGGTTCAAGCCCACGAAGGACTACCCCGTGAGCCGGTTCGCGGAGGACTGCATCAGCCTGTTCCTCGACGGGCTGGGTACCAGGCCGCTGAACTAGGCGCTGAACTAGGCGCTGAACTAGGCCCTGAACAGGCCGAGCGGCTGAAGGCAGCCGGCCAGTTCCCCGGTGAAGGCGGCGGCCACCGCCTCCACCGTCCACTCTGGATCGTCGAGCCCGTCGCCGATCACCGCGGGGTGGCGGATCAGCGACAGCTCCGTGCCGTCCATCCGCACGACCTGGCCGTGCACCGACGCCGACAGGTCGGACAGCAGGTACACCACCGCGGGCGCGTTCTGCTCGGCGGGCTTCCCGATGTTCTGCCGCTGCGCCTTCTCCCCCAGGTGCTTCTCGAAGGCCTCGGCCATCCGGGTCTGTGCGTTCGGCGACACGGCGTTGACGCGGATCCCGCTGCCCGCGAGGTCGACCGCCCAGCAGTAGGTCAGCGACGCGACCCCGCCCTTGCTGGCGCCGTAGGCGCCCATGTCGGCGGACCCGGCGTGCGCCCCCGAGGTCACGTTGACGATCGAACCGCGCGTCATGGCGCGGATCGCGTGCAGCCCGCAGTACGCGGTGCCGAGCAGGTTCACCTCGACCACGGCGCGGAAGTCGTCGGGGTCCTGGTCGTACGGGCCCGCGAGCCGGAAGATGCCGGCGTTGTTGACCAGCCCGTCGATCGCCCCGAACGCGTCGACGCAGTGCGCCACGAGCGCTCCGGCGCCGTCCCACGACGCGATGTCCGACCCGTCGGCGACCGCCCGGCCGCCGGCGGCCCCGATCTCGGCGACCACCTCGCGCGCCCGCTCCACGTCGACGTCGTTGACCACGACCGCCGCGCCCTCCGCCGCGGCGAGGGTGGCGTAGGCGGCGCCGAGCCCGCGGCCCGCGCCGGTGACGACGACGGCCTTGCCGCGCAGGGCGTTCACAGGCGCTCGACGACCATCGCCATGCCCTGCCCGCCGGCCGTGCACATGGTCTCCAGCCCGAACTGCCTGTCGCGCCACCGCAACGAGTTGACGAGCGTGGTGGCGATGCGGGCGCCGGTCATGCCGAACGGGTGCCCCAGCGCGATCGCTCCACCGTGGACGTTCACCCGCTCCGGATCCAGGCCGAGGTCGCGGATGACGGGCACCACCTGGGCGGCGAACGCCTCGTTGATCTCGACGAGGTCCACATCGGACACCGCGAGACCGGCGTTCGCCAGTGCCCGCCGTGACGCCTCGATCGGCCCGAGGCCCATGATCTCGGGGCTGAGCGCCGAGACACCGGTCGACACGATGCGCGCCAGCGGTTGCAGCCCGAGCTCGTTGGCGCGCGACGCGCTCATCACCACCACCGCCGCCGCGCCGTCGTTGAGCGGGCACGCGTTGCCGGCGGTGACCGTCCCGTCGGGACGGAACACCGGCGCGAGCGTCGACACCCTGGCCAGCGTCGTGCCCGCGCGGGGACCGTCGTCCTTCGCGACGACCGTGCCGTCGGGCCGGGTCACCGGCGTGATGTCGACGTCGAAGAAGCCGTCGGCGATCGCCTTCTCGGCCAGGTTCTGGCTGCGGACCGCGAACTCGTCCTGGTCCTCCCGGCTGACGCCGCGCAACTGCGCGACGTTCTCCGCGGTGAGCCCCATGGCGATGTGCAGGTCGGGAAGCCCGCCGTTCTCCCGCGGATCGACCCACCGGTCGGCGGGCTCGAACGCCGGGAAGGCGGGGTTTCTCGTGTCGGGCATGCCGTCGGCCTTGCCCCGGTCGTACCGCGACACCGACTCGGCGCCGGCGGCGAGGAACGCGTGCCCCTCCCCGGCCCGGATCGCGTGGAACGCCATCCGGATCGCCTGCAGCGACGACGCGCAGTACCGGTTCACGGTGGTGCCGGGCACGCCGTCGAGGCCGAGGCGCACCGCCACCGACCGGGCGAGGTTGTACCCCTGCTCGCCCGCCGGCTGGGCGCAGCCCATCATGATGTCGTCCAGTGTGGACGGATCCAGCGCGGAAACCTGGCCGAGGGCCGCCCGCGCCATCTCCACGGCCAGGTCGTCGGCGCGCATGCCGGCGAGCGATCCCTTGTGCGCGCGTCCGATCGGCGAACGCGCCGCCGCCACGATCACCGCATCCGTCACAGCGGACCCCCTTACAGGTTCGACTTGATGACCTTGCCGCTCGCGTTGCGCGGCAGGGCCGCCACGAACTCGACGCTGCGCGGCACCTTGAAGTTCGCGAGCCGCTCGCGGCACCACGCGGTGATGTCCGCCTCGGTCGCCGACCGGCCGTGGCGCAGAACCACGACCGCGCGGCCGACCTCGCCGAGGCGCTCGTCGGGCGCGCCGACGACGGCCGCCTCGGCGACCGCCTCGTGGTGGGCGAGCACCTGCTCGATCTCGGCCGGGTAGACGTTGAACCCGCCGGAGATGTACATGTCCTTGAGCCGGTCGGTGATCTTCAGGTAGCCGCGCTCGTCGATCACGCCGATGTCGCCGGTGTGCAGCCAGCCGTCCTTGTCGATGGCCGCCGCGGTGGCGTCGGGGTCGTCGAGGTAGCCGACCATGACGTTGTAGCCGCGGATGAGGACCTCGCCGGGCTCGCCGACCAGGGAACCACCGTCGGCGTCCACCACCGCGATCTCCACGCCGGGAACCGGTCCCCCGCATGTGTTCGCGACGGTCTCCGCCGTGTCGTCGGGCAGGCACATCGTCGCGGTGCCCGCCGTCTCGGTGAGCCCGTACGCGGTGAGCACGCGCTCCAGGGTCAGCTCGGCGTGCAGCCGTTCGATCAGCGCCACCGGCACCGTGGTGGCGCCGGTGACCGCGACCCGCAGGCTACTGAGGTCGAACCGCGAACGGGAGGGGTGGTTGAGGATCGAGGTGTACAGCGTCGGCGGTCCCGGCATCACGGTGATCCGCTCGCGCTCGATCAGCGCGAGCGAGGTGTCGACGTCGAACACCGGCTGCGGCACGATCGTGGCGCCGCGCAGCAGGCACGCGAGCACGCCGGCCTTGTAGCCGAACGTGTGGAAGAACGGGTTCACGAGCAGGTACCTGTCGCCGGTCGTGAGACCGGCGAGGTCGCTCCACGTCGTGTAGAGGGCGATCGCCTGCGCGTGGGTGAGCATCGCGCCCTTCGGGTTGCCGGTGGTGCCCGAGGTGAAGAAGATGTCGCTGACGTCCGCCGGGTCGATCGCGTCGGCCCGCGCGGCGACGGTGTCGGTGGTGACGCGCGCGCCGCCGGCCACGAACTCTTCCCAGTCGTTGGTGAGCACGGTCGTTTCCAGGTGCGGAACGTCCTGTGTGGACAGCATCCCGACGTAGTCGTTGTCGAGGAACCCGCTGACGGTGACGAGCAGCCTGGCCTTCGTCCGGTTGAGGATGTACGCCGCCTCGGCGCCCTTGTAGCGGGTGTTCAACGGGACCAGCACCGCGCCCGCGCGCACCGCGCCGAGCGCGGCGACGATCCACCGCCATCCGTTGGGCGCCCAGACCGCCACCCGGTCGCCCGGTTCGACGCCGGCGGCCACCACCGCCCGGGCGAACCCGTCGATGTGACCGGCCAGCTCCGCGAAGCGGATGCGCGTGTCTCCGTCGACAATGGCCTCACGGTCGCCGTACGCGGCCGCCGCGGCCTCGACCAGGGCGGGCAGCGTTCCTGCGGAGAGCGGATCGGGCTGCACGGTTGGCAGCTTACCAAGCGAATGCTTGCTTGGTAAGCTGTCGGGCATGACCGTCGCTTACCTGGTGGACGCGCTGCGCACCCCGGTCGGCCGGCGCGGCGGCGCGCTGGCCGGCGTCCACCCCGCCGACCTCGGGGCACACGTGCTGCGGGCGCTGGTCGACCGCACCGGCATCGACCCGGCCACCGTCGACGACGTGATCTTCGGCTGCGTCGACACCATCGGCCCGCAGGCCGGCAACATCGCCCGCACCTCGTGGCTCGCGGCCGGGCTGCCCGAGGAGGTTCCCGGGGTCACCGTCGACCGGCAGTGCGGCTCGTCGCAGCAGGCCGTCCACTTCGCCGCGCAGGCCGTCCTGTCCGGAACGGCCGACCTCGTGGTCGCCGGCGGCGTGCAGAACATGAGCATGGTGCCGATCGCCTCGGCGATGACGGCGGGCGGCCACTCCGGTCCCTTCGCGGGATCCGTCGGCTGGAGCGAGCGCTACGGCGACCAGGAGATCTCGCAGTTCCGCGCCGCCGAGCTCATCGCCGCGAAGTGGGACCTGTCGCGCGAGGAGATGGAGGAGTTCGCGCTCGGCAGCCACCAGCGCGCGGTGCTCGCGACCATGGAGGGCCGCTTCGCCCGCGAGATCGTGCCGGTCGGCTCCTTCGACACCGACGAGGGTCCGCGCCGCGACACCTCCCTCGACAGGATGGCGAAGCTGCCGACGCTCTCCGAGGGCGGACGGGTCACCGCCGCCCTGGCGAGCCAGATCTCCGACGGCGCCGCCGCCCTCCTCGTCGCCTCGGAGCAGGCGGTCGCCCGGTACAACCTCAAGCCCCGGGCGGCGGTACGACACCTCGGAGTGCGGGCCGCCGACCCGGTCTACATGCTCACCGGTCCCATCCCCGCCACCCACCGTGCGCTGGAACGCAGCGGCCTCACCGTCGACGACATCGACCTGGTCGAGATCAACGAGGCGTTCGTGCCGGTGGTCCTCGCCTGGCAGCGCGAGCTCGGGTTCGACCTCGCGCGGGTCAACGTCAACGGCGGCGCGGTCGCGTTGGGCCACCCGCTCGGCGCCACGGGTGCGAAGCTGATGACGACGCTGCTGCACGAGCTCGAACGCACCGGCGGACGCTACGGCCTGCAGACCATGTGCGAGGGCGGGGGAACCGCGAATGTCACCATCATCGAACGCGTCTGATGTGGACGGTCGCGCCGTCCTGGTGACCGGCGGCAGCCGCGGCATCGGCCGCACCATCGCGGCACGCTTCGCGGCCGCCGGGGCCCGGGTGCTCGCCTGCTCGCGCCGCGAACCGGCGGTCGCTGTTCCCGGCGTCGAGTTCCTTTCCGGTGACGTGCGTGAGCCCGACGTCGCCACCTCGCTCGTCGACGAGGCGGTGCGCCGCTTCGGCCGCCTCGACGTGGTGGTGAACAACGCCGGCGGCGGCCCGTCGGTGCCGGCCGCGGACGCGTCCCCGAACCTGGTGACCTCGGTGGTGCGGCTCAACCTCCTGGCGCCGTTCTTCGTCGCCCAGGCCGCCAACGCCGTGATGCGCGCCCAGGACGGCGGCGGCCTGATCATCAACATCGGCAGCGTGTCGGCCACCGACCCGGTTCCCGGCACGGCGGCCTACGCCGCGGCCAAGGCCGGCCTGTCGGTGCTGACCCGCGCGCTCGCCGTGGAGTGGGCCCCGGCCGTGCGCGTGGTCGAGGTGATGGCCGGCCTGGTCCGCACGGAGGAGAACGGGCACCACTACGGCAACGAGGAGACGCTGTCCGCCGTCGACGCCACCGTCCCCCTGGGCCGCATGGCCACCCCCGACGACATCGCCGACGCGTGCCTCCTCCTGTGCTCCCCGTTGGCCACCTACCTGACCGGCACCACCCTGCGAGTCGACGGCGGCGGCCAACTCCCCGCCTTCACCACCCTGACCACCCGCTGACCCCCGCCGCCGCGGGGGCGCGGGGTCAGCGTAGGGCGGGGGTGGCCAGTTCGCGGCGTAGGGTCACCGGGTCGCCGGCCAGGAGGCGGTTGGCCGTGGCGCGCTTGAAGTAGCGGTGGGCGTCGTGCTCCCAGGTGAAGCCGATGCCACCGAACAGCTGGATGCACTCGCCGGTCACCGTGTACGCGGCCTCCGTCGCCACGAGCTTGGCCACGGTCGCGGCCACCGGGAACTCGTCGGTGCCGGCCACCCGCACCGCGTACCAGGCGCTCGACGTCGCCGCCTCCAGCCGCACGGTCAGGTCGGCCACCCGGTGCCGCAGCGCCTGGAACGTCGCCAGCGGCGCGCCGAACTGCTCCCGCGTCCTCAGGTGCTCCACGGCCGCCGCCAGCGCGGCCCGCGCCACCCCGACCGACTCCACCGCCAGCCCCGCCCGCAGCAGGCTCGACGCGTGCCCGCCCGACGAACCGACCCGCGACGCCGGTGCGCCGTCGAACGACAGGGAAGCCTGCGACCGCGTCTGGTCGAGGGTCGGGTGGACGGTGCGGGTGGCGGGCCCGAGCGGCACCGCGAACAGTCCCCCCGCGCAGGCGACGACCGCCACGTCGGCGCGGTCGCCGTCGAGCACGTGAGAGGCCGTGCCGTCGACGCGGTACGCGTCGCCGTCGGCCGTGGCGCGCAGGTCGCCGAACGCCAGCGTCGCCACCGCAGAGCCGGACGCCAGGTCGGGCAGCAGGGCGGCGCCCGCCGGCGTCGTCGCGTCGATGGCCGCCGTCGCGGTCGTGGTCGCGAGCAACGGGACCGGCGTGAGCGCGGCACCGGTCTCCTCCAGCGCGACCGCGACCTCCACCAGCGACGCGCCGAAACCGCCGTGCTTGTCCGGGACGACGAGCGCGGTCAGCCCGAGCTCGTCGACCATCTTCGACCACAGCCGGTCGTCGGCCCGGTCGAGCAGCCGACGCACGGCCGCGCGCAGGTCCCGTTGCTCGTCGGTGAACGTGAAGTCCACGCCTCACCCCCGCCCGACGCGGCCGAGGACGTGGTTGGCGACGATGTTCCGCTGCACCTCGTTGGACCCGCCGTAGATGGTGTCGGCGCGGGTGAACAGGAACAGCCGCTGCGCCGCCGACAGCTCGTACGGCTCGCCCTCGGCCAGGGTCGCCGCCGCGCCCTGCACGTCCATCGCCAGCTCGCCCAGCCGCTGGTGCCACGGTGCCCACAGGAGCTTCGCCACCGAGGGCTCGATGCCCGGGCCGGTGGCGCTGAGCGTGCGCAGGGCCTGGTGGCGCAGCGTTTGCAGCCCCACCCACGCGTCGACGATCCGGTCGGTCCACAGTGGATCGTCGAGCAGGCCGCGGTCACGCGCCACCGCCACGATCTCGTCGAGCTCGCGGGCGAACCCGATCTGCTGCCCGAGCGTCGCGATGCCGCGCTCGAACGCGAGCGTGCCGGTGGCGACCCGCCAGCCGTCACCGGGCGCGCCGACGATGTTGCCGGCCTCGGTGACGGCGCCGTCGAAGAAGACCTCGTTGAACTCCGAGGTTCCGGTCAGCTGGACGATCGGCCGCACCGACACCCCCGGCTGGCGCATCGGCACCAGCAGGTACGACAGCCCGCGGTGCCGCGTCGAGCCCGGTTCGGTGCGGCAGAGCACGAAGCACCAGTCGGCCAGGTGCGCCAGCGACGTCCACACCTTCTGGCCGGTGACGCGCCAGACGTCGCCGTCCAACGTGGCCCTGGTCTGTACGGCGGCCAGATCGCTGCCGGCGCCCGGCTCCGAGTAGCCCTGGCACCACAGCTCCTCGGCCCGCGCGATCGGCGGGAGGAACCGCTCGCACTGCTCCGGTGTGCCGTAGGCGATCAGCGTCGGCGCGAGCAGGTACTCGCCGATGTGGCTCAGCCGCCCCGGTCCGCCCGCGCGGGCGTACTCCTCGAAGAACGCCACCTGGGTCGCGACGTCGGCACCGGCACCGCCGTGGGTGGTCGGCCAGCCGAGGCCGATCCAGCCGGCGGCGCCGAGCGCCTTCTCCCACCGCACGCGCAGCTCGACGTTCTCGTGCTCGCGGCCGGGTCCGCCGGTTCCGGCCAACGCGGCGAACTCACCGGTGAGGTTGGCGGCGAGCCACTCGCGGAACTCCTCCATGTCAGGCCCCGGGGCCCGCGCCCGCGGAGGCGGGCGCATCAGACACAGCCCCGTACACCGGGACAGGGGGAGGCGCGTCCGCGATCAGCTTGTGCACCACGTCTCCCAGCTCCGCCGGGTCCCACCGCCGGCCGGCGTCGACCGGCGGGCCGTGCCGCCAGCCGTCGGCGAGGCTCACCTGTCCCCCGCTCACCTCGAACACCCGGCCCGTGACCGCCGCCGATCCCGAGCTGCCCAGCCACACCACGAGCGGCGACACGTTCTCCGGCGCCATCGCGTCGAACCCTTCCGCCGGCGCGCGCATCATGTCGGCGAACACCGTCTCCGTCATCGGGGTGCGGGCGCTCGGCGCGATCGCGTTCACGGTGACGCCGTAGCGCGCCAGCTCGACGGCCGCCACCTGGGTGAGGGCCACGATGCCGGCCTTCGCCGCGGCGTAGTTCACCTGGCCGACGCTACCGAACAACCCGGCGCCGGAACTGGTGTTGACGACCCGCGCCGCGGCCGGGCTTCCGGCCTTGGCCCGGTCGCGCCAGTAGGCCGCCGCGTGCCGCATCGGCGCCGCGTGACCCTTGAGGTTGACCCGCACCGCGGCGTCCCACTCCTCCTCGGTGACGCTGACGAGCATGCGGTCGCGGGCGAGGCCGGCGTTGTTCACCAGCGTGTCGAGCCCGCCGAACGTGGTCACCGCGAAGCGGACGAGCGAGGCGGCGAACTCCCAGTCGGCGACGTCGCCGGGGCACGCTGACGCGGTCCCGCCGCTGTTCTCCACAGTGGACACGACGGCGGCCGCGGCGTCCGCGGACAGATCGTTGACGACGACGCGGGCCCCGGCGGCGGCGAACGCCAGCGCGTGCGCCCGCCCGATGCCCTGCCCGGCACCGGTGACGACCACCACCCGGTCGGCACAGATGCCCGGTCCGCCGGTGCCCTCCCGCGAGAGTCCGGTCACGGGAGCAGCTCCTTCCGGTAGCGCAGCACGCGTTTCTCCGTTCCCGCGAGGTCGGTCATGTCGGTCCGGATCACGACGCGGGAGACGCCCAGCGCCGCCAGTTCCCCGAGCTCCGCCGCGGTGCGCGGCGCCCGCGCGGTGACCTCGACGCCGGCCGGGTCGCGACCGACCGCCGCGCACTCCCGCCGGAGGACGTCGAGCAGGCCGGCGAGGCCCGCCGCGTCGACGCCGAGCGGGTAGAAGCCGTCGCCGAACCGGGCGGCGCGACGGGCGGCGGCGGCGCTGTGCCCGCCCACGACCACCCGCACGCCGGTCGGACGCGCCGGACGCGGCATCGAGTGCACACCGCGGAAGCGGACGAACTCACCGTCGAATGTGGACGGTGTGTCCCTCCACAGTGCACGCATCGCGGCCAGGTACTCGTCGGCGCGGCGGCCACGGTGCTCGAACGGGACCCCCACCGCGTCGTACTCCTCGCGCAGCCACCCCACGCCGACGCCCGCGAGCAGGCGGCCGCCGCTCAGCACGTCGATCGTGGACAGCCGCTTCGCGAGGTGCACGGGGTTGTGCAGCGGCAGGATCAGCATCGCCACGCCGAGCTTCAGGGTGGTGGTGTGCGCGGCGGCGAACGTCAGCCAGTGCAACGGGTCGGGCACGTCGTCGGCCGGTCCGAGGCTCATCACGCCGCTCGGGTCGTACGGGTACACGGGCGCGTACTCCCCCGGCACCACCACGTGCTCGACCGTCCACACCGACTCGCAGCCGAGGCCCTCCAGCAGCCGCACGAACGCCGCCGCGGCGCGGGGGTCGGTACCCGCGGTCGGCGACATGACACCGAGGTCCACGCCTGGACCCTACCAAATGCTTGCTTGGTAGCGATACCGTATGGAGGTGCTGCTCGACTTCTCCGCCCGCACCGGGGCCGCCCTCGTGGTGGGCGCCACCGGCGGCATCGGGTCCGCCGTCGCGCGCCGGCTCGCCGCCGCCGGAAGCGCGCTTAACCTCACCTACCGCGGCGACCGCGCCGGGGCCGAGGCCCTCGCGTCGGACCTGTCGGCGCGCGCCTGGCAGGTCGACCTCACCGACGCGGACGCGACCGCCCGGGCCGTCGAGGAGATGGGCGAGCTCCACACGGTGGTCTACGCCGCCGGCCCGCACGTGCCGATGGTCCACCTGAGCCGGGTGACGCCGGAGCAGTTCCGCACCCAGGTCACCGCCGACGTCCTCGGTTTCTTCCACCTCGTGGCGGCGGTGCTGCCGGTGCTGCGGAGCAGCCGCGGCGGCCTGGTCGCGGTCACCACGGCCGCGACCCGGCGCCACCCGGTGCGCGACGGCCTGTCGGCGGCGCCGAAGGGCGCGATCGAGGCGCTGGTGCGCGGCATCGCCGCCGAGGAGGGCCGGTTCGGCGTGCGCGCCAACTGCGTCGGCCCGGGCATGACCACCGACGGCATGGCCGTACGCCTCATCGCGAGCGGCGACCTCGACGACCGCGCCCTCGACGCGGCGCGCGGCAACATCCCGCTGCGCCGCTTCGGCACCGCCGACGACGTCGCCGCGGCGGTGTGCTTCCTCGCCAGCGACGAGGCCGCGTACATCACCGGCCAGAAACTCGACGTCGACGGCGGCTACGGCGTCTGAAGCCGTCAGGCCTCAGACCGTCATTGGGGCTGAACCTCGGCCTCGACCTCTTCCAGCTCGACGCCGACCGCATGCTGGTACGCCCGGTCCAGCGCGCGCCCGCCGCCCTCCTCCGTGGCCACGACGGCCCCCCGGATCAGCACGTATCCGCGGTCGATCACGCGCCGCGACGCGCCCAGTGCCGGTTCGGCCATCACCACGGCCACGCCCTCGCGGGCCAGCCCGGCGACCGTGTCGGCCAGCTCCCGCACGATCAGCGGTGCCAGCCCGGTCATCATCTCGTCGAGCAGCAGGACCCGCGGCGAGCCCATCAGGGCGCGCGTCACCACCAGCATCTGCTGCTCTCCGCCGGACAGCACGCCGACCAGGCTGCGCAGCCGCGTCCGCAGGATCGGGAACCGGTCGATCGCCTCGTCGACCGCCGAGCGGGGCAGCCTCAGCAGCTCGGCCATCACCTGGAGGTTGTCGGCCACGTTCAGCCGGGGGAACAGCTGGCGCCCCTGCGGCACGATCGCGATGCCCGCGCGGGCCCGGGCCGCCGGCTTCATGCCGCTGACGTCGTCGCCGTCCAGAAAGATCTTTCCGGACGAGGGGACCGAGCCGTACGCGGCCAGCAGCAGGCTGCTTTTCCCCGCGCCGTTCGGCCCGACGAGCGCCGTGACCTTGCCGCCCGGGACGGCGAGGTCCACACCGGACAGTGCGCTGGAGTGTCCATACCGGACGGTGAGCCCCTCGACCCTCAGCTCATGCGCCATGAGCGACCTCCTCATCAGAGTCGGAGTCGGAGTCGGCCACGCCGAAGTAGACCTGCTGCATCTGCGGGCTCGCCAGGCACTCGCGCGGGTCGCCGTCGAAGACGGCCCTGCCGCGGTCGAGCAGCATGATGCGGTCGACGAGCCCGGCGACGAGGTCGACGTTGTGGTCGACCAGGATCACCGCGTGCCCGCGCCGCTGCACGGTGCGGATGACGTCGATGATGCCGGCGACACCGGAGGCGTCGGACCCCGCGAACGGCTCGTCGAGCAGCAGCACCAACGGGTCGGACCCGAGGGCACGGCCGACCTCCACGAGCCGCTGCTCGCCGAGCGTCAGGTCGCCGGCCTCGCGGTCGAGGTCCACCAGCCCCAGCTCCGACGCGATCGCCTCGACCGCCGCCGTGTCCTCGGCCATCGACGGACGGATCGTGCCGAGCACCGCGGCGACCGTCATCCGCCACGGGTTCGGCATGCGGCGCGCGGCCCGGCCGAGCAGCAGGTTGTCGCGCACCGACAGCTCCAGCGCCAGTTGCGGGTACTGGAACGTGCGGGCGAGCCCCGCGCGAGCCCGCTTCGAGGCCGGGCCGGACAGGCGGTTGCCGCGCAGCGTCAGGGTTCCGGCGGTGGCCGCCTGCGCACCCGAGATGAGGTCGACGAGCGTGGTCTTGCCGGCGCCGTTCGGCCCGACCAGGCCGAGGATCTCGCCGCCGCTCAACCGCAGCGACACGTCGTCGAGGGCCACGACGCCGCCGTAGCGCTTGGTGAGGCCGTGCCCGACCAGAAGCTCATCCACGGCGCACCAGCCCCTGCACGCGTTTACGCAACGCGTCGGCGTACCCGACGATCCCGCGCGGCGCGATCAGCATGATGACGAGCACCCCCAGGGCGAGAATCAGCGTGCCGCTCGTCGCGACCGCCGGGAAGTTCAGCGTCAGCTGCACCGCGAGCGTCGCACCGACCACCGCGCCCCACGGCGTGCCCGCGCCGCCGATCAGCGGCATGAAGATGGCCAGGAACACCAGGTTCAGCGTGAACGTCTCCGGCGCCACACTGCCCGCGGCGTAGGTGAACAACCCGCCGCCGATCGCGGCGACGGCCGCGCCGATCGCCAGCGCCACGAGCGTCAGCACCGGGACCCGCACCCCGGCGGCCTCCACCGCCGACGGCGCGTCGCGCATGGTCCGCACGACCACGCCCCACGGCGACATGCGCAGCCGGTCGAGCAGGAACGCCACCACGCACACCAGCACGACCGAGCCGACCACCACCTGGTACGGCGACGGCTCCCAGCCGAGGAGGTTCAGCGCGCGGATGTTGCCCAGCCCGCCGGACCCGCCGGAGATGCCCTCGGCGTCGACCAGCCAGGCGGAGAACGCCATCCCGAACAGCAGCGTCACCGCGGCGAGGAAGAACCCCGACAGCCGCCGCGTCACCAGTCCCAGGAGGACGGCCAGGATCGCGGCGACGATCGGGCCGAGGATCCAGGCCAGCCACAGCGGAAGCTCGGTGCGGTTGGACATGAGCCCGACGGCGTAGCCGCCGATACCGGCGTAGGCGCCGTAGGCCATCGACAGCGAGCCCGCCATCAGGTACGGCACGTACATGCCCAGCGCCACGAGCGCGTACGTCGCTGTGGTGGTCACCAGGGTCTGCTTGTACCCGTCGGCACCGACCCACAGCAACATGACGACGGCACCGGCCACGCCGAGAGCGAGACCCCCCAACCCCGGAGCCCTACTCAATGCGCTCGCTCCGCGAGCGCGGGCTCCGGGGCCCGGGGAGGCGTCGCCTTCCCTCGTCGCTCCGGTCGCTGCGCTCCCCGCACTCCTCAGTCCAGCCGACGCCGGCCCCGAAACCTTACGCACGGACCCTCCTCACGAACATCCCCTGCGGTTTGAACGCGAAGAACACGAGCGCGACGAGCAGCAGCGCGTACGTGTGCGACTGGCCGCCGAAGTAGTACGGGACGAACACCTCCAGACCGCCGAGCAGCAGCCCGCCGAGCAGCGGCGCCCACAACGACCCGGTGCCGCCGACCACCATCGCGAGGAAGCCGCTCAGCGTCCATGCGAGGCCCGACAGCGACCCGACGCCGGCCTTCGGCGCGAACAGGATCCCGGTGACCGCGGCCAGCAGACCCGACACCAGGAACGCGATGAGCCGGATCCGGTTCACCGGAAGGCCGAGCAGCGTGGCGGCGTGCGTGCTGTCGCCGACCGCGCGCAGCAGCCGGCCGGTGCGGGTGTACCGGATCCCCAGTGCCGCCGCGGTGAACACCACCGCGGTCATCCCGAACAGCAGCACCGTGCTCGGCTGCACGGTGCTCGACCCGACCTGCACCGGGTCGAACGTCGCGAGGTTCTGCCCCGGCAGCGTCACGTACCCGAAGAGGTACCCGGCCAGCTGCTGGATCGCGAACAGCACCGCCGCCACCGCGACGAGCGCGGGCAGCTCGCCCTTCCCGGACCGCTTCTGCACCGGTCGCACCACGCCGAGCTCGGTGAGGGCGGCCAGTCCCATCGTCACGAGGACGGCCACCGCGGCGGCCGGCCACACCCCCATGCCCTGCTCGATCACGAGCCAGGACGTGCACAGCCCGCCCATCATCGCGTACGGCCCGATGGCGAAGTTGAAGAAGCCCGCACCCACCAGCGTGAGGTAGTACGCGAGCGCGAGCAGGCCGAAGAAGCAGCCCATCTCCAGCGCCGACAGCCACAGCTGCGGTTGGCCCATCAGATCTCCTGTCGAAAGTGGGGCGCCGCCAGCGACGGCGCCCCACGAGTCGTCAGCACGGAGGCTGGTACGTCCCCCACGGTCCCTTCGGCTTGTTGTCGCTGCCGAACTCGATCAGCGACAGGCCGCACAGCCCGTCGGCGCCGAGGTGCTTGTCGGCGGCGAACGACAGCGTGAAGCTCGACTGACCGAACGTCGCCGGCATTCCCTTGATCTGCTGGATCGCCTCGTTGATCTTCTTCGGGTCGTCGCCGCCGGCCTTCTCGATGGCCGCCTTCAGCAGCTGCACCGTGTCCCAGGCCTGCGCGTCGTACGCGGTGATCTCGTAGTCGTCACCGTTCTTCTTCTTGAGGAACTTCACCAGCTCCTGCGTGCGCGGGTTCTGCGAGTTGATCGACCCCATGAAGATGAGGCCGTTCAACGCGCCCGCGTTCGCGAGCTTCCACGACGACGGCTGGTTGCCGATCGACGCGAGCGAGAACCGCGGCTTGCCCTGCAGCTGCGAGGCGAGCGTGTTCTGCGCCAGCACCTCGAACGCCCCACCGACACTCGTGACGATGACCGCGTCGGGGTTGGCGTTCTTCAACCGGGCGACCTGGGCGGAGAGGTCCGAGGCGTTGGCCGCGCCCTTCTCGTTCGCCACGATCTGCACGCACGACATCTGGTCGAACAGCGCCTTGTTCAGCGCGGAGATGGTGGCGGTGTCGTCGAGGAGGACGCCGAGCTTCTTGATGCCGGCCTTCTCGAACGCTCCACAGTAGACCTTCGCCCAGTCGTTGGTGGTGTTGGCGAGCATGTAGATGAGCTCGTTGTTCGGCGGAGCCACGAGCGTGGCGGTCACGCCGGTCGGCGCGATCGCCGGCAGACCCAGCCCGGCGAGCTGGCCCTTGGCCTGGATGATGGCCGCGCTGCCGCTCTGCAGCAGCAGCACCTTCGCACCCTGGCCGGCCAGCTTCTGCAGCGTCGCCGGCACCTTCGTCGGGTCGCTCTCGTCGTTCTCGACGACGAGCTTGATGGGACGGCCGAGCACGCCGCCCTTGTCGTTGAGGTCCTGCACGGCCGCGCGGATCGTCTTGCCGGCGATGACGCTGTACGACGCGCCGGGGCCGGTGCTGTCCTCGTCCATCCCGACGACGATCGGTTCGCCCTTGGCGCTACCGGTGTCGGGGGTGTCGGTGCCGGAGTTGCTCGGCCCGCATCCGGCGACGGCGAGCGCCAACACGAACACACCGGCTGCGCTCATCCTTCTCAGACCCATATGGCCCACCTTGGTTCTCAGGTCTCGATCTGTCGGGGGTTCGCCGGGTGCTGGCCTGGATGCGACCTCTGGTGCTCGGTCGCGCGTGCGCCGGGTGGCGCCGGTCAACGGATCGGCGGCCGGGGCCTGGTTGGGGGCCCCGCGTCGGTGATGTAGCAAGCGCTTGTTTGTGTCATCCTGCTTACGGGCATGCTTCGTGTCAAGCGTCACAACGGCAGACTTGATCACGGAAAGGTCAAGCCGGGGCAGCGCGTCGACCAGCGTCGATGCCCCTGCCTGCAGGCCCGCCATTCCCGCCGATCTCGCAGTTGTGGCCCCCGACAAAGTCGGACATCACACGACATAGTGGCGGCCACAACTGCAAGATCGGCGGCAGAACGGCGCCGGGGCGCGGGGGCGGGCTAGGGAGCCGGGACGTCGACCGGGGTGGAGAGGATGCGGCCGGTGCGGGTGCGGCGGGACTCCTCCGGCATCCACGTCGCGGCCACGCAGACGAACAGGGTGCGGCCGTCGGGTCCGCCGAGCACGCACGAGTACGCGCCGGCGTCGCCGGTCGAGCGCCGGTCCAGGATCTCTCCCCCCTCGCGGACCCGGATGACCTCGTTCGTCGACCACGACGCGAACCACACCGCGCCCTCGGCGTCGACGCAGAGTCCGTCGGGCGACTCGGGTCCGAACTCCGCGAACAGCCGCCGGTTGCCCAGCGTCCCGTCCGGGGCGACGTCGAACGCGGTGAGCCGGGGCGGTTCGGCGCGCGTCTCGGCGATGACGAACGTGCCGTCGACGACGGCCGCGCCGTTCGGGAACTCCAGCGCCGACGCGGCGACCGCGACCGTGCCGTCCGGGTGCACGAGCGCGAGGTCCGCCGGCGTGACCGGGGTGCCGGGCGCGGTGCCATCGCCGAAGTTGCCCACGTACGCGCGTCCCCGCGCGTCGACCACCATGTCGTTGCAGTGCCACGTCGCCACGTGGGTGAGGTCGGCGTGCTCGACGAGGCCGTCGGGGTCGAGGCGCAGGACCTTGCGGTCGTGCATCGAGACGACGAGCAGCCGCCCGTCCGGCAGCCAACCGAGCCCGGCCGGATGACCCGGCACGTGCGCCACCTCGGTGACACTTCCGGGGCCGTCGACGCGGAACACGCGCTCGTCGTGCATGTCGGAGAACCAGAGGTGCCCGTCGTGCCAACGGGCCGCCTCGGGGAACGCGAGACCGGTGACGTGCTCCTCGAACATCTCGACCTCCGGTTATGCTCTGGCACGATCGTAGCAAGCGCTTGGTTGGAGGCCTCCATGCCGGACATCGCCCTCGGGTTCCACCCCGGAGACACGATTCTCGTCACGGGTGCCGGCAGCGGCATCGGCCGTTCGGTGGCCGTGCAGGCCGCGGCGGTCGGGTTGCGCGTCTCGGCGTGGGACCTCAACCCCGTGACGCTGGCGGCCACCGTCGACACCGTCACCGCCGCCGGGGGCACGGCGGTCGCCGTCGTGGCCGATGTCGGCGATCCGGTCGCGGTCGCGGCCGGCTTCGAGGTGACCGGCACAGCGCGCTTCCTCGTGAACAACGCGGGACCGCCGAGCGCCGTCGACCTCGAGTTCGAGGCGGCCCTGTCCCTCGCCGTGGGCAGCATGCGCCGGATGACCGAGGCGTGGCTCGCCACCCACCCGCCCGAGGGCGCCAGCCTGGTCAACCTGGCGTCGGTCGCCGGCAACTGGATCGGCACCGGCTCCGACTGGTACACCACCGCCAAGGCCGCGATCGCCGGCTACACCCGCTACCTGGCCGCCCACCGCAGCGGCGAGGTCCGCGCGAACGCCGTCGCGCCGGGAATGACCGACACGCCGCGGATCGCCGGCTTCGCCGACAGCCCGATGGGCCAGCGCGTCCTCGACCGGATCCCGTTCCACCGCATGGGCCACCCCGACGAGGTCGCCTGGGCCATCCTGTTCCTGCTGTCCCCGCTGGCGTCCTACATCAACGGCGCCCTGCTCCCGGTCGACGGCGGCTGGATGGTCACGCAGTAGCCGACCGGTCCGCTGTCCAGGCCGGTATAGGCCAGTATGAAAATGAGTCTTGACTTGCACGCCCGTCGATCGTAATTTTCTTCATCAACGAAGGTTGGTGAAAGGAATTTTGATGACGGCGGTGCAGATCCAGGGGATCGTCGGGCGGTTGCGGACCGAGCTGCCCGGCCTGCCCGACGCCCTGGCCCGCATCGCCGAGCAGATCCTGGAGGACCCGGCCGAGGCGGCACAGGCGTCGATCGTCGACCTGGCCGAGCGGGCCGGCACGTCCACCGCCACCGTCACCCGGTTCTGCCGGGTCCTGGGGTTTAAGGGCTACGCGGCGCTGCGGGTGGCCCTCGCGGCGGAGAGCGGCCGCCAGGAGCAGGCCCGGTGGGAGACCGACATCGGGCAGGAGATCGGCCCCGGCGACCCGCTCGACCGGGTCCTCGGCATCATCGCCGGCGCCGACTCGCGCGCCATCCAGGAGACGGCCGCCCGCCTCGACCTCGACGGCGTGGCCCGCCTCGCCGACGCGATCGCGGTCGCCGGCCGGGTGGAGCTGTTCGGGCTCGGCAGCAGCGGCGCCGCCGCGCGCGAGATGGCCTTCCGGCTCGAACGCATCCGCATCCCGGTGTGGTACCGGGAGGACGCGCACAAGGCGCTCACCAACGCCGCGCTGCTCGGCCCCGGCGACGTCGCGATCGGGCTGTCGCACAGCGGCCGCACGCGGGAGGTCATCGAGACGCTCGCGGAGGCGGGGTCGCAGGGCGCGTTGACGGTCGCGGTGACGTCGTACGAGCGCTCGCCGCTGGCCGAGACCGCCGAGATCTCGCTCATCACCGCCGTGCACGAGACCACGTTCCGGCTCGCCGCGTTGGCGGCGCTGCACTCCCAGCTCGTGGCCCTCGACCTCATCTACGTCGCGGTCGCCCAGCGCACGTACCAGCGCACCACGGAGGCGTTCGAGGTGACCGCGCGGGCGGTCGACGCGCACCGGGTGCCGGACGAACCGGGTGGCCGCCGCCGCAAACCCCGTCGAGCATGAGGAGCCCCACATGACAGGCCGCGACTACCTGGCGACGATCACCGAGATCGTCGCGAAGGTCGGCACCGAACAGGCCGGCAACGTCGGCCGGGCCGCCGACCTGCTGGTCGCCGCGCTCGACGCCGGCGGGGTCATTCAGGCGTTCGGCTCCGGGCACTCGGAGGCCCTCGCCATGGAGATCGCCGGCCGCGCCGGCGGGCTGGTGCCGACCAACCGCATCGCGCTGCGCGACATCGTGCTCTTCGGCGGCGAGCCGCGCGAGGTGCTCGAGGACCCGTTGCTGGAACGCGATCCCAGCGTCGCGCGGAGGATGTACGACCTGGCCGCGATCGACCCCCGCGACGCCTTCGTCGTCGCCTCGAACTCCGGCGTGAACGGCGTCGTCGTGGAACTGGCCCTCCTCATCAAGGAGCGCGGCCACGGGCTGATCGCCGTCACGTCGTTGGAGCACTCCGGCCGGGTGACGCCACTGCACCCGTCCGGACGCCGGCTCTCCGAGATCGCCGACGTGGTGCTGGACAACGGCGCCCCGTACGGCGACACCGCGCTGCCCAACGGCACCGGCGCGGTCTCCTCGGTCACCGGCGCGGTGCTGGCCCAGCAGCTCGTGGCCGAGGTGGTCGACCGCCTCGCCGCCGCCGGACAGACACCGCCGATCTACCGGTCCGCCAACACCCCGGGCGGGCACGACCACAACCTGGAGCTGGAGGCCCGGTACGCGGGCCGCATCCGGCGCCTGGCCTAACTCCCCACCCCACCCAGCGGTACCACGAACCGGGCCCGACCCGCCCGGTCGATGGACCCTGCCGGAAATCGACGCCAAGGAGTCCCCCGGTGTCCACTCGACGAACCCTCCTGGCCGGCGCGAGCGCGCTCGCCCTCACCGCCTGTGCCACCAACGCCGGGAAGTCCGGCGACGGCGATTCGAACGGCGGCGGCCGCAAGGGCGCGGCCACGAATGAGAACCCGCTCGGCGTCGCGTCCGACGCGCCGCTCGAGGTCGTCATCTTCAAGGGCGGCTACGGCGACCAGTACGCCCAGCAGGCCCGCGACGGCTACCGGCAGCGCCACGCCAAGGCGACCATCGACTACAAGGCCATCCAGCGCGTCGGCGAGGTGCTGCAGCCGCGCTTCATCTCCGACAGCCCACCCGACGTCGTCGACAACACCGGTGCGGGCCGCCTCGACCTGGCCACGCTCGTCACGTCGAACAAGCTGCGCGACCTGGGCGAGCTTCTCGACGCGCCCAGCCTCGACGACCCCACCGTGAAGGTGCGCGACACGCTGCTGCCCGGCGTGGTCGACGAGGGCACCTACGACGGCAAGCCGTTGGTGCTCAACTACGCCTCGGTGCTGTGGGGCATCTGGTACTCGAAGTCGCTGTTCGCCCAGCGCGGCTGGACCTACCCGAAGACGTGGGCCGACATGCTCACGCTCTGCGGCGAGATGAAGAAGGCCGGCGTCGCGCCGTGGACGTGGCAGGGCAAGTACCCCGAGTACATGAACGACCCGCTGATCTCGTTGGCCGCCAAGGCCGGCGGGCAGGACCTCGTGAAGAGCGTCGACAACCTCGAACCGAACGCGTGGAAGAGCCCGGCGATGACCGCCGCGGTCACCGCGGTCCACGAGCTCGTCGCGCGCGGCTACGTGATGACCGGCTCGGAAGGGCTGTCGCACACCGAGGCGCAGAACGCGTGGAGCAAGGGCCAGGCGGCGTTCATCCCGTGCGGGTCGTGGCTGGAGAGCGAGCAGGAGCAGGTGACCACGCCGGGCTTCGACATGGTGATGGCGACCGTCCCGGAGCTCACCGGAAGCGACAAGCTGCCGGCCGGCGCCGTGATGTCGGCGAGCAGCGAGTCGTTCCTGGTGCCCGCCAGGGCGAAGAACGGCCAGGGCGGCCTGGAGTACCTGCGGATCCTGCTCTCCCGCGACATCGCGAAGGGGTTCGCGCAGAACTCGAAGGCGCTGCCCGTCGTGAAGGGTGCGACCGACGGGCTGACCCTCTCCAGTGGACTGTCGTCCGTGGCCGGTGCCGCGAAGAGCAGGGACCTGTTCGGGTACCGCTTCCGCACCTGGTACCCCGCGCTGGCCAAGGGCCTCGACGACGCGACCGGCGAGCTGATGGCCGGCCGCGCGACGCCCGCCCAGTGGGCCGACCGGGTACAGAAGGCCGCCGACGACGTGGCGAAGGACTCGTCGGTCACCAGGCGCAAGCGGTAGCCGAATGCGACACGGCCGGTTCCGGTTCCTCGCCGGAGCGATGATCCCGCCCCTGGCGCTCTACGGGCTGTTCGTGTTGTGGCCCTACGCCCAGGCGTTCTACCTGGCGTTCACCGACTTCGACGGCGTGTCGGCCGACGTGAACCTGGTGTGGTTCGACAACTTCACCCGGCTGTGGGACGACCGGTTGTTCCGCGCCGGTCTCACCCACACCGCGGTGCTCGTCGCCGTGGTGCCGCCGGCCACCGTCGCACTGGGACTGTTCCTCGCCGCAGCCACTCGCGCGGGGCGGGTAGCGCGGGCCTACCGGGTCGTGTACTTCTTCCCCCAGCTGCTGTCGGTCGCGATCGTGGCCGTGCTGTGGCAGTTCGTCTACACGCCGAACTCCGGTCTGCTCAACGGTTTCCTGCGGGCGGTCGGACTCGACGGCCGCACCTGGCTCGCGGAGCCGGACCTCGCGCTGTGGTGCGTGACCGCCGCGATCATCTGGTCGGCGGTCGGGTTCTACGTGGTGCTGTTCGCCGCCGCGATGGACGCGATCCCGCAGCACATCGTCGAGGCCGCCCGCATCGACGGCGCCGGACCGGTCGAGCTGTTCCTCCGCATCACGCTGCCGCTGGTGTGGGACAGCGTGCAGGTGGCCTTCGTCTACCTCGGAATCCTGGCGCTGGACGGGTTCGCGCTCGTCCAGATCATGACGGTCGGACCGGGTGGACCCGACAACAGCACCGAGGTGATCGGGTTGACGCTGTACCGCACCGCGTTCACGTACGGGAAGTTCGGCTACGCGTCGGCGATGGGGGTCGTGCTGTTCTTCCTCAGCCTGACCCTCGCCGTGCTGGCGATGCGGTCGACCCGCCGCGAGTCGGTGGAGCTGGCATGAGAAGGCCCCTGGTGCACCTCGCGCTGGCGACGTGGGCGGTGCTGGTCTCGTTCCCCTTGCTCTGGGCGGTGGTCTCGTCGTTGAAGTCCGACGCCGAGATCTTCGACAGCCCGTGGTCGCTGCCCGCGTCGCCGCAGTTCGGCAACTGGGCACGGGCGTGGGAGGAGGCGTCGATCGGGCGCTACCTGCTCAACACGGTGGTCGTGGTGGGCGGTGCGCTGGTGCTCACCATGCTCGGCGGCTCACTCGTCGCGTACTGCCTGGCGCGGTACCGGTTCCCGGGCAACCGGGTCATCTACTACACGCTCGTCGCGGGGATGCTGTTCCCGGTCTTCCTCGCGCTCGTCCCGCTGTTCTTCGTGGTCGACCAGCTCGGGCTGCTCGGCACGTACCACGGGCTGATCCTGGTGTACGCGGCGTACGCGTTGCCGTTCACCGTGTTCTTCCTGCACTCGTTCTTCCGCTCGCTGCCGGGCGAGGTCGCCGAGGCCGCCTTCCTCGACGGCTGCTCGCACGCGGGAGTGTTCTTCCGCGTCATGCTGCCGATGGCCCGGCCGGGCCTGCTCAGCGTCGGCATCTTCAACGTGGTCGGCCTGTGGAACCAGTACCTGCTGCCGTTGGCGCTCAACCCCGAGCCCGACCGGTACGTGCTGGCCCAGGGGCTGGCGTTCCTGGCCGTGAGCCAGGGCTACCGCAGCGACTGGAGCGGGCTGTTCGCCGGCCTGGTCATCGCGATGCTCCCCGTTCTCGTCGCCTATCTCCTCTTCCAACGGCAGATCCGGGCCGGTCTCACCGCGGGGGCGGTGAGGTAGCGCCCGTTTGCACTCCTTCTCCAACCCCCTCCCCCGAATGGAGTGAAGGACGTGAAACCGCCCAGAAAGATGGTCAGCTCGCTGACCGCGTCCATGGTGGCGCTCGCGGCCGGCACCGTTGCCGCGGCCGTGTTCGTCACCACCACCCCCGGAACGGCCAGCGCCGCCGAGTGCAAGGCGCTGTTCGACGACTTCAGCTACAGCGGACCGGCCGACCCTCTCATCAGCCAGCGCGGCTGGACGGTGCGCACCAACGCCGGCGGCCCCGGCGTACCGGGCGCGTCGTGGCCGGCGTCGAACGTCTCGTTCCCCACGGTCGACGGTGCGAAGGGCCTGCAGCTGCAGGCCTCCACCGACGGCACCGGGGCCGGCACCAGCCAGGCCGAGTTCCTGCACCAGCGCAAGTTCTTCGAGGGCACGTACGCGGCGCGCGTCAAGTTCGCCGACGCCCCGGTGACCGGCAACGACGGCGACCACCTCGTGGAGACGTTCTTCACGATTACCCCGCTGAACGCCCCGATGGACCCCGACTACGGCGAGATCGACTTCGAGTACCTGCCCAACGGAGGGTGGGGCGAACCGGCCAACATCTTCTACCAGACCACGTGGGAGACCTACCGGCCCGACCCGTGGGAGGCCGTGAACACCCACACCGAGCAGCGTCAGAGCTTCGCCGGCTGGCACGACCTGCAGTTCACCGTGTCGGGCGGCCACGTGAAGTACTACGTCGACGGCGCGCTCGTCGCCGACCACAGCGGCATCTACTACCCCGAGACGCCGATGTCGATCAACTTCAACCTGTGGTTCATCGACACCGCCGCGCACTCCGGTGGCACCTCGACGTACCGGCAGCAGGTCGACTTCCTGTACCACACGGTCAACGAGGTGCTGTCGCCCGCGGAGGTCGCCGCGCGGGTGGCCGGCTTCCGGTCGTCGGGCGTCTCGCACCGGGACACCGTCGGCAGCGGCGGGTCGTGCCCGCAGCCGTCGAACCCGGGCTCGCCGTCGAACCCCGGTTCGCCGAGCAACCCGGGGTCGCCGTCGCAGAGCGACCCGGGCAACCCCGGCAACTGCTCGAGTGCTCCACTGTGGACGGTGAACGGCGTCTACACCGGCGGCGCCACGGTGCGCTGGGAGCGCAGCGCCAACGGCAACCCGAACGGCCCGAAGTCCGGTGACGGCGTGCACCTGTGGCGCGCCCGCTGGTGGACCCAGGGCAGCGAACCCGGCTGGACCGCGCAGTGGCAGGACCTCGGCCGCTGCTGAGTGAGACGCCGCTGAGCGAGAATCGGGGCGGGCTCCTGGAGCGGGGGCCCGCCCCGTCACACACACCCGGGGAGGCGCGGTGCTCGTACTCGGAGTCGACATCGGTGGCACGTCCACCCGCGCGCTGGTGACCACGGTCGCCGGCGAGCGCGTGGCGTTCGGCAGTGCCGGCGCCGGCAACCCGGTGACGGTGCCGACGGCCGAGGCGACCGCGAGCCTGCGCGCGGCCCTCGACGCGGCACTGTCCGGTGTGGACCCGGCGGAGATCCGGGCCGTGGTGGCCGGCGCGGCCGGCGCCTCCCACGCGGACCCGATCGGGCGGACGATCCGCGACGCGGGCATCGGCTGCCCGGTACGCGTGGTCGGCGACGCCGTCACCGCGTACGCCGCGGGCACCGACGAGCCCACCGGAACCGTGCTCATCGCCGGCACCGGCGCGGTCGCCGCCCGCGTCGGGGACGGGAACCTGGTGCGTACGGCCGACGGCCTCGGCTGGCTCCTCGGCGACCTGGGGTCGGCGTTCTGGATCGGCCGCGAAGCGGCCGTGGCCACGGCCGACCGGTACTACGACGGAGCGTCCGCGACGCCGCTCACCCGCGCGGTCGGGGCCGCCCTCGGCGTCGACGACGCGACCGGTGTGTCCACGGTGGACGGAGACGCGGTCGTCGCCGCGGTCTACCGTCGCGAGCCGAGAGCACTGGCGGCACTGGCGCCGCTGGTCACCGCGGCGGCCGGTGACCCGGGGGCGGAGCGGATCCTCGACGGGGCGGCCGCCCACCTGCATGCCACCGTGTCCCGGGTCCTCGGCGACGGCCCACTGGTACTGGCCGGCGGCGTCCTGCGTCACTGCGCACCGGTGCGCGAAGGGCTACTACGCCGGCTGGACCCGCGGGTACGCGTGAGCACCGCGGAGGCCGGCGAGGTCGGCGCGGCCCGCCTCGCCCGACGGCTGGTGGCCCAGCTACCGCGTACGGACGGCCGGGCCGAGGCGCAGCACCGCCGCCGCGAGTAGCCCCACCCCCAGCGCTCCCACGGCCGCGCCGGCGGCGTCGACCAGCCAGTGCTCGGCGAGCACTATGCGGCTCGCCGCGACGAGCGTCACCGCGGTCAGGGCGCCCGCCAGGGCGGCCCGGTGCCAGGCGCGCCCCAGCTGCCCGTAGAGCAGCACGGCCGCGAACCCGACCGCCGTGACGACCGCGACGTGCCCGCTCGGGTACGTTCCCAGCTGCGGCTGCTGCGGCGGACCCGGACGCAGGAACAGGCCCTGCAGCAGCAGGACCGACGCCGCCAACGGCACCGTGGCCACGACCCGGCCGACCCGGGCTCCACGACCCCTCCGCCGGAGAACCGCGACCGCTCCGGCCACCAACGCGACGAGGCACAGCAGCGTCCCCGCGCCGCTGACCGCCGCGGCCACGGCCGCCGGCCGGGTACCGGGTGCGGCCGAGGCGTGCGCGACCAGCCACGCGTCGGCGGGCGGAACGACGTCGCGCAGGAGCACCCCGGCCACCACCACCGCGGCGAGCATGCCCGCGCCGAGACCCGCCCACCTGATCCGTCGAACTCGATCCATCGGACGAGTGTTGGCCCGGTGCCGCCCCGGTCACATCGGTGGAAATCCCCGAGGCGCCCCTGACATCAGCGCGACAGGGCCTTCTCCAGCTCCGACTTCGACATCGACGAGCGGCCCTTGATGTTGCGCTTCTTCGCCTCGTTGTAGAGCTGTTCCTTCGTGCGCCCCTGCGCGCCGCTGTGCGAGCGCTTGCCGCCGCGGTGACCCGACGACACGTCGTCGATCGACGACCGGCTCGCGGTGCGCGACTCGCCCGAGCGGGCGCGCTCCTTGTTCACCGTGCGCGCGGCCATCTCCGTCGCGCGCTTCTTCGGCATGCCCCGCTTCTGCGCGCTCTCCTTGATGTGCTCGTACTGGCGCTCGCGCTTGGGGCTCGATCCGGCAGGCATGGCAGACCTCCTCCTTGTCAGACAGGAGAATTCCCGACGGTCGAGCCCCGAAACCCGTCGGTCAGGCGATCTCCAGTATCAGGTCGCCGCCCTCCACCTGCTGCACCTTGCCGATCGCCACGCGCGTCACCGTTCCGCCGCGCTGGGCGGTGATGGCCGCCTCCATCTTCATCGCCTCGATCGTCGCGACGGTCTGGCCCTCGGCCACCTCGTCGCCGTCGCCGACCTGCAGCGTCACCACACCGGCGAACGGCGCCGGCAGGTGCGCCGGGTTGGACCGGTCGGCCTTCTCCGCCGCCTTGACGTCGGTGTGGATCGACGCGTCGCGCACCGTCACCGTGCGGATCTGCCCGTTCAGCGTCGCGAGCACCGTGCGGTAGCCGCGCGCGTCCGCCTCGCTGATCGCCTCCAGGTGGATGAGCAGCGTGACGCCGGGCTCCAACGTCACGGTGTGCTCGATGCCGGGCTCGAGGCCGTAGAAGAAGTCCTTGCTCGACAGCACCGACGTGTCGCCGTAGGCGTCGCGGTGGGTCGTGAACTCCTTCGCCGGCCCCGGGAACAGCAGCTGGTTCAGCGTCGCGCGGCGCGCGGTCCGCAGGCCCTCGCGGTCGGCGTCGGTCAGGTCGGCGACCCGGCGCGGCGCCGACCGGCCCTGCAACGCGCGGGTGCGGAACGGCTCGGGCCAGCCGCCCGGCGGGTCACCCAGCTCGCCGTGCAGGAACCCGATCACCGAGTCGGGTACGTCGAACCTGCCCGGTTCGGCCTCGAAGTCCTCGGGACGCACACCGGCGCCGACCAGGTGCAGCGCCAGGTCACCGACGACCTTCGACGACGGCGTGACCTTCACCAGCCGGCCGAGCATCCGGTCGGCGGCCGCGTAGCAGTCCTCGATGAGCTCGAAGCTGTCGCCCAGCCCCAGCGCGATCGCCTGCTGCCGCAGGTTCGACAGCTGCCCACCCGGGATCTCGTGCGTGTACACGCGCCCCGTCGGCGACGCCAGCCCCGACTCGAACGGCGCGTACACCCTGCGCACGGCCTCCCAGTACGGCTCCAGGTCGCTCACCGCCCGCAGCGACAGCCCGGTGGACCGCTCGGTGTGGTCGGTCGCCGCGACCAGCGCCGACAGCGACGGCTGCGACGTGGTGCCCGCCATCGACGCGACCGCCGCGTCGACCGCGTCGACCCCGGCGTCGATCGCCGCGACAAGCGTCGCCAGCTGCCCGCCGGGGGTGTCGTGGGTGTGCAGGTGCACCGGCAGGTCGAACCGCTCCCGCAGCGCGGTGACCAGCTTCCGGGCGGCCGGCGGACGCAGCAGCCCGGCCATGTCCTTGATCGCCAGGACGTGCGCGCCGGCGCGGACGATCTCGTCGGCGAGCCGCAGGTAGTAGTCCAGCGTGTACAGCCGCTCGTCGGGGTGGCTGAGGTCACCGGTGTAGCAGAGCGCCACCTCCGCCACGGCCGTTCCGGTGGCGCGCACCGCCTCGATCGCCGGCCGCATCTGGTCGACGTCGTTCAACGCGTCGAAGATGCGGAAGATGTCCATTCCCGAGGCGGCCGCCTCCTCGACGAACGCCGACGTCACCTCGGTCGGGTACGGGGTGTACCCGACGGTGTTGCGGCCCCGGAGCAGCATCTGCGTGCACAGGTTCGGCACCGCCTCGCGCAGCGCCGCCAGCCGTTCCCACGGGTCCTCCGCGAGGAACCGCAGCGCGACGTCGTACGTGGCGCCGCCCCAGCACTCCAGCGACAGCAGCTGCGGGGCGATCCGGGCCACGTACGGCGCCACGGCGAGCAGGTCACGGGTCCGGACCCGCGTGGCGACCAGGCTCTGGTGCGCGTCCCGGAACGTCGTGTCGGTGACCGCGACCTTCACCTGCGACCGTAACCACGACGCGAAGCCCTCCGGGCCGAGCCGCCGCAGCAGCTGCCGCGAGCCCCCCGCGGGCGCGGCCTCGAGGTCGACCTTCGGCAGCTTCTCGACCGGCTCGATCACCTGCGGGCGCGGGCCGTGCGGCCGGTTCACCGTGGTCTCCGCGAGGTAGTTGAGCATGCGGGTGCCGCGGTCGGCGCTCGGACGGGCCTTCAGCAGGTGCGGACGCTCGTCGATGAAGCTCGTGGTGACGCGGCCGGCCTGGAAGTCGGGATCGTCGAGCACCGCGGCGAGGAACGCCAGGTTGCTCGACACGCCCCGGATGCGGAACTCCGCGATCGCCCGGCGCGCCCGGCGCACCGCGTTGGTGAAGTCGTGGCCGGTGCAGGTGAGCTTCACGAGCATCGAGTCGAAGTGGGCGCTGACCTCGGCACCGGTGTGCACCGTGCCACCGTCGAGCCGCACGCCCGGGCCGCCGGGCGAACGGTAGGCGCTCACCGTGCCCGTGTCGGGGCGGAAGCCGTTGGCCGGGTCCTCCGTGGTGATGCGGCACTGCAGCGCCGCGCCACTCACCGTGATCTGGTCCTGCGTCAGGTTGAGACCGGGCAGGGACATCCCGGACGCGATGCGCAGCTGGGCGATCACCAGGTCGCGCTCGGTGACCTGCTCGGTGACCGTGTGCTCGACCTGGATCCGCGGATTCATCTCGATGAAGACGTGGTTGCCGTCGCGGTCGAGCAGGAACTCCACGGTGCCGGCGTTCACGTAGCCGATCGCGCGGGCGAAGTTCACCGCGTCCGCGCAGATCCGCGCCCGCAGCTCCGGGTCGAGGTGCGGCGCCGGCGCGATCTCCACGACCTTCTGGTGCCGGCGCTGCACCGAGCAGTCCCGCTCGTACAGGTGCGAGACGTTGCCGTGGGCGTCCGCGAGAATCTGCACCTCGATGTGGCGCGGGTCGACGACCGCCTGCTCCAGGAACACGGTGCCGTCGCCGAACGCCGAGCGCGCCTCGCGCGAGGCGGCCTCGATCGACTCCCGGAGGTCCTTCGGCTCGGTGACGCGCCGCATGCCGCGCCCGCCACCACCGGCGACCGCCTTGACGAAGACCGGGAAGCCGATCGCCTCCGCTCTTGTGACCAGTTCGTCGATGTCCTCGGACGGCTCCGACGACTTCAGCGTGGGTACGTTGGCGGCCTTCGCCGCGGCGACCGCGCGGGCCTTGTTGCCGGTGAGGTGCAGCACGTCGGACGGCGGACCGACGAACGTGATCCCGTGCTCGGCACACGCGGCGGCCAGGTCGGGGTTCTCGGACAGGAAGCCGTAGCCCGGGTACACCGCGTCGGCCCCGGCGAGCTTCGCCGCCCGGATGATCTCGTCGACGTCGAGGTAGGCGCGCACCGGATGCCCGCGCTCCCCGATCAGGTACGCCTCGTCGGCCTTGGCCCGGTGCAGCGAGTTGCGATCCTCGTGCGGGAACACCGCGACGGTGGAGATTCCGAGCTCGTAGGCGGCACGGAACGCGCGGATCGCGATCTCGCCCCGGTTGGCGACCAGCATCTTGCGGAACGGTTGGCGCACGGGATCCCATTCTGGCCTTTCGGCGACAGGCGGCAGTGAGCCCGAAATTACCGGTTGACCTGCTCCGAGGCGACAGTCATCCCGATCACGCCCCGGTCGGCGCCGGTCAGCGGCAGGTCGGCGCGGTCGGTCAGCCACCCGGCGACGGCGACGACGCGCCCGGCCGGCCCGGCCATGACCCTCCGGCGTTCGCCGTCGGCGAGCACCGCGTCGAGCCGCATGCGCCCGGCGCGGCGGCCCGGGCGCAGGTCGAGGGCGGTGATCCGGCGCGGCTCGCCCATGACCTCGCCCGACCGGGCCCTGATCTCCACGACCTCCAGCCTCCCGGTGCCCACCAGCCACCCCGAACAGGTGTGGATGGGCTCGCCGAGAAACACCACCATGACCACGCCACCCGTCACGAACAGCGGCAACGCCGCCGCGCTCTCCCATGCCGGCGGGGCCGAGGCGAACAGCTTGAGGCTGCCGACGAAAGGCAGGAGCGACCCGATCCCGAACACCGGGAACCGCGCGAGGTGGGGCCGGCGCCAGATCAGCGTTCCCTGCGGCGCCTCCGGCGACCGCTCCGGGAACCGGGCGCCGCTGACCCCGCTGAGACCGCGCCACCGGCGCGGAAGCGTCAGCGGGGACGCCGGGTCGATCCGGGCCGTGCGCGGGGCGACCGTGGCACCGATCGCGGCGATGAGAGCGGTCCGGTCGGCCAGGGTGCCGAGGTCGGTCACCAGGTGGTCGGCGCCGTCGGACGTGCCGACGACCACCGCCCGGTCGTCCGCCGACAACCGGACCTCCACGATGTCGCGGCGGGCGACGCGGGCCGGCTCGGCGTCCGCGACGCGCGGCCGGTGCCGGACCCACCACAGGTCGGTGTCGTCGGCCCAGACCCGGTCCTCGTGCGGACGCCCCCGGCGCAGACCGCTCACGAACAGCGCCCCGCCCACCACGGCCAACGTCGCACCGAGCGCGAGAAAGGGGCCTCCGATCGCGACCGGCACCTCGTGCCAGAGCCCGATCGACATCGTCAGCAGGGGCAGGCCGTTGCCGCAGCCCAGGATCGCGCCGACCCACACCCGCCCCCGGGCATCGCGGCGCCGCTGATCGCGCCGCGGCTCACGGACCCGCCAGCGCGGGGACGCGTCCGGCCGCCTACGGAAGAGCACCGAGACCCCTCCCCGCACCGGTCAGCGGAAGGTCCGCGCGGTCGGCCAGCCAGCGGGCGAGGGCGGTGCCCCCGCGGCGGCCGCCGACGATCCGGTGGCACCCGCCGTCTTCGAGCACCGCGTCGATCCGCGCTCCCCCGGGCCGCACCCGCAGGGCGACGACCCGGACCGGCGCGCTCACCCGGTCACCCCTCCGGGCCCTGACCCGGACGGCATCGAGCCTGCCGACGCGCACCAGCCACGCCGTCGCGGTGCGGCGGACCTCGCGCGCGATCAGCGCGACCATGCCGCAGACAGCGACGAGCACCAGGAGGACCGTCGGGTACCGCCACGCCGGCGGCACCATGGCCGACCCGGCGAGCCCGTAGACGACCACCAGGTACGTCGTGATCCCGAGTGCCCACGCGCCGGACCCGACCAGCCCGACGAGGACGACCGCGCCACCGCAGACAACGCCGCAGACAACGCCGCAGACAACGCCGCAGACAACGCCGCAGACAACGCCGCAGACATCCCTACCCTCGTCGGTCGGGTCGAAGACGACCGCCAGGACCATCATGGCGGCCCGGAACAGCGAGGCGACGAACAGGAAGGTGGCGACCTTCAACTCGTCGATGCGCCCGCGACGGCGGTCGGTCCTCCGCTCCCGGATCCGCCACGTGGCCACGGCCCGTCCCATGAACGCAGTGTGGTCGACGCTGTCACCCATTGCGAGGGTTCGATGTGGCCGGGTGCGCACGCGCTTAAGCATCCTAGGAGGCTAGGTTGATTCCCCTGGGTCCTCGAGCCGTCGGCTGCCGGAACGGGGGCCCGCGCGGCTCAGCAGAACCGGGCGGAATCGAGCGTGACCGGGAACGGCTCCCCGGCCCGCCACTCCTCACCGGCGCGGACGGTGGTCGTGCGCCGCGTACCCTTCGCTGGTGCGCAGCCCGACCCAGCGCGTCCTCACGCGCGCCGACCTCGACCGGTACGCCGACGCCGCCCTCGGCACCGGGATCCGCGCCGCCACCGAGCTGTCCGGCGGCAGCTTCGCGGCGGTCTGGCGGCTCGACCTCGTCGACGGGCGGTCGGTCGTCCTGAAGGTGGGCCCGGCGCCGGAGACGCCGTTGCTGCGCTACGAAGCCGGCATGATCGCCGCGGAGGCCGAGTACTTCCGGCTCGTCGGCGACCGGGCACCGGTCCCGACGGTGCTGCACCACGACGGCGACGCGATCGTGACGACGCTGCTGCCGGGATCGGCGATCGCGCCCGGAACGGCGCCGGAGGTGCGGCGGCAGCTGGGTGCGGCCGTCGCGGCCATCCACACCGTCACCGGCGGGCGGTTCGGGTACACCGGTGCGCGCCCGAACGCCGACACGTGGTCCGGGGCGTTCGCCGCGATGGTCGAGGACCTGCTCGCCGACGCGGTCGACTGGAAGGTCGCGTTGCCGGTGCCGGCCGACACCGTGCGCGCGACCGTCCGGGCCCACCACGACGTGCTGTCCACTGTGGACCGGCCGGCGCTGCTGCACTTCGACCTGTGGGACGGCAACGTGCTGGCCGACGGCGACCGGCTGACCGGGCTCGTCGACGGCGAGCGCCACCTCTACGGCGACCCCCTGCTCGACCTCGTGTCGCCGGTGCTGTTCCGCCGCGTCGAGGAGGAGCCGGAGAACCCGTTCGCGCACGGCTACTTCGGCGGGCCGGCCACGTTCGACGACTCGGCCCGCCGTCGGCTCGGGCTGTACCGCCTGCACCTGTACCTGCTCATGACCGTCGAGATGCCCAGCCGCGGCATGACCGGCCCGGAGAGCCGGGGGCGCGACGACCTCGTCCGGGCGCTGCTGACCGAGGAGGTCAGCCGGCTGCGTACCTAGCGGCGGCCGCGCGCAGTTCGGCGGCCACGCGGTCACGGACGGGCGGTGGGGCCAGCACCTCCACCGCGTCGCCGAGGCTGAGCACCGACGTCACCGCCCAGTGCTCGTCGTCGAAGGGCAGCGTGAGCTCCACGTCCGCGTCGGTGGTCAGCGGGACCCGGTGCTGCCCGTGCACCGGCACCAGCCGCCGCAGGCGCGGCAGCGCCCGGGGAGCCACCCGCACCGTCACCTCGATCGCGGTCGCCGACTCGTCCTCGAGCTCGCGCCGCGCCCGCGCCCAGGCAGCGGCGAGGTCGAAGTCGCCGGGACGCGCGGCCGGCCCGTCGAGCACCTCGGCGTCGCGCACCCGCGACACCCGGTAGGTGCGCCGTTCCCCGTCGCGCAGCGCCACCAGGTACCAGTCGCCGGCGGCGAGGACGAGCCCGAGCGGGGTCAGCACCCGCGTCGCCGCCCGGCCGCGGCGCTGGTACGTGACGCGCACGAGGCGGTCGCGCCACACCGCGTCGGCGAGCGTCGTCAGGCAGGGCACCGGTTCGGGCGTCCCGTACCACCGCACCGGGTCGAGGTGGAACCGCTCGGCGCTGCGCCGGGCCCGGTCGCGCGCCTCGCCGGTGAGGCTCGCCCACACCTTCACCCGCGCGCCTTCCAACAGCTCGCCGAGCCCGAGCTGGTCGGCCGGGCCGGCGAGGCCGAGGAACGCCAACGCGCCCGCCTCGTCGAGCCCGACGCCGGTGAGCCGGGTGCGGTAGCCGCCGTCGAGCGCGTAGCCGCCCGCCGGTCCCCGCGTCGACCGCACCGGGACCCCCGCCGCCACGAGTGCCTCGACGTCGCGCTGCACCGTGCGTTCACTCACCTCCAGGAGCCGGGCGAGCTCGTGTCCGCTGGCCCGGCCGCGCACCTGCAGCTGCAACAGGAGGGACATCATCCGGGACGCGCGCACAGCGCCATTCTGACGGCGGGTTCCTCAGCCGTGCCAGCTGCGCCACAGCATCGCGTACGCGCCGCCGGCCGCCATCAGCTCGTCGTGGCTGCCGAGCTCGCTCACCCGGCCGTCCTCGATCACCGCCACGCGGTCGGCGTCGTGCGCCGTGTTGAGGCGGTGCGCGATCGCGATGACCGTGCGGCCGGCCAGCACCGCGGCCAGCGCCCGCTCGGTGCGCCGGGCGGTGGTGGGGTCGAGCGCGGCGGTCGCCTCGTCGAGGATGAGGATGTCCGGATCGGCGAGCACGATGCGGGCCAGGGCGATCTGCTGCACGTCGGCGGCGCCGAGGTCCGCCCCCACGCCGTCGAGGTCGGGGTCGCCGTACGCGGTGTCGAGGCCGTCGGGCAGGTCGTCGAACCAGTCGGCGCCGACGACGCGCAGCGCCTCCCGCAGCCGCTCGTCGGGGGCACCCGGCGCGGCGAACGAGAGGTTGTCGCGCAGCGTACCGATGAACAGGTGGTGCTCCTGGGTGATCAGGGCGATCCGGCGCCGGCGCACCGCGGGCGGCAGGTCGGTGACCGGGCAGCCGCCGAGGCTCACCACGCCCGCGGTCGGCGCGTCGATGCCGGCGAGCAGCCGCGCGAGCGTCGACTTCCCGGCACCCGACGGCCCGACGATCGCCAGCCGCTCCCCCGGCCGCACCGCGAGGTCGATGCCATGCAGCACTTCAGGTCCGGATCCCCCCTCCACCCGGTAGGCGAACCGGGCGCCGCGCACCACCAGGTCCCTTCCCGGGGGCGGGTTCGCGGTGCCGGCCGGCTCGGGTGGCACCTGCTCGACCCCGAGCACCCGCGCGAACGAGGCGATGCCGCGCTGGGCGACCTCGATGCGCAGCAGCAGCCCGTCGAGCGGGTCGATCGCCTGCTGCAGGTAGAGAGCGGCGGCGACGACGGCGCCGAGGGTCACCGCACCGCGGTCCATGAGGAACCCGCCCACGACGAGCGCCGCGGCCACCGGCGGCGCGTAGCTGGACTCGACGATCGGGTAGTAGACCGACCGCAGCGCGAGCGTCGCCCGCCGGCGCGACCACAACCGGCCGATGCTCCGCAGCCCGTGCCGTTGCCGCTCCTCGGCGAGCCGCAACGCCTCGACGGTGCGCGCCCCGTCGGCGGTGGTGGTGAGCGTGTCGGTGAGGTCGGCCAGCGCCGCGCCCTCGGCGACGTAGGCGGGGCTGGCCCGGCGCAGGTACCACCGGGTGCCGAACAGGATCGGCAGCACCCCCACCAGCGCGGCCAGGCCGAGCGCGGGGTGCAGCAGGAAGATCGCGGCCAGGAGCAGCAGCAGCCGCACCACGCTGAGGACGAACGCCGGAAGCAACTCGCGCACCGTGTTGCCGACCGTGGCCACGTCGACGGAGCTGCGCGTGGTCAGGTCGCCGACGCCGACCCGCTCCACCACCGACACGGGCAGGCCGACCGTGCGCGCCACGAACTCCTCACGCAGGCGCGCGATCGCGCGTTCGCCGAAGCGGTAACCGGTGTACTGGGCGTACCGCGTCAGCACGCCCTGCACCACCACGGACCCGGCGATCGCCAGCGCGAGCGTGTCCACTGTGGACACCCCGGCGCCCGAGCTGACGCCGTCGACGATGCGGCCCAGCAGCCAGGGCGCGGCGAGCGCGGCGACCGCCGCGGCACAGTGCAGCCCCAGCACGATGGTGACCGCGCGGCGGTCGCGCGCGATCAGGCCGAGTGCCGCCGCCCGCACCGCCGAGTTGTCAGCGACGGGAAAACCGGTCATGACGGCTCCCCACTTCGTGGTGACCCGCCCTGACCGGGAACGCTCTGCTCAATGATGCCCTCGCACGAGTGCTCGGCCATGCGAGAGCCTCGTCGAGGTCGACGTCGCGGGCGACGAGTGCGCGGTAGCCGGTGTCGCGGTCGAGCAGCTCGGCGTGCGTGCCGCTGCCGGCGACCCGGCCGTCACGCAGGAACGCCACCGTGTCGGCCCGCCCCAGGAGCAGCGGCGAGGTGGTGACGAGCACCGTCGTGCGTCCCCGGCGCGCCCGCCTCAGCCGGTCGGCGATGCGCGCCTCGGTGTGGGCGTCGACCGCACTGGTCGGGTCGATGAGGATGAGCACCTCGGGCTCCGCCAGCAGCGCCCGCGCGAGGCGGACCCGCTGCCGCTGGCCGCCCGACAGGGTGCGGGCCCGCGGGCCGACCGACGTGGCCAGCCCGTGCGGCAGGGAGTCGACGACGTCGTCGGCCGACGCGGTGTGCAGGGCGGCGCGGACCGCGTCGTCGCCGGATCCGCCGCGCCCGGCGAGGATCTCCCGGAGCGTGCCGGCGAACAGGTAGGACTCGTGGTCGGCGACGAGGATCCCGGCCCGCACCTCGTCGATGGCCAGGTCGCGCAGGGGCACGCTCCCCCAGGTCACGTCGGTGTCGCCGAACCGTCCGAGGCGGTCGGCCAGGACCACCGCGGCGGCCGGGTCGTCGGCCGCGACGCCCATGACGGCGCCGGCCGGCACCACGAGCCCGCTCGCCGGGTCGACCAGGTCGCCACGCGCCGGCGCTGTCGCCGTGCCGCCGCCGGCGTTCTCCGGCTCGATGCGCAGCACCCGGACGATGCGCCGGGCGGCGACCCGGGCCCGGATCGTCTGCCGGCCCATCTCGAGCATGAACCACACCGGCACGATGAGGACCGCGACGTACCCGTAGACCGCGACCATCTGCCCGACCGTGATCGTTCCGGTGGCGGCCATCCGCGCCGCCAACCACACCACCGCCGCGAGGAAGCAGCCCGGAACCGTGTACGTGAGCGCCTCCACCCAGCTGCTGACCGCGCCGACCCGGTACCCCTTGCGCAGCAGCCCCCGCGACAGCACCGCGTACCGCTCCACGAACAGCGCCCGCCCACCCACGCCGGCGAGCACGCGCAGCCCGGCCACGATGTCGCTGGCGCGCGTGGTCAGCCGGCCCTGCTCGTGGCGGTAGGCCGACTCCGCGCGCTCCAGCCGCCGCAGCAGCGGCGCCGTGAGCACCCCGACCAGCGGGACGCCGACGAGCACGAACACCGCGAGCACCGGCGACACCGTCCACAACAGGACCGCGACCACGCCGAACGCCGCCACCGACCCGACACCGGGCCCGGTGACCGTGAGCATGTGCGAGGTGTTCGTGATGTCGGACGCCGTGACCGTGGCGACCTCCCCCACCGCCATCCGGCGCGGAAGCGTCGCGCCGAGCCGCGTGACGTGCCGCAGCAGCACCCCGGCGGACCGCGCGGTCGCGTCCTCCCGGATGAACGTCATCGTGCGGTGCCGCATGATCCCGAGATAGGCGAGGATCATTCCCGCGACCACGATCGCGGCCGCCCACTCGACGAGTGCGGCCCGGTTCCCGGCGCGCAGACCGTCGTCGATCGCCCGCGCCACGAGGTACGGCCGCAGCGCGAGGCCGACCATCCACAGGGTGCCGACGACACTGGCCCGCCCGATCCGCCAGGGCTGGCTCCGCGCCAGCCACCAGATGTACCGCAGCGGGCCGGTGGTGGGCGGGACTCCCGGATCGGGGTGCGGGAGCCGGACAGCCATCCATCGACACTACCGGCGAGGTACGGACGGTTTCATTCCGTTTACCTGCGGTTCGCGTCACGCTCGACGCGACGACGCCCGTCATCGCCGGACGCGGTCGCCGCTGTCGGCCCGCGCGGCCCCACCGCCGACAACGCCCGCCGGCGCGCGAGCACGGCCGTGTTCGCGGCCGACCACAGGCGCAGCCTGGGGGTGCTGTCGGCCGCCGCGAGAACCTCCGCGAGACCGGCCCGCTCACCCGGCGGCACGAACAGGAGGACGATCACGAGCGGCAGCACCGCGGTCAGCAGTTCCACGCCGACCACCGCAACCACCACGAACGCCACGACCAGGATCACCATCTCGGGGCTCACGGCTCACCTACCGAGCGCGAAGACGGCCAGCAGCAGGCAGACACCCACGGCGGTCGACAGGGTCGCGACGGCGACCATCACCGCCTCGGCCAGAACGGCGACGATTCCGATCACCCGCCGCATCGTCACCGTCGCGATCCACGCCATGGCCGCCGCCGCCGCGAGAAACGCGATCGCTCCTGCGTCCGGGAGCGACTGCGCACTGAATACGATGAATTTCTCGATCTCCATGAGAAGCGTGTCGACACTCATGGAATCCTCCCCAGCGAGACATCGGGCGAGGTGGCGGGGGGCGCCGCATGCATTTGGTCCGAGTGTGAACCTTCGGAATATGAATTGCTATGCACGGTGCACCCTTTGTGAATTCACTCCAACCACTTGCGTTTCAGCAGGAAGCGCAGTCTGATGGGGTGCTGAGAGCTATGTGGCGTGTCGCACTTTAGCTGTCAGCTGTGCCGGTTATCTTCCCGGGATGAATACGGGGATGCAGGACAATTCAAATACCTCAGGCCTGAAAGTCACGCAGATGGCGAAGTTGTGCGTCGCGTCCGACTGCCCGACGGTGTACCGCACCAATCGCGACACCGTCGTGGTCCAGGGATACCGCGTGTCGGCCGACGAGATCGGACTGACGCTGCCGCAGAACGAGACCCTCGTGGAAATCCCACCGGATCTCCTCGCGCTCGCGGCGCGCAGCATCATCTGAGTCACCCGAGGATTCGAACCGACCGGACCGGGAGGCGGACCATGATCGAGAATGCGGATCGTGGTCCGCTCGACCCCCACGTCCGCACCGTGCTCGGCAGGCAGCTCGCCGACCGGCGCAAGCTCGCCGGCCTCACCGGCAGCGAAGTCGCCCGGCGCGTGCGGATGAGCCAGTCACGCATCTCGCGCATCGAGAACGGTCTCGCTCCCGTCACCGTCGACGAACTGGCCTCGGTCGCCGTCGCGCTCGGGCTGTCGCATGCGGAGTTCGACCGGTTGCTGGCACCGGTCGTCCAGGGCGGGGACGCGTGGACGCGCAAGCGCCTGAGTGCCGACGACCTCGCCGAGCGGCAGGCCGAGATCCTGCACATCGAGGCCACCACCAAGCACCTCCGCGTCTTCACGCCGTCGGCGGTCGCCGGCCTGCTCCAGACCAGCGAGTACGCCCGGGCGCTGCTCGCGACGCTCCACGAGCTGCATCCCGGCGATGGCGGCGACGACGTGGTGCTCCGGTCGGTGTCCGCCCGGCTGGAACGCCAGCACGTGCTGGCCGACGACGAACGGCGCTTCCACTTCGTGATGCAGGAGGCCGCGCTCGAGAGCAGGCTCTGCCCGCCGACCCAGATGCTGGCGCAGATCCAGCGGATCAGGGACGTTCTCGAGCGTCGCGCCAACGTCACGCTGGCGGTCCTCCTCCACGGTTCCCAGTGGCCGCAGGCCGCCGCCAACTTCACGGTCTACGACGACTCCCACGTCCTCATCGACCTGCCGCACTCGTCGATGCTGCTGAACTCCCCCGACGACGTCGTGCTCTACCGCCGGCTGTTCGACACGCTCGAGGAGCACGCGACGCGGGACGTGGGTCCGATCCTCGACAGGTACGTGGACATGTACTACGACCTGGCGCGCCCCCGCCGGGACTGATCCCGTGGGCCGATACCGTGTGCTCCTGGTCGTCGCCGTCGGACTCGTACTGGTGGTGGGCATGCTGTGGGCATTGCAGCGCCGGCTGGTCTACTTCCCCGACCGTGACCGGCCGGCTCCCCCGCCGGGCGTCGGGGAAATCGCCCTCGCCACGGACGACGGGATGCGGCTCACCGCCTGGCTGGTCGGACCGTCCACATCGGACACCGCCGTGCTCGTGGCACCCGGCAACGCCGGCAACCGGCTCGACCGGCTGCCGCTCGCGCGCGACCTGGCCGACACCGGGCTCGCGGTGCTCCTGCTCGACTACCGCGGCTACGGCGGCAACCCCGGCGACCCCTCGGAGACCGGGCTGGCCCACGACGCCCGCGCCGCCTGGAACCACCTGACCGAACGGTTCGACCGGATCGTCCTCTATGGAGAGAGCCTCGGCGCCGCCGTCGTCACGCGCCTCGCCACCGAGGTGCCGGAGCGGCCGCACGGGCTGGTGCTGCGGTCGCCGTTCGCGTCGCTGGCGGCGGTCGGCCGGGCGCACTATCCCTTCCTGCCGGTGAAGACCCTGCTACGGGACCGGTTCCCGGTGGCCGAGCGGGTGCGCGCCGTCACGGCACCCACGGTGGTCGTCTACGGCACGGCCGACGCGGTGGTCCCGCCGGCGCAGAGCCGCGAGGTGGCCGACGCGGCGCCGAACCTCGTCGGGGTCGTCGCGGTCGACGGCGCCGACCACAACGACGCGGTGCTGGGTTCGGGCAGCGTGGTGGTCGACGCCGTCCGCCGCCTGCTCCCGGGCTAGCCTTCCTGCGGCGGCTCGGCGCCGATGGCGATGCCGGCCATGCCCCGGGGCCGGGCGCCGGCGAACGTGACCACGCGGCCGGAGGCGTGGATCCACCGGGGCGCGCGGCCGTCGCGGGGAACGCGGTAGTCGACGGCGTACTGCTCGCCGCTGTCGAGCGCCCACCGCATCGCGCCCTCGACCATGGGACGGTCGTCGGCGTGGACGGCCGCCAGCACCAGCTCCGAGGTGAGCGGGGTGTCGGCGGGCAGCCCGAACAGCTCGTGGAACGCCGCCGACCCGTTGACGATGTCGGAGGCGAGGTCCCACCGCCACGTCGCCACCAGCTCCCGGTGCGGCTCGGGTGGGCGCCGGTCGCTGATGTCCATGCCCACCAGGTACATGAGCTGGTCGCTGGTGACCGTGACCCCGTTCCAGCGGGTCCAGCGGTAGCTGCCGTCGCGGCACAGCAACCGGACCTCGTGGCCCTCGATCGCGCCGTCGTCGAGCAGGCACTTGCGGGCCTCGACCGTGGCGGCCCGGTCGTCCGGGTGCACGAGCTCCCAGTACGGCACCGACCGGATCTCGTCGGGGCTCCAGCCGAGGAGCCGGCCGAAGGCCGGGTTGGTGACCAGCAGGTAGCCCTCGAAGCTACCGGCTCCCATCATCGCCGGCGCGGCCTGCCACAGCCGCTGCAGGAGTTCGCACTCGGGGCCGCCCACACGCATTGTTCCTACATACCGTGCGCGGCGTGATGCCGCCACCCGGTCCGCGACACTGATCTGTCCGGACCGGGTGGCGAATCTCGATAATCGGTCAGCGCGGCTCACCCGACGGGGCGGTGAGCGTCACCCCGAGCCGTACCGGGGTGCCGAAGTTCGGCGTCCCGTCGGCGTTCCAGGTGAACTTCTGGGCCCGGGTCGACCGGTTCATGTCGCAGCCACCGCCGGCCGAGTCGTTGGCGTGGTAGACGATCCAGTCCTCGGTGCCGTCGGGGCTCTTGAAGAACCCGTTGTGACCCGGTGCGAAGACGCCGTTGGCGTCGCTGCGCTGGAACACCGGGTTCGGCGACTTGGTCCAGTGCGCCGGGTTCATCGGGTCCGAGCCGGTCAGGGTCAGCAGGCCGAGCTTGTAGTCCGGACCCCAGCAGGCGCTCGCCGAGTACACGACCATGACGCGGCCGTTGTGGTACAGCGGTTCCGGGCCCTCGTTCACGGCGCCGGTCTGCCGCTCCCACGACAGCGTCGGCGAGCTGAGCCGCACCCGGGAGCCGCTGGTGGTCCACGGGTTCGACAGGCGCTGGATGAAGTTGCTCTGGCCCGCGCCGTCGCCGCCGTAGGTGCCCATCAGGTACAGGCCGCTTCCGACCCTCAGGATGCTGGCGTCGAGCTGCCAGTCGTTGCCCAGGTCGGCCTTGAACGTGTACGGGCCCATCGGGTCGGTGCCGGCACTCTCCAGCACGTGCAGCCGCTGGGTGGGATTGTAGTCCGGCACGTTCTGCCCGGCGACGTAGTAGAGGTACCAGCGGTTGTTGATCAGGTGGAACTCAGGCGCCCACATGTTGCAGCAGCCGTTCGCGCGACCGGCGAGGTTGAACACCACGGTGTCGGCGGCGCTGGCCAGCCCGGCGAGGGTGGTGCTGCGGCGCATCGTGATCGTCGAGTTCCACGTCGTGGTCGCCAGGTGGTAGTAGCCGTTGTGGTACTGCAGCCACGGGTCGGGGCCGTTGCGCTTGATGGGGTTGGTGAACGTCCCCGGCGTCGACGCCCCGAGCTTGACCAGCTGCCACTGCTGGTTGGCGCCGTCGAGGTCCTGGAACTGCGAGACGCGCGCGCCGTCGGCGGTCGACCACTCCCAGACGTCCAGGGCCTTGGAGCTGTTGCGGTTGATCAGACGGACGTAGCCGCCGGCCGAGTCGGCGAGGCGGAACTGCTGCCGGCCGTCGTTGCGGTCGCCATACTGCACGAGCTGGACGCCGTCGGCGGTGGTGGGCAGGTCGAGCACCTTGCCGGAGTGGCGGCTCCGCAGCCGGTACCAGCCGCCGCCGGAGTCGACGAACTGCCACTGCTGCCAGTTGCCGTCGTTGCGGGCGTACTGGTTGATCGGGGCGTTGTCGGTGGTCGCCAGGTTGTAGACGTCCAACGCCTTGCCGCTGTTGCGGTTGACCAGCACGTACCAGGCGGCGGTGTCCACCGTGGCGGCCGCGGCGGGCGTCGGCCGGGTGGCGACACCAGCCGACCCCGCGACCACCACCGCCGCGGTCGCCACGGCGATGCGTCTCCACCAGCACCGGTGTCTCATCACGACCTCCAGATGGTGTCGCTCACATGCGCGAGGCAGTGAGGGCGAGCGTTCGCCCGTGCGGCATGGGCGGCAGACCCATCGACGATGCTCGATGCGCAACTGTGAACGATAACAATCCGATTCGTCAAGGCCCGCCGCGGGACACCGGGCGCCGCGGGACACCGGGCGCCGCGGGACACCGGGCGCCGCGGGACACCGGGCGCCGCGGGACACCGGGCGCCGCGGG
>NZ_BOPH01000022.1 GCF_016863655.1 Virgisporangium ochraceum
CGGGACACCGGGCGCCGCGGGACACCGGGCGCCGCGGGACACCGGGCGCCGCGGGACACCGGGCGCCGCGGGACACCGGGCGCCGCGGGCACCCGCCCGGGCCGCGGAGGGCCGCTCGCCGGAATGCCGCCTGGTGCTCACCGGGCACGGAGGAACATCATCAGCGGCCGATGATGTTCGTATGTGCCCGGTGAGTGGTGACCGGGGTACCACGATGGTCATCGGGTCCGCACCGGGTCATACTCGGCCGATGAACGAAGCCGATGATCTCACCGCCGAGGTGCAGCGGGTGGCGGCGGGCATCGCCGCGACGAAGCCCGACCGGCTCGACTGGTCGGAGGCGAGCCTCGCCGTGGTCGAGGAGATGCTCGCCGAGGCGGCCGACTTCGTCGACGGGATGACCGGGGACCAGGTCGCCAACATCGCCCAGCAGATGGGCTGCTACATCCTGGAGGTCGGTCGCCGCGCCCACGGCGGCCGTTACGTGTGGCACGAGGGACGCTCGGCCCCGGTCCTCCTCGTCGGCGAGCCCGACTTCCGGGTGGCGCTGCTCACCTGGGACAAGACCCGGGGCCGCCTGTCCGGCGACGAGGCCGACAACATCCCGTTCTTCTACGCCGGCTTCGCCGGCCGCGTCCGTTCGGCCACCCCCGGCGTCGACGCCCTCTACGTGTAGGCCGCCTTCAGGGCGCCGGGCCCTGTCCCGCCTGTCATCGGCAGGACGGGGGCGCTAGACGATACGGCGCCGTACCCGCCACACCACCACGCCGATCAGGACCCCCGCGAGGGCGACGAACAGCGCCGCCTCGATGAGTTGGAACGTCCAGAACCGGTCGGCCGGGTGGTAGACCTCGAACCGCTGGATGCCGCGGGCGTGCAGGAACTGGTTGACGTTGGTGCCGGCCCGGTTGGCGGCGTCCTCCAGCTCGTAGTACTCGGTCGCGCTCAGCCGGCGCCCGGTGGCGTCCGCGTAGCCCTGGTCGACCGTCCAGTCCGCGACGCTGTGCCCCGCCCGGTCGTCCGGGCCGCCGGCGGGAACGGGTTCCATGGCGGTGAGCGGGGTGGCGTACGCGGGACGGGCCAGCAGCGCCACCGACATCCGGGCGGCCAGGAACGCCCCGAACGCGACCCCGAACGCGGGCAGGCTGCGCCGCAGGATCGCCCCCGCGGCGGTGGCGACGCCGAACGCGAACAGCGCGTACGCCACCGGGACGAGTCCCTCCACGTCGAAGGCGTCGTACTGGAACCGCCCCTCCCACGCGTCGAACGGCTGGCGGAACCAGGTGAGCACCGCGGTGAACAGCCCGGTGAGCACCACGGTGACGCCGGCCAGCGCCGCGAGCTTCGCCGCCAGCCAGCGCATCCGCGGCACGGCCTGCGTCCAGGCGAGCTGCCAGGTGCCCTCCTCCAGCTCGCGCGCGAGCAGCGGCGCGCCGAGGAACGCGCCGATGACGACGGGGACCAGGTAGAACACCGCCAGCAGGTTCTCGAGGTACCCGTACTCCTCGTCGAGCCGGCGGAAGGAGGCGGCACAGGCCTCGGTTCCCGCGCACCGGGCCGGACCGCCGGGGAACAGGTCGTGGGCCTGCGTCCCGAGCACGAGCAGGACGATGCCGAACAGGGCGAGGAGCAGACCCAGGACGCAGACCTCGGTCCGGTGCTGGCGCCAGATCAACCACGTCACGCCGCCACCTCCGGGGTGACGGCGGCCCCCGGGCCGGACGACCGCCGCAGGTACGCCAGCACCAGGTCCTCCAGCGCGACCGGCTGGGCCTGCCATCCCGGTGCGGCCGGGAGCGCGCCGTCGCGGACCAGCAGGGTCGTGTGCCGGTCGCTGTGGACGGCCTCCACGACGGTGCCGGCCCGGTCGAGGTCGGTGGCCGTGCGCGGACCGACGAGCAGCCGGTGCTCGGCGAGGAGGGTGTCGATGTCGCCGGTGAGCGTGACCCGGCCGTCGTTGAGCACGACCAGGTGGTCGCAGACGCGCTCCAGCTCGTGCACGACGTGGGAGGAGAACAGGACGGTCACCCCGCCCTCGGCCACCGCGCCCATGAGCACCTGCAGGAACTCGCGCCGGGCCAGCGGGTCGAGGCTGGCCACCGGCTCGTCGAGCACCAGCAGGTCCGGCCGCTTCGCCAGGGCCAGGGCCAGGGCGACCTGGGCCTGCTGCCCGCCGGAGAGCGTGCCGGCCCTGCGGTCGAGCGGGATGCCCAGCGTCGCCAGCCGGCGCTCGGCCAGCTCCCGGTCGAACCGCGGGTTGCAGGCCCGGCCGAAGCGGAGCATCTCGGCGACGGTGAAGCGCTTGTACAGCGGGTGGTCCTGCGCCAGGAACCCGACCCGGGACAGGGTGTGCGGGGTGCCGGCGGCGTGGCCGAGAACCTCCACCGTGCCGGTGCTCGGCGCCAGCAACCCGACGACGAGGCGCAGCAGCGTGGTCTTGCCGGCGCCGTTCGGCCCGACCAGGGCGATCACGCCGCCCGCCGGCAGGGACAGGGTGCAGTCGCGCAGCGCCCAGCCCTTCCGGTACCGCTTGCCCGCACCGTCGGTACGCAGCGCGAACCCGGTCGCCGTCACGCCACGTCCTCGTTCCTCGTCTGCTGGTGGACGGACGTGAAGAGCGCGTCGACCGCCTGCTCGTCGAGGCCGGCCGCGTAGGCGCGGCGCAGCCAGGTCGCCAGGCCGCGGCGCAGCGACGTGTACGTCGACGCCGACATCGCGGCCGACTGCTGGTCGTCGACGAACGTGCCCTGGCCGGGCCGGCCGGTCACCAGGTTCTCCTGCTCCAGTTGCCGGTACGCCTTGGCGACGGTGTTCGGGTTGATCGCCAGGCCCTCGACCACCTCGCGGATGAGCGGAAGGCGGTCACCGGGCTGGAGAAAGCCCAGCAGCACCGCCTGCCGGACCTGCTGGACCAGCTGCAGGTACGGCGGCACGCCGGAATGGGTGTCGAGCCGGAATACGAACACGGGGGCTCCTTACTGCTTTCCTAGTACCCTAGTAAAGCAGTAAGCCGCTGGTCAAGACGGCCGCAGTGGCGCGGTGAAGCGCGTCCCGCCGGTCGCGAACGTCACCTCGGCCGCGTGGTCGGCCGGGCCGGGCTCGAACGTCCACTGCTCGAAGTGCAGTCCGTGCGTTCCCGACCCGGTCAGGCCGCGGGGGCGGTAGCGGGTGCCGGCGTCGTCCCAGGCGTCGACGGTGCGGCCGCCGGAGCCCGCGAGCAGCTCCCGGCGGTGCTCCGACGCCGACAGCACCCGGGCCGTGCGCAGCACCAGGATCGTCGACCACACCTCGAGGCTCAGCAGCGTGAAGGGGTCCGCCCGGCCGGTCAGCGGCACCACCCGACGCAGCAGCGGCACCGGCGGCTCCCCGATGCGCTCCGTCCACTCCGGACGCGCGGACCCCGCGGTACCCACCCGGTGCTCGACGACCGTCAGCCAGCCCGCGGCGGTCAGCGTCGCGTCGAGGTCGGCCAGCATGCGGTCCATCTCCTCGGCACGCAGCGCGCCGGCCGCGACCAGGCCCTGCGCGACGCCGCGGACCTCCGTGCGGTCGAAGCTCAACCGCCGCCCCGCCGCCGGCTGGCCCCTGCCCGCGCCGAGCCGGTCGGCGATCAGCTTCTCCAGGTACGCCCTACCGTCCATGTCAGCAACCCTTCCGCTCCCGACATGATGCCCGGAGCCCCGTCAGGTCGGTCCACCCGCGACCGATGTCCCCCAGGTGCGGCTGACACCGATTGAAGACGAGCACGAGGCCGAGTACTGGGTGCGCCAGATCCGCTTCGGCACCGGCGTCGCGGTCGGGGTCACGCTGCTCGCGATGGTCCGCGTGGTGCTGGACTGGCCCGCCGAGCTGCGGTGGTGGCTCTTTCCGCTGGCGGTGGCCGCGGCGGCGCAGGGCGCCACGCTCGGGCTGCGGTGGGGGCGGATCGTGCGCCGGCCGCACATGCGCGAGTTCCTGTTCACCTGGTGGCTGGCCGAGCTGCCGCTGATCTACATGTTCGCCGCCAAGGACCAGCTGGGCGTCGCCGTGTACGTCGCCGCGGTCACGCTGCTCCTCATGCTCGCGGCGGCGCTGTACCCGCCGCTGCCCGTGGTCGGGCTCGGCGCGGTGTCGCTGGTCGGTCTCGCCGTGCTGATCCTCGACCGGCCGCAGGGCAACACCGCCGCCGTGGTGGTGCTGGGCGCGGCGCTCGCCACGACCGTCGTGGTCGCCGCCATCACCGCCCAGAACCGGTACCGGCAGGACGCCCACCGCCGGTCGACCGAGCGCCGCACCGAGCTGCTGCTGGAGAACGCTTCCGACGCCGTGCTCGCGATCGGTCCGGACGGCGCGGTGACCTACGCCAGCCCGGCCGTGCGCACCGTGCTCGGGCACGCGGCCGACGGGCTGCGCGGCGCCCGCTTCGGCGCGCTCGTGCACCCCGACGACGTGCCGCGGTTCGGCGACTGGATCACGGCGCTGGCCGCCGGCCGTCCCGGTGGCACCGACCGCGTCGAGGTGCGGATCCAGCGCGCCGACGGGACGGTCATCTACGTCGACATCCTGGGCCGCAACCGCACCGACGACCCCGACCTGTCGGCGTGCGTGCTCGGCATCCGCGACATCAGCTCCCGCCGGGCGCTGGAGATCGAGCTGACCAGGCAGGCGTTCTGCGACTCGCTCACCGGGCTCGCCAACCGGGCGCTGTTCCGCGACCGGCTCGCGCACACCGTCGCCCGGCTGGGCCGGGGTGGCACCCAGGTCGCCGTGATCCTCGTCGACCTCGACGACTTCAAGATGGTCAACGACAGCCTGGGGCACAGCGCCGGCGACCGGCTCCTCACGATCATCGCCGAGCGGCTGAAGGCGCACGTGCGTCCCGGCGACACGCTGGCCCGCCTCGGCGGCGACGAGTTCGCGCTCATCGTCGAGAACCTCGACGAGTTCGGCGCGGCGCAGCTGGCCGAGCGCGTGCTCGCGGTCACCCGGGAGCCGATCCGCCTCGACACGCGCGACGTGGTCTGCACGATGAGTGTCGGCGTCGCCGTCGCGAAGGCCGGCGACGACTGCGACACAGAGGAGCTGCTGCGCAACGCCGACCTGGCGATGTACGCGGCCAAGCGCGGCGGACGCGACCGGTTCGCGGTCTTCGACCCGGCCATGTACACCGACCTGACCCGGGAGGCCCAGCAGCGGGCAGACCTGGAGCGCGCGCTGGAGGACGACCAGTTCGTGCTCTACTTCCAGCCGATCGTCGACCTGACCACCCGGCGCCTGGTCGGTGTGGAGGCGCTGGTGCGCTGGCGCCACCCGGTCGAGGGGCTCGTCGGTCCCGACACGTTCATCCCGATCGCGGAGGCGACCGGGCTGATCGTCCCGCTGGGACGGTGGATCATCCGCCAGGCCGTGCGGCAGCTCGCGCAGTGGCACCGCGACAACCCCGACACCGGCCACCTGCGGATGAGCATCAACGTGTCCGGCCGCCAGTTCCAGGGCTCCGGCCTGGTCGAGGAGGTCACCTCGGTGCTCGCCGAGACCGGCGTCGACCCGAAGGCGATCGTCCTGGAGATCACCGAGTCGATGCTGATGCAGGACGTCGACGCGACGGCCCTGATGCTGCAGGCGCTGCGCGACCTCGGCGTGCGGGTGGCCGTCGACGACTTCGGCACCGGCTACTCGTCGCTGTCCTACCTCAAGCGGTTCCCCGTCGACATCCTCAAGGTCGACCGGTCGTTCGTCGGCGGTCACAACGCCGGTGACACGACGCTGGCCGACGCGGTGCTCGGCCTCGGCCGCGCGCTGCAGCTGCAGACGGTGGCCGAGGGCATCGAGACCGACACCCAGTGGTCGACGATGCGCGACCTCGGCTACGACTACGGCCAGGGCTACCTGTTCGCCCGGCCGGCCGCGGCGGTGCAGATCGACCAGCTGATGGCCGATCCGACGAAGGCGCTGCCGGCGCCCTAGAGTGAAACCCGTGTCGCGCAGCATCTACGTAGCCGAGCACGGGGCGGGCGCCGGTAAGTCGGCGGTGGCGCTCGGGATCGCCGAGCTCCTGTCCCGCCGCGTGCCCGAGCTGGGCGTGTTCCGTCCCCTCGTGCTCGACGCCACGCGCGACGACACGATCGACCTGGTCCGCGAGCGGTACGGCGTCGACGTTCCGCGGGAGGAGCTGTACGGCGTCACCTACGCCGAGGCCGCCGCGATGGTCGCCGACGGGCGCCGGGAGGACCTGTTCGCGCACATCGTCGACAGGTACCGCGCGGTCGACCGGCGGTGCGGCGCGGTGGTGGTCGTCGGCAGCGACTTCGACGACGGTCACCACCACCAGACCGGCGGGATGTCGCGGGAGCTGGCGTTCAACGCGCGGCTCGCGACGGAGTTCGGCAGCGTGGTGGTGGCCGTGGTCAACGGCGCGGCGTCGGAGCCGGCCGCCCTTCCGGGGCAGGCCCGTACCGCGTACCACAGCCTCTCCGACCTCAACGCGACGGTCGCGGCCGTCGTCATCAATCGGGCTCCGGCCGGGCTCCGGCCGCCCGACCTGCCGGTGCCGTCGTTCGTGATCCCGGCGGTGCCGACGTTGGGGGCGCCCACCGTCGCGGAGGTCGCGGCCGCGTTGGGCGCGGAAGTGGTGACGGGCGACAGCGCGGCTCTCGGCCGTGATGTGCTCGGGTACGTGGTCGGCGCGGCCCACCTGCCGCACGTGCTGGAACACATGGCGCCGGGCGAGCTGCTCATCACGCCGGGCGACCGGTCCGACCTGCTGGTGGCCACGGCGGCGGCGCAGGTCGCCGGCGTCACCTCGGCCGCGGGCATCGTGCTCACGCTCGGCCTCGACCCCGACCCGGTCGCGCTGTCGGTGTTCACCGGGCTCGACCCGGGGCTCGCGGTGCTCCGGGTGAAGACCGGCAGCTTCGAGACGATCGCCGCCGCGACGCGCATCGAGCACCGGCTGTCGGCGGCGAACCCGCGCAAGGTCGACGCGGCCATCGGGGTGTTCGAGTCGCATGTGGACGGTGGTGAGCTCACCCGGGTGCTCGACGTGAGCCGGTCGACGCGCGTCACCCCGATGATGTTCGAGTACGACCTGCTCGACCGGGCCCGCGCCGACCGGAGGCGGGTCGTGCTGCCCGAGGGCACCGAGGAGCGCATCCTGCGCGCCGTCGACTCGCTGCTGCGCCGCGGCGCCGCCGACCTGACCCTGCTGGGCAACCCCGACACCGTGCGGCGGAAGGCCCGCGAGCTCGGCCTCGACCTCGACGCCGCCGATGTGGTCGACCCGGTCACCAGCGAGCTGCGCGCGGAGTTCGCCGAGCAGTACGTGGACCTGCGCCGCCACAAGGGGATGACGCACGAGCTCGCCCGCGACGTGATGCGCGACGTGAACTACTTCGGCACCATGATGGTCCACAATGGACACGCCGACGGGATGGTGTCGGGCTCGGTCCACACCACCGCGGCCACGATCCGGCCGGCGTTCGAGATCGTGAAGACCCGTCCGGGTGTGTCGGTCGCGTCGAGCGTGTTCCTGATGCTGCTGCCCGACCGGGTCCTCGTGTACGGCGACTGCGCCGTGAACCCCGACCCCGACGCCACCCAGCTCGCCGACATCGCCCTGTCCTCCGCCGAGACGGCCGCCGCGTTCGGCATCGAGCCGCTCGTGGCGATGCTGTCGTACTCCACGGGCGCCTCCGGCGCCGGCGCCGACGTCACGAAGGTCGCCGAGGCCACCGAGCGGGTCCGGAGCCTGCGTCCGGACCTGCCGGTGGAGGGCCCGATCCAGTACGACGCCGCGATCGACCCCGCGGTGGCGGCGACGAAGCTGCCCGACAGCGCGGTCGCGGGCCGGGCGACCGTGTTCGTGTTCCCCGACCTCAACACCGGCAACAACACCTACAAGGCGGTGCAGCGCTCCGCCGGGGCGGTCGCCGTCGGGCCGGTGCTGCAGGGCCTGCGGCGCCCGGTCAACGACCTGTCGCGGGGCGCCACGGTCAAGGACATCGTGAACACGGTGGCGATCACGGCCGTGCAGGCGGCGTTACCTCAATGAGCCGGCGGTTCAGGTACTCCCGCTCGGCGTCGTTGTCGACGAGGTCGAGCGCCTCCCGGTAGGCGGCGGCGGCCCCGTCGGGGCGGCCGTCGCGGCGCAGCAGGTCGGCCTCCACGGCCGGCAGGTAGTGGTAGTCGGCCAGCCGCCCGTCGCGTCGCAGGTCACGTATTTCCGCGAGGGCCGCGCGCGGCCCGTCCACAAAGGACAGCGCGACCGTCCGGTTGAGCGCGACCACCGGTGACGGCCAGGTCCTGAGGAGCTCGTCGTAGAGGCCGAGGATCTGCCGCCAGTCGGTGTCGGCGTAGCTCGGCGCGAGCGCGTGCAGCGACGCGATCGCCGCCTGCAGCGCGTACCGGCCGACCCGCCCCGTGCGGAACGCGCCGAGGACCACGTCCCGCCCCTCGGCGACGAGGTCCGCGTCCCAGCGCGAGCGGTCCTGCTCCTCGATGGTGAGCAGGCGGCCGTCGGCGTCGGTGCGGGTGGCCCGGCGGGCGTCGGTGAGCAGCAGCAACGCCAGCAGTCCACGCACCTCGGGCTCGTCGGGCATCAGCGCGCGCAGCGTCCGCGCCAGGTGGACTGCGCGGTCGACAAGATCGTTGCGGACCAGGTCGGCGCCCGACGGCGCGGTGTGCCCCGTCGTGTAGAGCAGGTGGACGACGCTCAGCACGGCGTCGAGCCGCTCGGGAAGCTCGGCCGCCTCCGGCACCCGGTACGGGATCCGAGCGGCGGTGATCTTCTTCTTCGCCCGGGTCACGCGGGCGGCCATCGTCGTCTCCGACACCAGGAACGCGTGGGCGATGTCGCCGGTCCCCACGCCGCAGACCAGCCGCAGTGTGAGCGCGACCTGCGCCTCCCGCGCGAGCGCCGGGTGGCAGCAGGTGAAGATGAGCCGGAGCCGGTCGTCGGGCACCGACTCCTCCTCCGGCTCGTCGGGTGCGGCCTCCACCGGCTCGACGAGCATCGGCATCTTGGCCCGGAACACCTTGTCGCGGCGCAGGATGTCCAGCGCCTTGCGCTTGGCGGTGGCGGTGAGCCAGGCGCCCGGCTTGCGGGGTACGCCGTCGCGGGTCCAGGCGTCGAGGGCGGAGAGGTAGGCATCCTGGACGCACTCCTCCGCCACGTCGAGGTCGCCGGCGACCCGCGCCGTCGCGGCGAGCACGAACGCCCACTCGCGACGGTGCGCGTCGGTCACCGCTTCTTCCGCCTCGCGACGACTCACGCCGGCGGGACGAACAACGGCCGGACCTCCACGCCGCCGTCGATCGTGGCCGGGTTGAGCTTCGCGATCGCGACCGCCGTGGCGTCGTCGGGCGCCTCCAGGATGTAGAAGCCGGCCGCGACCTCCTTCGCCTCGATGAACGGCCCGTCGGTGACCACGTCGCCGCGGACCGCGGTGGCTGTGGCGCTCGACTGCAGGGCGAACCCGGTGACGATCCGCCCACCGAGCTCCTCGACCTGCGCCGGGTAGCGGTTGAGCAGCTCCAGGTAGTCGGGCGTGATCGACGTCGGGTCGGCGGGAGCCGGCGAGAAGATGAGAACTCCGTACTGCGGCATCGGTCGCTCCTCGGGTTTCGTGATGTCCTGCCTTCCCGACGAACGGGTCCGGCCGGATTCGACACCCGGACACGGTAGACGCCTCAGCGCTCCTCAGCGGCGGGCGAGGTCGATGCGCATGCCGGCGTCGTCGAAGAAGTGGAGCCTCGTGACGTCGACCGCCACGGCCACCGGGTGGCCGACGCCGATCGACGGGTACGGCGCCAGCCGGATGGTGAGCTCCGCCCGGGCCCGCTCGTGCCGGCCTGCCCCCGCCCGCTCGACAGCCTTCTCCTCGCTCGCGGCGGCCGGGCGGCCGCCGCGACCGGAGAGCCGGGCGAGCATCCCCCGGACCCCCCGGCTCCTGCCCCGGTTCGTGCCGGGGTCGCCGTAGCCGGTCTCGTCGATGGTGACGGCCGTCGCGCCGACGTCGAGGAACGCCAGGGACTCGTGTCCGTGGTGCTCCAGGTACAGCACCCGGCCGTGCAGCACGTTGTCGGTCGTGTCGGGCGGCACCGGCGTCAGCGCCTCGGGACGGAAACCGACGGCGATCCGCTCGCCGTGGTACCGGGCCAGCATCCGGGCCTGCATGTGCAGCCACGGCAGCCGCAGCTCCTGCGCACCCATCCGCAACGCGACATGCTGGTCGAGCGACACGACGACGGTCGCCTCGATGAGGTTCATCCGCGGCTGGCCCAGGAACCCGGCCACGTACAGGGTCGCCGGGCGGGTGTAGACGTCCGTCGGCTTCCCGAGGTCCTGCAGCACCCCGCGGCGCAGGATCGCCACCCGGTCGGCCATCGTCAGCGCCTCGGTCTGGTCGTGGGTCACGTAGACGCACGTGGCGCCGAGGTCCTTGACCAGGTCGACGATCTCGGTGCGCAGCTCGGTGCGCAGCTGGGTGTCGAGGTCGCTCAGCGGCTCGTCCATGAGGAACAGGCGAGGGTTGCGGACCAGCGCGCGTCCCATCGCCACCCGCTGGCGCTGGCCGCCGGACAGCTGGCTGGGCCGCCGGCCGAGCAGCTCGCCGATGCCGAGTGCCGAGGCCACCTCCAGCACCTTCTCGTGCCGGGCCGCGTCGTCGAAGCCGGCCCAGCGCAGCGGGAACCCGATGTTCTCCGCGACGCTCATGTGCCGGTAGAGCGCCAGCTCCTGGAAGACCATGGCGACGTCGCGCCCGGAGTAGGCGACGGTGCGCGCCGGCCGGCCGTCGAGGGTCACCTGGCCGGCCGTCGGCAGCTCCAGGCCCGCGACCATGCGCAGCAGCGTGGTCTTGCCGCAGCCGGACGGGCCGAGCAGCACCACGAGCTCACCGGGACGCACGTGAAGGCTCACCGTGTCGACTGCGACCGTGCCCCCCGGAAACACCTTGGACACGTCCCGCAGCAGGACCTCCACCCGCCACCTCCCCGCTTCGGCAGGGAGACTGTCACCACTGTGACCGGCCGACGACCATCGGGTGAACGGTCCTATCTCCCCATCAACGCAAAGTCATCACCGCATCTGCATCATTCCGTGTCCAAACCGGTGCGCAGCGCAAGCAACACCCCGAAGGTGGTGCCCACCGCCCCCGGCTGAGCAGGCCATCGCCCCACCGCCCCGCCGCCCTCGCCCCCGCCGCCCCCGCCGCCGCCTCTCCCCCGCCGATCTTGCACTTGTGGCCGCCGAAAAATCCGGATATGCCGCCTAAAGTGGCGGCCACGAGTGCAAGATCGGCGCGCAGCGAGCGCAGCGAGCGCAGCGAGCGCAGCGAGCGCCGGGGCGCTGCGGGATGGGGTCGCAGCACTGGGCGGAGGTGTCGCGGGGGCGGGCGCTGCGGGGCGAGGGCGCCAGGGGGTGGGCGGGGCACCGCATGGGCCGGGCACAGCGGACCGGGCACAGCGGACCGGGCACAGCGGACCGGGCACAGCGGACCGGGCACAGCGGACCGGGCACAGCGGGCGGGGCGTGGGGGGGCGTCCGGGGGTGGGCATGATGGAACGGTGATCCGTCTCGACCTGGCCATCAGGCTCCGTGACGCCGGCGTCGCGTGGGAGCCCGCCGCCGGTGACCATTTCGCCATCCCCGACCGCGACCTCGACGACCAGACCTTCGTGCTCAGCGACATGATCGTCGGCATCCACGAGCTGCCGCGCGGCACGGTGATCGGCTTCAACGGGACCACCGAGTGGGCCCTCGACGACATCGAGCGCGACGAGGCGATCTGGCTGCCCCGCGAGGACCAGCTCCGCGCGATGCTCGGCGACGCGTTCGACCGCCTCGAACGCGACGGCGACGCCTACCGCGTGGTGGTGAACGGCCAGGCGGACGTGCTGGCCGCGACCCCGGAGGACGCCTACGGGGCCGCGGTGCTCCAGCAGCTGCGCACCGGCCAGCCCCAGGTCTGATCAGGCCCAGGTCTGGGGGGCCTGCTGCCGGGTCGTCACATTGATCCGGTTGAAGAAGTTGGTCGTGGCGATCCACAGGACGATCGCCGCCAGCTGCTCCTCGGTGAAGTGCTTCGCCGCGTCGGCCCACACGGCGTCCGGCACGGCGTCGGGCGTGTCGGCCATCCGGGTGGCGGCCTCGGCCAGGGCCAGCGCGGCCCGCTCGGGCTCGGTGAAGTACGGCGTCTCGCGCCACACCGCCACGGTGAACATGCGGTCGTCGGTCTCGCCGGTCTTGCGCATGGCCCGGGCACCGGCGTCGACGCACGGCGCGCAGCCGTTGATCTGGCTGGCCCGCAGGTGCACGAGCTCGAGGACCGTGTCCGGCACGCCGGCCGAGTGCCCCGCCCTGTAGAGGAGGTTGACCGCCTTGACGGCGTCGGGCAGCAGTCCGGCGGGGTTGGTGATCCGGGGGTCCATGGCGTTCTCCTTCTGTCACATCCGTGCCTCGGTGCACGTCACCGCTATGACTCGGGGCGCGACACCGCTGTGACAAAAGTGGCGTCCATCACATAAGGGGACGAACAGTGACTGACGAGGACCTGCTGGCCCGGCGCTTCGAGGCCGACCGGCCGCGCCTGCGCGCGGTGGCGCACCGGATGCTCGGCTCGGCCGCCGAGGCCGACGACGCCGTGCAGGAGGCCTGGCTGCGCCTGCGGCGGGTCGACGCGGACACCGTCGACAACCTCAGCGGCTGGCTCACCACCGTGGTCGGGCGGGTGTGCCTGGACATGCTGCGCTCCCGCACGGTCCGGAAGGAGGACCCGCTCGACGGGACCCGGGCGAACACGGCGGAAGCGACGCCCGACCCCGCGCACGCCGCCGAGCTGGCCGACTCCGTGGGAGTGGCGCTGCTCGTGGTGCTCGAAACGCTCACCCCCGTGGAGCGGCTCGCGTTCGTCCTGCACGACCTGTTCGCCGTGCCGTTCGAGGAGATCGCGCCGATCGTGGGGCGCAGCCCGGCGGCGGCCCGCCAGCTCGCCAGTCGCGCGCGCAGGCGGGTCCAGTCGGATCCGTCCGACGGCGCGCGGCCGCCGGCGGCGCCCGGCGCCGCGCGGACCCGGCGGGTGGTCGAGGCGTTCCTGGCCGCCTCGCGCGGCGGCGACTTCGGGACCCTGCTGACCATGCTCGACCCCGACGTGGTGCTCCGGGTGGACGCGGCGGGGCAGCGGCTCGGCGCACCGGCGGAGGTGCGCGGGCGGGACGCGGTGGCCCGGTTCTTCGACGGGCGGGCGCGGGCCGCGCGGCCGGCGCTGGTCGACGGCGCGCCCGGCGCGGTGGTGCTGGCCGGCGACACCCCGCGCATCGTGATCACGTTCATCGTGGTCGACGGGACGGTCATCGGCGTGGAGGCGGTCGCCGACGCCGACGCGATCCGGGGGCTCGACCTCGACGTGACGTAGGCTCGGGCGGGTGGATCCCGCACGCGTCGTGGAACTGCCGGGCCTGCCCCGGCGGGTCACCGTCTACGAGGTGGGCCCGCGCGACGGGCTGCAGAACGAGTCGGCCGTGGTGCCGGTCGAGATCAAGGCCGGGTTCGTGCGGCGCCTGGTCGCGGCCGGCCTGTCCACCGTCGAGCTGACCAGCTTCGTCCCGCCGTCGTGGATCCCGCAGCTCGCCGACGCGTCCGGGCTCATGGACCTGCTGCGCGACGACCTGGCGAAGGCGGGCGGCCGCTACCCGGTCCTCGTGCCGAACGCGCGCGGCCTCGACCGCGCGCTGGAGGCCGGCGCCACCGAGATCGCCGTGTTCGCGAGCGCCACCGAGACGTTCGCCCGCCGCAACCTCAACCGCACCGTGGCCGCGTCGCTGGAGATGTTCCGGCCCGTGGTCGCCGGCGCGGGCGTTCCCGTGCGCGGGTACGTCTCGATGTGCTTCGGCGACCCGTGGGAGGGCGCCGTGCCGGTCGGGCAGGTGGTCGGGGTGGCGGTGGCGTTGGCCGAGATGGGCTGCGCGGAGATCTCCCTCGGCGACACCATCGGGGTGGCGACGCCCGGCCAGGTCGTCGAGCTGCTGGCCGCGCTCGACGCGCGCGGGCTGCCGGCCTCCCGCCTCGCCGTCCACTTCCACGACACCTACGGGCAGGCGCTCGCGAACACGCTGGTGGCCCTGCAGCACGGGGTCACCACCGTCGACGCGTCGGCCGGCGGGCTGGGCGGCTGCCCGTACGCCGGGTCGGCCACCGGCAACCTCGCGACCGAGGACCTGGTGTGGCAGCTGCACGGCCTCGGCATCGAGACCGGCGTCGACCTCCGCCTCCTCGTGGAGACCAGCGTGTGGATGGCCGGTCACCTGGGCCGCCCCAGCCCGTCGCGGACCGTGCAGGCCATGAACTCATAGTTGCCACGGCGTTGCCGATAGGTCTCGCGGGAGGCTGCGATGGCGACGCTACTGGTGGTCGACGACGAGCAGGACATCCGTGACCTCGTGGTGCAGCGGATGGTGCGGGACGGGCACGAGGTGTTCTCGGCCGACAGCGGGCCGTCGGCGCTGGACGTGATCCGCGAGTGCGGACTCCCCGACGCCGCGATCCTCGACGTCGACATGCCCGGCATGGACGGCTTCGACGTGCTGCGCGAGCTGCGACGGATGCGACCCGACCTGCCGGTGCTCCTGCTGACCGTGCTGTGGGGGTCGAAGCTGCAGAACCGGGTGCGCGAGGCCGAGGTGGTCTGCCTCGGCAAGCCTTTCACCGCGGCGCAGCTCGCGACCGGCGTACAGACCCTTCTCGAAGGCGATCCGTGAGCCCGGTCCTGCGCACGCTCGCGTTCACCGCGCTGTACGTCGTCGCGACCGTGGCCGGCCGGCTGACCGTGCTGGACGCCACGAACCTGAGCCTGGTGTGGCCGGCGGCGGGGGTGGCGGCGATCTGGTTCCTCGTGCAGCACGGGTCGGTGTGGCGGGCGCTCGACGCGGCGGCGCTGTCGGTCGTGACCGTCGTCGTCAACTACGTCACCGGCGCGTCGCTGCCGCTGACGGCGTTCTTCGTCGTGGCGAACCTGGTGCAGGCGGAACTGTTCGTCCAGCTGTACCGACGGTGGCTGCCGCACCTGTGGGGCGGTGGCGGCGACCGGACCCTGTCCCGGCTGACCGACCTGTGGCGGATCGTCGGCACGGCGCTGCTCAGCACCACGTGCGGCGCCCTTGTCGGCCCGACCGGCGTCTGGGTCGTCAGCGGCGCCTACTCGTGGTCGGCGACGGCCGTCTGGATGACCCGCAACACCGTGAGCATCATGCTCGTCGGCGTCCTCGGAATCCGGCTCGGTCAGTACCTGTCGGGCCCTCACCGGTCCGGTGTCTGGACCCGCCTGCGCGCCGGCCTCCGCGCCGAGTACCTCGTCGTGGTGGCGTTGTCGTCGGCGACCTACGGCATGGTGTTCGGGTTCCCCCACGACCTGCCGCTGGCGTTCCTGTTGCTCGTGATGACCGTGTGGGCGGGCATCCGGCTGCGCACCGGGTTCGTGATCGCGCACGACGCCGTGTTCGGCACGGTCGCGGTCCTGTTCACGCTGCACGGAACCGGACCGTTCGCGGCGATCCCGAGCAACGCCGCGCGCGCCCTCGTCGCCCAGCTGTTCGTCGGCATCATCGCCGTCGTCGGGCTCACCCTGGCCCTCGGCCGCGACGAGCGCGACGAGCTGATCGGCGTGCTGCGCGGTGCCCAGGAGGCCGCCACCGGCCAGGCGCGCCTCATGAGCACCATCGTCGACTCGATGAGCGACGGGCTCACCGTGGTCGACGGGCAGGGCCGGCTGCTGCTGAGCAACCCGGCGGTCCGCGACCTCCTCGGCACCGGGAAACCGGGCTCCTCCGGGCTGTGCCACCTCGACGGCACCCCGGTCGACCCGGCCGACATGCCGCACCGCCGGGCGCTCGCGGGCGAGGACGTGCGCGACCTCGACGTGCTCGTGCGCGACAGCGACGTGCCCGACGGCCGCATCCTGCGCATCAGCTCGACCGCGCTGCCCGGCGAGCGCGACGGGCACCGGTACGCGGTCACGGTGTTCCACGACGTCACCGCCGAGCGGCGGCACCGCGACGAGCTCGCCTCGTTCGCCGGGGTGGTCGCGCACGACCTGCTCAACCCGCTGACCACGGTGGAGGGCTGGGCCGAGGCGGTCGCCGAGCTGTTCGAGGACGCGCCGGTGACGCCGCTGACCACCGAGGCGGCCGGCGGGCTGACGCGCATCAGGCGCGCCGCCACGCACATGCGCAACCTCATCAACGACCTCCTCGCGTACACCACCGCCCGCGACGCGACCATCGCCGCGGAGCCGGTACGCCTCGACCGCGTGCTCGACGACATCGCCACCGCGCGCATCGACCAGGCGCAGAGCAACGACAGGCCGGTGCCCGTCTTCGACCTCCGCGCCGACGTCGTGGTGCACGCCGACCCGGTGCTGCTGCGCCAGCTGCTCGACAACCTCATCAGCAACTCCATCAAGTACACCGGGCCCGACGTCGAGCCGCGGATCAGCGTCGTCTGCGAGCCGGTCGACGGCCGGGTGGCCGTGCACATCAGCGACAACGGCATCGGCATCCCGACCGGCCAGCACGAGAGCATCTTCGACAACTTCCACCGGGCGCACCGCTCGGGCGGCTACGCGGGCACCGGCCTCGGGCTCGGCATCTGCAAGCGCATCGTCGAGCGGCACGGCGGCACGATCGTCGCCACCGACAACCCGTCGGGCACGGGGTCGCGGTTCACGTTCACCCTGCCGGCCGAGGGCGGCACCATCCTGGAAGCCACGCAGGCCGAACCGGTCCAGCGCGCCGTCACCCGGCCCGCGGTCGCCCCCCGCATCACGCTGGAGCCGGCCGGACCCGCCGAGCCGCCCGAACCGGCCGTGCCGGTCGCCGCGCCGGGCGGCGTGCCGGCGGTGCCGGCCGAACGCTTCGACCACGCCGCCCGCCTGGTGCTGGACTACCTGCACCGGCACATGCCGTTGGCGTTCTGGGCCGTCACACGGGTCGAGAACGGCCGGCAGACCTACCTGTACCTCGACGCCGACAACGGGTACGGCCTGCACCAGGGCGGCAGCCATCCGTGGGAGGACAGCTTATGCGTCCACATGGCCGCCGGCCGCGCGCCGACGGTCGCGCTGGACGCGCAGTCCGTGCCCGAGTACGCCCGTGCCGGCGTCAACGACCTGATCACGATCGGCACCTACGCGGGTGCGGTCATCAGCGACACCGACGGATCGCTGTTCGGGGCGATCTGCGGCCTCGACCCGCAGGCCCGCACCGGTGACCCGCGCATGGCGGCCGCCGAGTCGCAGCTGGCGCTGCTCGGGCAGCTGCTCACCGCGGTGCTGGCCGCCGACCGCGCGGCCGACGACGCGCGGCACGACCTGCTGGTGGAGCGGTTGGCGGCGGCCGAGACCGACTGGCTCACCGGCCTGCCCAACGCCCGGGCCTGGGACCGCCTCCTCGAGGAGGCGGTGACCCGGTACGACCGGCTGGCCGACCCGACGACCGTCCTGTGGCTCGACGTGCAGCCACAGTCCACAGTGGACAAGATTCGGCCACCCGACGCCTACCGCCTCGCCGCGGCGGCCGCCGCCCGGCGTGCTCTGCGCGACCGGGACGTCCTCGCCCGCATCGACGACGACCGCTTCGGCATCCTGCTCCACTGCACCGCGTCGGACGCGAGGACCATCGCCGCGCGGCTGCGCATCGAACTCGAGACGGCGGGCGTGGTGGGCATCATCGAGACGCACCACTGGCAGCTCACGCCGGCGATGGCGCCCTGACCGGTCACTCGACCGGAAGCGGGCCCTGGCAGAGGGTGCCCCCGTCGTCGCACATCGACAGCCACTCGGACACCTGGACCTCGTCGGGGTCGAACGGGATCGTCCACTGTCGACCGTCCGATGTGGACAGTTCGACGGCGCCGTCGCCGAAGCGCACCGACCCGACGCGCGGCCCCCCGTCGCCGAGGGGGTGGTGGAGCACCGCGAGGAAGTCGCTGCGCCGGCTCCACAGGCCCGCGCGGGACTCGACGTGGTACTCCTCGTACCAGAAGTCGGCGTCGCCGTCGCCGCGGTGGACGGTGGTGACCACCTCGAACCGCCCGTCCGGCGACGTCGCCGCGACGGCCTCGGAGGTCTGCCGGAAGCCCGGTTCGGCGTCGGAGTACAGGTGACGGTTGACCACCACGACGCCGGCGACGAGCAGCGACAGCGAGACGACCACCGTCGACAGCGACAGGGCCAGCGGGCGGCGCAGGCCGACCAGCATCGCCGCCACGGCGAGGGCGGCCGCGGCCGCGTGGATCGCGAGGGTCACGGTCTCGTTTGACAGCGGCTCCAGCACGAGCAGCCGCGTCGGGTTAAGCCAGGCCGCCTGGACCAACGCCCATCCGACGACCAGCACCGCCGCCAGCGCGCACCCGGCGCGGCGGCGCCCGCGGCGCTCGTGCATGACCGCGTTCATCAGTGCCCGCGCGAGGCGGGTCAGTGTCTCCTTGGCTTCCAGCACGCGGCCATCGTAGGTAGTGGATGAAAGCCCCACGGCCGGCTTCACGGGATCTTCACCGCATCCGCCCGTCCCCACCGTCCCGGGACGTCGCGCAGGCCCAGCCGGCCGGAGGGGACGTACGGGTCCACGGTGAGCCGGTCGCCGTCGGGCTCCAGGCCGAGGAGGGCGCGCAGCAACAGCAGCGGTGTGCCGGCCGCCCACGCCTGCGGCGAGCACGCGGTCGGGTACGCGACCGGCGCACCGCCGCGGTCGGTGCCGACGAACACCTCCGGCAGCCGGAAGTCGAAGAACGGCGCCGCCTCCAGCAACGCCGTCGCGACGCGTGCGGCCTCGGCCCGCCGGCCGTAGCGGGTCAGCCCGGCCACGACGAGCGCGGTGTCGTGCGGCCACACGGTCCCACGGTGGTAGCCCATCGGGTTGTACGGGCGCTGGCCCGCCGCGAGCGTGCGGATGCCCCAGCCGGAGAACAGGTCCGGGCCGAGCAGGTGCCCGACCACCGCGTCGACGTGCTCGTCGGGCACGATCCCGCTCCACAGCAGGTGCCCGATGTTCGACGTGAGCGTCGCGACGGGCGCGTCGTCGCCGTCGAGGGCCAGCGCGTAGAAGCCCCTGTCGGGCAACCAGAACCGGTCGAGGAAGCGCTCGCGCAGCGCCCGCGCGCGGGTCTCCAGCGACCGGGCCAGCTCCTCGTCGTCCCAGCACGAGCGCGCCAACCGCGCGGACCGCACCAACGCGTCGTAGGCGTAGCCCTGGATCTCGCAGGTCGCGTGCGGCAGCGGCGCGACCCGGCCGTCGGGGTGCACGATCGCGTCGGGCGAGTCCTTCCAGCACTGCACGGGCAGGCCGCTCACCGGGTTGCGCGAGTCGTACGTCACGAAGTCCCTGTCGAGCCAGGCGAGCGCGGCCCGGGCGGCACCCTCCAGGTCGCGCACGGTGGCCGCGTCGCCGGTCCAGCGTTCGTACTCGTCGAGCACGACGAGGAACAGCGGGGTGGCGTCGGCCGAGCCGTAGTACGGCGAGTGCGGCCGATCGCCCACGTGGGTCAGCTCGCCGTGGCGCAGCTCGTGGGCGATCTTCCCGGGCTCGGCGTCGCGGAACGGGTCGTCGGTGGTGGCCTGGCACGCGGCGAGCGCGCGCAGCGTGCCGCGGCACAGGTCGGGCGCGAACGGCAGCGCCTGGTAGCTGGTGATGAGGCTGTCGCGGCCGAACAACGCCATGAACCACGGCAGGCCCGCGGCCGGTGCGGCGCCGTCGGGGTCGAGGTCGGGCAACGGGACGAACGTGAGCGCGGCCAGGTCGGCGACGCTGGTCCGGTACGTCCGCTCGAGGTCGGGACTGTCCGTGTCGAGCCGGGGCGCGCCGGTCAGCGGGGCGGGCCGGCGCACCGCCGGCGACGGACCGACCTCGACCCGCACCTCCCCGGTCCACTCCCCCGTCGGCTCCAGCGGCACGCGGAACGTCAGTGACCGCGCGGTGAGGAACGCGCCGGGCGCGCGCACCACGGTCTCCCGGTGGAAGTCCGCCCGCCGGTAGCTCAGCACCACCCGGTCCCCGTCCACTGTGGACGTCAACCGGCCCGCCTTGCGGAGCTGGTCCTTCACCTCGAACAGGTCGGCGAAGTCGGCCTCGAACAGCACCGACAGCTCCACCGTCACCGCCGCGTCGCCGTGGTTGGCCAGCCGGAGGCTCTCCCGCAGCCCGCCGGCGACGACCCGGTCGCGGGTCAGTGACAGCGTCGGGTCGCGGTAGACGGTCCCGGTGGGCTCCACGAGCGTGAACGACGCGGGGTCGGCGCTGTTCAGCGCGACCAGGGGACGGCCGTCGAGGCGCACCTCCCACCGCGACAGGTGCCGCGTGTCGCGGTGGAACAGCCCGGTGGGGTGGTCCCGGTCGGGCGTGATGTCGCCACTGCCGTCACTGACGACGAACGTCGTCCCGTCGAAGACACCTGTTCCCGTCACCGCCGGAATCCCTTCAGATCCGCTCCGCGCCTCCGATGGACGCAGGACTGCGAGGAGACTCCCATGGGCGCACGGCTGCGCGGCGACGCGGCGCTGGTCGGCAACGGCCTGCTGCTGGTCGCCTGCTTCGCGTGGACCGCGTACGGGCTGGCCGCGGTGCCCGCCCACCCGGTCCTCGGCTGGCTGCCGCTGCCGGTGATGACGGTGCTGGCCGCGTCGGGCTGCTGGCGCGTCACCCGCGTACCGACCCTCGACGCGCCCACGAGGCGGTTCTGGCTGTACCTCGCCTGCGCCTGCGCGCTGCTCACCGTCGGCGTCATCAGCAACACGGTCGACGCCCTCACCGGCCCGGAGCCGAGCCAGGTGATCGGCATGCGCACGCTGGGCTGCTACCTGGCCACCGTCGGGGTGGTGCTGTGGGCACTGCTGCGCCTGCCGACCTGGCAGCGCTCGCGCAGCGACTGGGTGCGCTTCGGCCTCGACGCGTGCGTCATCCTCATCACCACCGGCGTCTTCGTGTGGCACTTCTCCGTCCGCCGGCTCGGCGACTGGGAGTCGCAGACCGGGTCGGCGGTTCCGGTTCTGGTGATGGCCCTCGTGGCTGCGGTGTCGATGGTGACGTTCGTGAAGGTCGCGTTCTCCGGCGCCGGCCAGCTCGACCGGCGGGCGCTGCGGATGCTCGGTGCCGCCGCGGCCACGGCCACGGGGCTGGGCGCCACGACGCCGTTCCTCCTGGCCTACCCGCACCTGTCGGCGACGCTCACGAGTGTCGCGGTCGCCACGTTCGGGGTCCACCTGGCCGCCACGGTGCAGTCACGGGCGGGCGCCGACCCGGTTCCGCGGTCGCCCAGCCGCACGATCAGCGTCCTGCCGTACCTGGCGGTCGCCGCCACCGACGCGCTGCTCCTGCTGGTCGTCTTCCGCGACCCCGGTGAGACGCGGCTGGTCGCGAGCTGCGTGGTCAGCCTCACCGTCCTGGTCGCGCTGCGGCAGGTCGTCGCGTTGCGCGACAACAACCGGCTGCTGAACACCGTCGACGCGAACCTCGCGCAGCTGCGCGGGTACCAGGAGCAGCTGTCGCACCAGGCGACCCACGACCCGCTGACCGGCATCGCCAACCGGGCCCTGTTCGAGCGGACCGTCGCCGGCCTGGTCGCCGACCGTACGCCGTTCCACATGGCCCTGCTCGACCTCGACGACTTCAAGATGGTCAACGACCGGCTCGGCCACGGCATGGGCGACCTGCTGATCACCACCGTGAGCCAGCGGCTGGTCGACCACGTGCGGCCGCGCGACACCGTCGCGCGCCTCGGCGGTGACGAGTTCGTCGTGCTGCTGCCCGACGCCCACCCGGACACCGTCACGGGTCTGCTCACCGACCTGGTGACGGCCGTCGAGCGCCCCGTCGACCTCGGCGGGCACGAGGTCGCGACGCACGTGAGCATCGGCGTGACCGCGAGCCACGACGACGACCGGCCGGAGGAGCTGCTGCGCCGGGCCGACGTGGCGATGTACGCGGCGAAGGGGTCCGGCGGCAACGGCTGGACCTGGTACGACCCGGAGATGGACCGGCAGGCCGACGCCGAGCTGCGGCTGACCGCCGAGCTGCACCAGGCCGCGGCGCGCGACGAGCTGTTCCTGGTCTACCAGCCGATCGTGGAGCTGCCCGACGGGCGGCCGACCGGGGTGGAGGCCCTCCTGCGCTGGCGGCATCCGCGCCACGGCCTCGTGCCGCCGGACGTCTTCATCCCGCTCGCCGAACGCACCGGCGCCATCGTCGAGATCGGCCGCTGGGTGCTCACCGAGGCGTGCCGGCAGGCGGCGGCCTGGCAGCGCGGTGGCGGGATCAGCCGGGTGAGCATCAACATGTCGGCCCGCCAGCTCAGCCAGCCCGGCATCGTCGCCGAGATCGCCGGCATCGTCGAGCGCACCGGCGTCGACCCGACGGGGCTCATGATCGAGGTGACCGAGACGGCGGTGCTCGCGGTGGACTCGGCCGTCGACGCGCTGCGTGACCTGCGCGCGCTCGGCCTGACGGTCGCGCTGGACGACTTCGGTACCGGCAACTCGTCGCTGAGCCTGCTGGTGAACTGCCCGGTGGACGTGCTCAAGGTCGACAAGTCGTTCGTCAGCGGCGTCACGTCGGCGACCGCGCAGGCGGTGATCGTCGACGGGCTCATCGACATCACCAACCGGCTACGGATCAGGGCCGTCGCCGAGGGCGTGGAGACCGCGTCACAGGCCGTCCGGCTGCACGCCGCCGGGTACCGGTACGCGCAGGGCTTCCACTTCGCCCGTCCGATGCCGGCGCCGCTCGTGGACAGCTGGCTCGCCGATCAGCGCCTGACGGGCAGCGCCGCCGAGATGCGCGAGATCAGCTCGTCGGTGCTCACCGGCTCGACGATCACGTCGTGAGCCGCGAGGCCGGCCAGGCGCGACACCGGGCTGCCGGGCGCCGCCGACCCGTAGCAGATGATCGGCAGGTCGCGCAGCCACTGGCGCACGCGCACCTGCGTGATCAGCTCCATCATCGCCGGGTCGGGGAGCGCCGCGTCGATCAGCACGAAGTCGAGCCGCACGTCACCGAGCACCGCCACGGCGGCGGGCAGGTTCGTGGTCGCGATCATGTTGAAGTGCGGGTCGAGCCGCCGGCTCAGCCGGTCGCCGTCGAGGTCTCCCACCACCAGTAGCGCGACCGGGCGACGCGACCCTGACGCCGGGCGCGCCGCCGTACCCGTGCGGCCGCCGCGCTCGGTCACCGTTCGCTGGACGGACGTACCCCGTAACCGGCCGTCTGCAGCACCAGTCATGGAGCCGAGTCTCCCCGCCTATTACTGCACTGTCCATGACATCAGTGAAATGTCCCGGTCTGTCCGGTCACCCGGACGGGGTCGTCCATCTGGATCCGTAGTTATCCGATAACGTCATGCCATCAAGCGCCGCGAGGTTGGAGGTCGACGATGACCGCGACAGGCGCGACCGGATCGACTTCCCCCGATGATCCGCGGTTCGCGGAGCTGCTGCGCCTCGCCGGTGACCCCGCCGCGATCGTGGAGGCGTTCGAACGCGTGCCCGCGGTCATCGTCTACTTCGAGGGCCCCGACCTCATCGTCCGGGCCGCCAACGCCGCCACCCGCGAGCTGTACAAGCGCCAGGACGTGATCGGCCTGCCGCTGCGGGAGGCGACACCGGTCCTCGGCGGGCAGGAGCTCTACGAGCTGCTCGAGAAGGTCTACGCCGAGCAGCGGCTGTACTCCGCCATCGAGTGGCGCATGATGTTCGACCCGCACGACCCCGACAACGAGGTCGTCATGACCTTCACGCTGATACCGGTGCGCAACCCCGACGGCAGCCCGCGCGGGCTGGTGGCGCACTCGGTCGACGTGTCGGCGGAGGTGCAGGAGCGCCGGGCGGCGCAGGAGCGCATCGCCGGCGCGGAGCAGAAGCTCGAGGCCGCCCAGCAGGTGCTGTTCACGCTGCAGCGGCACCTGCTGCCCGACTCGGTGCCGGTGCTGCCGCAGGTGCGGCTCGCCGCCCACTACCTCGTCGCCGAGGCCGAACTGCAGGCCGGCGGCGACTGGTTCGACGCGGTGCCGCTCGGCGGGGGCCGGGTCGCGCTCGTGGTCGGCGACGTCGTCGGGCACGGCGCCGAGGCGGCCGCGGCGATGGCCCGGCTGCAGACGGTCCTGCACGAGGCGCTGCAGCGGCCCGACACCGACATCGCCGACGCCGTGCGGTGGCTCGACGCGTCGGCGGCCCGCACGCCGGCCACCCGCGCGGCCACGGTGTGCATCGCGGTGCTCGACCCCGGAGCGGGCACGATCGAGTACGTCTGCCGCGCCCATCCCCCGCCGCTGGTCTGCCACCCCGACGGGCGTACCGAGTACCTGCCGCACACGCACGGCGGTCCGCTCGGCGTCCGCGGGGTCTCGGCGGCACCCATCACCCGCAAGGTCGACCCCGGCGACGCCGTCATCCTCTACACCGACGGCCTGATCGAACGTCCGGGCGAGACCGTCCGCGACGGCCTCGACCGGCTCGCGCGGGTCGCCGCCGCCGCGGTCACCGGCGGGGGACGCACGACGCCGCGCATGCTCCCCGACCGCCTCACGACGCTCGCCGTCGAACGCATCACCCGGTGGGGCATCCACGACGACGTCACGGTGCTCGCCGCGCACCTGCTGCGCGAGCCGGTCTCGCCGCTGGTGCTCGACGTCCGGGCCGACGCGGCCGAGCTGGCCGGGCTGCGCGAGGCGGTCGCCGACTGGCTCGAGCCGCTCGGTGTGCGGCCCACCGACGCGCTCGGCGTGATGCTCGCGGTCTGCGAGGCGGCCACCAACGTGGTCGAGCACGCCTACGTCGACCGGTTGCCGGGGCGCATCGGCGTCGTCGCCGACCTCGACGGCAACGGCGCGGTCCGGCTCACCGTCGACGACGACGGCACCTGGCGCGCGCCGGGCGGCGGACCGGGCGGCCGCGGCATCAGCCTGATGCGCGCGGTCTGCGACGAGGTGGTCATCGACAGCGGCGACGCCGGGACCTCGGTCGCGATGACCGTCCACCCGCGACACTCCACAGTGGTCGGTCGCGACGACGACGGCGTGTCGTCACCGGTACCGGAGCAGCGCGCCGAGTTCCGCACCGAGGTCACCGACGAACCCGGCGACCGTCCGCGGGTCACCGTGCACGGACCGGTCGACGCCACCACGACCCCGTTGCTGCAGGCGGCGGTGCAGCGCTACGAGGCGCGGTCCCTGGTGGTCGACCTGAGCCCGGTGACGATGCTCGCCAGCGCCGGCGTGCAGTTCCTCTACCGGCTCACCGAGGACCACCCGGTCGAGCTCCACGCACCGGCGGGCTGCCCGGCCCGCTACGTCCTCGACCTCACCGACCTCGGGTCGCGCGTGCTGCCCTGACGTCCTTCATCACAGTGAGTAATGGAACTCTCTCGCTGGACTCATGGCAACAGCGGTCGTTCAGGGGGATTATTCGACGCATGCCAGAATTCCCGCCACAGGCGGTAGGCGGCGGCGCAAAGCGGACCGCGATCGACACGTCCGTGGCCCACCCCGCCCGCCGGTACAACTACTGGCTGGGCGGCAAGGACCACTTCGCGGCCGACCGGGCCTCCGGCGACGAGATGGCGGCGGTGTTCCCGACCATCCGGGAGACCGCGGTCGAGAACCGCCGCTTCCTGCAGCGGGCCACCCGGTTCCTCACCGCCGAGTGCGGCATCCGCCAGTTCCTCGACATCGGAACCGGCCTGCCCACGGCCGACAACACCCACGAGGTGGCCCAGCGCATCGCGCCCGACGCGCGCGTCGTGTACGTCGACAACGACCCGATGGTGATGGTCCACGCGCGGGCGCTGCTCACCAGCACCCCCCAGGGCCGCACCGCCTACCTGGAGGACGACCTGCGGCAGCCCAGGTCGATCCTGGCCAGCGCCGACCTGCACGAGACCCTCGACCTGAACCGGCCGGTGGGCCTGATGCTCGTGGCGGTGCTCCACTTCGTGCAGGGCGAGGGCGCCGCCCTGCCGATCGTCCGGACCCTGCTCGACGCGCTGGCGCCGGGCAGCTACCTGGTGGCCACCAACGCCACCTACGACCTGCCGGAGCCCGAGGTGGTGGAGCGCTGGAAGAAGCTGGTCGAGGCCGGCAAGGTCGACATCTGGTCGCGCCCGCGGGAGGAGTTCGCCGCCCTCTTCGACGGCCTCGAACTGGTGGAGCCCGGCGTGGTCCCGGTCAGCCAGTGGCGCGACGACGACGAGCCCCGCCCCCGCCCCGACCCGGCCGACATCGCCATGTTCGCCGCCGTGGCCCGCAAGCCGTAGCCGTCAGGCGTCGGAGGACCTCGCCCACAGGTTGATGTCGGCCTCGGTCGCGTAGCGGTCGATCTCGGCCAGCTCCTCGGCCGAGAAGGTCGGGTTCGACAGCGACGCCACGTTGTTCTCCAGCTGGGCCACGCTGGAGGCACCGATCAGCGTCGAGGTCATCCGGGGGTCGCGCAGCGACCAGGCCAGCGCGAGCTGGGCCAGCGACTGGCCGCGCCGCGAGGCGATCCCGTTCAACGCGCGCACCTTGGCGAGCGTCTGGTCGGTGAGCTGGTCCGGCGACAGGGAGCTGTCCCGGGACGCCCGCGACCCCTCCGGGACCCCGTCCAGGTAGCGGTCGGTCAGCACGCCCTGGGCGAGCGGGGAGAACCCGATGCAGCCGACGCCCTCCTCCTCCAGGGCGTCGAGCAGCCCGTCCTCGATCCAGCGGTTGAGCATCGAGTAGGAGGGCTGGTGGATCAGCAGCGGCGTGCCCATCCCGCGCAGGATCGCCGCCGCCTCGCGGGTCCGTTCCGGCGAGTACGACGAGATGCCGACGTACAGGGCCTTGCCCTGGCGTACGGCGCTGTCGAGCGCGCCCATCGTCTCCTCGAGCGGGGTGTCCGGGTCGAAGCGGTGCGAGTAGAAGATGTCGACGTAGTCCAGCCCCAGGCGGGCGAGGCTCTGGTCGAGGCTGGCGAGCAGGTACTTGCGCGAGCCCCACTGGCCGTACGGGCCGGGCCACATGTCGTAGCCGGCCTTGGTGGAGACGACCAGCTCGTCGCGGTAGGCGCGGAAGTCGCGGGCCAGGACGCGGCCGGCGTTCTCCTCGGCCGAGCCGTACGGCGGGCCGTAGTTGTTGGCCAGGTCGAAGTGGGTCACCCCGAGGTCGAACGCCCGGTGCAGGATCGCCGCCTGGGTGTCGAGCGGCCGGTCGTGCCCGAAGTTGTGCCACAGTCCGAGCGACACCGCCGGCAGCAGCAGACCGCTGCGCCCGGTGCGCCGGTACTGCATGGAGCCGTAGCGGGCCGGGTCAGGTGTGTACGCCATGGCCCGATCATGCCTCACCGGTCAGCCGCGCCGTTCGAGCTCGGTGAGGCAGGCGCGCAGCTGGTCGTGGTGCGACCGGAGCCGGTGCAGGGCGAGGGCCTGCGTGAAGTACGAGATCGCGCGGTCGCGGGTCCACGGGTCGTGGTCTCCGCAGGTGAAGATCAGGTCCACGCAGGCGTCGACCGGACCCTCGCCGACCTCCAGGATCTCGGCGTACACCGGCAGCCCGCGGGCGATCTCGGCCATGCAGTCGGCCTCGCTGACGATCCCGTAGGCGTCCGGTTCGAGGTCGCTCACCCGGGCGTGCGCGATGTCGGTCAGGATGTCCAGGGCCTCGTCGCGGCCGGGTGAGGCGCCGGTCCAGATCCCGTGGACCAGCGCGGCCGCGATCGCCGGTGACACGTCGGCCAGCAGCCCGTCGTCGGCGGCGCAGTGCCGGATGTACTCGGCGTGGTGCCGCACCGCGTCCGCGTCGGTCGCGGCGAACAGGTGGCGCAGGGCGCGCGGCAGGTGCTCGGTGGCGGCGCCGCGGCCGGTGAACGCCGCCCAGTCGTGCCGTGCCAGTTCGAGTTCCATGACCGTCACTGTGCCCGGACACCGGCACGTACGGCTACCGCCGCACCGGGAGATGCGGTGGACCGGTCACCCCCAGGACCACAGAGTAGAGCGCGGTGTCCGCCGCGATGAACATCCGGTTGCGCTTGGCCCCGCCGAACCGGATGTTCGCCACGATCTCCGGGACGAGGATCCGGCCGAGCAGCGTGCCGTCGGGGTCGTAGCAGTGCACGCCGCCGCCCATCGCGGCGGCCCAGAGGCGTCCGCCGTCGTCGAACCGGATGTTGTCGAAGGTGCCGCCGACGCACGCCGCGAAGATCTCCCCGTCGTCGGTGACGGCGCCGTCGTCGTCGACGTCGAGCACGCGGATGTGGTTGGCGCGGCTGTCGGAGACGTACAGCCGGCGCTCGTCGAGGGAGAAGACGAGCCCGTTCGGGCCGAGGAACCCGTCGGCGGCGAGCGTGACCTCACCGGTCGACGGGTCGACCCGGTAGACGTTGCAGGCGCCGATCTCGCTGTCGGCCCGGTGGCCCTCGTAGTCGCTGGTGATCCCGAAGTCGGGGTCGGAGAACCAGATCGAACCGTCGGACCGCACCGTCGCGTCGTTCGGGCTGTTCAGCCGCTTGCCCCGGTACCGGTCGGCGATCACGGTGACCGAGCCGTCGTGCTCGGTGCGGGTCACGCGCCGGTTGCCCTGTTCGCACGTGACCAGGCGGCCCTGCGCGTCGAGCGTGTTCCCGTTGGGGTGACCGGCGGGTGAGCGGAACACGCCGACCGAGCCGGTCGTCTCGTCCCATCGCAGCAGCCGGTCGTTGGGGATGTCGCTCCACACCAGGTACCGGCCGGCCGGCACGTACACCGGTCCCTCGGCCCAGCGGGTGCCGTCGTACAGCAGCTCCAGCTTCGAATCGCCGGACGCGCACTTCCCGGTGCGGAACCGGTCGTCGAGCGTCTCGTACAGGTGCGGATGGTGGCCCGGCATACCGGCCACCGTACGCGCAGAGAGCTACGCCGCCGGGTACCCGCCGGCCGCGAGCTCCTCGACCAGCGTCGGGCGGCTGGGCTTCCAGCTCAGCTCCGCACGTGCCTTCGCGCCGCTGGCCCGCTGGTCGAGCAGCAGCGCCGCGCCGAACGCGCCGAGCCGGGCCACGGTGTCGGCGGGGTCCTCCGCGACGACGTGCCCGCCGTGTCCGAGCCGGCGGCTGGCCGCCTCGCCGAGCTGCCGTGTGGTCGGGTTGTCGCCGCTGACGCCGAGGTACCGCTCGCCCGCCATCCCGTGGTCGAGCGCCGCAACGTACAGGTCGGCGAGGTCGTCGACGTGCACGGTCGCCCAGTGCTGCGTCCCCGGTCCGATGAGCACGGGAGCGGAACCGACGACCAGCGCGGGGATGCCGCGGCCGCGGCCGAACACGACGCCGGGCTCGACCAGCATCGACCGGATTCCGGTGGCGGCCAGCGCCCGCGCGTCGAGCGGCACGCGCCACGCCACCAGGTCGGGCGGCGCGAGCGGCGAGTCCTCGGTGAGGTCGGCGCCGGAGCCGTGCACCCAGATGCCGCCGGTGCGGATGAACGTCGCGCCGGGCCGCAGCCCGTCGAGCACGGCGTCGACGAAGTCGGTGTCGGCGGCGGCGCTCGTCGCGTCGCCGGGAGAGGCCGTCGCGATCACGGCGTCGGCGTCCGCGGCCAGGGCGCGCACCGTCGCGCGGTCGCGCATGTCGCCGCGATGCGGGTGGACCCGCGTGAGCGGCGCGACCCGCGCGGGATCGCGCACCAGCGCGGTGACGTGGTGACCGGCGGCCACCAGCGCGGAGAGGACGCCGGACCCGATGAAACCGGTCGCACCGGTGAGGAGGATCTTCATGCCCCACAGCCTCGCCGGGCCGGGCGTTCGTGGGAAACGAATACTTCCGATCCTCCCTATCGTCGTCGGCGATAGGATCGTCGGGTGGAACAGCGCCAGCTGCAGTTCTTCGTCGCGGTGGCCGAGGAGCTCAACTTCACCCGGGCCGCCCGGCGAACGCACGCCGTGCAGTCGACGGTGTCCGCCAGCATCCGGGCGCTGGAGAAGACGCTCGGCACGCCGCTGTTCGAGCGCAGCACCACGCGGGTCGCGCTCACCGAGGCCGGCCGCGCGCTGCTGCCGGAGGCGCGCCGCGCCCTCGACCAGCTCGACCAGGCCCGCGCGGCCGTCGACAGCCTGCGCGCCGGCGTCACCGGCAGCCTGCGGGTGGGCACACTGGCGGGTCTCACCGCCGTCGACCTGCCGGCGCTGGTCGGCGACTTCCGCCGGCGCCACCCGGGCGTGCACCTCGGCCTGCGGGTCGACGCCGCCGGCAGCGAGGGGCTGCTGCGCGGGCTGCGCGAGCACACCCTCGACGTCGCGTTCGTCGGGCTGGAGACGCCCACCGTCCCCGACCTGCGGGTCGAGCCCATCGCGACGTTCCAGCCGCGGCTGCTCGTCCCCGCCGACCATCCGCTCGCCGGCGGCGGTCCGGTGAGCCCGGCCGCGCTGGCCGACGAGGCGTTCGTCGACCTGCCACCCGGCTTCTGCGCGCGCACCCGCACCGACAACGACTTCCGCCGGGCCGGTGTCAGCCGCACCATCGCCGTCGAGGTCAGCGACCTCACGACGGTGCCCGGCTACGTCGCGTCGGGCATCGGACTGGCGCTCGTCCCGCCGCTGTCCACAGAGGACGTTGCGGCGGTGGCCGCGGTGGACCTGGACCCTCCGGCCTCCACCTGGACCCTGGCCGTCGCCCGGCTCGACGCGCCACCGACCCGGGCCACCCGGGCCTTCCTCGACCTCGTCGACAGCCACGTCTCCCACCGCGACCGCTACTGACACCCGCGGCCGTGTGGCGGCCGTGTGGTCACCGGGGGCCGGAAGTGTCGCATCGCACCGTTAGGGTCGGCGTCGTTCGCGCGGCCCGCTCGCAGGGTTCCGGCGCGGCCTCTGGCATTCCCCAACTGCTGGAAAGGGACCCGCATGGGATGGTTGTCGGCCGTCGAGGGCTACGAGGTGGCGCTCGTCGGGGGGAAGGTGGCCAGCCGCCGCGTGGGTGGCCGTCCGTTGAAGACGGTGCCGAAGCCGGTCCGGGAGCACGACACGACCCTGGGGCTGGTGCAGACCCAGGAGTGGCTGGCCCGGCACGACCTCGCCTGCCGGGCCGAGGTCGAGAAGTGGCTGATCCGCTCGCTGCCCGTGCCGGTCGCCGTCCTCACCGCCGTGTGGCCCGACCCGTCGTGGCGGGCCCCGCTCACCGACGTCATCGTCGCGCCCATCGACGACAGTTCCGGCGATGGGGGAGCCTGGCAGCTCGACGACGCCGGTTTCCTGCGCGACGCCGACCCGGCCCGCGGCCTCGGCGTGGTGAACCTCGACGGCGACTCGATGTGGCTCGACCCGCGGCGGGTGGCGCTGCCGCACCCGGTGGTGCTGGAGGAGCTCGACGACCTGCGTGAGTTCGCCACCGAGCTGGGGCTGTCGCAGGGCACGCCGCAGCTGCACCGCGAGGTCTGGGTGAAGCCGGCCGGAAAGGAGGCCCGCGACGCCGAGCTGTCCCGGTACGCCGGCGGCCGGTACGAGGAGCTGCGCCACCTCACCGCGCGGGCGGGCACGCTCGGCTACCGCGTGCGCGGCGGGTCGGCCGTCTGCCAGGTGTGGGAACGCGGCGGCCAGGTGGTCGCGAGCGTGTGGCTCGGCGACTACGACCCGTGGTCGGAGACCGAGACCGGTCCGCTCGAGTTCACCACCGCGGCCGGCGGGGCGCTGCCGCTCGACGACGTCGGCCCCGTCGCGTGGTCCGAGGGCATGCGGATGGCCGCGGCCCTGTACGCCGGCCGGAGCCTGAGCCAGGAGGAGCAGTCGTGACCAGCTCGGAGATGAACAGCCCAAACATGACCAGCGCAGACGTGGTCGCGGCGGGCGGCATCGGTCCCGTGCCGGGCGACGCCGACAGCGACGTCCTCACCGTCCGGGTCTACCGGCACCCCGGGTTCGGCGACGACGCGCCCGACCGCCCGGTGGTGCGGCTGGTGCCGTCGCTGCTCGGCGAGGCCGAGGACCTGACGATGGAGTTCCTCGGGTTCACCGGGCCGGAGCGCACCGCCGAGGTCGGCGTCACCGCCCGGCAGGCACTCGGGTTCCCGGCGTGGGCACTCGTGCACGACCCGGCCAACGGCCGGCACGCGCTGGCCCTCGTCAAGGAGATGCGCAAGCTCGCGAAGCTGGCCGCCGCCAAGCCGGCCGCGGCGATGGACGGCTACCGCGCGCTCGCGGGCCGGCTCGACGGCGCCGCGCCGCAGTTCCTGCCGACGTTCTGGGAGGAGGCCGGTCGGGCGTTGATCGCGGGCGAGAACGTGCGGTACGCGTCCACCTGCTTCAACTACGCCCGCGAGGCCGAGCAGGCGCACGCCCTGGCGATCGACGAGGACCGGGTCGCCGAGGTGTTCCTCGAGTACGCGATGGCCGGTGCGTTGCCGGTCAAGGCGATCAGCCAGTACGCGAAGGACCTCGCGGCCCGCAGCAAGCCCGACGCCGCCTTCGAGCGGTTCCGCACCGTGACGTTGCGGCGGGTCGCCAGCGGCCTCGCGCCCTATCCGGCGCTGCCGGCGGAGCTCAAGCGCCTCGCCACCGCCGCCGGCCTCGACGCCGACACCGAGGTCGAGAACCTCGTCGCCGACCTGGTCGGGCTCGCCGCCACGGCGCGCAGCGCACCGGGCACGTGGAAGGCGCTGCGGCCGATCATCGTCAAGGCGGCGCGGCGGCGTCCGGAGGTGCGCGGCCGGCTGCTGGGGATCATCCCCGAACCGCCTGGCTGGGACACCGACCTGACCGACGAGTGGATCGACCTGCTCGTGGCGGCCGGTGCCGACGCCGGTCTCACCGGCGAGGTCGAGCCGGCCGCGGCGAGCCCTGACGGCGCGGCCGGGTGGCTCGAGCGCATCTCGGCGGCGCGCCAGCGGCGGTGGAGCTTCAGCCGGTCGGAGAAGCTGGTCGGGCTCGTCGAACGGATGGTCCCGGCGCTGCAGGCCGCCGGGCGGCCGGTGCGGCTGCTCGCCGGTCACCGGTGCGACCTCGACGTGCTCGACGTGTGCCTGGCCGGCGACGTCGCGGTCGCGCCGGCCGAGAACGTCGACCTCGGGGTCCTGCGCTGGATCGACGACACCGCACCGGGCGGGCGCGACCTCGCGGCGGTCGCCGCCGACGAGCGCTTCGCGACGGACCTCGGCGAGGGCGCCGTGCAGAGCCTGCGCCACACCGGCGTCGAGCGGCTGGCCGCGATCACCCGCACCCCCGGTCTCCGCACGGCGCTCGGCGCCTGGCTGCGCGCGCACGCGGCGGCGGTGCCCACCGATCCGACGCTGGCCGCGTTGAGCGACCACATCACCGGGGTCTCCTGGGTGTCGACGTCCGCAGCCACCGCCGTCGAGCCCGACGCGTTCCGGCGGATCGCCGCGACCGACCTGGCCGAGGGGCTCACCCGCACGCTGCGCACGGGTCTGCTGGCCGAGTTCGTCTGGCCGGTGCTCGAGGAGGCCCACGACGACCTGCCGGGCGGCGCCTCGTTCAACGGGTCGTGGCCGCACCTGGTGGTGAAGGGCGAGAAGAAGACGGTCGTCCTGGGGCCGTCGGCGGTCGTGCTGAAGCACCCGCGCCCGAAGCACGCCTCGAACTGGTGGTACCGCGAGGCCGTCTGGGTGCCGGGCGTCGACCGGCTGCTCGTGTGGACGTACGAGGGCAGGGCCTACTGGGCCGACGCGCCGAACGACGTCTTCGAGGGCGGCCTGCCGTCGTACGGCCCGGTGCGCGCGCTGCCACTGCCCGACGGCGGGGCCACGTTCGGCGGCGCGCCGTGGAAGCCCGGCGACGCGAGGTTCCCGCAGCCGCACACGTTCATCAGCGACGGCACCCGGTACTGGCGGCTGCACCACGACGGCGGCGTCCGGCAGTGGTGGCCGTACGACCCGGCCACCGGCACCGCGACCCCCGGCGACCCGCCGGAGTTCCTCGCCGACCAGGGCACCGACCACCGGTTCGGCGACCTCGTGCCGGCGCCGGAGGAGTTCGCCGGCTCGCCGCTCGGCTACGTCGACGGCCTGGTCGGGTGGAAGGTCCGCGCGAACCCCGACGGGTCGCGCGTGGGTACGCGGATCGACGGTCGGGAGGTCGTGTTCCCGGCCGACATCGAGGCGCACCGGCACCCGGCCGGCGGGCTGCTGTTCCCCGGTACCGGGGAACCGTGCCCGGTCGTCGTCGACTCCGCCGGGCCGGTCCAGCGCGTTTTCACGGTGTACACGCCGGGCGGAGACCGGCGGCTCACGTCGGGCTCGCCCGGAACCCGGGTGCCGCCGACCGACTGGTGGCACGCGTGGCGGGTGCGTGACGCGGCCGGCTCGGCGGCGCTGCGCGCGGTCGACGCGGCCACGGTGCGGCAGGTGCTCGACGCGGTCGTGGCTCTGCAGGAGGCCCACGAGGCCGCCCGCGGCACCGACGGGGTGCCGAAGAAGGAGGCCGCCGCCCGGCTGGCGGAGGCGGTCACCGCGACGGTCCTCGCGGCGCTGCCGGCGGTCACCGCGACGGCGCTGCGCGAGGCCGTCGTGGCCGAATTCACCGACGCCGGTCGCCTCGCCCTGCGGCTGCGGACGCTGCGCGCGCTGGCCGACTCCGCACCCGGCAGCGAGCCGGCACCGGTCGCGGCGGTCTTCGACCCGGAGGTGCTGCGCACCGTGCTGGTCGACGTCCACGACTCGGTCTGGCTCAACGACGCCGACTGCCGCAACCTCGTCGACCAGCTGGCGGCGGTGCCCGGGCTCCTCGCGGCGGAGCCGGGCAAGCCACCGAAGTGGAAGCACACCGACGTCACCTGGCCCGAACTGCTCGCGCTGCAGAGCCGCCTGGTGCTGCGCGCGACCGCGCCCGGCATCCCGGCGGCCGAACGGGAGACCGTGGCCACCCTGCTGCGTCTGCTCGCCGGCACCGGGCTGGCCGAGCCCGACGGCACCGTGCGGGTGCTGCGCGTCCGGGTCGCCGACAAGAAGCAGTCCTACGCGGTGCCGCAGGTGGTGCGGACCGGTGGGCGCACGCTCCTGGTGCAGCGCCGCGTCGGCCACGACGACCGCACGTACGCGGCCGTCGAGCACGACCCGACCGGTGGGTTCGGGCCGGTCGAGAACGGGAAGATCGTCAGCGATGTCCGGGTCACGTGGGGTGGCCGGGCGCGCGTCGAGGCGGTCGCCACGGCGCTGTCGGAGCGCGGCGCGCCGCCGTGGTTCCCCGACGCGGTCGACCGGCTCGTCGCCGACTCCGGCATGGGCCGCGGCGCGGCCGCGCTGGTGCTCGCCGGCGGCCCGAACATCGGCTCGTACGACGCGAACTTCCTGCCGAAGGAGACCCGCGCGATCCTGGGGATCTCCACCGCCGAGGCGCGCAGCGGCCGGGCGACCCTGCAGGCGCTGAAGGCCGAGGCCCGGCAGGCGCTGATCCTCGCCGCGATGCCCGACGACCCGGCCGACCTGTGGACCGCGGGACCCGACGTGGCCCGCGTCGCCGAGGTCTGGCGGCAGACCGTCGGCACCCGGCTGGCCCTGCCCGACGAGGTCCTCGCCGAGGTCGGCCGGCTGCAGCGGTGGGGCAGCCTCGAGTCGCTCGTGATCGGCCTCCTCGACGGCGCCCGCTGGCTCGACGCCGACAAGGCGAAGTCGGTCGGCGACCGGATCGGCGACCTCGGCCTGATCCTGCCGTGGCTGGCCTACCGGCTGCCCCGGGAGAGCCCGGTGCGAGCCGCGGTCCCCGACTGGTACGACCGGCTCCGGGCGCTGATCGCCGATCCGGCCGCCAAGGTCAAGGTGGGCTACCTCGACAGGAACACGCCGCTGCCGCCGTCGGTCACGGCCGGTAAACGGGAGTACGGCGACGTGGTCGAGTGCACGGTGCACCTGGCGAAGGTCACCGGTCCCGACGACCCGGTGCTGCGGATGTTCCCCGGTACCACCGCCATGTGGGCGGTGCGCCGGCTGCTCGCGCCCGGAACCGCCGACCTGATGGCCGCCGTCCGCGCCGACGCCGGCCGCACCGGCTGGGCGCAGGACCCGGCGACCGAGGTGCCCGACCTGGTGGCCGAGGTCGCCGGGCGGCACGGTCTCGGCGCCGACGCCGCCGCGTACTACCTGCAGCTGCTCGCGCTGGGCGACCCGACCGACCGCGCCGTCCAGCGCTGGAACGGCTGGACGCCGGCCCGGTTGAGGAAGGCCCGCACCGAGCTGGCGGCCACCGACCTGGTCGTCGAGGCCAGGCGCGCCGGCGCCGGCCGCTCGGTGTTCCTGCCCGGCGGCTGGCAGAAGACGCCGGGCGTCGAGGAGTGGAAGGTCACGCTGCTCGGGCTCGACGACGACGGGAACACCTGGCCGGCGGCGCCCTGCGCACCGGTCGGCGCGCTGTTCCGCGCCGCGTGGCGCCGGGTGCTCGACGGCGACCCGCCCCGCCTGCGTGAGCTGGGCGCCCGATGATCACGAACGAGGAGACCCGCATGACGACCCCGCGGCAGATCGACCCGCCGGAGTACCGGTACGCCGACGAGCTGGAGTTCCTGGCCAGCTCCGACAGCGGTCCCCGGCCGCCCGGCTGGAACCTGACCCCGCGCGCGGTGGTCACGTTCGTCGCCGGCAGCGGCGGGCGGAAGGTCACCGGCAAGGGCGGTGCGCGCGTCGTCGAGGCGAAGTTCGTCGGTGACCGGGCACTGGTCGAGCGGTGCGTGGTGACGCTGGCCGGCGAGCGCGGGCTGCTGCTCGTCGGCGAGCCGGGCACGGCCAAGTCCATGCTGTCGGAGCTGCTGGCCGCGGCCGTCTGCGGCACCAGCGGCCTGGTGGTGCAGGGCACCGCGGGCACCACCGAGGACCAGCTCCGGTACGGCTGGAACTACGCGATGCTGCTGGCCGGCGGTCCGAGCCGGGCGGCGCTGGTGCCGTCGCCGGTGCTGTCGGCGATGTCGGCCGGCCGGGTGGCCCGGGTCGAGGAGGTCACCCGGTGCCTGCCCGAGGTGCAGGACGCGCTGGTCTCGGTGCTGTCCGACCGGCGCATCGCGGTACCGGAACTGTCCGACGTGGACGGTGACGGTGGCGGGGCCGTCGTGCACGCGGCGCCCGGGTTCACGCTCATCGCGACCGCGAACCTGCGCGACAAGGGCGTGTCGGAGATGTCGGCGGCGCTCAAGCGGCGGTTCAACTTCGAGGTGGTGCCGCCGATCGCCAGCCTCGACCAGGAGATCGCGCTCGTCGGCCGGCAGGCCCGGGCGGTGGTCGAGCGGGTCGGCGCGGCGTACGCGGTCGACGCGTCGGTGCTCGAGGCGCTCGTCACGGCGTTCCGCGACCTGCGGTCGGGCCGGTCGGTCGAGGGGTGGGCGGTGGAGAAGCCGTCGACGGTGATGAGCACCGCCGAGGCGGTCGCGGTCACGGCGTCGATCGGGCTCGCGGCGGCGTACTTCCCGGGTGACCGGCCGCCGCTCGGCCTGGTGCCGGAGCACCTGCTCGGCGTGGTGCGCAAGGACGACGAGGCCGACCGCGCCCGGCTGCTGTCCTACTGGGACGGTTCGGTGCGCCGCCGGGCCGAGGCCGGCGAGGGACCCTGGCGGGACCTGTGGGAGTGCCGTGGCGCCCTCGAAGGCTGACGCGTCCGCCGCCACCGACGGGCTGGAGCTTCCCGACGAGGCGCTGGCGCGGCTCGCGGGGAGCACGGCGCCGTTCCTGATCGGGGTGCGGCACCACTCCCCCGTGCTGGCCGCGGCCGTGCCGGCCCTGCTCGACGCGTTCGCGCCCGACCTGCTGCTGATCGAGCTGCCGGAGGAGCTGGGCGGGTGGCTGCGCTGGCTCGGCGACCCGGCGACGGTCGCGCCGGTGGCCCTGGGCGCCGCCACCGACGACGGCCGCGGTGGGCTGGCGTTCTACCCGTTCGCCGACTTCTCCCCGGAGCTGGCCGCGGTGCGGTGGGCGGTGCGCAACGGCGTCGAGGTGGCGACGTGCGACCTGCCGCTGGGCGACCCGGCCTGGGCGGCCCCCGGTGAGCCCGGCGCGGATCCCACCGCGGTCGACTCGCTCACCGCGCGCCTCCGGGAGACGCAGACCGGCCGCGCCGACGACGACCTGTGGGACCGGCTGGTCGAGGCCGCCGCACCGGGCTGCACGCCGGAGCAGGTCCGGCGGGCGGCGCTGGCGGTCGGCTGGGCGATCCGCCGCGACGCGGGCACGGTGTCCGCCGTGGACGCCGCCCGCGAGCGCTGGATGCGCGGGCGGGCCGCCTCGGCCGGCGACCGGCGGGTGGCCATGGTGGTGGGCGCCTTCCACGCGCCGGCCCTGCTCGCACCGGCCGACCCGGCCCGCGGGCCGGCGTCGCCTGGACTGAGGAGCGCAGCGATCGGAGCGACGAGGGAAGGCGGCGCCTCGAAGGCCCGCGGGCCCGCGCGAGCGGAGGCGAGCGCCGAAAGCACGGTCACGTCGCTCGTGCCGTACGAGTTCGGGCTGCTCGACTCGCGGTCCGGATACGGGTCGGGGATCCGCGACCCCGGCTGGCAGCAGGACGTGTACGAGTGCGGCGCCGGCCCGGCCGCGCTGGAGAAGCTGGCGGTCGCGTACGCGGTGCGGGTCAGCGCGGGGCTGCGGGCCGCCGGTCACCCGGCCGGTCCGGCCGAGGCGCGCGAGGCCGCGAGGCTGGCGATCGACCTGGCCCGGCTGCGCGGGCTGCCGGCGCCCGGCCGGGGAGAGCTGGTCGAGGCGATCGAGACGGTCTTCGCCCACGGCGAGGTGCTCGGCCGTGGCCGGGCGGTCGCCGAGGCGATGCACGCGGTGTTCGTCGGCGACCGGTTCGGCCGGCTGGCACCGGGCACGCCGGAGTCGGGGCTCGTGCCGGCCGTGCTCGCGGAACTGCGCAGGGCGCGGCTGCCCGGCGAGAACACCCCCGCGCGGTCGCTGCGGCTCGACCCGTTGCGGTCCACAGTCGACCGTGGTCGCGAGGTCCTGCTGCGCCGGCTCGCCGCCTGCGGGGTGCGGTACGGGGTGCTGCGCGACTCCGGCGGCATCGGCGAGAGCCTCACCACCGTGTGGGACGTCGGGTGGACCGCGCAGGTGCGGGCGACGATCGCGGTCGCGGGGATGCGCGGGGTCACGCTGGTCCAGGCCACCGAGGGCACACTCGCGCTGGCCCGCCGGGCCGAGGTGGCCGAGGGCGGCCCCACCCCGGCCGAGGCGGTCGCGGGGCTCGCGGTCGCCGCGGCCTGCGGTCTCCCGGCCATGACCGCGACCCGCGTCGACGACGTCGGCCGGATCGTGGCGACCGTCGGCACGCTGCGCGACATCATCACCGCGATCACCGAGACCGAGCGGATCGCCCGCGGCCACGTGCCCGGAACGCCGGAGCCGCCACCGGGTCTGGCCGCGCTGGTCGACGCCCTCGACGCCGCCGCCGTGCGGGAGGTCGACGGGCTGGCCGGCGCGCAGACGGTCGACGGGGCGCGGGCGCTGGTCGAGGTCGTGCAGCGGGCCGAGGGCACCGGTCGGCTGCTGCGGCTGCACGCGTCGCTGCGCCGGCTCGGCGTCGACGGCGGGCCGCTGATCCGCGGCGCGGCCGGCGCGGTGTCGGTCCTCTGCGGGCTGGAGACCCCGGCCGCGTTCGGTGAGCGGCTCGCGTCGTGGCTCGACGCGCCCGGCGACGACCTCGTGCGCCTGCTCGCGGGCGCACTCGTGGCGGCCGGGCCGCTGCTGGCCACCGGCGGGGCGGCGCTGACCCCGCTGCTCGACCGCGTCGAGTCGCTGCCCGACGACGAGTTCGTGCGGCGGCTGCCGGCTGTGCGCGGCGGGTTCGACGCGCTGAGCCCGGCCGCGCGCGAGCGGCTGCTCGCCACCGTGCGTGAACGGGGCACCGACCTGGCGGGCGACGATCTCGACCGCGACCCACCCGTCGCCGCCGTCGGCTACGACCTCGCCGGGCGGGCCGCGGTCACCGGGCTGTTCCCCGACGGGTCCACTGTGGATGGACGCGCATCGCGGTCCACTGTGGAGGGTGAGCCGCGACGGCCGCGACCGCACGACGGGGCGCGACTGTCGACGGCCGACCGGTGGCGGCTGGTGCTCGGCCGGCACCGGTCCGGGACGGGAGGTGCGGCCGCCGGGCGGCTGGCGCGCGCGCTCGACGAACTGTACGGCGCCGGGCACGGCGAGGGGTCGCAGACGATCGGCGGATCCGGCGGCGGGCGCGCGGCGCGGTACCCCGACGTGCGGCACTGGCGCGACGAGCTCGACGAGCTGTACGGCGCCGACGTGTGCCAGGAGGTGCTCGGGCGGGCCGCGGCGTCCGGCCGGCTCGACGCGGTGCTCGAGCTCGACACCGAGCGGGCGCGGCCGTCGGTCGACCTGCTGCACACCGTGCTGAGCCTCGCGGGCGCGCTGCCGGAGAAGGAGCTCGCGCGCCTGCGCCCGCTCGCGAACCGCATCACGAAGGAACTGGCGGAGAAGCTGGCGACGCAGATGCGTCCGGCGCTCAACGGTCTCACGGTGCCGCGGCCGACACGGCGGCCCGGCGGCCGGCTCGACCTGGCCGCCACCGTGCGGGCGAACCTCGCGACCGCCCGCCGCGACGACGACGGCCGGGTGCTGGTGATCCCGGAGCGGCCGGTGTTCCGCGGCAGGGCCAGGCGCAGCATGGACTGGCGCGTGATCGTGCTCGTCGACGTGTCCGGGTCGATGGAGCCGTCGACGGTGTGGGCGGCGCTGACCGGGTCCGTGCTCGCCGCGGTTCCCGCGCTCACCACGCACTTCGTGACGTTCTCGACGGAGGTCGTCGACCTGAGCGACCACCTGACCGACCCGCTGGCGCTGCTGCTGGAGGTGCGGGTCGGCGGCGGCACGCACATCGCGGCCGCGCTCCGGCACGCCCGCACGCTGGTGAAGGTGCCGGCCCGCACGATGATCATCGTGGTCAGCGACTTCGAGGAGGGGTACCCGGTGGCCAACCTGCTGGCCGAGACGCGCGCACTGGCCGAGTCGGGGTGCCGGCTGCTCGGCTGCGCCAGCCTCGACGACCAGGCCCGCCCGCGGTACGCGGTGGGCGTGGCGGAACAGCTGACCGCGGCGGGCATGCCGGTGGCGGCGTTGAGCCCGCTGCGGCTGGCCCGGTGGGTGGCGGAGCAGGTCTCGTGAGTGGGCTACCGGGCGTCCCGCCGGCCGTGGTCGCGGAGGCGGTGGAGGCGCTGCCCACCCGGCTGCGCAAGAAGCTCGACGAGGTGGTGACGAGGGCCGCGGCGTGGCCGGTGTCCACTGTGGACGCGGGCACGGTGGTGGTACGGGTCGACGACGACACCACCGTCACGCTGCGGGTCCCGGTACGGGCGGCCGGCGACGTGACGTGCACGTGCCTCATGGCGCCGAGGTGCGCCCACCGGGCGGCGGTCCTGAGTACCGCTCCCCCGGCCGAGGACGCCGCGGCCGGGGACACTGCGACCGGGGACACGGCGACCGGGGACACGGCGACCGGGGAAGCTCCGGCCGGCGCTGTTCCGGCCGGCGCCGGCTCGCAGGCGGGCGCCGCACCGGCGCCGGCGGGCGACGCCGCCGCCGAAGCGGCCGCGTTCAGTGCCGCCGAGGTGGCCGCCGCCGACGGGTTGTGGGTGGCCGGCGCGGCGGTCCTCACGCGGGGCATCGCCGGCGCGGGCGCGGTGCAGCAGGCCGTGCTCCTGCGCGCCGCCCACGAGGCGCGGTCGCTCGGGCTGCACCGGGCGTCGACGGCGGCGGTCCGCGTGGTGCGGTCCGCCCGCGCGGCGCGCGCCGACGACCCGGCGTTCCGCCTCGCCGACCTGGTGGCCGCGGTGCACGAGCTGCTCGAGGTCAGCCACCGGATCCGCCACGGCACCGGGTCGCCCGCGTCGCTGCGCGGCGTCGCCCGACGGTCCTATGTGGACCGTGGTGACCTGCGCCTCTACGGCCTCTGCTGCGTACCCGTGCTCGACCCCACCGGCTACGCCGGCGCGGTCACCTACCTCACCGACGCGAAGGGCACGCTGTACCAGGTGAACGACGTCACGCCGGGTGGCCTCGAGCTGGCCACCGGACGTCCCGGGAACCCGGTGCGCATCGGCGAGGCCCGGCTGACCTTCCGCGAACTGGGCCACGCCGGCCTGTTCGTGTCGGCCGCCAGGGCGTCGGCCGACGGCCGGCTGAGCAACGCCGGCACGGTCCGGGCCGTCCGGGGGTCCGGCCGCCCGTGGACCGACGACCCGCTCGCCCGCCACTGGACCCGCACCCTGTCCACCCAGGTCGCCGCCTACCACGACGCCCTGCGCCTGCCGGCCGAGGAGCGTCCCGCCGGCCACGACCTGGCGTTCCTGACCGGCCGCACCGGGCCGGCCGACGACTCCGGGGTCCGGTTCACCACCGCCGACGGCCGGACGGTCCGCCTGACCGTGCCCACCGACAACCCCGGCCTGCCGTACCTGTCGAACCTGCGGATGCTCGCCGAGGTTGCCGGCGAGGTCCGCCTGATCGGCCGCTTCGCGGGAGACGGCCGCGTCGAGGCCCTGGCGGCGAGCTGGACCGGCCTGCCCGACGCGCGGGGCAGCCACGTCGATCTGGGCGTCGACATCCTGCTGCGCGCCTGGCTTCCGCACCCCGGTTCGGAGCCGCCGGAGGACGTGGCGACGGACGTCCCGCCGGAGCCGCCGCCGGACCTGCCGTTGTACCTGCTGTCCCGGCGGGTGCAGCGGGCCGTGGAGGGAGGAGCGCAGGCCGCGGCCGGCGCGCCGCGTGACCCGGTCCGCCTCACCGCCGCCGGCCTCCCCACCGCCGCTGCCCTGGCGGGCAGCCTCGACCGGCTGGCCGTCGACCGGCCGCGCGACGAGTTCGGCCGCCCCGCCGGTCACGTCGACGACCTCGCGACCACCTGGCTGTCGGCGGCGGCCTACCTCGACGCGGTGGCCGCCCGGATGGCCACCGACACCTGGCTCGCCGCCGCCCAGTAGGCCGCACCACCGCTTCATGATCGAAAGTGGTGGCGACTTTTCGCGGTCCGACGCATGGGTGGAACAGCAGAAAGTCGCCAGCACTTTCGATCATGAGCGGTCCGGGCCCGTCAAGGGGAAGCGCATCACGGGGCGGTCGGGCGCGCGCCTGGCCACCACCGCGAATCCGCGGCGTTCGAACGCCGACGCCACCCCCGGGAACAGGTTCCTCGTATGGCCCGCCACCGACGTGTCGACCGGGTAGGCCTCCAGCGCGGGCGCACCCGCGGCACCGGCGGCCTCGACCGCGGCGTCGATCAGGACACCCGTCACCCCCTGTCCACGGTGCGACCGGCGGACGAAGAAGCACGGCGCCGACCACACCGGCAGGTCGTCGACGGGGGCCACGTAGCGGGCCCGGGCCAGCCAGGCCAGCTCGGCCCGCGGCGCCAGCAGGCACCAGCCCACGGCCAGGTCGCCGTCGTACGCCAGGAGACCGCGCCCCGACGAGGCGAGCTCCTCGCGGTTCTCGGCCCGGGGGCGCTCGTGGTAGCGGGGACCGAGCCGCCAGTACATGCACCAGCAGCCGTTCGACGCGCCCGCCCGGCCGAAGAGGTTCTCCAGGTCGGGCCACGTCTGCGCCGTCAGGGGCTCGGTGCGCACCGCCTCACGATAGGCTCTTCCCGGGAGCCCCACCGTTCGTGGCAGCGACTCCCGAAACCTCCATCCTTCAGCGCCGGACGTCGGCGCTCGCCGTCGTCCGCCCACATCCGAGGGGACCAGCGATGCGGCGGTACATCCTCACCGGTGCGCCCGGTGCCGGCAAGACCACGATCCTCGCCGGGCTGCGCGAGCGCGGCTACCCGGTCGTCGACGAGGCGGCGACCGACGTGATCGCCCGCCGGCAGCGGGAGGGCCACCCCGAGCCGTGGACCGCGCCGGGCTTCCTCGACGCCATCCTCGACCTGCAGCTCCGACGCCAGCGGCAGCCGGACACCGGCCCGGCGCGGGTGTTCGACCGGTCGCCCATCTGCACGCTGGCGCTGGCCCGGTACGCCGAGCTGCCGGTGCCGCCGGCGCTCGCCGGCGAGGTCGACCGGATCGTCGCCGAGGGGTTCTACCGGCCCACGGTGTTCTTCGTGCGGCTGCTGGGGTTCGTCACGCCGACGGCGGCGCGGCGGATCTCGTTCGAGCAGTCGGTGCGGTTCGAGGGGATCCACGAGCGGGTGTACCGGGAGCACGGGTTCGAGCTCGTCGAGGTGCCCGCCGGCCCGCTGGACGACCGCGTCGATCAGATCGACGGGTACATCCGGGGCTCACGGACAGTGAGCTAGAGTGATCCATTTCATTTGATCTTGTGGCTTAAAAGTGGATTCTTCGCATTCGCGAAGCTGACGCATTTGCGTGCGCAAGCAGGGGCCGGATAGCGTTCCGGAATCATGTTCCGGAACCTGCGTAGGTGGATCTCGGCCCCTGCCGTGATAGCGCTCTCTGCGTCCCTGATGCTGACGGCGTGTAACGGCGACGGAACCGACGGCGGCGACCTGGCGGTGGCCCCCCGCTCGACCGACGGCGGCGGCACCCTCTCGCCGGCCACCCTCGCGACCTTCACCCAGTACACGGGATCGACGGCCGGACGCGCGACGGGGCAGCCGATCCGCCTCGGGTTCGTCAACACCGAGAACGGCCCGGGCTCGTTCCCCGAGTACACGATCGCCGTCACCGACGCCGTGCGGCTGCTCAACGAGCAGCTCGGCGGCGTGAAGGGCCGGCCGATCGAGCTCGACCTGTGCCACCCCGACGACGCCGGCCAGGCCGAGCAGTGCGCGCAGAAGTTCACGGCCGACCCGACGATCGCCGCGGTGCTGCACGGCGCGATCGACGCCGACACCGCGCCGTTCCACCGCGTGCTGTCGCCGAAGCTGCCGGTGCTCGGCGGCCTGCCGCTGCAGCCCGCCGACGCCGCGGCCCCGAACTCGTACTACTTCTCCAGCGGCCAGTTCGGCGCGCTCGGCGTGGTGACCTACGCGAAGACCTACGCCAAGGCCGACAAGGTCTCGCTGCTGACCACCGAGGGCTTCGTGGCCAGCGAGCGGGCGGTCGCCGCGATCAAGCAGGGCCTCGAGGCGAGCGGCGTCAAGGTGACCGTCGCGAAGTACCCGGCGAACAGCACCGACCTCACCGAGCCGCTGGCGGCCAGCGGCGCGGCCAACGCCGACCTGTTCATCCCGGTGGTGGCCGACGCCGCGCACTGCGTCAACATCCAGAACGCGCTGCAGGAGCTGCGGATCAACACGCAGGTGCTGACGCTCGCCGGCTGCCTCAGCCAGGAGGTCCGCACCAAGCTCGGCGACTACCCGCGCTGGAACTACATGACGTTCAACATCAGCGCGGAGGCCAGCGCCTCCGACGACACCACGGCGTGGCAGCTGCGCGCGCTCAAGGAGTGGTTCCCGCCGCTGGGCGCGCGCGGCGTGCCGAGCACCGCGGGCGTGATGATGCTGCAGATGACCCTGGTCGCCGCCCGGGTGCTCGGCTCGCTCCCGGGCGACCAGCTGAACCCGGCAACGGTCGGCGCCGCGTTCAGGAAGTTCAACGGCCCGGTGTTCCTCGGCGTGCCACGGCTGGTGTTCGGCGGCATCCCGGGGCTGCCGGCGATCGGGTCCCTGTCGAGCCGCGTCTACAACTACCTCGGCAACGACGACTGGCGCGACACCACCGCGGGAAGCTGGCTGGAGCCGCCGCCGCCGACCGCGGCGACCCCGTCGTCGTCCGGGCGTCCGTCGGCGTCGGCCTCGCGTCGTTAGCCCGCTGTCCGCGTCACCCAGATCATGCCGCGCTCGATCACCGTGCGGACGTTGCGGTCGGCGAGCACGTCGAGGCTGTGACCGGGCGTGGTGACCAGGATGCGCCCCGCCCCCCACCGACGCGTCCAGATCGCGGGTGACGTGACGGGCCGCTGCCACGGCTGCCACGGCCGCGCCGGGTGGGTGGTGGTGGCGAGCACGTCGATGAGGTCGTCGTGCAGCACCCAGTACTGCTCGGTGGTCAGCTCGAAGTCGGCGATGCCGGCCGTCACCGGGTGCTCGCGACCGGCGTCGGTGATGGTGACGGTGTGCGGCAGGAAGTTGTCGGTCTCGTCGCCGCACCGCAGGCCCGGCTCCTTGCCCGGGTGGGTGGCGAACTGGCCGCCGACGAGGTGCAGGTAGTCCGACGAGTTGCGGAACGAGTCGGCGATGCCGCCGTGCCAGCCGGTGAACCCGGTGCCGGCCACCACGGCCGAGGTGAGGCCGGCGAGCTGGTCGCCGGTGATCGTCGACATCGTGACGCACTGCACCACCAGGTCGGTCGCCGCCATGACGTCGGCGTCGGCGTACACCTCCGTCGAATCCTCGATGCGGACGGTGTACCCGGATTCCTTCAGGAACGGCACGAACAGGTCGGTGGCCTCGACCGGTCGGTGCCCCTCCCATCCGCCACGGACGATCAGCGCGCTGGTCATGCCGACCACCGTATCCTCAGCGCGGAGAACTCACCGCAGGGTCGAGGCGACGAACGCGAATGCGGCCGGGATCACCCGGCTCCAGTAGCCGAAGTTGTGGCGCCCGTCGGTGTAGCCGCCGGCCACCGGCCCGGCGGGCAGGGCCCGGTGCAGGGCGCGCACGTCGTCGTAGAAGTCGTCGTCGCGGCCGCACCACAGGCCGACCGGGATGCCGCGCAGCCGCGCCACGCCGTCGAACACGTCGTCGCCGCGCTGCACCGCCGGCGAGAACGCCGCCACCGACCGCACGAGCCCCGGGAACGTCTGCGCGATGCGCAGCGCGCCGTAGCCGCCCATCGACCAGCCCCACACCGCCATCCGCCGGGTGTCGAAGCCGCGCTCGGCGCACCACGCCGGGATCTCCTCGTGGACCATCCGCTGCGGGTCGTCGCCGGTCGACGGTCGCCACCTCAGCCGGTCACCCGACGCGCCGACCAGGACGAACGGCGCGGCGCCGCGGTCGACGGCCGCGGTGAGGAACCGGCCGAGCCCGAGGCCGGGAAAGTCGCGGGGTGACTTCGACCCGCCGTGCAGGACCACGCACACCGGCAGTCCCCAGCCGTCGCCGTGCCCCTCCGGTACCGCGGTGTAGAGGTCGACCTCGCGGCTGCGGGCCACCGACCCGCGCCGTTCCAGCCGCTCGTCGCCGGGCGGCGCGTCGGGCACGACCGGCTCGGGCCCGCCGGTCAGCTCGTCCGGTAGCAGGTCCCGCGCTGTCGGCAGCAGCCAGACGCCGGCGGCGGCCGCGACGCCCGCCCCACCGGCGAGAACCGCCCGGCGACTGACCCTCGGCTTCCCCACGCACACCAAACGATCCGGGGCTATTTGGGCAGCGGGTCGTCGTACCCCGCTGGCATAGTGCGGCGCATGTCCACGTTGGTCGTGATCGCCGGCGACGCCACGAGCCCGCAGGCCAGTGGCCCGAAGATCATCGCGCACGTCTGCAACGACCTGGGCGGCTGGGGCAGGGGCTTCGTGGTGGCCGTCTCCCGCCGGTGGAAGGAGCCCGAGCGCGACTACCGGCGCTGGCACCGCGAGCGGGCCGGCAACGACTTCGGGCTGGGCGCCGTCCGCCTGGTGCCGGTCCAGCCGGGCCTGTGGGTCGCCAACATGGTGGCGCAGCACGGCATCCGCACCGGCAGCAACGGCCCGCCCATCCGCTACCCCGCGCTCGAGTCGTGCCTGTCGACGCTCGGTGCCGAGGCACGGCGCCTCGGCGCGTCGGTCCACATGCCGCGCATCGGGTGCGGCCTCGCCGGCGGGCGATGGGACCTCGTCGAGCCGATCGCGGTCCGCACGCTGTGCGACACCGGCGTCGACGTCACCGTCTACGACTACTGACCGGCGTGGGCGCGGGCCCGGTGCGAGGCCACGTTCACCCGGTTGGCGCAGGCCAGGGAGCAGAACCGGCGCCGCCCGTTGCGGGAGGTGTCGACGTAGACGGTCGCACACCCGTCCCGTTGGCATGTGCCCAGGCGCGCGCCGCCGGCGCCGCACAGCGCGACGGCGAGGCCGCCCGCGACGGCGGCGCTGATGCGGGCGACCGGGTCGTCGGTACCGGTGATGTAGTGCAGGTGCGGCTCGTGCCCGTCGTGCATCGACACCCGCACCGACGTGGTGGCGTCGGCGAGCAGCCGGTTGACCAGGTCGATCTGGCGGCGGGTGTCGGGCTCGCCGAACACCGGGCGCACCCCGGCGATCCACGCCGCCAGCGCCCGCGCCTGCGTGGCGGTGAGCGTGCGGCTGCTCATCTCGTGCTCGGTGAGCACCCGTTCCAGCTCCGCCGGCGTGGCGTCGGTGGTGTTGAGCAGGGCCGCGGCGAGGAAGGCGCCGGTTCCGCCGTAATGGTTGAACTGCACAAGGCCATTACAGCACGCTGGAACGCATGAGCGCTTGCGACGCCTGCGGACGCGGGTCGGCGACGGCCCGGGTCGAGTCCCGGCACACCACGTCGGAGGGGATCGTGCGGTACCTGCGGTGCCGCTGCGGTCACCGCTGGGTCGAGCAGTCGCGCCTGGTGCTCGTCACCTCGAGCGGACCTGCAGGGTGTGGTCGCGACCGCCCCGACGGAGCAGGCGCGGCCGGCTCATGAGGCGCCGCGGCCAGGGCCCGTAGACGCCCGGTGTGCGGCTCTCCATGACCAGCACGAGCGCGCCGACCACCAGGCCGACGAACACGAGGACCAGGAGAATGGCCAGGAACGCCGTGTCCAGGCCGACCGCCACCAGACCGAACAGCAGGAGGACGCCGACCATCCCGGCGACCACGGCGAGGATCAGCCATCGCGCCGTCCGCCGCAGGCGCCGGGTGCCGTCGACGCTGAACACCTCGGCGACGAGGTCGGCACCGCACTCCGGGCACGTCACCGGCACCGCGACGCTCCCGCCCGCCGGACGCTCCACGACGGAACCCTGCCGTCCCAGGTCCAGACTCAGGTGCACGAGACCGCGGTGGACGTGCTCGACGTCGACGGACACGCGGTCGGTGAGCGCGGGGTTCCCCATGGCGCAACCCTGCCCGCCTGATCGACCGGGATCAAGGCGCCGGGCACCCGGCGCCCGACCGCAACCGGGGAGTCGTCGGCTTCTACGACTGATACATGAGGCAGAACTCGTTGCCCTCGGGGTCGGCGAGCACGACGTGGTCGCCCTCGTACTCCTCGACCACGGTGGCGCCGAGGCCGAGAAGGCGGGCGAGCTCGGCCGGCGGGTCGTCGGCATCGAGGTCGAGGTGCAGCCGGTTCTTGACGGTCTTCGGCTCCGGCACGAGTTGGAAGAAGAACCGCGGCGCCGTGCCGGGGCGCTCCACCAGCACCGACGGGTCGTCCTCCGGGTCGTACACGCCGATGCTCCGCAGCCGGGCCAGCTCCTCGTCGTCGTACGGGGCGACCGCGAAGCCGTCGAGCACCTCCGCCCAGAACCGGGCCAGCGGGGCGGGATGCCGGCAGTCGACCACCACGTCACGGATACGCGCCACGCCGTCCACTGTCCCAGATGTACATGCATTGATGTCTGGTGCGGCGGCGGCGTTCGTACCGTGTCGCCATGCGGACTCTCGCGCTCAGGTCGCTCGCGGCCGCCGCCGTCGTCCTCGGTACCTGCTACCCGACGCCGGCCATCGGGCCGACCGGCACGCTCAACGGCGGGCTCAAGCCGTCGGGCGCGCTGAACGGCAACTGCCGCGACCGGTCCGACCTCGACAACACCAACGGGTACTCGCGGTACCGCTGCGACGGCCGGTGGTGCGCCTACGCGTACGCCCTGTACTTCAAGAAGGACCAGGTGGTCAACGGCATCGAGAGCGGGCACCGGCACGACTGGGAGCACGTGGTGGTCCGGGTCGAGAACGGCACCGCGCGGCACGTCTCGCGTCCTTCGGCAGCGCCGTGTTCGACCTCACCGACGCCCGGTTCGGTGGCATGCTGCGCAAGGCCATGCCGGCGGGGATCCCGTTCGACCCCGGGGTCTGAACGGGCTCCGGTGGGCTACCTTCAGCCGGTGTCGGGGTTTCCCGACCCGAGCTTGAGGAGCTGACGTGCGAATCACCGCGCATCTCGACGTCGAGCTGATCGCGATCGAGACCGAGGACCAGGTCTCGGTGCTGGTCGAGCTGACCGCGCCGCCCGCGACCGGCTCCGCCTCGGCCGACCGGGTTCCGAGCACGTTACAGGTGGTCCTCGACCGCAGCGGCTCGATGGAAGGTGCCCGGATCGCCGGCGCGCGCACCGCGCTGAGCAACCTCGTCGACCGGCTCGACCCACGCGACAACTTCGGCCTGGTCATCTTCGACACCGAGATCGACGTCGTGGTGCCGGCCGGCCCGCTCACCGACAAGCCGGCGGCGAAGCGCAGGATCGCGGCGGTCGACGCCCGCGGCGGGACCGACCTGTCCAGCGGGTACCTGCGCGGGCTCCAGGAGGCGCGGCGGGTCGCGGGCGCGGGCGGCGCCACCGTGCTCATCGTCAGCGACGGGCACGCCAATGTCGGCGTCACCGACCCGGAGACCCTCGGGGAGGTGGCCGCCGAGGCGCACCGGAGCGGCGTCACGACGTCGACGCTCGGGTTCGGGCTCGGCTACGACGAGGCGCTCATGTCGGCGATCGCCCGGGGCGGCTCCGGCAACGAGCACTTCGCCGAGGAGCCCGACACGGCGGTGGCGCTCATCGCCGGCGAGGTCGAGGGTCTGCTCGCGCAGACGGTGCAGGCGGCCTCCGTGCAGGTGCGGCTCACGCCGGCGATCCGTCGTGTGCTCGTGGTCAACGACCTACCGTCCACAGTGGTCGACGGTGGCCTGATGGTGGAGCTCGGCAGCTTCTACGCCGAGGAGACCCGCAAGCTCGTGCTCACCTTCGACATCCCGGGCGTGGCGGCGCTCGGGCTCACCGAGGTGGCCACGCTGGTGTTCACGTACGTGGAGCTGCCGACGCTGAAGCAGCACACGGTGACGGTGCCGGTCACGGTCAACGTGGTGCCCGGCGACCGGGCGGCCGGCCGCGTGGCCGACCCGGTGGTGCGCACCGAGCTGGTGTACCTGCGGGCGCAGCAGGCCAAGCGGCGCGCGTCCGGTCACCTGGGCAAGGGCGACTCCGACGCGGCGCTGAAGGAGATCCGCCAGGCGCAGCGCGACATCGCCGCGGCCCGGGCCGACGCGCCGCAGGCGCAGGCGGCCGACCTGGCCGAGGAGGCGGCGGAGCTGGAGTACCTGGCCCGCGAGACGGAGTTCGGGTCGCGCGAGCGGTCGGGCAAGTACCTGTCGGCGAGCTCGTACCGCAAGCTCCAGAAGCGGGGACGCGTCATGCCGCCCCCGCCGGACAAGCCCGAGCGCCCCGACCCGCCTGCCTCCTGACCCCCCACCCGCGATCTTGGACACTTGTCCATCGATTTCGATGCAGAAGTCTCCAAGATCGCGCGAATCCGCGAGGCCGTCGCGTGTCAGCCCATGGTCTTCTGACCGTCGATGGTCTCGCGGAGGATGTCGGCGTGACCGGCGTGCTGGGCGGTCTCGGCGATGATGTGCATCAGCGTGCGCCGCACCGACCAGGAGGCACCGGCCTCGAACCAGGGCGCCCGCGGAAGCGGGAACGACTCGTCGAGGTCGGGGTGGTCGACGACCAGGGCGTCGGTGGCGGCGGCCACCGCCTCGTAGGCGTCGAGCAGCCCGGCCAGCGTCTCGCGGCCGGTCATCCGGAAGCCGTTCTCCCAGTCGGACGGCTCGGCCTCCAGGGCCGCCGCGCCGCCGGTCATGAACGCGAACCACCCCTTCTCGACGGCCGCGACGTGCTTGATGAGCCCGCCCAGCGACAGCGCGCTCGCGGTGGGCGTGGCCCTGGCCTGTTCGTCGGTGAGGCCGGCCACGGTGTACCGGAGGAAGCCGCGGTGCTTGGCCAGCACCTGCAGCAGGTCGGCGCGCTCACCGGTGATGGTCGGTGCGGTCATCTCGGGTCCTCCTCTGTCGGGCCTCCTTCCAGTGTGGACGACCTAGCGGTCAGATCCTGACCGCTTTCGCACGACCGGCGCGCTCCGTGCATAGCGGTCGGCGAGGGTCCGCAGGTGCGCGACGAGCTCCGGCGGCCCGGTCACCTCGAAGTCGGCGTCGAGGAGGGCGAGGTGCACCGCGAGGGTCTCCACGGAGTCGGCACCGGTGTGGAGCAGGCAGGTCCGGTCGCCCGGCCGGGACTCGACGGTGCCGACCGCGGGGTTGATCCGCGCGGCGACCCCGGCGGCGGGCGCGTGCACCACGACGCTGGCCCGGTACCGCCAGGCGGCGGCCGCGGCGCCACCGGAGACGTAGGCGGCGACGTCGTCGGTCGGCAGCGGGCGCGGGGTGAAGCGCGGGTTGTTCGGGGTGCGCGGGCGGATCCGGTCGACGCGGAACGTGCGCCAGTCGCGGCGGCCGAGGTCGTAGGCGAGGAGGTACCACCGGCGACCCCAGTTGACGAGGCGGTACGGCTCGACCTCGCGGCGGGTCGCGGAGCCGCCGTGAGTGTCGTAGTCGAAGCGGACGCCCTCGTGGTCGCGGCAGGCGGCGGCCAGCGTCGACAGCACGGCCGGGTCGACGACCGGTCCGGGCGAGTCGGGGCGCACGGCCACCGTGAACGAACGCAGGGCGGCGGCGCGCCGGCGCAGGCGCGGCGGCAGGACGCGTTCGAGCTTGGTCAGCGCCCGCAACGCGGTCTCCTCGACCGCGCCGACGCCGGCGAGGGCCCCGGCGGCGGCCGCCCGCAGCCCGGCCACGACCACGACGGCCTCCTCGTCGTCGAGGAGCAGCGGCGGCATGTCGGCGCCGGCGCCGAGCCGGTAGCCGCCGACCTTGCCGCGGGTGCCCTCGACCGGGTACCCGAGGGTGCGCAGGCGTTCGATGTCGGCACGGACCGTGCGCCCGCTCATGTTCAGGCGGTCGGCCAGCTCCGTGCCGGTCCAGTCGCGGTTGCTCTGCAGTAGCGACAACAGGCGCAACAGGCGCGCGGAGGTCTCCAACATTCGTCGAGGATGCCAGGTCATTAGGAACGAAGCTCTCCTAATTGACTGCGAGGGTGACCGCATGACAGAGATCCGCGAGTTCCGCATCGACATCCCGCAGGCCGACCTCGACGACCTCGCCGGGCGGCTGGCGCGCACGCGGTTCACCGACGACCTGCCCGGCGCGGGCGACACGTACGGCGTGCCGCTGGAGCAGGTGCGGTCGCTGGTGGAGCGCTGGCGCGACGGGTACGACTGGCGCGCCGCCGAGAAGCGGCTCAACGGGTACCCGCAGTTCACGACGACGATCGACGGCCAGAGCGTGCACTTCCTCCACGTCCGGTCGCCGGAGCCCGACGCGCGGCCGTTGCTGATGACGCACAGCTGGCCGGGGTCCATTGTGGACCTCCTCGAGGTCGTCGGCCCCCTGAGTGACCCGCGGGCACACGGCGGCGACCCGTCGGACGCGTTCCACCTCGTGATCCCGTCGATCCCCGGGTTCGCGTTCTCCGGTCCGACCACGGAGAAGGGCTGGGACCGGTACCGGATCGCGCGGGCGTGGGCCGAGCTGATGCGCCGCCTGGGCTACCACCGGTACGGCGTGCACGGCAACGACGCGGGCTCGCTCATCTCGCCGGAGGTCGGCCGCGTCGACCCCGACCGCGTGACCGGCGTGCACGTGACCCAGGTGTTCTCGTTCCCGTCCGGCGACCCGGCCGAGTTCGCCGGACTGTCCGAAGAGGACCTCGAACGGGTGCGGTTCATGCAGTGGTGGCACGAGAACGGCGGCGCCCACGACAAGATGCAGTCGCTCGCACCGCGCACGATCGCGCACGCGCTCGCCGACTCCCCCGTCGGCCAGCTGGCGTGGAGCGCTCAACTGCTCGGTGGCCTCGACCCCGACGTCATCCTCACCAACGTGAGCATCTACTGGTTCACCAACACCGCCGGCTCCGCCGCGCGGCTCTACTTCGAGGACCGGCACAGCGCCTCGGTTCCGGAGGGCCCGACGACCGTCCCGTTGGGACTGTCGAACTTCAGGCACGACTTCCAGTCGGTGCGCCGGTTCGCCGAGCGCGACCACGCGAACATCGTGTCGTGGCGCTACCACGACGAGGGCAGCCACTACTCGTCGTTCGACGCGACCGGCACGCTGGTCACGGATCTGCGAGAGTTCTTCCGTCAGGTCTTCTAGAAACGGGGGGGACGCGCGTGAGCGAGCTCGGTGTCCGGCAGCTGAACCGGGCTACGTTGGCCCGGCAGTTCCTCCTGCGCCGGTCTCACCGGCCTGTGCTGGAGGTGACGGAGCACCTCGTCGGGTTGCAGGCGCAGACCCCGCACACGTGGTACGTGGGGCTGTGGGCGCGCGTGGCCGGGTGCCGGCCGGAGGACGTGGCCGGGCTGCTCACCTCGCGGCGGGCGGTGCGGATCGCACTGATGCGGTCGACGATCCACTTCGTCAGCGCGGCCGACGCGCTCGCGCTGCGTCCCCTCGTGCAGCCGGCGCTCGACCGGGACCTGTTCCAGAACAACGCGTACGGGCGCTGGATGCGCGGTCTCGACACCGACGCGGTGGTGGCGGCCGGACGCGACCTGCTGGCGGACAAGCCGCTCACCCCGGCCGAACTGGGTGCGGCGCTGCGGGACCGGTGGCCCGGCACCGACCCCGCGGCGCTCGCCTACGCGGTGCGCAACCTGCTGCCGGTGGTGCAGACGCCGCCGCGCGGCGTGTGGGGGCGCAGCGGCCGCACGCTGCACGCGCCGCTGGAGGAGTGGGTCGGCGCGCCGGTCGGCGGCGGGTCGCTGGAGACGCTCGTGCTGCGGTACTTCGCCGCGTACGGACCGGCGACCGTGCAGGACCTCCAGACGTGGTGCGGCCTGACGAAGCTGACCGAGGTCGTCGAACGCCTGCCCCTGGCCCGGTTCGCGGACGGCTACCACGACCTGCCCGACGCGCCGCGCCCCGACCCGGACACCCCGGCGCCCGTGCGGTTCCTGTACGACTTCGACAACCTGTTGCTGTCGCACCGCGACCGCGGCCGGTTCGTCACCGACGGGTTCCGCTCGAAGGCGGTGACCCCGCACGGTCCGGTGCCGCGTCCGGTGCTGGTCGACGGCGTCACGGCCGCCGCGTGGTCGGTCGCGACGAGCGGAAAGGCGCGCGACCGCGCGGCGACGCTCACGGTGCGCGTCTTCGAGCCGTTGCCGGCCGCCGACCGCGACGCGGTGACCGCGGAGGGCCTGGGCCTGCTCGCCTTCCTCGAACCCGGTGCGGCCCACGACGTGCGGATCGTGGCCGCCTGACGCTTCAGGTGCTGTTCAGCGCCGTGACCACCGTGCGCAGCCAGGCCTCCGCGAGCGCCGGCTCGCGGTCGGCCGCGCGGGCGATCGCCTTCCGGCCCGCCGCGCTCCGTCCATAGTGGACGATCGCGACGGCCTCGGCGATCGCCTGCCGGGTGTCGAGGTCGCGGTCGGGGGCGGCCGCCCCGGCCAGCCACCGCTCGGGCTTGAAGGTGCGGGTCAGCTTGGTCTGCCGGTCGCCGAGGTAGTTCCAGACCCACCAGTCGAGCGACACGTTGACGACCGAGCGGGCCGGCAGCTGACGCGTCCAGCCGGCGTCGTGCCGCCAGCGGTAGGTGTTCGGGCTCGTCTCGCGCCGGATCGTCACCCCGACGAACCGCACCTTGCGCCGGATCACCCGCCACGGCTGACGTTCCTCGTCGATCCAGTCGCGCAGGAGGGTGAACAGGTCGGTGAAGGTGCCGCCCTCGTGGACCACGTCGACGAACGTCACCGGCCGCGCGCGGCGGGCGAGTGCGTGCGGGGTGACACCGACGTTCGCGAGGAACTCGCGGCCCCGTCGGCGTTCGCCGTGGGTCAGCGGGCGTTCGCGCCACCGGCGACCCGACCGGACGCCGGAACGGGCGAACGACACCGGCAGGCGGTGCAGTCGCCGGTCGTCGGCGACGCCGGCGAGCGCACCGCCGAGAAGGTCGAACATCGAGTCGAGCGAACGGCCCACGAAGACCAGGTCGCCGTTGCCGCTGCGCGCCAGCACCTTGCCCGCGCACTCCGCCAGGTCGTCGACGAACCACAGGCGCGGGGACTCCGTGCCGGAGAGAAGGGTGCCCAACTGGTCCGGTGCGACGAGGTCCCACCGGAACGGCAGGGTGTCCGCTCCCTTCATGGCTCCCATTGTCGCGCCGGTCCCGGCCGTCCTCTACGCGTTTTCGGGCGGGTGGACGGTGAGCAGGTCCGCCGGTTGGCAGTCGAGCACGTCGCACAGCGCGGTGAGCGTGCTGAACCGGATCGCCCTGGCGCGCCCGTTCTTCAGCACCGACAGGTTCGCGAACGTGACACCGACCCGGTCGGCCAGCTCGGTGAGGGTCATGCCGCGCTCGGCGAGCAGGTCGTCGAGGTGGATGGTGACGCGGTGCGGCTCCTCCGGCGGCATCAGACGACCCCGTCCAGTTCCTCGCGCAGGGCCAGTCCGCGCCGCACCAGCTCGCCGAGCGCGAGGAACGCGAAGCCGGCGAACACCCATCCGACCGACAGCGTCAGCGACCAGGAGAACCCGCCCGTCGCCGGGAGGACCGTCGCCATCAGCGCCGTCGCACAGACCGACTCGACGACCGTGACGACCGCACCGCCCACCAGGCAGACCGCGGCGAGTACCCGCAGGCGCCGCACGGTCAGGGCCGTGAACGGGTCGCCGCTCCGCGCGTCACGGATGATCCGGACGAGGAGCGTGAGCACCGCGACCGCCAGCACCGCGGTGGGCAGCCAGGTGAGCGTCGACAGGAGCACCTGCCGCACCGACGGATCGGTGACCACGGCCTCGACGGTGCCGTCGGCGGCGACCGTGACGCCCTCCGCACCGGCGTGTGCGCCGGCGACGCCGTCGAGGTGGCGCGCCTCCAGGTCCACCGGTATCCCGGCGTCGCCGAACGCGGTGACGGCGACCTGCGCCGCCGACCCGACGACGGCGACCGCCCCGACGAGCACCGTGATCCCCTGCAGTTCGCCGAGCCAGTCGGGCCTACTGAGCCTTCTCATCACTGCCTCCCCGTATCGAAAGTCGATATACTGATAATCGATACAGTGGGGCATCGTGTCAAGTCCGGCGTCGGTACAGTCGTCTCCCATGGCACCCACCGCGGAGCACTTCGACACCTGGTACGCCGCCATGGCCGCCTCGCCGGCCCGTGAGGCGCTCGTCCGACGGCACCTCGACCTGCCCGGCGACCTGCTGTCGACCAGCCTCCTCCCGGGCGAGGGCCTCGCCGAGGTCGTCGCCGCCCTGCGCCTCACGCCGGGCGCGACCCTGCTCGACCTCGCCTGCGGGCGGGGCGGCTACGGCCTCGAGATCGTCCGGCGCACCGGCGTCGACCTGATCGGCGTCGACTTCTCCGCCGAAGCGGTGCGGCAGGCGACCGGAAACGCCGCTTCCCAGGGGCTTCCGGCGACGTTCCGGGTGGGTACCTTCGACGACACCGGCCTCGCCGACGCGTCCGTCGACGCGATCATGTGCGTCGACGCCATCCAGTTCGCCGATCCGGAGCGGGCGTTCGCGGAGGCGCGCCGCGTCCTGCGGCCCGGCGGCCGGATCGTGCTGACGTGCTGGGAACCGGTCGACCGCGACGACGACCGGCTCCCCGACCGGTTCCGGCTGCTCGATCTCCGCGCCGAGCTGACGGCGGCCGGCTTCCGCGAGGTGACCGTCGACGACCGGCCGGCGTGGCTGGAGCGCGAGCTGGCGATGTGGCGCGAGGCGGCCGCCCTCGACCCCGGCGACGACGGCGCGCTGCGGGCCCTGCACGAGGAGGGCGCCCGGGTGCTGGAGCACCCGCCCATGCGGCGGGTGGTCGCCATCGCGACCGGTCCGACGGGGTGATCTCGCGCCGGGCGTGAAATCGACCGTCGACCCGATGGCTTTTCGCCGCCCCGGATACGAGGATTGACGGTGATCTCTCGCTGGTCCGGGGCGAACGGGGGTGCCGATGCGCGTCGAGGTCGACACCGGCATGTGCATCGGTGCCGGGATGTGCGCGCTGACCGCCCCCGAGGTGTTCGGCCAGGACGACGTCGAGGGCGTCGTCGTCCTGGCCGACGAGCGGCCACCGCCCCACCTCCACGCCGCGGTCCGTGACGCGGTCGACCGGTGCCCGGCGGCGGTCATCCGCGTCCACGAACGCGGCTAGACGAGCTCCATGTAGTCCAGTTCGGCGTAGCCCGTGGCGCCGCCGAAGTACGGCCGGCCGACGCGCTCGAGCTGCCGAACCGGTTGGCCCGGAAGATCGACGCGTTCTCGGCCCCGTGCCGCTGCTGGTACGCGGGCACGCCGCTGATCAGCTGGATGCGGAGGTGGTAGCCGCTGGTGGCGCTCATGTTGGGGACCGTCACCGTCAGCTCGCCCTTGCTGACGTCGGCGGGACGCTGGCCGCCCCGGGGCGACGGCTGGGTCACCGTGTTGAGCTTCAACGGGAGCAGCAGGTTGTCGGCCGGCCGGTTGTTCTCGACCAGCGCGTAGAGGCCGCCGGCGCCGGCGCGGCTCACGCGGCGGTGCACGGGGGTTCCTCCTCGACGTCAGAGGGTGCGGCTGAAGGGGGTGAGGGTGATCCGGTCGATCAGCGGCGCGTACCTCGAACGCAGGAGCACGCCGGGGAACGTGTCCGACGCGTAGGTGGTCCCGTCGAGGTTGGGCAGTTCCCGCGACGCGAACCGCACGGTGTTCGTGCCCTTGCGGAGCCTCACCTGGACGGTGAGCTCCCAGAAGTTGTTGGCGTGGAACGAGTGCGGGAACAGCACGCGCTGCGGCGACGCGCCGTTGACCGAGATGTCGGCGTGGCGGGCCAACGGGTCGGGGTTGTAGTGGGTGGCCGGCGACTGCTCCGGGTTGGAGTAACGCACGCGCATCGCGTAGGTGCCGTCGGCCGGCGCGGTCACCGTGAACGTGAGCGTGTTGGCGTTGCCGGGGTCGCCGCCGATGCCGGTGACCGCCGTGCCGCCGCTCGCGAGCGAACGCGGTTCCGTCGTGGCGGTGCCGGCCGTCCGCGCCGCCTCGGCCTCGTAGGAGGTCGTCGGCAGGTGTCCGCCTCCCGGGGTCACGGTGAGCCGGTCGAGCACGCTGTGGCGCGCGGTGCCGGTCACCACGACCTTGTTGATACCGCCGGACAGCGACACGGCGGCCCTACGCCCGACGCGGACCCCGTTGACCGTCATCGACACGTCGCCGTCGGGCACCGACAGATCGAGGATCGACTCGGCGTCGTGGGCCGAGTAGACCCAGAACGTGGCCGTGTCGCCGCGGCCGAGGGCGGCGCCCGACGTCCGTCCCGTGTAGACGGTCCTCGCACCCTTCAGATCGGCGTACTCGGCCTGGTACACCGTCGCCGTGGCTTTCGGGCCGGTCAGGCTCAGCAGGATGCGGTCGACGATCGCGTCGCCCTTCGTGGCCTTCGTGCCGTCGAGGCTGCGGGCCGCGAGCGAGATCGTGTGCCGGCCCGCGGTGAGCCGGACGGTGGTGCCGGTGTGGTCCCAGACCACCCACTTGTAGCCCAGCGGCAGGAACAGCTCCTGCTCGGCGCCGCCGTCGACGCGCAGGAACACGTTCGTCGGTCCCTGCTCCCGCACGAGGTCGAACGTGTTGAGCGAGTTGGCGAACACCCTCAGGTCGTAGGTGCCGGTGGTCGGTACGTCGACGGTGAAGTCGAGCACGCCGTCGCTGCCGGTGCGCAGCCCGCCGACGTTGAACCCGCCCGAGGTGTAGAACTTCGACACGTCCCGCGGCGAGCCCTCGGGACCGTTGCGGCTGTAGCCGGAACCGGTGTAGACCGCGTCCTCTGCCTCGTACGACTGCTGCCACAGCAGCGGGTCCCTCTGCTCGCGGCCGGCGTCGCCGGCGGGCGCCAGCACGATCTCGTACGCCGACGACTCGGTCAGGTCGGTCAGGTCGACGACGACCGTGTCGTCGCGGACCTTCAGGTCGCGCTCGGCGAGCACGCGTGGCGGCCCGGAGTCGCCGAGCTGGCCGGTCCACGGGATCTCACGGACCGTCGCGTGCACGGTGCGCCCGAACACCGTCGTGGGAACGTTGTCGAACCGGAGGTGCGCGGCTCCGCCCGCGCCGCCGACGATCGCCCGGGCCTGGCGCTTGCCGCGGTCGAGCGTCGCGACGCCCTGCAGGGTGTAGTCACGGCCCGGGTACGGCGGCGTGACGCGCACGGTGTCGCCGGTCATGCCGCCGTAGGCGTTGAACAGCCACCACTGCCCGTTGGCCCGGTTGGCCTGCACCGCCGAGTCGGAGAGGTTGCCGTCGATGTTCCAGTAGGCGATGTCGGCGTCCACTTTGGACTCCTCGATCGCGGAGATCCACTGGATCATCTGGCCGGGCACCGAGGTGTGGTAGTTGAAGGCGTACTCGTTGATGTTGATGGGCAGCCGCCGGCCGCCGAGGACCTCCGCCTCCATCTCGCGGTAGCGGCGCACGCTCTGGCGCACCTGCTCGGGATGTGACAGCTCGTGCCACGTCATGACGTCGGGCACGGTGCCTTCCCGGACGGTGTGCTCGAGGAAGCCCCGCACCTGCGCGTAGAGCACGCTCGTGTTCGGGCCGGCGATCCGGGCGTCCGGGATCCTCCCCTTGATGAGGCGGTAGAAGTCGTCCCAGGTGCGGAAGTAGTCGGTCGGGTCGCTGAGCCAGCTGACCCCGTCGTAGCTCCACTCGCCGGTGCCGAACATGTTGCCCTCGGGCTCGTTGAACGGCACGAACACGATGTTGTCGCGGTACTCCGCCGGCAGGGTGAGCACCTGGTCGACCTGTTTCGCGACCTTCTCCCGGTACAGCGCGACCTTCTCCTCCGGGGTGCTCCCCGGCCACTGGTACGGGAAACCGCGGTGGATGTCGGTCATGTAGACGTAGATGTCGCCGTCGGTGCTGTCGGCCAACGGCCGCACGACCTCCAGCGCGTCGGCGCCGGGGTGCTGCGGTCCGTCCTGCGCCTTGGTCGAGACCGTGCGCAGGCGCATGCCCTCGATGAGCGTGTTCGTGGGGACGCCCGGACCGTACAACCCGTACAGCGTGCCCGACGCGCCGCCGTGGAACGGGCCGGTCGTGGTACCGAGGTCGATCGTGACCTCCCCCTCGCGGATCACGGTGACGGTCGCGGTCACCGCCCGACCGGCCGCTGTGCCGGTCACCTCGAAGGTGCCGCGCGCGGCGTAACGGCCGGGGTCTACCGGGCTCCACGAGACGGCGACGTCGCGGTCGTAGCCGTCGCTGAACGAGGCGCGCACGGTCTCCGGCAACGGTGGTGCGACGCCGACCGTGGTGCGCACGTCGAAGGTCGTCGTGCCGGGCCCGGTCGGCGTCGGCGGTACGACGCCCGCCGCCGAGGCGACCTGGTCGGCGGTCAGCGCGGCCGCGTAGACGCGGAAGTCGTCGACGGCGCCGGCGAACAGCGGGTCGGGGTAGAACGACCGGCCGATGAATCCGGCCGAGGTGGCGTCGGGGCCGAGCAGGTCGCCGGCGACCACAGTGGACGGAGCCGACGCGACCGCGGCGCCGTCGAGGTAGGTCGTCACCCGTCCGGCCGCGGTGTCGAGGGTGACCGTGAGCGTCCTCCAGGTGTTCGCCGGCAGCGCGGCGTACCCGGTCACCTGTGCCTCTCCCCCGGCGGACGTCGCGGTGACCGCGGTCCGCAGCCGGCCGTCGCCGTTGTACGGCGTGCTGAACAGGTACCGGCCGGTGTCCGTGCCGAGCGCGTAGATCCACTGCCACGGCGCGGTGGTGCCGTCCCACCGGATCCGCGCCTGGACGGTGAGATCGGTGCGGCCCTCCAGCACGGCGCGGGGCAACCGGATGTGGGCGCCGGCGGCCGTCGGCGCGCCACCGGGCAGGTCGATGGCCCGTCCGCCGGTCGCGCCGTCGACGAACGCCGCGGTGGCGCCGTCGACGAGCGTGCCGTGCAGCCCGTTGCCCGACGTGTCGGTGATCCGGCCGGTGGTGGGGTCGTCGGCGTCGAAGGTGTAGGCGACGACGGGATCGGGCACGGCGGCCTCCTGGGGCGCGGCGGTCGCCGGGACGGCACCCAGTGCGGCGGTGACGCCGACGAGGGCGAGGATCATCGTCGCACGGTGGGGTCGGGTGCGTCCCGGCTGGCTCATCGTGGACCCCTCCGCGGTTGTCGTTCACACCCGGTCGGTCCGACGGCTCGGAAAGTGTTTTCCGTGGTTCCGCCGCCTCCCGGACGACCGTCCAGACGGCCTGCACGCCGATCCGGGGTGTCGGTCGGCACGGCGTCGAAGGCGCTCAACGGCCGCGGGCAGCTGCGCGCCGAGACCCGCGACCGGGTGCGCGCGGCGGCCCAGGAGCTCGGGTTCGTGCCGAACGCGGTGGCGGCGAGCCTGCTGAGCGGCCGCACCTACACCGTCGGTCTCATCATGACCGACCACCATGGACGGTTCGGCCTGCCGATCCCGCACGGTGCCGAGGACGCGCTCGGCTGGGGCGAGACGGTCGCGTTCGTGTGCGACACCCGCGACGACCCGATCCGCGAGCAGCACTACGTGCGCAGCCTGCTGCGCCGGCGCGTCGACGGGATCATCGTCGCGGGCCGGCGCACGGAGGCGCGGCTGCCGCTGGCCGGCATCCCCGCGAGCATGGCCGCCGGCGGCCCGGCGGTTCCGGTGGTCTACGCGTTCGCGCGCTCCGCCGACGCCGGTGACTGCAGCGTCGTCGTCGACGAGGCCGCTGGCGCGGTGACGGCGGTCGAGCACCTCGTGCGGACCGGCCGGCGGCGCATCGCGCACGTCACCGGTCCGCACGGACACGCGTCGGTACGCGCCCGGGTCGAGGGCACGCACCGGGCGCTGCGCGCGGCCGGCCTGGACCTCGTCGGCGAGCCCTGGTACGGCGGCTGGAGCGAGGTGTGGGGCCGGTTCGCCGCGGCCGCGCTGACCCGGTCGCATCCCGAGGTCGACGCGGTGTTCTGCGGCAGCGACGTGATCGCCCGCGGCGTCGCCGACGGGCTGCGCGAGAGCGGCCGCCGCCTGCCCGACGACGTCGCGTTGGTCGGCGTGGACAACTGGGCACCGGTGGCGGAGGGCTGCCGGCCACCACTGACCACAGTGGACCTGAACCTGCGCGAGGTGGGCCGCGTCGCGGGCACGCTGCTGCTGCGGGCCATCGTGCACGGCACGGAGGCCGGCCTCCACACGGTCGCCTGCCGGCTGGTGGTGCGGGCCTCCTCGGCCCCGGCCTGAGCTCGCGCGCAACGGGTACCCTCGGCGGCGTGACGGCGCCGCCGATGGCCTGGTACGGCTCGAGCTTCACGTACTACGAACCCGATCCCGGGGAGCTCGACGCGGCGGCCGTGGAGGCGCGCGCCCGTCGCCTGGAGTCCTTCTCCCCCGACCAGTTCACTCCCCGTCCCGATGGTGGCGGTGACAGCACGGGCATCGTGCTCGGGCGCTTCCTACCCGTCCACGATGGACACCGCTACCTCGTCGAGGTCGCCCGCGCGTTCGCCCGCCGGTTGTGGATCTTCGTGCGGATCAACCGCAACGACCGGATCCCGTGGGAGGTCCGCCGGGACTGGCTCACCGGGCTGTTCCCCGACGTCACGGTCGTACCGGTCGCGGACCCCGCCAGGTTCACCCGGGAGGACCTGTTCGCGCTGTGGGACGAGCGCGTCCGGGAACATGTGCTGCCCGACTACGTGGTGATGGGCAACGACTACGGCCCCGAGCTCGCCCGGCGGTTCGGCGCGCGGTTGCTCGTGGTCGACCGGACGGCCGTTCCGGTGTCCGGCAGCAGGATCCGGAGCTGGCCGGCGCGCAACGCCGCGTACCTGCCGCCGCCGGTACGGACGTGGTACCTCGCCAACGAGCCGGCGATGGAGCCGTTCGAGGGACCCGGACCCGTCGACCCCGCCACCGTCGGGCGGGTGTGCCTCATCGGGCCCGAGTCCACCGGCAAGACGCACCTGGCCCTCCGGCTGGCCATCCACTACGGCACCGTCCACGTGCCGGAGTTCGCCCGCGGGATGCGCCACGACTGGGATCCCCCGTCGATCTCGCTGATCGCCCACGGGCAGCGGGCGTCGGAGACGGCGATGGCGCGCCGGGCGAACCGGGTGCTGTTCTGCGACACCGATCTGCTCGCCGTGCGGCTGTGGAGCGAGCGGCTGTTCGGCGCCGCGCCCGACTGGCTGCAGGCCGCCACCGGGCCCGGCGGCGACATCGACCTGTACCTGTTGACGTCGAGCGACCAGCTCTTCGTCGGGCCGCCGGAGTACAACCGGCCGGCGGAACGGCACGCGTTCTTCCACCGGTGCCGGGCCGAGCTGACCCGGCAGGGCCACCGGTACGTCATCCTCGCCGGTGCCGTCGAGGGCCGGCTACGGACCGCCGTGCAGGCCGTCGACGCCCTGCTGGCAGAGGAGGCGTGACCGGCGCGGCGGTACCCTCGGCGGCGTGACCTCCCTCGCCCCACCGCCGCCGATGGCCTGGTACGGATCGAGCTTCGTGTACGAGCCGCCGACGGTCGGCGACCTGGACGCCGCCGCCGCGTCGGGGCGCGCCCACCGGTTGGCGCGCTTCAGCCCCGAGCAGTTCACCCCGCGCCCGGGCGGGGGCGACACCTCGGGCGTGGTGCTCGGCCGGTTCCTGCCCGTCCACGATGGACACCGGTACCTCGTCGAGTTCGCCCGCGCCTACACGGGCCGGATCACCGCGTACGTGCGCGTGGGCGCGGCCGACCCGATCCCGTGGGAGGTACGCCGCGACTGGCTGGCCGAGCTCTTCCCCGACGTGCGTACCGTCGCGATCGAGGACGCGTGGACCGGCGAGACCAACTGGTGGAACGCGGTGCACAACCGGTGGCTCGACACCATCCGCGCCGACGGCATGCCCGACTTCCTCTTCTCCGGTGAGCACTACGGCAAGGTCGTGGCGGGCCGGCTGGGCATCCGGCACGTGCCGGTCGACCGCACGGCGGTCCCGGTCTCGGGAACGCTGGTCCGGCAGGCGCCGTGGGACCACGCGCGGCACCTGCCGCCGTGCGTGCGGGCCTGGTACGTGCGCCGGGTGACGATCGTCGGTGCCGAGGGGTCCGGCAAGAGCACCCTGGCCACCGACCTCGCCCGGCACTACGACACCGTCTGCGTGTCGGAGGCGGCCCGCTCCTTCGATCAGCTCTGGGGCCGCAGCATGCATCCCGGGGAGGTGTCGGACATCGCCCAGGCGCAGGTGACCGCGCAGGCGACGCTCGCCCGCCACGCCCACCGGGTGCTGTTCTGCGACACCGACCCGATGACGGTCGGCCTCTGGAGCGAGCGTCTCTTCGAGGCCGTCCCCGACTGGCTGCGGGAGGTCGGTGCTGCCGACCCCGCCGACCTGTACCTGCTCACCGAGCCGGAGTGGCCGTTCGAGGGCTCGCCCACACGCGACAGCCCGGCGGAGCGGCGGGCCTTCCACGCGCGGATCGCCGAGGAGCTGACCCGCCTCGGTCGGCCCTTCGTCCGGATGACGGGCGGCCGCGAGCAACGCGTGGAACAGGCGCGGCTGGCGGTCGACGGGATGCTGGCGACGCCGCGCCCGTGACCGACCCGTTCGGACCGGCGTACTTCGCCGATCCCCACTCCGTCTTCGACCGCCTGCGCGCCACCGCTCCCGTGTACCGGAGCGACCGCCTGCGCCGGTTCGTGCTCACCGGGTACGACGACGCGGTGGCGGTGCTCCACGACACCGCCACCTACTCGTCGGCGGTGGTTCCCCAGGTGCCGCGGCGCGACAGCGACCTGCTGGCCGGTTTCACGGACTGGTCGGCGCGGTGGCTGTTCTTCCTCGACCCGCCGGAGCACGCCGTCCGGCGGGCACCGGTCGCGAAGGCGCTCGGCCCCAGGAGGATCGGCGGTTCGGCCGACCGCATCGCCGCGCTGGCGCGCGGTCTGCTGACGGACCTGCCGCCGCACGGGTTCGACGTGCTGGCCGACTTCGCGCATCCGTTGGCCGCACGGGTGATCGCCGACCTGCTGTGCGCGCCCGGCGCCGAGACCGACCGGTTCCTGGCCCACGCCCGCGCGATGGAGCACGCCGGCATCCACGCCCGCGACCCCGACGCCCGCCGCGACGGTCTCGCCGCGATCGCGGCCGCCACGGCCGCGCTCCGCCACCGCGTCACCGACGGCACCGCGCTCGCGCCCGTGCCGGCCGCGCTCCGCGACGCCTGGGGCGCCGACCGCGACCTCGTCGGCGCCCATAGCCTGGTGCTGCTGTTCGCCGGTGTGGAGACCACGCAGAACCTCATCGCCAACGCGGTGCACGCCCTTGCGCGTCAGGGGCTGTGGGACCGGCTGCGCGCCGACCGGTCCCTGCTCGCCGGCGCGGTCGAGGAGGCCGCCCGCTTCGACCCGCCGGTGCTGGGCGTGCTGCGCCGGGCCACCCGCGACGTGACGCTGGCCGGCGTGCCGGTGCCGGCCGGCGCGGAGCTCGTCGTGATGGTGGCCGCCGCGAACCGCGACCCGGCCCGCTTCCCCGACCCGGGCCGCCTCGACGTGCGTCGCTCCCCCAACCCGCACCTGTCGTTCGGGCTCGGCCCGCACTACTGCCCGGGCGCCGCGCTCACCCGGGTCACCGCGCGGACCGCGCTGGACGCGCTCCTCGACGCCTGTCCCCGCCTACGGATCGCCGAGCCCGACCTGCCGTGGCGCGACCACGACCCGATCGTGCGCGGCCTCACCCGCCTCCCGGTGCACGCGTCGGCAGGCTAGGCGACGTCCCCCTTTCCGCCGATCTTGCAGTTGTGGCCTTCATCAAAACACGACATTTCAGCAAATAGAGGCGGCCACGAGTGCAAGATCGGCGGAGGGTTCGACAACGGCGCGAACGCGAGCGGCGCGGCCGGTGCACGCGTCGGCAGGCTAGGAGCCGTCGCGGGGGTCGGCGAGGGTCTCGTGGACCAGTGACACCCCCGAGAACGTGGCGGTCAGCCCGTCGCCGGTCGGCGACTGGACGCCGACGCCCACCTCGTGCCCGTCGACCGGTCCCAGCGTGAACAGCCGCACCAGCGACCAGCGGTCGCCGTCGGCCGAGAAGTGGAACGCGTAGACCTCGCCCGTGCGGGAGATCCGCAGCCACGTCTCGCCGGGCGTGGGCACCACGACGCCGTTGGCGTCGTCGGAGACGCCCCGGGTGACGACCGTGACGATCATGTCGGTGCCCTCGGGCGACCGCTCCAGCGCGAGCTTCGCCCACGTCGACGGTCCACCGTGGACGAACAGGGTGCCGGCGTCGTACGTGGCGGCCAGCGGCACCCGGACGTGCGCGCGCAGCTGGAAGTCGCCGGTCACCGGCACCAGGCGCAGCGGGGCGCTCGCGGTGGCCTCGCCGGTGGCGGGGTCGATGAACCAGTCGGTGCGGGCGGACGCGCTGAACGTTCCGGTGAGCGATTCGGTAGACATGCGGCGGACCCTATCGGACGCGGCCGCGCGACAGCGGGATCAGTCGCAGACGAAGCGGCTGCGCGGCCGCTGCTCCTCGCGCCGCGAGGCCGCCCGCCGCTGCGTCAGACCGCTCGGCGCGGATCCGGGTCGCCCGGCCACCTCGCGCCGGGGCGGCGCCGGCGGACCCTGCTCGCGCTGACGCCGCACGACGTACCGCCCGGGCGCGATGCCGGTGCCGCCGTGCTCGCGGTGCAGCAGGTAGGCCACGTCGAGGGCCTCGAACGCGCCGAGGGCGAGCCCGAGGGTGTCGTCGACATCGGCCGTCCACAGGCAGGTGCCGGGATCGGCGACCAGCGTGTGCGCGTTTCCACCGGCACCACCGCGCAGCAGTTCCACGCCCTCGGGCGGGACCTCGTGCCAGGCGGCCCCGGACCGGACGGTGACGTGCCCGACCGCGTCGTCCATCGGCAGGACGATGAGGTCGCCCTGCGCCTGGATTCCGTCGTGCACGGGGATGACGAGGTCGAGCATCAGGTGCAGGTCGACCGGGCGCCCGGTGGCGCCGGTGAGGTCGGCCAGGGTCTTCATGTGCTTCCCTCCGTTCGTGGGTCCGGGCCCGTTCGGACGCGGGCCCGTCGGGTTCAGGTCCGGCGGTACAGGCGGGCGTACTGGTCTCCGGTGAGCCCGTACGTCCACGCCGCGGCGGAGACCGCCGTGGGAACGTCGGCGGGCACCGGAAGGCCGTAGCGGCGACGGGTCCCGTCGCGCTCGGCGCTGCCGTTGGTGGCGAGCAGCACCCGCGTCGGCTCGCCCCACACCCGCTCGGGCAGGTCGTACAGGCGCAGGTCGAAGCCGGGGTTGCCGGGGTCGGGCGCGGTGTCGACCAGCCGCAGACCGGCCGTGGCGATGTAGGTGTCCCAGCCCAGCGCCTCGATGCCGCACCGACGGACCTCGACGTTGGGCTCGGCGTGCACCGCGTCGACCGTCGGAGCGTCGACGACCCACGCCGGCACGCGCGTGCCGTGCCAGAAGTACAGCGCCCACCCGTCGCTCCAGCCGACCGCCGGGCCGGTGGCGCAGTGCAGCCGGGCCGGCGACCCGGCGACCCGCTCGGTGCGCACGAACACCGGCGGCTCGCTCACGAGGACGAAGTCGAGACACGGGTACCACCATCCGGCCGACTGCGCCGCGGAGTACTTCTCCACCCGCCGCCGCCACCCGCGCTCACGCTCGTCGGCGGCGACCGCGCTGAAGAACGACGCGTACGCGGTCCACGCGGACTCCCACCGGCCGCCGAGGGTCAGCGTCCACGTGCGCCAGTCCGACGGGACGCGCCGGTTGGCCCGCCGGACCCGACCGACCGGCGAGACCGCGAGGGCGGCGGCGCGCGCCGACTCCTGGGCGCGGGCGGGAGCGTGGGACAGCAGCAGACCCGTCACCGCGTCGTCGACCGCCAGCGCCACCGCGTGCGGAGCGAGCGCCGTGTCGACCGGCTCGAACACCTCACGCCGCACGGCCGCGACCACGTGCGGGTCGAACCGGTTCATGATCGCCCGCTCGGTCCGCGACTCGACGGCATCGCGGATCATGCCGGCGAGCGCCCGGTGCTCCCGGCCGGGGGTCTCGTCGACCTGGGCCAGGTCGAGCGCCCGGGCGAGCGCCAGCGGCGAGGTGACCCGGGCGACCCGCGCCGGCCAGCCGACGCCGCAGTACTGGTAGCAGGCACGGGCGCCGGACTCCCAGGCGGCCCACCTGACCGGGTCGGTACCGAGGGCGCGGTCGACCCACACGTCGGCGTGTGCCGGCAGCGCCTGCCGCTGAACCTCGTCGAGCCTCCGCACGCGGCCCATCTCCACCTCCCCGCGTCGCACGCTGATGATGGCGGTGCGGGACGGCCCCGGTCCACGCGTTTACCTGTCCATAGTGGACGATCCAGGTCGGCCCGAAGCCGCCCGCGGCCGGTCACAGCACGTGTTGCTACCATCGACGCGCGTAACCGTGACGGGGTCCTTCTTCGAAAGAGGTGCGATGGACAGGCCGGGCTGGGTGGCCGACGAGGTCGACATCACGGTGCCGAACGCGGCCCGGATCTACGACTTCGCGCTGGGCGGTTTCCACAACTTCGAGGTCGACCGGCAGTTCTTCGAGGCCGCGGAGCAGGCGTGGCCGAACCTCCGGCTCGTCGCACACGCCAACCGCGCCTACCTGCGGCGCGTGGTGCAGTGGCTGACCGACGCCGGGATCCGGCAGTTCCTCGACGTCGGCTCCGGCATCCCGACGCTAGGCAACGTGCACGAGGTCGCCCAGCGCACCGCGCCCGACGCCCGCGTGGTGTACGTCGACGTCGACCCCGTGGCCGTCTCACATGGACAGTCGATCCTCGCCGACAACCCGAACGCCTGCGCGATCCGCGCCGACCTGCGCAGGCCGGAGGAGATTCTCGGCCACCCCGACGTCGCCTCGGTCATCGACCTCACGCAACCGGTCGCGGTCCTGCTGATCGCGGTGCTGCACTTCGTTCCGGACGACGACCGGCCCGCCGAGATCATCGCCAGCTACCGCGACGCGATCGCCAGCGGGAGCTACCTCGCGATCTCGCACGGGGTCACCGACCCGGCGCCGAGCGACGAGCAGGAGCGGGTCCGCGACCTGTACCGGCGCACGCCGACGCCGATCTCCACCCGCACCCCGGAGGAGATCGCCGCGATGCTCGACGGCTTCGACCTCGTGGAGCCGGGCATCGTCCCGGTGACCGAATGGCACCCGGAACCCGGCTCCGACGAGGAGCCCCAACGCGACATCGTCGCCGCGGTGGGTCGCCGGCCCTAGATGATCGATTCCGAGGGCTCGGACGTCCGTCCGCCTGTTTCGTGATGAATGTCGGGAGCTCCGCCATACCGATACGTCGATGATCGTGAGCGGGTGGGAGGCTATGAACATCAACAAGCGTTTGTGATGTTCGTAGCCTCCCACCCATCGGCATCGGTTGATGGCCGATGGTCCCGTGCGGGTCGCGGAACAGCCATCAAACAGGCAAAACGCCCAGTCATCCCGTGCCAGGCCTTGGAATCAATCATCTAGGGGTGCGGGACGACCACGACCTGGTGCTCGTCCTCGTAGACGACGCGGCCGGGGTCGTTCGACCGGACCAGCACGCACGGCACGCCGTGGGCGGCGAGGATCGCGAGGTAGCCGTCGACGCGGTGGATCACGTCCGTCGCCGACTCCTTGAACCACGCGGCCGCGCCCGGGTTGAGGGCACGGTCGTAGACCGTGGCGTCCACGGTGGACGGATCGGTGACGGTGGCCTCGTACCAGGCATTGTGGACGCGCCGGAACTCCGCCTGCTCGGCGGTCAGCACGCCGGCGGTGGCCAGACCGTTCACCAGCCCGAAGACGCCGGGGAAGAACCCGCGACGGTTGCGGGTCGGGCTCTGGTAGCGCAGATACCTGCTAGTCAACGGGTGCGGCTCCCAACTCGGCCAGCGCGGCACGCGCGCGGACCTGCTCGTCGTGGTCCTGGGTCTCAGCGGCGATCGCCAGCGCGGCCCGGTGGCACTCCAGCGCCTCCGGGTGCCGGCCGAGGGCGCGCAGCGCCTCGCCCATGCGGTTGCGGGCACTGGCCTCACCGTAGCGGTGACCGATCTCCTGGAACATGCGCAACGCCGTGTGCAGCTCGTCCATCGCCGCGTCGGGGTCGCCGAGCCGCAGCTTCACCTGGCCCAGGTTCGTGCGGACCATCGCCTCGCCGATGCGGTGACCGGCGGCCAGGAACAACGGCAACGCCTCGGCGAGCCGCTCGCCGGCCCGGCGGTGGTCGCCCAGGGCGCACAGCACGTCGCCCAGGTTCGACAGGGCCGCGGCCTGCCCGGTCGGCTCGACGACGTCGCGGAAGAGCGTGTACGCCCGCTCGAACGCGTCGGCGGCGCGCTTCAGCTCGTCCTGTCCACTGTAGGCATTGCCGAGGTTGACGAGCACGATCGCCTCGCCGCGACGGTCGTCGGCCGCCCGGTACCGGGCCAGCGCGTCGCGATGGTGGCGGACCGCACCGGCGGGGTCGCCGGTCCGCTCGGCGACGATGCCGAGGGCGGACAGCGCCCGCGCCTGTCCGCGCACGTCTCCGGTGCGGTCGTGCCCGGCGAGCGCCTCCCGCAGGTGACCGGCGGCCGTGTCGTACCGGCCCAGCAACCGGTGCAGCTCCCCCACGTGCCCCAGCAAATGCGCCACCGCGACGTCGTCGCCGAGGTCGCGCGCGGCCGCCAGCGCGTACGAGTGCGCCGCGAGACCGTCGCGGTACCGGCCCGCCTCGAAGTGCCGCTGCAGGTTCGCGGCCAGCCCGATGGCCTGGCGCGGAAACCCGTGCCGCGCCGCGTACGCGCACAGCGCGCCGAGGTTGGCCTGCTCGCGGTCGAGCCAGGCGACCGCGGCGTCGGCGTCGGCGAGGTCGGGGCCACCGTGGGTGGACGGCCGGGGCAGGTACCCGCGCCACGCCGGGTACAGCAGGGCGCGGGCGCGGCACACCCCGCCGAAGTAGTGGTCGAGCAGCCGCCCGGTCGCGGCGGTGCGCGCGTCCGCGTCGTCGAGGTCGGCCGACAGCTCCTCGGCGTACGCCCGCATGAGGTCGTGCATCCGGTAGCGGCCTGCGGTCGGCCGGTCCGTCGAGCGGGGCTCGACGAGATGACCGCGGGCGAGCACGGCCAGCGCCCGGCCGGCCCGCCGACCGTCCAGTTCGGACAGTGCGGCCACCGTCGACGCGTCGAACCCGGGACCAGGGTGCAGCGCCAGCCGCCGGAACGCGAGCGCAGCCACGGGGTCCAGGTGCTGGTACGACCACGAGAGCACCTCGCGGACGGCGGCGCTGGTGTCGCCACCGACGTCGAGCAGGTCCAGCCGCCCGTGCCGGTCGGCCAGCTGCCCGACGACGCTCGCCAGGCTCTCGTGCGGCCACGACACCGCCAGCTCCGCCGCGACCCGCAGGGCCAGCGGCAGGTGCGCGCACTGCTCGACGAGCGTCACGGCGCTGCCCGGGTCGTCGGTGACCCGCGAGCCGATCAGCCGGCGCAGCAACGCGACCGCGTCGGTGGTCGGCAGCGGGGTCAGCTCGATGCGGGTCGCGCCGTCGACGGCGACCAGCCCGCCGAGGTGGTCGCGGCTGGTCACCAGCACCATGCTCGGCCCGTACCCGGGCAGCAACGGCCGCACCTGGTCGGCGCTGACGGCGTTGTCGAGCACGATGAGCAGCCGCCGGCCGGCCGACCCGGTACGGAACAACGCGGCCCGTCCGGCCGGGTCGTCGGGCAGCTCGGACTCGGGTCGGCCCAGCGCCACGCACAGGTGCCCGAGCCCGTCGGCGGCGGACAGCGGCGTACCCGTGCCGTAGCCGCGCAGGTCGAGGTACAGCTGCCCGTCGGGGAACAGCTCGCGGACGTGGTGCGCCCACCGCACCGCGAACGCGGTCTTGCCGACACCGGGCGCGCCGCAGACCACCGCGGTGGCCGGCGCCTCACCGGCGGCGGCCCGCAGCCGGTCGAGAACGTCGAGCTCGGCACCGCGTCCCACGAAGGCGGGCACCCCGGCGGGCAGCTGCCGCGGCGGGTCCCGCGGCGCCGGTTCCGCGGCGGCCGGACCGGTTCCGGAACCGCTTCCGGACCCGCGCAGGACCTCGCCGAGCGCGGCCTCGAGCTCCGGGCCGGGCGCCACGCCGAGCTCGTCGGACAGCCGGCTCCGGGCCCGGTGGAAGACCTCGAGGGCCTGCGCGCGCTGTCCGGTCGCCCAGTACACCCGCACCAGCCGCGCCTGCGCCGACTCGTCGAGCGGGTGCTCCGCCGCGTCGGCCACGGCGGCGCCGACCACCCGGGCGCCGCCGCCGGTGCCGACCATGGCGTCGACGTAGCGGGCCAGGGTCCGCCGCCGGTCGAACCCGAGGCCCTCCACCCAGCGATGGCGGGCCAGCGCCGGGAGGTCGGCCAGGGCCGGTCCGCGCCACAACGCGAGCGCGTCACCGAGCAGGCGCGCCACCTCGGTGGGCCGGTCCTGCCGCTCGGCGTCGTCGGCGGACGCGACCAGCTCGCGGAAGTGCGCCAGGTCGACGCTGGCGCCGTCGGTGACGAGCCGGTAGCCGTCGCCGACCGTGCGGATGCGGCGGCTGGGCGCGCGGGCGCCGCGGGTCGGCTCAAGGATCCGGCGCAGGTGCATGACGTGCGACTGCACCACGTTCGTGGCGGTGGTCGGCGGGGCGTCGCCCCACAGCGCGTCGACGATCTCCGACCGGGTGACCGGACGGTCGCCGGCCAGCACCAGCAGGCCCAGCACCGCGCGCCGGCCCGGCGGGCCGAGCGGGATCTCGTCGGTGCCGTGCCAGACCCGGACCTGCCCGAGAACCCGCACCACCAGCACCAGAGAACCTCCGACACGGCATCCACATACATGGATCGCCGACCGTCGAGCCTAGTGTCGGGCGCTCACGCCGTGCAACCCGGAGCCGGGACCGGCTGGCCCGGCCGGCGTACAGTGACCGCGGCCCACTCGACGAATCGGGAGGTCACATGGCCGACCGGGATCTGAAGCTGAACTCGCTGTCGCGGTACTCGAAGGAGTCGCCGCTGCTGATCCTCGAGGAGCACGGGCACTGCGAGGTTCCGGCCGGCTGCGGCGGGGTCGTGCTGCGGTGGCGCGACCCCCGCGCGGGCGTGCCGCTCCTCATGCGGATGTACGCCGAGGGCGAGTGCACGGTCCTCCTCGACGGGCAGGCGCCGCCGGCGGCCCGCACGGTGGTGCCGTACGGCGAGCACGTGCTCGGGTTCGTCGTGTCCGGCTTCGACCCGGCGTACCTCGTGCTGATGTTCCGGATGGCCAACGACCCGCCGTCGCGCGGGGTGTCGCGGCCCGTCACGCCGTTCCAGGTCGTCACGGCGGCCGACGGCAGGTGGCGGTACACAGTGGACGATCCCACCGACGGGACCACCGACGGGACCACCGACGGGGCCTGGGCGCGGCCCGGGTTCGACGACGGCGCCTGGGCCGGGCTGGTGCACCGGCCCGACCGCCGCCCACCCGACGACCCGAAGCGGGACCTCGGGTCCTACCGCGTCGACCGCCTCGCCCGGGACGGCGCCGTGGGGCTCGGCGTCCCGGATGAGGCGGGCGCAGCGGCCGCGCCGACCCTGTGGATCCGGCACGCCTTCACGATCGGGGCGCCGGCGTGAGCGGCCCGCTGGTGCTCGTCCCGCAGTTCTTCGGCAGCCTCGTGTTCGACCGGCGGACCTCGCGGTACCTACCGTTCGACGCCGACGCGACGACCGTACTCCTGGCCCTGCGCGACGCGCCCATCGACGCCGTGCTCGCCACCGCCCGCGACGACGCGCACCGCGAGACGATCGTGCGCTTCTTCGAGCACTTCTACGACCTCGGCTTCTTCACCGTCGGCACCCGCTTCGCGGGCGTGGCCCTCGACCTGGACCCGCCGGCCGACCATCTCGTGGGCCCGCTGGCCGTGCACCTGGAGGTCGTGTCGGCCTGCAACCTCACCTGCACCCACTGCTTCGCCGGCGACCTGCCACGCCGCGAGCGGCGGCTCACACTCGACGACCTCGACCGGCTGTTCGCCGAGATGGCGGCGCTCGGCAGCTTCCGGCTCGGGCTCACCGGCGGCGAGCCGTTGCTGCGCAAGGACCTCTTCGAGATCATCGACCTGGCCGTGGGGCACGGGCTGGCGCCGTGCGTCACCACCAACGCGTTGCTGCTCACCGAGGACATCGCCCGCGAGTTCGGCCGGCGCGACCTGGTGTGGCTCAACGTCAGCCTGGAGGGCGCCACCGCGGCGACCAACGACCGGGTACGGGGCGAGGGGACGTTCGACCGCGTGCTCGACAAGCTGACGCTCCTGCGCCGGCACGCCCGGTTCACGCTCGCCTTCACGGTCATGCGCACCAACGTCGACGAGATCGACGCGTGCGCCCGGCTCGCCCGCGACGTCGGCGCCGACACCGCCGTGTTCCGCCCGCTGTACCCGGTGGGCGTGGCGACCCGGCACCGCGAGCTGATGCCGAGCTTCGCCGAGTACAACGCCGCGTTGAACACGCTCGCCGACCTCGACGAGACCGTGCACCTGCGGCAGGTCGACCCGTTCGGGCCGTACTCCCGGGCCGGAACCCAGTCGGTGGTGCACCAGAACTACGGCTGCGGCGCCGGCAACCTGGTCTGCTCGGTGTCGGTCTCCGGCGACGTGAACCCGTGCAGCTTCCTCGGGCCGGCGTTCGTCGCCGCGAACGTGCGCGACAGCACGCTGGCCGGGATCTGGCGCGACAGCGCCGGGTTCCGGGCGATCCGCGCGCTCCCCCACACCGACCCGGCCGGCACCCGCGGGAACACGGCCACGTTCGCCGGCGGCTGCCGCGCCCGCGCCCTGGTGCTCAACGGCTCGGTCAACGCGCCCGACCCGTGGATCGACGGGCAGGTCGACCTGGAGCGGCACACGCCGGCCACCGTCCACAACCCACTGTCGATCGTGGACATCAGCGCATGGAACCGCTGACCGTCGTCGAGGAGCACGGCATCCGGTTCCGGTACGTCCCGGCCGGCCCGTTCCTCATGGGCTCCGAACACGGCGACCCCGACGAACGCCCGGTCCACGAGGTCACCCTCGACGCCTACTGGCTCTCCGAGACCCCGGTCAGCTGGTCGACCTACTGCGACCTGATGGGCTGGCACACACCACCCCGCGGCGTGCCACGCCACGACTTCGACGGCTTCCTGCTCTGGGAACAGAACAAGATCCGGCGCCGGTACTGCCTCGACGAGAAGCAGGCGGACACCGACCTGTTCGGCACCGCCTCGCTGGAGCAGGTGGTCGAGTGGGAGGCCGAACTGGCGCGGCACGGCGTCGTGCTGCCGGCCGACGCGCGCCGCCCACTGCGGTACGACACCAAGCCGATGGTCAGCGTCGGGTGGCAGGACGCCGAGGAGCTGTGCGCCCGACTGTCCACAGCGGACGTCCGGTACTCGTTGCCCACCGAGGCCGAGTGGGAGAAGGCCGCCCGCGGCGGGCTCACCGGAAAGCGCTACCCGTGGGGCGACGAGCCGCCGACCCCCGGGCGCTGCGACTTCGACCACCTCGGCTCGGCCCGGATCGCCCCGTCCCGCGACCTGCCGCCCAACGGCTACGGCCTGTACGGCATGAGCGGCGGCGTCTGGGAATGGACGGCCGACTGGTACGACTCACGGTCCTATGTGGAGGGATCGGGCGGCGGCGGCGAGGAACGGGTGCTACGAGGCGGCTCCTGGGCCGACTGCGCCGAGGCGGTGACGGTGTCGTTCCGGATGTCGCGCCGGTCGGCGCCCTGGAACGCGGACTGGTGGGGCGGGAACGTCGCGCCGAACATCGGGTTCCGGCTGTGCCGGAAGGACGTCAGCGGCGGCGACCCTTAGGCGCCACGTCGGGCGTCTTGTACGTCACCAGCGGCACCGTGGTGACCACCGGCGTCGCCAGCCCGTGGTCGACGAGGTCGCCGACGACCTGCTCGATGCGCTTGTACGCGGTGGGCGCCTCCTCGAACAGCAGCTGCCGGTCGCCGCACACCACCACCGACCCGACCGGCGTGCGCCGCAGCTCCTCCACCGTGTGCTTGGCCTTGCCGCGCTTGAGCGCGTCGGCCCGCGACATCTTGCGGCCCGCGCCGTGCGCCACGGAGAAGTTCGCGTCGGGACCGGCGTGCGCGGCCACCACGTACGACCGCGTACCCCGCGTGCCGGCGATCAGGACGTCGGTGCCGTCGCCCGGAGCCGCGCCCTTACGGTGCAGGTAGCCGCCGTCTGTCACCTCGACCAGGTTGTGGCACTGGTCGACCACCGGCTCGCTGACCGGCGCGCCCAGCGCCTCCGCGGTGCGCGCCGCGAGCACCCGCCGGTTGAGCGACCCCCACCGCACCGCCTCGTCGTGCGCGGCCAGGTACGCGGCCGGATCGTCGGACGGACCGGCACCGAGCCGCTCGGTGTGCGCGCGCAGGATCCGCTCGCCGTGACCCCGCGATCCACTGTGGACGATGAGCACGAGCTCGCCGGCGGACAGCCCGATCCGGGCGGCGTGGCCGGCGTCGAGAACCGGCTCGACCCGGGCGAGCTCCACGAAGTGGTTGCCCCGCCCGACCGTGCCGAGGCCATCCTCCCAGCCACCGGGCAGGCCGCCGAACGCGTCGACGACGTCCCACGCGGGGTCGTCGTCGTCGAGCCCGCGGTCGAGGTTCGGGAACCGGCCGGCGAGCTGCTCGGGCACCGCCTTCTTCAGGCGGAACGGGAACACCGCGATGCCGCACCCGATGTCGGACCCGACCAGGTGCGGGTACAGCACGCTCGACAGCATCGCCGCACCGATCGGCGCGCCCTTGCCCGGATGCAGGTCGGGCATGCCGGCGACGTGACGCATGCCGTCGAACGCGGCGACCTGGTGGCACTGGTCGACCGCGTCGGACTCGATCCAGCTCGTGGACGCGGCGAACACGGTGACGGTGGCGGTGGTGGTAGACAAGGGGTTTCTTCCTCGTAGAACGAATTCCCACTGTCGCGCGCTCACGTGGGTCCCGGCAATTTATTATCGACCGATGACCGGGACCGCCGGACGCACCCCGGCCGAGGCGCAGCATCTGCGCGACCTGGCGCGGCTGCGGCGCGTGCGCGACCGGATCGACCGGGAGTACGCGCAGCCGCTCGACGTCGAGGCGCTCGCGCGCGGCGTGAACATGTCCGCCGGACACCTCAGCCGGCAGTTCCGGGCCGCATACGGCGAGTCACCGTACTCGTACCTGATGACGCGGCGCATCGAGCGCGCCATGGCGCTGCTGCGACGGGGCGACCTGAGTGTGACCGAGGTGTGCTTCACGGTGGGCTGCTCGTCGCTGGGCACGTTCAGCACCCGGTTCTCCGAACTGGTGGGGGTGCCGCCCAGCGTCTACCGGACCGAGCACGCACCGGCGGATCTGCCCTCGATGATCACCAGGCAGGTGACCCGACCGATCAGGAATCGAGAAGCCCGGTCGGACCCGGCGCCACTAGCCTGAGCAGCATGGACATCAACATCTCCGCGAGCTTCCTGCCGCACGACGACGCCGACGCGGCCATCGCCTTCTACCGCGACAAGCTCGGCTTCGAGATCCGCAAGGACGTCCGGTACAACGGAATGGTCTGGCTGACCGTCGGACCGCCCGACCAGCCGCAGACCTCGATCGTGCTCCACCCGCCGGGCGCCGACCCCGGCATCACCGCCGACGAGCGCCGCGTCATCACCGAGATGATGGCCAAGGGCACCTACGGCGGCCTCCTGCTGGCCACGAAGGACGTCGACGGCACCTTCGAGAGGCTGCAGGCCACCGACATCGACATCGTCCAGGAGCCGACCGACCAGCCGTACGGCATCCGCGACTTCGCCGTGCGCGACCCGGCGGGCAACCTTCTGCGTATCCAGCAAGCCTGAGGAGCGACCGCATGCATCCCGCCGATTCCCACGACCTGCTCCGCGTGCAGGGCGCCCGGGTGAACAACCTGAAGGACGTGTCCGTCGAGCTTCCCAAGCGGCGGCTCACGGTGTTCACCGGCGTGTCCGGGTCGGGCAAGAGCTCGCTGGTGTTCGGCACGATCGCGGCCGAGTCACAGCGGATGATCAACGAGACCTACAGCGCGTTCGTGCAGGGGTTCATGCCGTCTCTGGCCCGGCCCGACGTCGACCTCCTCGACGGGCTCACCACCGCGATCATCATCGACCAGGAGCGGCTGGGCGCGAACCCCCGCTCCACGGTCGGCACCGTCACCGACGCCAACGCGATGCTGCGCATCCTCTTCAGCCGCATCGGCACGCCGCACATCGGCTCGGCACAGGCGTTCTCGTTCAACGTCGCGTCGATCTCGGGCGCCGGCGCGGTGACCGTCGAGAAGCACGGCCAGAAGGTCAAGGAGCGGCGCAGCTTCAGCATCACCGGCGGCATGTGCCCACGGTGCGAGGGCCGCGGCTCGGTGTCGGACTTCGACCTCACCGCGCTCTACGACGAGAGCAAGTCGCTCAACGAGGGCGCGATCACCATCCCCGGCTACAGCATGGAGGGCTGGTACGGCCGGATCTTCCGCCAGTCGGGCTTCTTCGACCCGGACAAGCCGATCGCGAGGTACACCAAGCGCGAGCTGAACGACCTGCTGTACAAGGAACCGACGAAGATCAAGGTCGAGGGGATCAACCTCACGTACTCGGGACTGGTCCCGTCGATCCAGAAGTCGTTCCTGTCCAAGGACGTCGAGGCGATGCAGCCGCACATCCGGGCGTTCGTGGAGCGGGCCATCACGTTCCAGACGTGCCCCGACTGCGACGGCACCCGCCTCACGTCCCTGGCGCGATCGTCCCTGATCAAGGGCGCTTCGATCGCCGACGTGTGCCGGATGCAGATCTCGGATCTGGCGTCGTGGGTTTCGGACATTTCGGATAAAGGGGTCGCGCCGCTGGTGGCGGGGCTGCGGCACCTGCTCGACTCGTTCGTCGAGATCGGGCTCGGGTACCTGTCGCTGGAACGGCCGTCGGGCACGCTGTCGGGCGGCGAGGCCCAGCGGGTCAAGATGATCCGCCACCTCGGCTCGTCGCTCACCGACACCACGTACGTGTTCGACGAGCCGACGATCGGGCTGCACCCGCACGACATCGAGCGGATGAACAACCTGCTGATCCGCCTGCGCGACAAGGGCAACACGGTGCTCGTCGTCGAGCACAAGCCCGAGGCGATCGCGATCGCCGACCACGTGGTCGACCTCGGACCGGGCGCCGGCACGGCCGGCGGCACGATCTGTTACGAAGGCGACCTGGACGGTCTCCGGAAGAGCGATACGGTGACCGGCCGGCACCTGGACGACCGGGCGTCCCTGAAGCCGTCCGTGCGTTCCTCCAGCTCCGCGCTGGAGATCCGTGGCGCGTCCGCGAACAACCTGCAGTCCGTGGACGTGGACATTCCGCTCGGCGTACTCGTGGTGGTGACCGGCGTGGCCGGCTCGGGGAAGAGCTCGCTGATCCACGGCTCGGTCGCCGGCCGCGACGGCGTGGTCGCCATCGACCAGGGTGCGATCAAGGGCTCGCGGCGCAGCAACCCCGCCACCTACACCGGTCTCCTCGAACCGATCCGCAAGCAGTTCGCGAAGGTCAACGGCGTGAAGCCGGCGCTGTTCAGCGCGAACTCCGAGGGCGCCTGCCCGGCCTGCAACGGCGCCGGCGTGATCTACACCGACCTCGGGATGATGGCGGGCGTCGCGTCGCCGTGCGAGGAGTGCGAGGGCAAGCGGTTCATGGCCGAGGTGCTCGAGTACAAGCTCGGCGGCCGCGACATCAGCGAGGTGCTGGCGATGTCGGTGGCGTCGGCCGAGGAGTTCTTCGGCGCCGGCGAGGCCCGGATCCCGGCGGCGCACGCTATTCTGACGCGCCTCGTCGACGTCGGACTGGGTTACCTCAGTCTCGGGCAGCCCCTCACCACGTTGTCGGGCGGCGAGCGGCAGCGGCTGAAGCTGGCCACGCACATGGGCGAGAAGGGCGGCGTCTACATCCTCGACGAGCCCACGACGGGCCTGCACCTCGCCGACGTGGAGCAGTTGCTCGGCCTGCTCGACCGGCTGGTCGACAGCGGCAAGTCGGTGATCGTGATCGAGCACCACCAGGCCGTCATGGCCCACGCCGACTGGATCATCGACCTGGGCCCCGGCGCCGGCCACGACGGCGGGCGCGTCGTGTTCGAGGGCACGCCCGCCGATCTGGTGGCGGAGCGCTCGACGTTGACCGGCGAGCACCTCGCGGACTACGTCGGCGCCCCGGCGAACGGCCGCAAGCCGGCGACCAGGACCCCCGCCAAGGCACCCGCCGCGAAGACGGCCGCCGCCAAGACCTCCGCCGCCAAGGCACCCGCTGCCAAGACCTCCGCCGCCAAGACCTCCGCCGCCAAGGCACCCGCCAGGAAGGCCCCCGCCGCCGAGACCTCCGCCACCAAGGCGACTGTCAGGAAGGCTCCCGCGAAGAAGGCCCCCACCCGCCGCTGACACCCGCGACTCCCACGCCCCGAACCACGCCCTGCCCACGCCGCGTGCTCTGAACCACGCCCGGCCACGGCGCGCCGAACCACGCCCCGCCCACGCCCCGCCCACGCCGCGCCGCCGGCACCGCGCCCAGCTCCCGAACCACGCCTCGCCGCGTACTCCCGCCCCGCCCAGCGCCTCGCGGGGGCACCGGACCGCGTCGATCTTGCACTTGTGGCCGGTGCAGAACGCCCTGAAACAGGACGAAAGGGCGGCCATAACTGCAAGATCGGCGCGGTTGGGGGCGCGCGGGGGTGCGGGCGCGAGGGGGGCGCGATAGGGGGTCACACGGGCGCGCGGGGCGGCCGACCGGGGCTCGCACCTCGCCGGGGCAAGGGTGTCGGGTTACTCGGGGTTGAGTGGCTTGGTGAAGTAGACGAGGGTCCACGACCAGTCGGGGTGGCTCTCCCGGCCGGACTCGTCGTAGCCGAGGGCCCGGTAGAACGCCACCGCCTCGGGCTGGTTGTCGGCCGTGTCCAGCGCCATGCGGTGCAGCCCCAGGTCGCGGGCTCGCTGCTCCAGGGCGGCCAGCAGTGACCGGCCGATGCCCTGGCGCCTCACGGCTGGGTGCACGCGCAGCCTCCGGACCTCCGCCGTTCCCGCACCGGTGGGGCGGATGCCGCCCATACCGACCAGGTGTCCGTCCCGCTCGGCCACCAGGAAGTCGCCGCCGGCCCTGAGGTACCCGGCGGGGATGTCGGCCAGGTCAGGGAAGGCGGCCGGTGGGTCCTGGGCCGGCGGCAGCGGGAGGGGTGCGTCGGGGTCAGCGGTGGCGCCCACGTTGGGCAGGTTGTTCAGGGCCCACAGCACCGGGGCGTCGGGGGCGCGGAAACGGCGGACAGTCACCACACCCCCGACACTGCCGCATCGGGGGTGTGGCGGCCATTGCTCATCCGTCGGACACTGGCGGCCGTTGCGCGCTCACGTGCGTCACATCGAATGTGGCGCGGCGGCGCCGCGCGGACGGCAGCGCGAGGGCCGCGACGATCGCGACCACGGCGACCACCGCGCAGACCCAGAAGCCCTCGGTGAACGCGGAGTCCGACGGCAGGCCGCGCGCGTCGGTGTTGGCCGCGACCACCGCCGCGATCACGGCGGTGCCGACGCTGCCGCCGATGGTCCGCACGATCGCGTTGACGCCCGTCGCCTCGCCGGTGTGCGACGCGGGCACGGTCTCGATGATCGCGTTGGACATCGCCGCGAACGCCAGCCCGATACCGGCGCCGGTCAGCAGGCCCGAGGCGACGATGTGCCACAGCTGGTCGTGCATGACCGCCGGCAGCGTGAACGCGGCGACCACGAACACCGCGCCGAGGAACATCGGCAGCTTCGGGCCGAACCGCCGGTCGAGCAGGCCGGAGAGCGGTCCGAACACGAGCATGGTCACGGTCGTGGGCAGCAGGAACAGTCCGGCCTGCGTGACGGTCCTGCCGAACCCGTAGCCGGTCGCGGCCGGCAGCTGCAGCAGCATCGGAATGAGCAGGAACGTGCCGAACATCGCGAAGCCGAACGCCAGGCCGACCAGGTTGGTGGCCCACACGCCGCGCAGGGCGATCAGCCGCATGTTGATCAGCGGCTCCTTCACGCGCAGCTCGACCAGCACGAACGACACCAGGGCGGCGGTTCCCAGGACCAGCAGTCCGACGGTCAGCGGGTCGGTCCAGCCCCACTCGCGGCCCTTGCTGATCGCCAGCAGCAGCGACACCAGCGACACCGACAGGATCGCGGCGCCGAGCACGTCGAGGCGACCCGGCGTGCGCACGGGCGACTCCGGCACGCCGAACACCACACCCAGCATCGCGATCACGATCAGGGCCAGCGGCAGCCAGAACAGCCAGTGCCAGCTGAGGTGGTCGACGATCGGGCCGGCGGCCACGATGCCGATGCCGGCACCGATGCCGAACAGGGCCGACAGCAGACCCACGATCACGCCGACGCGCTCGCGCGGCAGCTCGTCGCGCACGATGCCGATCGACAGGGGCAGGATCGCGCCGGCCGCGCCCTGCAGGGCGCGAGCGGCGATCAGCACCACCAGGTTGGGAGCGAGGGCGGCCAGCAGCGTCCCGGCGAAGAAGATCACGAGGACCGCGAGCAGCACGCGCCGCTTGCCGACCATGTCGCCGAGCCGGCCGAGGATCGGCGTGAACACCGACGCGGCGAGCAGGTACGCGGTGAGCACCCAGCTGATGTCGCCGGTGGAGGCCCGCAGGTCCTGCGCGATCACCGGCAGCGCCGGCGCCACGAGCGACTGCAGCGTCGCGAACGCCAGGCCGCCCAGCGACAGGAACAGCACCAGGAGGGTGGCGTTGGCGTGCCGTGGTGCCCGTGTGTCGGGGCGCTCGACGACGGTCTGTGTCATGGATGGTCCCTGCATGTAAACGGCTGCTGACTTAGTAACGGTAGGGTGATCGTCTTCGTGAGTCAACGCGCGTTTACATCACATGTGACGTCGGTTACGCTGCGCACATGGATCCGCGCCGGCGCGATGCCGCACGCACGCGCAAGGCGCTGCTGGACGCGGCGAGCCGCCGCTTCGCGGCCGACGGGTACGCGTCGACCACGGTCCGCGACATCGCCGAGGACGCCGGGGTGAACGTCGCGTTGATCAACCGGTACTTCGGGTCCAAGGAGGGCCTGTTCGAGGCGTGCCTGATGAACCTGGTGGAGGAGTCGCGGCAGGAGGCGAGCACGGGTCCGGACCGGATCGCCGAGAGCATCGCGGGACTGATCGCCGGCCCGAAGGGCGACCGCGGGCACCGGGAGTTCCTGCCGCTGCTGCTACGCCGGTCCGGCGACGAGCGCATCGACCAGCTGCGGGTCGGTTTCCTGCGCTACTACACGGAGCGGCTGGCCACGGCGGCCGGCTGGCACCCCGGCGCCGGCGACGACGGGCTGCTGGTGCGGGCGCAGCTGGTGCTGGCGGCGTCGATCGGGGCGGTGGTGTTCCGCTCCGCGGGGCTGGAGCCCCTGGCGACGGCGGACGAGGGCGACCTGGTGGGGCCGATGCGTGACCTCGTGGACGCGCTGCTCCTGCGCGACACCGGTCCGTCGGCCGGGGAATGACCGGGGTGGAGCCGGCGGGCGGGAGCCCGGGTGCGCCGCCACGCGGTTCGGCGGATCGCGTTGGCATGCCGGGCCCGCGGTGCGAAGGTGTCCGCATGACGGTTGCGGATACCTGGGTGCCGGTCGAGCGGCGCTGGCTCGGGCTCGACCGGCGCACGCTGCCGGCCGCGGGCGTGGTCGCGGGGCTCATCCTGCTCTGGGCCGTGGTGATGCCCGTGGTGAACCGGGTGACGCCGGCCGACTACCCGCGCATCGGGGCCGGCGACCGGCTCGACCTCGGCGGCGGCGTCACGATCACGCCGCCGGTCGGCTGGCGGCTGGTCGAGGGGTACGTGGTCGGGTCGACCCGCACACCGGCCAGCGGCGACGCCGAGGTCGGGCAGAGCGGGGTCGTGGCGTCGGTGCACGTCGCGCCGTTCAACGGTGACGCCGACGCGCTGCTCGGACAGGCCGAGCGGATCGACTCGTCGGCGCTGCCCGGCTTCACGGTCAGCGGTGGACGCACGACCGTGCCGGCGCAGGACGGCATCACCGGCGTCGTCGAGGACTACTCCAGCGGGTCCGGGGAGGGGCTGGTGGCCGCGTACGCGTTCGACGGGGTCGGTGTCACCGTCGTGGTCGACGCCACGTCCGGCCAACTGGCCGTGCACGCCGCCGAGATCGACGCCATGCTCCGCAGCGTCGCCGGGCGGGCCGGCTCATGACCCTGGTCGACGAGCACACCGACCGCGCCACCGCGATCCGCGACTCCGGCTGGGGCGCGCGGTTCCGGCTGGTCCAGTGGCACAACGCGGCGTTCTGGGTGTTCGTGTTCGGCATGGTCGCCGGCGTCATCGAGCTGGTGCACCTGTACGGGCCGCAGCTCGGCGCGTACGGGACGGGGATCGGCAGCGGCGCGCTGCTGTTCGGCCTGTACCTGGTCCCATGGCTCTTTCTCCTGAACCACCACAACCGCCACACGGCGCTGCCGCCGAAGCTGCTGCTGGTGGCGTTCCTCTGGGGCGCGGTGCCGGCGACGTACCTCATGGGCCTGCAGGCGAACACGGCCATCCTCGCCCTGTACGGCAAGCTGTTCGGGCCGGCCTGGGCGCACGACTTCGCCGCCGGACTCACCGCGCCGGTCACCGAGGAGACCTCGAAGGCGACCGCGCTCGTGCTGCTGCTCGGCCTGGCACCGAGACTGGTACGCAGCCCCTACGACGGGCTGATCGTCGGTGCCTTCGCCGGCCTCGGCCTGCAGGTCTCCGAGGACGTGCTGTACTCGTTCAACGCCGCCGCGGCCAGCGCCTCCGACCAGCTCGGCGCGGCCTGGAGCATCTTCCTCGCCCGGGCGAGCGCCGGCATCGTCAGCCACGCGTTGTTCAGCGCCGTCTTCTGCTCCGGCCTCATGTGGATCCTCGGCCGGGGCGTGCCCCGCCACGCGGTCCGCGGCGCCCTGATGATCCTCGCGGCGATGACGGCCCACAGCCTGTGGGACAACATGGGCGCCTACGCCGGTAGCTGGTCCGGGCTGGCCATGCTGGTCCTGGCCGCGGCGGAGCTCGTGCTGCTCTGGTACACCTTCCGCCTGGCCGCCCCGCCGGAACGCGCGTGGACGCGGGCGATCCTCGCCCCCGAGGTCGACCGCGGCGTCCTCTACCAGCCCGAGGTCGACGCGGCGACCGGCAACCGGCGGGCGTTCCTGCGCTCGCTGCACGGCCGCGGCCAGCGCAGGGCCGGCAAGCACATGATCGAGGCCGCCCACGACCTGGCGAAGGCCGTGGCGCGCGCCGACGGCGGCGACTCCCCGGAGGTCGACCACGCGCGGGCCGAGATCGCGCGGATCCGCGCCTACGGCTGACGCACCAGCCGCCATCCGAGCACGCCCCACCAGACCATCACCGGGAGGTGCAGCAGGTACCCCACCTGCTCCAGGACCGGGGACGGGCCGGCCGTGCCCGTCGTCCAGGGCAGCACGACCGCGGCGAACCCGCACACCGCGGCCACGATGCCGGAGCGGCCGGCGGACGCGATGCCGGAGCGGCCGGCCGACGTCGACGCGGCGACCGCCGTGGCGGCCACCCAGAGCAGGCCGGCGAGGTTGACCATCCACTTGCCGACGACGAGCACGGCGCCCGCGACGGTGACGGTGGTCGGATCGTGGAAATCGGCCGCCAACCGGGTCACCGAGAGGTTGAACGCGTCGTGCAGAAGGCCCGCCAGCCCGGCGGCGGCGAGCAACCCCGACGGGAGCCGGCCCGCCGGCAGCGACAGCGCGGCGGCGGTGAGGGCGAGCCAGCCCAGCACGTCGAGGGCGAGCTCGAACACGTGGAGACCGGGCTTCGCGTGCACCGCGGCCAGGGTCGCGGCCGGATCGGTGGGATTCAGGGTGAGCCCCGATGGCACCACGACGGCCGCGGAGGCGACCATGGCGAGCAACGCGGCCAGCAGCAGCCCGCCGGCCGCCCGGGAGGGAAGCGTCATGGCCGGGGACGGTAGAACCCTCGCCCAGGGCGAAGGTCAAGGAGGACGCGCGTGTGGCGGATCGGTGAGCTGGCGCGGATGGCCGGGGTCTCCGACCACACGCTGCGGCACTACGACAGGATCGGACTGCTGGCACCGGCCGCCGTCGATCCGCTGACCGGCTACCGCTGGTACGGCGCCGCCGAGCTGGCGAGGCTGGAACGCATCCGGGGGCTGCGGCACCTCGGGCTGCCGCTGCGCCGGGTCGCCGACCTCGTCGACGCGCCCGACACGCAGGTCACCGAGGCGCTCGCCGACACCGTGACCGCCCTGCGCCGCGACATCGCCGCCCTGACCGCCGCGGTGGCCGCCGCCGAGGACCGGCTCCGCGTCGCGAGCACGGTCCTCCCCCAGCGGACCCGGGTCGCCGCGCGCCGGATGCGCGTGCGGTACGTGGAGGTCGGCCACCCGTCGGAGCTGGCCGGACTGTGCGCGGGCACGCTGCTGACCTGGCTGGACGGGTCACCGTCCGGGGGCTTCCGCGCGGCCGTCGCCGACGGCCGCGACCCGCTGACGGTTCCGGCGCGCCCCGTGGTCCGGACGACGGTGCCCCCGGCGGTCGGGGTGGTCCGCGCCGGCCACGACCTGTTCGACTGGGTGCGCCGGCACGGCCTCACCGTGTGCGGGCCCACCGTGGAGCAGCACCTGGTCGACGGCGACGGCGGCACGGTGACGGTGCTGGAGATCGGCTACGCCTCGTAGGGTCGGTGCATGGAGTTTCTCGAACCGTTCGTGGTGCCGGTACAGCCCGTCGAGCCGGAGCGGGCCGGCGACACCGACCTGTACCTGCCCGACGCCGGCGGAACGCGACCGGCGGTGGTGTTCGTCCACGGTGGACCGTTGCCGCCCACGGTGTCACCACGACCCCGCGAGTGGCCGGTGTACCGCGGGTACGGCGCGCTCGTCGCGTCGCGGGGCGCGGTCGGGGTGACGATCGACCACGACCTCCACGACGTCGACGCCTACCCCCGCGCGGCCGACCAGGTCGTCGCCGCCGTCGACCGGGTGCGCCGCCACCCCCGCGTCGACGCCGACCGCGTCGCGTTGTGGTTCTTCTCCGGCGGCGGCCCGTTGAGCGCCGACTGGCTGCGCGACCCGCCGGCGTGGCTGCGGTGCGTGGCGCTCACGTACCCGTTGCTGGGCGCGGTTGCGGGCTTCACGCCGGCGGTCCGCTTCCGCCCGGCCGACGCCGTCGAGGCCGTGGGCGTGGCGGCCGCCGCCGGCGTGGCCGGCGCCATGCGGGCCAACGCGCTGCCGATCGTGCTCACGCGCGTGGGCCTGGAGCGGCCGGCGATCGCGTCCACGGTGGAGGCGTTCGTGGCCACGGCGCGGGAGGCGGAGGCGGATGTGTCCATTGTGGACGTTCCGAACGGACGGCACTCGTTCGACCTGCTCGACCACACCGACGAGTCACGGCAGGCCGTGACCACCGCCCTCGACCGGGTACTGGCGAACCTGACCGCCTGAACGCTGCCGGTCCACGAGGCGCCGCAGCATCTGCGCCTCCCGCTCCCCCGCGACGCCGGCGAAGCGCATGCCCTCGCACCGCACCGACAACCGCAGGCGCTCCGGCGGACCGACCGACAGGTCCGGCGCCAGCGGGAAGATGAGGATGCTGCGGTCGGCTCCGCCACTGACGACGAAGCCGTCACCGACGAACCGCACCGACGCCACCGGTCCGGCGTGGAAGGTGTGCGACCACAACCGTTCCAGCGGACCGGTGCCGGAGCGGAGCCAGCAGGTCATCGTTCCGTCCAGGAACCCCGCCACGATCAGAATCCGGCCGTCTCCGAGATCACGCGCGTCGACGGTCGCCGCTCGGGCGTCGGGAAGGTTGACGGTCCGCTCGCGGTCGGCCGGCGGTCCGGTCGACCTGGACACCACGAACGTTCCGGAGACCGACGCCGCCAGCGGGTCGTCGGCGGCAACCGGCACGGCCGCCCGCACCTCACGACCCGCGGGGTCGTACCGCATCGCGCGGGTCTCCCCGTCGATGTCGGCGCAGATCACGATGTCGCCCCGATAGCCGGCGAAGAACCGCACCTGTGGACGCGGCTGGAACGTCGACACCGGCCGCCAGCCGTTCGCCGAACCGACCAGGATGGACACGGTTCCCCGCGCGAACGTCACGATGTCGCCGTAAGGGCCGACCGCGATCGCGGTGACATCCGTCGGGAGGTCCGAGCGCAGGATGTGCGTCGTCAACTGGCGCGGACCGCCGAACCGCCACTCCCGCAGGGTGCCGTCGCCGTAGGCGCAGTAGACACCTGCCGCGCCGGGAACCGGTGCCAGCGCCCGCACCGCGGCCGTCTCCTCCAACCGGACGCCGGTGAGGTCGGCGTTCGTGAAGTCGGCGCGGTCGAGCGTGGTGTTGTCGAGGTTCGCGTGCCGCAGCCGGCTGCCGCGGAAGCTCATCCCGCTGAGGTCCGCTCCGGGCAGGTAGGCGTAGTCGAGGTCGAGCCCGGCCCACGAACCGGTCGGCAGCCGTCCGGTGAGGCCGTACAGCAGGGACAGCGCGTTGCCGCCGACACATCCGTTGTCGCGACCCGTCTCCGCCGACCGTACGGCGGCGAGCAGGACCGCCGGGAAGTCGGTACCGGGATCGTCGCGCATCAGCAGGACGGCGAAGTTGATGACCTCCGGCGGCAGCGGCACCTCCCGCCACGCGCGGTCGTCGTCCGGAACGCCCTCGCGCAGCCGCCGGACGATCGCGCACGCGACGAAGTACTCGCGCATCGACCGGTGGAAGAACTCGACCGGCCAGACGTGGTGGTCCGCGGCGGCCACCGGCTTGAGCAGCGAACGGATCCCGATGCGGGCCCGGGCGTCGTCGGAACTCGCCGCAGCCGGTGACGCGCCCGCCGAGCCGGCCATCTGCCACAGCATCCGGTGCAGATCGTGCTGGCCGGCGACCGCCTTGAGGCTGACGTAGCCCTGGTCGGTGACGTGCAGCTCGGTGGCGATGAGCTCGAGAATCCCCTGCAGGTTCGGGATGAGCTCCTCGCGCAGCACCTCGGCGCCCGGGTCCTCGAGGTCGGCGATCTTCCGGCGCAGGCTCCGCTCCACGTAGGTGCGGTACAGCACCAGCTCGTCGAAGCGGTCACCGGGCAGCTCCGGCAGTGTCTCCTTGATCATCTGCAGGAACAGCGGCTTGCCGGCCAGCCCGATCGGGTCGTAGAGCGTCTTCAGCCGGCGTAGCTTGTCCTCGGCCTGGATCGCGACGGCGTGGGCATGGAGGTAGGCCTCGCTGCGGGCGCGCGGGATCGGGGCGATCCGCACCGTCTGCGGTCGGCCCACGCGGTCGAGGAACCGTTCGCGTTCGCGCGGGCTCTCGAAGAAGTGCGTCCGGGACGTGATGAGCACCTTGGACCGGTCAAGGTACTCGTAGCACGACTCCAGCAGCGTCACGTTGCGCCGGAACGCCTCCGGGTCCATCCGCGCCGACATCTCGTCGAACCCGTCGAGGACGACCACCGTCCGGTACCGGCGGCTGAGCTCGTGCCACTCGGCGAGCGACGTTCCGAGATGCTTCAGGCGCCGTTCCACGAGCTCCTGTCCGCCGCCGGCCTGCCGGAGGTCGCGTAGGGCGAGCCGTAGCGGCAGGTACCCGGTACGGGGGTTGCGGAGAAACTCGGCGGCCAGCCGGCAGCTCAACCAGTAGGTGAAGAAGCTCTTCCCCTCACCGAACTCCGCCAGCAGCAGCAACGACCGGTTCCCGTCGCTGGACAACCAGTCGCGCACCGCCGTGCCCAGCGGGACCTCCAGCACCGCGCCCTTGTCGTCGGACAGCTTCGGTTCGACGTGGTCGTCGAGCAGCGCCGCGAAGTGCTCCCAGACCTCGCCGCCCAGGCAGTGCATCGAGGTGTTCCGGAGGTACCTCGGCCACGGATCCGGCAACCGGACGGCGGCCCCCACCTTCTCCGCCCATTCCCGTGCGCCATCCGGACCCGTTGCCGGCGGCCGGCCGTAGACGGTCCGGTGGACCGGCGGTTCGAGCGCGAACAGCCGCTCGACCCCCTCCGACGGGCCCCAGACCTGGATGTCGAACCGGTGCTCCTGTCGCCGGTTCATCCGGTGCACCAGCGCGGTGAGCTCGGCCGACGGATCGGCGTGCGGCGCGACGACGACGAACTGGTCGAGCCCGCCGTCGGCGTACCGGTGCTGGGCGTTCAGGAGAGCCGTGCCCACGTCGTCGACGGTCAGCTCACCGGTGCCGCAGCGGAACAGGAGCGACACCGTCACCTCGTCGTCGGCCAGGGCCGAGCCGGTCACCCGCAGGTTGTGCCCGTACTGCGGTCCTGCCGCCTGACCGCGGAGCGTTCGGACCGTCGCGTCGGCCACGGGTGTGGAGACCCGGCAGATCCGCCGCAGCAACCGCAGGAACGACTCCTCCAGCGGCGTCTCCGCTTCGACGGTCGGCTCCGTGGCGGTGTCGGCCGGATGCTCCGGTGCGACCGGCTGGTCCGTCGCGACGGGCGAGTCGTCGGGTTCGGGGGCCCGGAACTCGTACCCGTTGCCGGCGGACAGCGCGGTCCAGATTCCCGAGATCCAGGCGAGCCGGCCCGGGGTGGCGTCGAGCTCGGGAAGGGGGTCGAGCAGGAACGCGAACTCGCTGTCGAGCCGGGCGGCGGTGTCTCCGTCGACGGATCCGACCAGCGACCGCAGCCGCGCCACCGCCTGGGGATCGTCCGCGGCCAGCAGCCGCCGCACCGAGGTGGTCAGCTCGACCGAGCCGGCGTCGACGTCCGCCGGTCGGTCCGGGGCCGGCCTGACGGTGATGCCGAGCTCGGGACGGGCGGCCACCAGCGCCTCGGCGTCATGGTGCAGCGCTGGCAGCTGCTCGTCGTCGATCGCCTCCCAGACCACGAACTGGGCGGTCCGGGTCAGCTCGATCGCGCTGAGACGGTGGTCGAGCCGGCACAGCGAATACCGGCTGATGACCCGCAGCGCCCGGTTGAAGGCGATCCGGTCGGTCTGGAGGTGAGTGAGCTCGGGGGTCCACAGGTGCAGCGGCGTGTCGAAGAGATCCCACGGGACCTGCTGCGTCTCCAGCATCGAGCACACCTGGAGCAGGCGCAACGCGTCGAGGGAGTGGCGGGCGAGTGCGTCGATGGAGATCTGCCACACCGCTCGGACCGGGCTGAATCCGTAGGCCGTCTGCCGTTCGTCGGCCTCGCCCAGGTGCCGCAGATACTCGTCGACCGGCATGCCGGACTCGGCCAGGAACGACGCCGCGGGGGCGAGCGCGAACGGGAGGTCGCCCAGAGCCTCCGCCACCCTCGCCGCGTCGGGCGCCGGGAGCCGTTCCGCGTATCTCCGCAGGAGGCTGACGCTCTCGGCACGCTCGAACACGTCGACATGCAGCGCGAGAACCCGGCTCGCCCATTCCGGGTCGCGCGAGGTGACCAGCACGTGACCACCGCCGACGGGAACGAACTCGTCGACCTCGTCCGGGCTGCCGACGTCGTCGAAGACCAGCAGCCACCGTTCGGACGTCGCCAGCAGTGCCCTGGTCGCCGCGTCAGCGGCGTCGCGGCCGGAGGAGCCCCGGCTGACCTGGAGGTGGTCCGCCAGCCGGGCCAGTGACGCGACGACCTCGTCCCGCCCTCCGGACGGGACCCACCAGACGAGGTCGTACGACCCGACATTCCGGTAGACGTACTCGATCGCGAGCTGCGTCTTGCCGACGCCACCGATCCCGATCAGCGCGAGGGCGAGCGGGGATTGGCGACCGAGCTCCACCCGGACCTGGTCGAGCAGCGCCTCGCGTCCGACGAACCGGGGGCTCCGGAGTGGGACACCACCCAGGACCGCCGGCGCGGGCTGCTCCACCTCCGGCGGAGCGGCGCGGGCGCCGGCACCGGAGATCGCGGAGCGGTACGCGTCGACCTCGTTCTTGAGCCCGAGCTGGTGCGCGACGCGGTCCACCCACGCCGACATCTCGGCCCGGACCGGACCACCGACCTCGGCGGTCGCCTCGACGATCAGGCGCAGAACCGGCGGGACCTCTCCCGGTTCCGTGCGTTGGCCAGCGCGGAGATCGAACTCGTCCTCCGACGATGATTCCGGATCGAGGCCGAGGAGGGTCGGCAGGTCCAGGTCGAGGTCGCGGTCGGCCCTCCGCAGCAGGTCCCGACCCGCTTCCAGGAGCCGGGGCGACAGCCGCTGGGCCACCGTGGCGCCGTCGATCAGGGTGCGGATCTTCTGCGACGCGTGCGTGTCCGGGTCGACCAGTGCCACGGTCTCTGCCAGTACCTCCAGTGCGCCCGGGTGGTCGAGGCAGGCGGTGACGAGGGAAGCCATGTGCATACGTGCCACGGGCTGCTCGGTCACGTCGGGGAAGCCGGGCAGCTCGCGCCGGATCAGGTCGACCACCAGCACACGCCTGGACAACGCCGCCATGGCAGGCAGCTGCAGAAGGGCGTCGATCAGCGCGTTGCGGAGGTCGGTCGGCCGTGCGCCCACCGCCGGCCGGACGTCCACCTTCGGTCGTGACGCCGCGGGCAGCCGGAGGCTTACCAGCAGGTCGAAGAGCACCTCGGCGGACGCCCGCGCGGCGAAGGTCCGGTAGCGGTCCTCCGGGCCGGCGTCCGCGTGGTCGGCGACGCCCTTGGCGACCAGCCAGAAGGGGACGCGCAGCTCATGGGCGACGGTCGCGATCGTCGCCGCTTCCAGGTCGACGGCGCCGATGCGCCGCATTCCCATGCCCCGCAACGAGTCCCACACCCCACCGTCGGACATGACCGCGCTGCCACTGGCCATGGGCGCCACGTGGACCGCGAACGGCAACGACCGTGGGGCGTCGACGTCGTCGTAGAGGCGCCGTTCGACCATCGCCCGGCCCACCGGGGTCAGGCCGACCGCTGTGCCGTGGTGGTCGATCAGCCCGTCCGCCTCCCAGCGGGCGAGCCGCTCCGACCAGGTGCCCACCGGGAAGTACCGCTTGCGGGCGGGGTGGTCGCGGGGCTCCTGACCCCGGTGCAGCCGCTCCAGCAACCACACCAGCGCCTCGTCGGTGCTGGCCGGACCGTGGCTGGGCAGACCGGCCGGGTTGAAGTCCTGTGCCGCCCGGACCCATTCAGGGTGGAGCGGGAACTGTCGGTGGTCCCCGATGAGGGCGGTGCCGAGTTGGAGGCCCTCGTCCCACTCGTAGGCGACCTCGGCCACCACCACGTCGCCCGGTGCCGTGTCGGCCGGGTTGCCCGCGCAGGTGCCGCACATCGCCAGGCAGGTCGGGTGGACCTCGCCCACCAGGGAGGTCGCGAGCGGGGCCAGGGATCTGCCGCCGCCGCGGGTGGGCCGGGCCAGCGCAACCGACAGGACGCGACCGTCGTTCGCGCGGTACTCACCCCACAGATGCGACGGGACGGCGCCGCCGCCGCGCTGCTCCCACCGCGCGACGTCGACCGCCGAACGGGCGGCGTCGTACTCCTCGCGTGACGCGGTGATAATCAGGATGTCAGTCGAACTCATCGACCCGCTCACCACCGGCTGACATGTAGTCAACCTGTCACAGGCCGCCAACAAGGTCCAGAGGCGGGTCGAACGTGAACGACTCTCAGTGCTGGACCGCGGTGCTGAGGGAGAAGTTCCGGAACCGCACCTCCGACGCGACCGCCGGGCCCCACTCCGTGGAGTGTCCACCGTAGAACGTCGAGAAGAAGATGCCGCTGAAGTCGATGGCGCCGATGCCGGTCACCGCCGTGGTGAAGACCTGGACGCCGTCGAACCAGACGGTGATGGTCTGGCGGGAGCGGTCGACGAACTGTTCGATCGTGTGGTACGCGTCGTCGGCGGGGTAGCGCCAGGCGCCCAGGCCCAGGTCGCGGCCGTAGCCGTCCTCGTCGGGTGAGTAGAAGTAGACCTCACCCTGGTTTCCGTTGCGCCACATGAACCTGGTCGACCAGGCGTCGCCGTGGTTGCCGCCGGAGGCCTCGCCGGGGCTGCCGCCGTAGAGGCCGGGCAGCTTGCCGCCGCGGCCGAAGTCGTGGCCGGCCGGGAACTTCAGCTGGTACCTCAGGCTCAGCGTGCGGCTGGTGGCCATCGAGGACAGGCCGAGGGTGTCGAGGTCGGTGTAGAACTGGCCGCCGCCCCCGCTCGGGCAGTTGGTGCAGCTCGGCGCCGAGGAGCCGGCACCGTACCGCACGAGCAGGCCGCCGCCGGTCATCGCGAACATGCGGTCGAAGCCGAACTGTCCACCGGGGACGACGCCCCACGCCGTTTTCCACGCGGCACCGGGAAAGCCGTCGAACGACGCCGACCACGAGGCCGCGGCCACCGAACCCACCCGCGGACCGGCCACGGACGCGTCGGCGACCGCCAGGGTGGTGACGGTCGTGCCGACGGTCGCCAGCACCGTGGTGACGGCGGCCGCGACGATGGCCACGCGCAGTCTCATGGCTCTCCTCCGGGGGCAGCACACAACGACGGGACCCCGCACCGCCCTGCGGACCTCTCCGGATGATGCCCCACCGACCGGAGCCGCCACGACGCCCTTAATGAAGATTTATCCCTCTCCCGATGCGCGCCTGAGAGTGCACTCAGGGGCATTCAGCCAACACACAGGATCGCCCGCACACGATGACGGCGTGACCACGATCGATCCCCCGGCCCGGTGGGCGGTGGCCGCCGCCTGGGCCGTTCCGTTGTGCGTACTGCCGTCGGCTGTCTGGCGCGTGTCGCTGCTCGCCGAGGACGACATCCGGATGGACGCCGAGGGCTGGTACCTCGTGACGCTGTCCGTCGTGTCGGTGGGCCTCGCGGTGCTGACGCTCGCGCTGGTGTACCCGGTGCCCGTCCCCGCGCGGGTGGCCGTGGTTCCGGCGGTCACCGGCGGGCTGCTGCTCGTCGCGATCAGCGTGTACGTCGGGCTCAACGCGGTGTTCGGGTTCGTGGAGACCGGGCCCGTGCTCATCGGTCCCGAGGAGTCCGACGCGGTGCGGCGACCCGAGCCGGGCGGTCCGGTCGCCGTCGCGTACCTTCCGTTGCTGTTGTGGGGTCCGCTCGTGCTCGCCGTGGCGAGGGACCGGTGGCGCCGCCGTTAGCGCGGCGTCGGTCGGCGGGACGAGCGTGGCGGTGTCCTCAGTGGACGGCCGGCCCGGAACACCGCCAGCGGCGGGCCGTCGACCAGGTCGGCCAGCCGGGCCGCGGTGTGCGGGCAGTCGAGCAACTGGCTCAACGGGTGCACCGCGACGCCGTGCCGGCCCAGCGCGAGCCAGGTGCGCATGAGCCGCCGGCCGGCGTCCACCGGGTCGGCGGGGTCGCCGGTCAGCACGAACACGGTGTCCTCCGGCGACACCGGTGACGCGCCAGCGAGCAGCGACGGCAGCCCCAGCCGCCGCCCGACCGCGTAGACGCGCGGGCTCAACGCCACCCGCAGCCCGACCGCCTCCATTGTGGACAGTGCCAGCGCCCGGTCGGTCAGGCCGTCCTCCGCGTAGCGCGGATGCCGCGGCGTGAGCCGGAGCCACTCGCGCAGCTCCGCGGTGACCGGCGTCGAGCCGAACATCCAGCGGTCGGCGACCGGCAGCAGCGCCGCCACGTCGGCGGCGGGGACCCGCACCAGTCCCGGCTCCAGCGCGACCCCGGGCAGCGGTCCGGGCGCGTAGCGGCCGCGGGCGCAGCGCCGCTCCTCGACGTCGGTCACCGTGAACGGGGTGTCGTACCGGTCGGCGGCCGGCATCAGGCGCAGGTGCCCGGCCGTCACGCGCAGGCCGGTGTCGGCGGCCACGATCAGGCACGTCTCGACAAACGTGCCCAGCCCGAGGAACAGGTCGCGGCGCGTCGGGTCGGACACCGGCAACGCGCGGGACGGGTCCCAGCCGATGTCGACGTGGTCGGCGCCGTACGTGAGCGTCCACGGCTGCGTGTTGTGGGCGCTGGGAGCCCGCTGCACCACCGGCTCCAGCTCGCGGAACGCCTCCGGCCAGCTCACGACATCACCTCGCTCCGCTCGGCGATGCGTTCGCCACCACTGAGTTGACTGTTCGCTCGCCAAGGCTCGCTCACGGCGTCTCATAGAAGGTGTAGCCGTGCAACGGTCGGCCGCCCATGCGGCGGTACTGCGCGGCCGACGCGTGGTTGCCGCGTTCGACGAACGTGCTGCGCAGCGACCGGTACCCGCCGGCGCGCAGGTTGCGGTGCAGCTCCCGCGACAGCAGCGTCAGGTACCCGTTGCCCTGCTCCGCCGGCACCGTCCCCTTGATGACGAGCACCGCGTCGCGCCGGTACCGGCGACGGGTGAGCAGCAACCGCAACCGGTGCACCGGCCCGAGGCGGCCGGAGAACCGCATGAGGAACTCCGAGATGTCGGGCACCGCCACGACGAACGCGACCGGCCGACCCGCCTTCTCCAGCCACAGCAGCAGGCTCTCGTCGAGCAGGTACGCCAGCCCGTCGGTCTGCCCGGCCAGCTCGTCGGCGGAGATCTCGGTGTAGTAGCCGAGCCCCGCGAAGCTGGCGTTGAGCAGCTCCCGCAGGATCGGCAGCTGCCCGTCGAACCGGCGTCGCGACCCGTGGCGGATCACCAGCTCCTCGCGCGCGATCCGGCTGTCGTCGAAGGAGAACGCCACCGGCGCGGACACGTCGCAGATCCACGTGTCGGCCTCGAACCGCCGCCGCAGCCCGTACTCCTCATACCGCGCCGCGTAGTAGGCCGGGTTCCACGCCGAGTCGACGAAGCCACGCTCGCCGAACCCGTCGGTGATCACGCCGCCGGTCTCGTTGGGCAGCAACGCGACCGGGCCGAACAGTCGGCGGCCACCGGCGGCCGCGGTGTCGAGCAGGGCCTCGACGACCGCGGGGTCGTCGACGAACTCGGTGAGGCCGAACAGCTGCCGCGGACCGAGCTTCGCGTCGATCCGCGCGTCCCGGTGGACGGTCGTGCGCCCCACCACGACGCCGGCACCGTCGCGCACCACGTACATGTCGACGCCGGAGCGGTACCAACGGTCGATCGTCGGGCGGGGCGTGGGTACGTAGCGGTCACGCGGGTGCAGGCGCACCGGCAGGTCGCGGAACTGGCCCAGGGAGGCCCTGTCGGCCACCTTCGACACCACGAGACTCATGACCTGTGCACCGCCGGGCCCTCGTGCTCCCTGGACAGTGGACCGAACCGCTCCGTGTGCGCCATCGAGTCGTCCTCCGCGCGCCACACGCCGTTGGTGTATCCGTGCGGGCCGGCGTCGAAGAAGCGGATGAAGCCACCCGTGGCGATCCTCGTGCCGTTGCCCGACACCCAGCACATCAGGTCGCGGTGGGCCGACGCGCGGGCGAAGCGCAGCAACGCGTCGCGGTCGTCGAACAGCGCGATCGTGCCGAGCGTGAACGGGAAGGTCCAGTACACCGTGTGCCAGCGGTAGCCGCGCATCCGCTTCAGCTGCCGCACCAGACGGATCCACCGCGGCAGCAACCGGAGCAGCGCCACCGGACCCGTGTACCTCGTGCCGCCCACGAACATCGACGTCGCCCGCCCCATCGGCGGCGCGTGGGTGAAGTCCTCCGTGCGCATCAGCGTGCTCCCGTCATCAGGTAGACGTTCTTGATCCGGCCGTCGGCACCCGCGAACGGCCCGTCGTCGTGGTCGAACACCCGCACCTCGACGCGGGCGGCCGACGGGTCCTCCTTCAGCGACTCCGCGAAATCGCGGCTCGCCGACGCGAGGTGGGCGACCACGCCGTCGGCGCACAGGCGCGCCAGGTCGCCCCGATCGACCCCGGCCCCGGGTCGCAGGCGCACGTTCACCACCGGACGCGACGACAGGTCGGCGTCCTCGACCACCTCCAGGCAGAACCCGGCGATCAGGTGCGCGTGCGGGTTCCCCTCGTACAGGCCGTACTCGACGTCCTGCGGGTAGATGTTGGCGCCCATGTACGACACCGTGCTGTCGCGGCGGCCGAACAGGAACAGGAACGGCAGGCGCATCCTGTCGGAGATCCAGGCCTGCAGCGCTTCCGGTCGAAGCGACGGCGGCAGGGCCGCGAGCACCTCGGGAAAGGACCACAGCCGCCCCTCGTCACCGATGTTGTAGCGCACCTTCGGCGCCATCACGGCGGTCGAGTTCACCGTGCAGACCACATCGTGGTCGGCGTTGGTCTCCAGGTAGGTCTCCAGCGGGTTGTACTGGAACACCATCGGCAGCCGGTGCTCGTCGGCGCCGAGCAGAGCCGACCGCAGCCCGGCGTCGGTGCGCAGACGGCGGCGCAGCCACACGCTGAGGTCGGTCTCCCCCGCCATCCCGATCGTCAGGTCGCTGGCGCCGTACCCGCTGCGCACCTTGGCGAAGCGCTCCTCCAGGTAGTCGCGCAGCGCCTCGGTCATGCCCTCGCCGCCGACCAGGCCGCTGATGCGGTAGTCGTGCCACGGAAAACCGCGCGCGTCGAGCGCGTCGCGCAGGTGCTTCAGGAACGGCGGGTACGCGGTCACGATGTACTCGAACCCGGGCCCGAAGTGCCGCAGGGTGTCGACGATCTTCGCGAGGTCGGGCCCGGTGTTCTTCACCATGGCCACCTTCGCCATCGCGATGCCGGTGTTGGTGCCGGTGGCCCACGCGCCCATCGAGTACGCGTTGATGACGAACCTCCGCCGCGACGGGAACACCAGCGTCGTGTAGCCGGCCAGGTTCTTGTGGACCGTGTTCAGCTCGCGCCGGCCGCGCACCCAGTTGAACGGCGTGCCCGACGAGCCCGACGACTCGTCGACGACGCTGCCGGTCACCTCGAACCGGCCGTGCCAGCACCGCTGCTCCTCCGGGTACGCCCTGACGTAGGTGTCCTTCGCCGTCTCCGGGTACGTCGACAGGTCGAAGTAGCGGAACGTCCAGCCGCGGCGGCGGAGGAAGTCGGCGTACGCGGGGACGTCGAGCGCGGCGAACTGGCACGTCATGAACGCGTGCAGGCGGGCGAACCGGCCCATCCACGGCCGGTAGTTGCGGGCCATCGTCCGCCAGACAGCGGGATGCACCCGGTACAACGCGTACAGGGCGGTCAGCGCGACACTGGTCAGCCGCAGGGTCCACTGGCGAACGAAGCTCATCACCCTGTCGACCGTAGAAAAGCGCGGGCGCCGCCACCTCGGCCCGGCTACTCAACCCGGCCTAGGTAGCGGCGCTCGATCGTGGTGTTGTGAGCCGCTCGCGGATCACGACACCACGATCGCATCGCGTCAGCTACATCGCCGCCAGTAGCGCCTCACTCTTTGACTCCCATGTGCTCGATGGGTGACGCCCGCAACAGCCGGCCGATCGGGAGCACCGTGGTGAGCAGTGCCAGCAGCGCCGTGCCGCCGATCACCGTCGCCCAGCCCAGTGGGGGCACGTACGGCACCGGCTCACCGGTCACCGAGTTCACCACCATCGCGAGCGTCGCCAGCGCGATCGACGCGCCCGTCACGACCGCGACCCCCAGCAGCCCGGCCTGTTCGGCGTGGACCATCCGCTTCGCCTGGCCGCGGGTGACGCCCACCAGCCGCAGCACCGCCAGTTCCCGCCGCCGCCCGAGCGCCGCGATGACCATCGTGTTGGCGGCCGCCAGCGCGGCGTAGCCGACCATCACGGCGACGAGCAGCTTGTTCAGCCAGGCGCTGACCGCGAGGTCGTCGGCGAGCTGCCGGGTGAGGCTGTCCGTGGCGACGAGCGTGGTGCCCGGGAACCGCGCGGCGAGGTCGCCGGGATCGCCCCGGACGAGGATCTCGTCGTCCAGGTCGCGGGCGGTGTGACCGGCGACCGTGTCGCGGGTCAGCGTGACGTCGCCGAACCCGAGGCCGCGCTCGTAGACCGCCACCAGCCGCGGCGTCACGGGGGTGCCGTCGCCGAGCCAGAACTCCACGCGGTCGCCGACCTTCCAGCCGCTCGACGACGCGCGGATCGACGACGCCGCGACGGTGTCGGTGCCGCGCAGGTCGGCCAGGTCGCCGTCGGTCACCCGCAGGTCCATCGTGGACGCCAGGCCGACCGGATCGACCGCCTGCGCGCTGACCGTCTCCGCCGCGTCCAGGAACTTCACGACCACCGACGTGCGCCGCACCGACGTGGCGGCCTCGACCCCGGCGACCCGGCGGACCTCGTCCACTGTGGACGCCGGCAGTCCGCCCGGTGCCACGAGCGCGTGCTGGGCGAGCAGGCCGTCGCGGCTCTGCGCCACCGTCTGCCGCTCCAGGTTGTTCTGCAGGAACCACACCGAGCCACCGAGCCCGACCGACAGCACCAGCGCGGTGAGCACGGCGGCCATGCCGCGCGCGTTCGCCTTCAGGTTGGCCGTCGCGAGGTAGCCGCTGGACCCCCACACCAGGCGCAGCACCGGTGCGAGCACGCGGGCGGCACCCCGGTTGATCCACGGCGCGAGGAGGCCGACGGCGGTCACGAACAGGTACAGCATGCCGATCGCCCCGGCGAGGGCCGCCTGTCCCCCGGCACCGAGCGTGAACGCGCCCGACGAACCGGCACCGGCCAGCGCCACGAGCCCGGACACGAGCCGCACCCGGCCACTGCGCGGCGGCTCGACGGCGACCTCGCCGAGCGCCTCCACCGGCCGGATCGCGGTGACCCGGCGGGCGGCGACGAGCGCGGAGAGCACGGCGACGAGGGCCGTGCAGAACGCCGCCGCCGCGACCGCGACCGCGCCGTCGCTGAACGGGAAGCTCTCCGGCACGAAGCCCCGGTCGACGAGCTCGCGCCGCACCCAGCGGGTGGCGAGGAACCCGGCCGGCACGCCGACCGCCGCCGCGGCGAGGCTGACGAGCCCGGCCTCCACCATGATCATCTTGCGGACCTGGCCGGGGGTCGCGGCGACCGCCCGCAGCAGCGCCAGGTCGCGGCGGCGGTGCCGCACCGACAGGCCGACGGTCGCGGCGACGACGAACACGATCAGCAGCACGACGTAGCCACCGAACGCGCCACCGGCCTGGATGAGCAGGTCCCGGGCGGCGAGCCCGTCGGACCCCTCGACCAGGCCGCGATCGGACCCGGTGTGTGCGGTCGCGCCGGCCGCGTCGGCCAGCCCGCGCACCGCGGCGAGCACGGCGCCGCGGTCGCCGCCCGGGTCGGCGATCACGCCGACGACGGAGACCCGGCCACCGGACAGGGCCGCGGCGTGGGTGTCGGTGAAGAACACCGCGGCCGCGGGGCCGTCGGCGACGCCGCTCACCCGGTACGTGCGCGCGGTTCCGGCGACGACGGCGTCGGCCCGCTGCCCGGGCGCGAGCCCGAGCCGCCGGTCGGCCACGATCTCGTCGTCGCCAGCCGGGGCGGCGCCGTCGACGAGCCGGTACGGCGCCAGGGACGCGGCGCCCCACCCGTGACCACCGACCACAGTGGACGACAGCATGACCGGGACGGTGGCGTCGGCCGCGACGGTCGCGACGCCCGGAACGGCGCGGAGCCGGCCGACCAGGTCGGCGGGCACGGTCCCGCCCTCCGGCAGCCGCACCGTCGACGTCTGGACCTCGCCGAACGTCCTGGTGGTCACCGTGAGGTCGCGATGCGCGACCACGATGTCGGCGGCGGCGTAGCGCACCGGCGCCGGCTCGTACCGCAGTCCCGACTCGACGAGCGCGCCCATCGCCATCAGGATCATGACGCCCGTGGCGAGCGCGATCAGCGTGGCGACCGCCGACCCGGGGCGGTGCCGCAGCATCCGCAGTGCCAGCCGCGTCATGACGCCACCACGCGACGGCGACCCAGCGAGGCCAGCTGCTCGGCGATCCGGTCGACGCCCGGCTGCGGAAGGTCGCGCACGATCCGGCCGTCGGCGAGCACGAGCACGCGGTCGGCGTACGAGGCGGCCACCGGGTCGTGCGTCACCATCACGACCGTCTGGCGGCTCTCGTCGACCACCGCTCGCAGCAGGGTCAGCACGTCGGCCGCGGTCTCGGTGTCGAGCGCACCGGTCGGCTCGTCGCAGAAGATCACCTCGGGACGCGTCGCCAGCGCCCGGGCGATGGCGACCCGCTGCTGCTGCCCACCCGACAGCGCGGACGGCCGGTGGTGCAGGCGTTCCCGCAGTCCCACCCGCTCCACGACGTGGCCGAGCCAGGCGTGGTCCGGCTTCATGCCGGCCAGACGCAGCGGCAGCAGGATGTTCTCCTCGACCGTGAGCGCGTTGACGAGGTTGAACGCCTGGAAGACGAAGCCGATCCGGTCACGGCGCAGCTTCGTCAGCTTCGTCTCCGACATCCCGGTGAGGTCGGTCGCGCCGATCCACACCCGCCCGGACGTCGGGCGGTCCAGGCCGGCCGCGGTCTGCAGCAGCGTGCTCTTGCCGGAGCCGGACGGCCCCATCACCGCCGTGAACGTGCCGCGGTGGAACTGCACGTCGACCCCCGCGAGCGCGGCGACCGCCTGCGGCCCGGTGCCGTAGGTGCGGGTGAGCTGTTCGACGCGCACCGCCGCCTCGACGGTCTGTCCAACGTAGACGGACATCGGTTTCTCCGTTATCTCGCAAGGATTCTGCGTACACGGAGAACGCTATGGCGACGCCGGTCGATGATCGATCCAGCCTGTGGGCCGATCGTGGTACAGCAGGCTGTACTCAGTCGTCCGCGAAGCGGCGCTGCTCCTCGGCGTGGCGGTCGAGCGCCCCGAGGACCACCGGCACCTCGGCGAACCGGACCCTCGCCCCGCTCACGAACGCCGCCACCTCCTCGTCGGAGTACACCATCCCGTGCTCGTCGAGGTCCGGGGGCTGCCAGGCGAGCCCGTGCGCGCGCAGGAAGGAGGAGACCGCGTACATGTCCCGGAGCTGGTCGGTGACCTCGTGCAGCGCGGACCGGTAGATTTCCGCGGCGACCGGCGAGTCGCCGAACACGTCGGCGAACATGTCCTCCACCGTCGCCCGGCCGGCCGCGACCGCCCGGCCGACCGCGTCCCAGACCAGCTTCGAGACCATGCAGTAGACGATCGGGCGGCCGTCCAACGCCAGCGCCGGGTACTCGTCGGACGAGTCGCAGAAGTTCCGTTCGAAGTAGGCGAGCACGCTCTCGATGTCGCGCGGCGGGGCGCCGAGATCCCGCTTGTAGTCGGGGTGGAACGTCATCCGGCCCTCGCGCGCCCGGTCGAGGACGTAGGCCATGATCAGCTCGGTGTTGCGGTCCTCGACGACGTTCTCGATGACGCCGTAGCCGTTGTACCCACCGGCGACGCCGAGGGTGACCGGACGGGAGCCGTCCAGCCCGACCATCACCGCGTCGGCGGTGAACAGGCTGATCCCGGTGATCGCGCACCGCGTGTCGTAGAGGCCCATGCGCGCACCCTATCGGTCAGCGTCGCTGGGTGTCGTCGAGGTAGCGCAGCACCGCGGTGACCCGCCGGTCGGCCCGGTCGTCGGGAGCCAGGTCGAGCTTCGCGAAGATGCTGCGGATGTGCTTGTGCACGGCCCCCTCGGTGACGAACAGCCGCTCGGCGATCGCGGTGTTCCCCAGTCCCTCGGCCATCAGCGCGAGGACGTCGCGCTCGCGCGGGCTGAGCCGGCTCAGCGTGCTGTCGGGGCGGCTGCGGGCGAGCAGCTGGCCGACCACCTCCGGGTCGATGGCGGTGCCACCGTCGGCGACGCGGTGCAGCGCCTCGAGAAACTCCTCCACCCGGCCCACGCGCTCCTTCAACAGGTAGCCCAGGCGCACCGCGCCGCCGGCCAGCAGGTCGGTGGCGAACGCCTGCTCCACGTACGCCGACAGCACCAGCACCGCCAGGTCCGGGTGCCGGCGGCGGGCCTCGACCGCGGCGACGATGCCCTCGTCGGTGTGCGTCGGTGGCATCCGGACGTCGACGATCGCCACGTCGGGCTCGTGACCGTCCACAGCGGACAGGAACGCGTCCGGCCCGTCGGTCGTCGCCACCACGTCGAGCCCCTCGGCCCGCAGCAGCAGGGCCAGCCCTTCGCGCAGCAGCGCGTCGTCCTCGGCGATCACGATCCGCACGGCAGCTCCACGTCCATCGTCGTCGGCCCACCGGGTGGGCTGGTCAGCTCGAACCGGCCGTCGTAGGCCTCCACGCGCCGGCGGATCCCGGCGAGGCCGGAGCCACGGGTCGCGTCGGCGCCGCCGCGGCCATCGTCGACGATCCGCAGCAGCAGCCGCTCACCCTCGCGGCGGACCGTCACCGCCGCCGTGCGCGCTCCACTGTGCCTGGTGACGTTCGTGAGCGCCTCCGCCACCACGAAGTACGCGGTCGCCTCGACCGAGGCGGCGCAGCGTCCCGGCACGTCGACCTCCACCGTGCACGGCACCCCGGCCCCGTTGGCCAGGCCGGCGAGCGCGCCCGCGAGCCCGCGGTCGTCGAGCACCGGCGGCAGGATGCCGCGCACGACGGTGCGCAGCTCCGCGAGCGCGAGCTCCGCGGCGTCCTGCGCCCGGCCGAGGACCTCGCCGGCGGTGGCCGGGTCGCGGTCGAGGGCCCGCCGGGCCGCACCGATCAGGACGTTCACCGCGACGAGGCGGTTCTGGGCACCATCGTGCAGGGACCGCTCGATCCGCCGCAGTTCGACCGCGTGCGCGTCGAGCGCGGCCGCGCGCGTCGCGGTCAGCTCGGCGATGCGCAGCGACACGTCGACGTCGCGCGGCGGTGCCAGCAGCCGCCGGCCCGTCGACGCCTGCCACCGGGCCAGCCCCGGACCCGCGGCCACCGCGACGGCGAGGATTCCCACGCCGATCAGCGCGACGGCCAGGGCGTCGGGCAGACCGTCGATCCGCCAGTACACGAAGCCCGGCCCACCCAGGTCGGGCGGCAGCGCCCGGTACCACAGCGGGAACGTCACGTACTGGACGACGCTGAGCGGCAGACCCAGCCCCAGCGTGCCGATCGCGAACCCGAGCGTGCCGTGGGCGGCGACGAACGCGAGCTCGCGCCGCACCCACGGGTCGCGCAGCGCCGCGCGCACCCCGCCGGGCACCGGCGGCGGACCGGGCAGGTGCGACCCCCACCGCGACAGCCGGGCCCGTTCCCGGTCGGCGGCCGACCGGGCGACCTGCAGGGCCGCCGGCACCATGAGCAGGCCGATCCCGAACACGCACAGGACCGCCACCACGGCCAGGAGCACCAGCGCCGCGAGCGCCAGGATCGACGTGCCGAGGCCACCCACCAGATGCTCCAGGGCATCGACGGCCACGCGCACGCGGTCACGGAGATACCGCCGCACCATGCGGCCGCGACCGCGCGGCGCGGCCTCGACCGCGGCGGACCCCTCGCCGACCGGCATGCGCACCTCCCGGCCAGACGATAGGCCACGGAAGGTGCGCCGGCCGCACCGCGGAACGGAAAGTACAGCCTGCTGTACCCCGACCGGCGCGCAGGCGGGATCGTCGGCGACCGCCCGCCTCCATAGCGTGGTCGGCATGAGTGACGACACCGACGACCGGGGCGGGATGCTGCGCCCCGTCCTGTGGCTGCTGCTGATCGTCAGCGCCGCCGCCAACGCCACCGCCTCGGCCGCCGGCGCGAACGTGCTCGCCGGCATCGGCTTCGGGCTGGTCACGCTCGCCTGCGCGGCGACGCTCGTCGTGCACCACTACCGCCACCGGCGGCAGTGAAACCGAATCGTTGAAGTGATCGAGGGCGATGTCGGGATATCGTGCCCTTCGTGACCGACGAACGGGGACGGCGGCTGCGGCTGGTGCTGGCGGCCCTCGCCGTCCTCGTGCTCGGCAGCGGCGCGGTCGCCTACGTCGTCACCGGCACCGACGCGCCGCCGGAGGCCCGCGTCGCGCCGTCGGCGGGTCCGTCGGGACAGGCGGCCATGTCGGCGGCCGAGCTCAACGACATGTGGACCCGCTACGGCGACGCGCCCGGCTTCCACTGGACCGGCGGCGACCGCACGGTCTCCGTCGACCTCCCCGGCGACCAGGTGGGCTGGCTGTTCTCCGACACGTTCCTCGGCTCGGTCGGCGCCGACAACACCCGGCCGGCCAACCAGGCGATGGTCCACAACAGCCTCGTCGTGCAGACCCGCAAGGAGCTGACCTCGACCCTGCACGGCGGCTCGCCGACGATCCCGCTGTCGCTGATGTGCGACGACAAGGTGGGCCTCGGCTGCTGGGTCGGCGACGCCGTCGTCGACGGCGACCTCCTGCGCGTGGTCGTGAACCACTACGCGAAGACCGGCCCCGGCGTGCTCGACGTGCAGCGCACCTCCACGTCGCTGGTCAGCCTGGCCCTGCCGCACCTCACCGTGGCCGACACGAAGCCGCTGCCGCTCACCCGCGGCATCGCGTGGGGCCAGTCCATCGTGGACGATGGCGGCTTCACGTACGTCTACGGGTCGGAGCGCACCGACGACTTCCAGTTCGCCCACCTGGCCCGGGTGCCCGTCGGCAAGCTCACCGGCGCGTGGGAGTTCTGGGACGGCACGTCCTGGTCGCCCGAGGAGGCGCGCTCCGCCCGGCTGGCCAGCGGCGTCGGCACCAGCTTCTCGGTCGACCGGATCGGCGGCCAGTGGGTGCTCATCAGCATGGAGTCGCACCTGCCGCTGAACTCGTCGGTGGTCGCCTACACGGCCGCGGCGCTCACCGGTCCGTTCACCGACCCGGTGGAGCTGTTCCGGGTCCCCGAGACCAACGACCAGCGCCCGGTCATCGTCTACGACGCCACGCTGCACCCGCACCTCGCGCACAAGGGCCGGCTGCTGTTCTCGTACAACGTCAACAGCCTCGAACAGGCCGACCTCTACACCGACGCCCGGTTGTACCGGCCGCGCTTCGTCGAGGTCCCGTGGCCGCCCGCCGCGCGCGACCAGGCGACGCTGCCCGCACCACCGACCACGCTGGCCGCCCGCCCCGACGAGGACGGGCGGGTGCAGCTGTCGTGGGCGGCGGCCGGGCAGGGCGCGCAGTACCGCGTGTACCAGAAGGACCTCACCGCCGGGCAGCTGCAGTGGGTGCGGCTTCCCCGCGAGGTGTCCGAGCCGTCGATGCTCGTCGACCTGTTGAAGAACGGGCACCGGTACGAGTACCGGGTGACCGCCGCGACCGGCGCCGGCGAGGGCAGGCACTCCGACCCGGTCCAGGCGACCGCGACGGTCGCGCCACCCGAGGCGCCCGGCGACTTCGTCGCCAACGCCGAGGGCAGCGGCGAGATCTGGCTCGAGTGGACCGCGCCGCGCCGCGCCTGGCGGTACATCCTGGAGAAGCGCGACGTCACCGCCGGCGAGGGCCAGTTCACCCGGCTCGACCTGCCCCGCGCGGCGCAGACGAAGCGGATCGTCGGCGGCCTGACCCACGGCCACGAGTACGAGTTCCGCGTGCGCGCCGTCGGTGGCGGCGGCGCCGGCCCGTGGACCCGCGCCCGCGCGATCGCCTTCAAGGGGCTGCCCGTACCGCCCGGCAACGTGGCCGCCACGCCGGGCCCCGGCGGAACGGCGACGATCACCTGGACGGCGACGCCGGGCAAGGTGACCTACAAGGTGTACCAGCGCGACGTCACCGCCGGGCAGGCCGACTTCGTGGAGCCCCGGGTGACGGTCACCGGCACCAGCGCGGTCGCCACGGGTCTCGTCCCCGGCCACGACTACGAGTTCGTGGTGACCGCCACCAACCGCGCCGGCGAGTCCGGCCGCTCCCTCCCCGGCCGCGTCACGATTCCTGGTTGAGCGTCACCTCGCTGCGGAAGAGGCGGTGGTCGGAGCAGGCGTGGCTGTCGCAGTTGCCGGCGTCGACCATCTGCACGTTCTGGTACGCGAAGGTGAAGTGGCTCCGGCTCACGAACGTGTAGTCGATCTTCCCCTCCCCGTGTGAGGGCAGGCCTCCCTGCACCGGCCCGCCGCACGATCCGGCCGTGCAGTGCCGGAACTGGTCGACCTCCGAGAACGCGCCCGCCGGCGGGTAGAGGCTGTTCAGCGCCGCGTTGCCGGGCAGCAGGTTGAGGTCACCCAGCAGGAGGAACGGCCCGGCGGCCGCCTCCGGACCGAACACCCGCGCCAGCTCGCGCGCCTCGGCCTCGGGCGCCGCGTAGGGGTTCGCCTGGCCCGAGTCCTTCGGCGCGAGGTGGGTCGAGCACGCCTTCACCGACCGGCCGCCCGCGGCGAGCACCGCGCTGACACAGGCGACGCTGCGCGACTCGCTGACCGACGGCGACTCGCGGGCCTGCAGCACGTGGCCGGTGGTGAAGATGTAGCCCTGGTCGGCGGTGAGGGTGCCCCGCACCAGGATGGCGTTGCCGGCGACGTGACGCGTGTCGGGCAGGCGCACGCAGGTCCCGACGAATGTGCGCGACTTCTGGAAGTACCCGACCATCGGGTAGCCGATGGCCTGGAGCTGGATCAGCAGGTGCGCGTACTGCCGGTCGCAGACCTCGTTCAGCGAGATGACGTCGGGCCGGCGCTCCTGCACCTCCCGGATGATCCGCCCGATGATCGGGTACTGGCCGTTGTTGAGGGTCGCGCCGGCCATGTTGAAGTGCAACAGTGTGAGCGGCTGCGGGTCGGCGGCGAGCGCCGGTCCCCCTGCTTGGAGCCCGGCCTGGAACCCGAGGGCGACCGCCACGACGACGCCGAACCCGACGATGGTGCGCACAGCACGAGATGCCATCCGATCCCCCGTTATGTCGATGTCCGTCTATGCTGTGAGCCGGGTGATCGGCTTGTCAACGACTGCCGCCACATCGGTGACGCCGGCGCTTCCGCGTGCCTGGGCGGCGACCGGGCACAGATGAACATCATCCTGGCGCGATGATGTTCCTGTGTGCCCGGTCGCTGTCCGCGGCCCGGGTCCGGCGCCCGGAACGCCGGGTGATCTCGTCGCCACCGCGAACGCATCCGTCACGGTCGACGTATTGACGGACCGGGCCTGACCGGTGATGCTTCAGAGAGCGCTCTCGCGACTGGTCGATCTCGCCGTCCCGGTCGCGGGAGCCGCTTCTGGCGCGGGCGGGCGCCGGCTTTGCCCGTGCTGTCGCGGTGCACCGCCGAGGAGCGTGACGATGCTGGTCTTCCGTGGTCTTCTCGTTCTCACGCTCGCGTTCGCCGGGCTCGGTGCGGCGGTGCCGGCCGGGGCCGAGGGGCCGGTGCCGCTGGGACGCACGAGCCTGCGCGCCGCCGACCCCAGCGTGATCCGCGTGGGTGGCACGTACATCTCTGCCCAGTCGGCGGGTGGCGGGATCCACGTGCGGCAGGCGTCCTCGCCCGACGGGTTGGCCTCGGCGGCCAGCCGGCAGGTCTGGTCGGACACCGCAACCTGGGTGAGGTCTGGGCACCGGAGATCGTGCAGGACGGCGGCCGGTACCACATCTACTTCGCCGCCGGACGCGGTGCCGCCCACCGCATGTACGTGATCAGCTCGGCGACGCCCGACAGCGGCTACACGTCCGAGACGCGCATCGTGACACCCGACGACAAATGGGCCATCGACGGCGCCATGTTCCACTTCAACGGCCAGCGGTGGTTCGTGTGGTCGGGCTGGGCCGGCGACACCAACGTGGAGCAGAACATCTACATCGCCCGCATGTCGAGCCCGACGGCTACCACCGGCGGGCGGTTCGTCATCTCCCAGCCGCGGGAGAGCTGGGAGCGCGTGGTCGGCAACCCGTACATCAACGAGGGACCCGAACCGATCCGCGACCCGAACGGCCAGCTGCACATCGTCTACTCCGCGAACGGCAGCTGGAGCTCCCAGTACTGCCTCGCCGACCTGCGACTGCGCGCCGGGGGCGACCCGACCTACGTGTGGGACTGGTACAAGTCCAACGGCTGTGTCCTCGGCTCGAACCGCGCCACGATGATGGCCGGCTGGGACCCGACCCTGTACGTCGACGGGCCCGGCCACCACACGTTCGTGCTGCTGCGGGGCGACATCGCCACGAGCCCGCCGGCCGGGCCGCGGTTCCCGTTCATGTACCACGGGGTGGCGAAGGGCACGCCCTACGCGTGGGAGAACCGCTACTGGTACACCGGCACGTTCGTGTGGTGGGGCAACAGCACCTACCGGCGTGCCAACATGCCCGGTGCCAATACCGATACCGGGTTCAGTCTCAAATTCTTCGAATAGTGTCGATACCTGGGGTTACACTGCCGCCCATGCGACGGCGGTTGACGTCCCTCGGTCTCGTTCTCTCCCTTGTGGTTCCGGCATCGCCCGCGGCCGCGAAAACCAAAACTTTCGATGCCCGGGACTTCGCGGTGTACGGGTTCAGCCAGTCCGACGTGGACCAGGAGGACCCGCAGGTCTACACCCTGCGCCCCGACACGACGATCCGCGCGATCGGCAAGTGGTCGACGAACGGCGACGAGGCCGCCGACTACAACTTCGGCCAGATCGCGCGGTACCACGCGCAGGGCACCGCGTTCATGGGCAGCGGGACGGCGAGCGTCATCTTCCCGCACGACTTCGCGTCCCCCGCGATCTTCGACGACATGTCGACGCGCGACGCGAACGGTGACCCCGTGCCCCACGACGAGTTCGGGTTTCCGGTACCGGCCAGGCGCGGCAACATCTTCAACCCGGCGTACCGCGCCTACCTGCTCGGCTGGGCGAAGATCCAGATCGACGGCGGCGTCGACGGGATCAACCTCGACGAGGTCAACGCCGGCTTCAGCGGCGGGCAGAAGTACGGCTTCAACGGCAACGAGGGGTTCGACGACTACGCGATCGCCGACTTCACCCGGTACCTGCTGGCGAAGTACCCGCGCTACACGGCCGCCGACTGGACGGCGCGGTTCGGCATGACCGCCGACAACCGGCCGCGACGGGACGTGCCGCCGAACGACCTGACCCGCAACTTCAACTACCGCACCTACCTCAAGGCCAACGGTCTCAACCTCGACCCGCTGAACGCCGCGAACCCGTTGGCGCCGGAGTGGGGACGGGTGACCGCGAACCGCATGTACGCCGGCGACACCAGCTTCACCGCGACGTACCTGCGCCGGTACTGGAAGTCCATGGTGGACGAACTCCGCCGCTACGCGAAACGGCCCATCCTCATCACCTCCAACGGCCTGCTGCCGTACGTGGACTTCAACAGCGTCGGCTTGTACCCGTGGAACCCCGACGAGCAGACGCCCGACTTCCGCGGCGCCGACTACATGCCGGTCCTCGACGGTCACCTCAACGGGGCGAAGTCGTTGCAGGCCAACTACCGGTACCTGAAGAACACCAGCCGGGAGATCGCCGGCGACGTCCCGGTGACCGTGTTCATCGACTGGCCCAACGACATGATGACCAGCTACCTCAACCTGCCGCTGGAGGAGCGCAAGGACTACTGGCGCATCTTCGGCGCCGAGGCCTACGCCAACGGGCTGTACCCGGCCTTCCACCTCAAGGACACCGTCGGCAGCCCCACCGCCGAACAGCTCGGCATGCTCGACTTCCTCACGGAGTACAGCCGGTTCTACAAGGACAACCGGCGGCTGTACCGCAACACCACCCACGCGCCGCAACCGGTACGGGTCAGCGCGGCCAACGTGTCGGTGAGCCTGCTGAGCAACGGGCTGCGCACGGTCCACCTCGTCAACCACAACTACGACCGGGGCATCCGCCCGCAGTCCGATGTCACCGTGGGCGTCGACCTGCCGCGTTGCCCGCGCCGCGTCACGCTGGTTTCCCCCGACCGGACCGGCGCGTCGACGCCCGCGTCGACCTGCCGTGGCGGCCGGCTGACCGTGACCGTCGACCGGCTCGACCACTACTCCGTGCTCGTGCTGGCCGGTTGACCCTCTCCCCGTGTCAGGGTGCAGAGTCGCGGCATGGACCTGACAGAGCTGGGCTCCGTTCACGGGGTGGTGGTCGCGCGGCGGGACGCCGTCGTCGAGGAGTGGTACGGCAGCGGGCCGGACTTCTCCTGGGGGGTGCCGCTCGGCGTCGTGGACTTCGGGCCGGACACCCTGCACGACATGCGTTCGGTGACGAAGAGCGTCGTCGCGCTGCTGTACGGGATCGCACTGGAGCGGGGGCTCGTGCCGGCACCGGACGAGCCGCTGGTGCGGCACTTCCCCGAGTACCCCGACCTGGCCGCCGACCCGGAGCGGGCGACGCGCACCGTCGGGCACGCCCTCACGATGACGCTCGGCGTCGAGTGGGACGAGAGCGTGCCCTACACGGGCCCGGCGAACGCCGAGATCGCCATGGAGCTGGCGGCGGACCGGTACCGGTTCGTCCTGGAGCGGCCACTCGTCGATGAGCCCGGCCGGCAGTGGCACTACTGCGGTGGAGCGTCCGCCCTGCTGGGTGGGCTCATCAGCAAGGGGTCCGGGCAGGGCCTGGCCGACTTCGCGCGCGCGGAGCTGTTCACGCCGCTGGGCATCGACCGGTTCGAGTGGATGGCCGGCGGCGACGGCGTGCCGTCGGCGGCGTCCGGGCTGCGGCTGACCCCGCGCGGGCTGGCCCGCGTCGGTCAGCTCGTGCTCGGTGACGGGCTGGGCATCGTCCCCGCGTCGTGGCTCGACGTGGCGTTGCGGACGCACGTGACGATCGGCGGCACGCTGCGCTACGGGTACCAGTGGTACCTCGACACCGTCGGTCCACATCGGACGGTCTCCGCGATGGGCAACGGCGGGCAGCGGCTGTTCGTGCTGCCCGATCTCGACCTCGCGGTCGCGGTGACCGCGGGCGGCTACGACAGCGCCGACCAGTCGGCCACGCCCGACGCCGTGCTGGCGCGGGTGCTGGCTAGCCTTCCCACGGGATCTGCTCTTCCCACGGGATCAGCGCCGACCGGTGGAAGTTGACGCCCTGCACCGCCAGCCGCGGCCCGTGCGCGGCCAGGCGGCGCCGGAAGTCGGGCCAGTCGTGGGTCGACCGGGGTGACCAGCCGAGCTCGGCGATCGCCGGCAGCCGGGGGAACGTCATGTACTCGACCTGGTCGAACCGTTCGACCGTCTCCGTCCACAAGGGAGCTTCGACGCCCAGCACGGCCGACGGCGGCAGCCCCTCGACGACGGTCTCCGGGTCCCACCCGTACGCCTTGTCCACATCGACGTAACCGGCCCACTTGAAGCCGATCGGGGTCTCCTCGGTGTACTTCATGTCGAGATAGGCGCTCTTCGACGGCGACAGGATCACCGGGTTGCCCCGGGCGGCCGCGGCGGCGACCGTCGCGTCGTCGGTGCCGCGTCCCCAGTACTGCGCGACCACCGACGGCGGCACGGCGGCGCGCAGCACCTCCTGCCAGCCGATGACGGTCTTGCCGTGCCGGCCCACCAGCGGCAGCACCCGTTCCACGAACCGCAGGTACCCCTCCTCCGGCGTCGCGTGCGTCTCGTCGGTGCCGATGTGCAGGAACCCGCCGGGCGTCAGCGCCGCCACCTCCGCGAAGACCTCGTCGACGAAGCGGTAGGTGACCTCCTTGTCGGTGCACAGCGAGCTGAAGCCGGTGGCGTTGCCGATCGCGGTGAACAGCGGCGGCTCGACGCCGTCGCACGTGAGCTCCGGGTAGGACGCGAGGGCCGCGGTGGTGTGACCGGGGACGTCGAGCTCCGGGATCACCGTGATGTGCCGGGAGGCCGCGTACGCGACGAGGTCGCGGAACTGCTCCTGGGTGTAGAAGCCGCCGGGGCCGCCGCCGACCTGCGTGCTGCCGCCGTGCCCGGTGAGCCGCGGCCACCGGCGGATCTCCAGCCGCCAGGCCTGGTCGTCGCTGAGGTGCAGGTGCAGCACGTTCACCTTGTACTGCGCCACGAGGTCGATGAACCGCCGCACCTCCGCGATGGTGAAGAAGTGCCGCACGACGTCGAGCATCACGCCGCGGTGGGCGTACCGGGGGCGGTCGGCGACGTGGCCACCGGCGACGGTCCACGGACCGCTGCCTCTCGCGGCGGCCTCGATGGCCGGTGGCAGGAGCTGCCGCAGCGTCTGGACACCCGCGAACAGGCCGGCCGCGCCGGCGGCGCGCAGCGCGACACCGGTGCGCTCGACGTCGAGCCGGTACCCGGCGGGATCGCCGTCACCACCGTCGATGGTCAGGGTGATCGATCCGGGACGCGAATCGGCCACGACCGGCAACGCGTAACCGGTGGCCGGCCGCAGGATGCCGGCGAGGTACTCCGCGACCGGGCCGGCCCCGTCGACGGCGACGATGGCTGTCGACGCGTCGACCTCGAAGTCGGCGTCGGGCCGCGGCTGCGCGGAGACCGGTGCGGGCACGACGGTGAGCATCCGGGACATCGAGCACCTTCCTTCCCTGGTGACCGCACGGACGCTACCGGTCACCGCGCGGGCCGGACAAGGACTTATGCCGGAACGTCCACTGTGGACCCGGACGCTGTCGCAGTGCCAGCCTGGTGACCGTTGTCTATGGTGGGGCGGATGACGGTTCCACGGGTCCGGCTCGGGGTGGACTTCGGCACGTCGAACACGGTCGCCGTGCTCGACGGGCGCCCGCTCCTGTTCGACGGGGCGCCGGTGCTGCCCTCGGCGGTGTGCGTCGACCGGTCCGGCGGTCTGCTGACGGGCCGCGACGCGGTCCACGCGGCCGCCACCACGCCGGAGGGTTACGAGCCCTATCCGAAGCGGCGCATCGACGACGGCGTGGTGCTGCTCGGCCACGCCGAGGTACCGGTCACCCACCTCGTCGCGGCGGTGCTGCGCCGCGTCGCCGACGAGGCACGCACGGTCGCCGGTGACGGCCACCTCGAGGTGACGCTCACCTACCCGGTCGCGTGGGCGGCACCGCGGCAGGAGGTGCTCCGCGAGGCGGCCCGGATCGCCGGGCTCGGCGCGGCGCGGCTGGTTCCCGAACCGGTCGCGGCCGCCCAGCACTTCGTCACCGGCGCGGGGGCGCACCTTCCCGTCGGCGGCTGCGCCGTCGTCTACGACATCGGCGCGGGCACGTTCGACGTGTCGGTGGTGCGCCGCACCGCGTCCGGCATCGAGGTCGTCACCGCCGACGGCCTCGACGACGGCGGCGGCCTCGACCTCGACGCGGCGGTCGTCGACCACCTCGGCGCCGCGTACGCGCCCGGCGATCCCGACGCCTGGGCCCGGCTCACCGCGCCGGCCTCCCCCGCCGACGCGCGGGCCGCGCGCGCCCTGTGGGAGCAGGTGCGCACGGGACGGGAGATGCTGTCACGCGCCAGTAGCACGTACATCCACCTGCCGCTGCTCGATCGCGACGCGCCGCTCGGCCGGGAGCAGTTCGACGCGCTCGCGCGTCCGGTGCTCGACCGGACGGTGGACGTCACCGTCGGGGTGCTCGCGCGCGCCGGTGTGTCCACTGTGGACGACGTGTTCCTGGTGGGCGGTGCGAGCCGGTCACCGCTCGTCGCGACGCTGCTGCACCGGGCGCTGGGGGTCGCGCCCCGGGTGATCGACCAGCCGGAGCTCGCGGTCGCGCGGGGCAGCCTCGTCGGCACGGCCCCGGCACCGCCGCCGGCATCCGTGGTGGCGGCGCCGCGTCCGGAGGCGCCGCCGGTGACCGCGCCACCGGCCCGGGGGCGTAGGGGCCGGCGGTGGCTCGCGGTGACCGGTGCGCTGGTGCTCCTGCTCGCCGCGGCCGCCGCGCTGTTCGTCCCCCGGTTGCTGGACCGCGGGGAACCCGGCGGGGACACCGGTACCGGCGGGGACACCGGTGCGGGCAGCCCGTCGACGACGTCGACCACGCCGTCGGCGGGAGCGTCGGGTCCGCCGGCGTCGCAGTCGTCGTCCGGCCCGGCCGATCCGGACGCGTCGCCGGGGCAGCAGTGGGCCGACTCCCGGCAGTTCATGGAGATCAGCTCCGGCCAGGTCCGCGGCGACACGGTGTTGCTCACGGTCCGCCCCGCCACCAAGAACCACCTCGGCGAGAGCTGGGAGACCATTCCCGGCACCGGGCCGTTCGTGGAGGTCGCGGCGTCGGCGGACGGCCGCGCGATCCGCGTGCCGAACGACCCGCGCGGACCGACGTCCACAATGGAGCGTCTCGTGCGCGACCTGCGCGAGCGCGACCCGGACGACGTGGAGGAGGGCTTCACGGTGACGTTCAGTGCGCTCGGCCTCGTGCAGCAGGTGGAGTGGGAGTTCAACCCGACGTAGGGGACGTGTCCAATCTCCGACCGATCCGGGGCGCGCGACCCCGCCGTCGGTAGTCTGGATCCAATGATCTTCGAGTTCGCGGGTGGCGTGCTCGACCTCGACCGCTATGAACTGCGGTGCGCCGGACGCAGCGAACCGGTCGAGCCACAGGTCTTCAGCGTTCTCGCGATGCTGCTGCGGGAACGGCACCGGGTCGTGTCGAAGGAGGAGCTGCTCGACGCGGTCTGGGGCAACCGGTTCGTGTCCGAGTCGGCGCTCACCAGCCGCATCAAGTCCGCCCGCCGGGCGATCGGCGACGACGGCCGCGGGCAGCGGCTCATCCGCACCGTGCACGGTCGCGGCTACCAGTTCGTGGGCGAGGTCGTCGAGCGCGGCGCGGCCGTCGCGCCGGTCGCGGCCGCGGTCCCGGTTGCCAGGACGACCACGGGACCGGCGCAGCTGCCGATGGCGGTGCGCGGGTTCGCCGGCCGCGCGGAGGAGCTCGACCGCCTCGACGCGCTGCTGCACGGCACCGCACCGGGGGCGGCACCGTCCACTGTGGTCATCTCCGCCGTGTCGGGCGCGCCCGGCGTCGGCAAGACCAGCCTCGCCGTGCACTGGGCGCACCGCATCGCCGACCACTTCCCCGACGGCCAGCTCTACGTGAACCTGCGCGGCTTCGACCCCGGTTGCGCCGCGATGGAACCGGCCGAGGCGGTACGCGGGTTCCTCGACGCGCTCGGGGTCGACCGGGTGCCGCCCGGCCTCGACGCCCAGATCGCGTTGTACCGCAGCACGTTGGCCGGTCGCCGGGTCCTCATCGTGCTCGACAACGCCCGCGACGCGGGGCAGGTCCGTCCGCTGCTGCCCGGAACGCCCGGCTGCCTGGTGATCGTCACCAGCCGCGACCGGCTCACGCCGCTGGTCGCCGCCGAGGGCGCCCACCCGCTGCCGCTCGACCTGCTGAGCGACGACGAGGCGCGCGACCTGCTGGCCGGCCGGCTCGGCGCCGACCGGGTGGCCGCCGAGCCCGCCGCCGTCGACGAGATCATCGCCCGGTGCGCCCGGCTGCCGCTCGCGCTGGGCATCGCCGCCGCGCACGCCACCACCCGGCCGCGGAGCCCGCTCGCCGACCAGGCGGCCCAGCTCCGGGAGACCGCCGGTGGGCTCGACGCGTTCGACGGGGGCGACCCGACCACGAACGCGCGCGTCGTCTTCTCGTGGTCCTACTGCGAGCTGGACCCCGGCGCGGCGCGACTGTTCCGGCTGCTGGGCCTGCACGGCGGACCCGACCTCGCGGCACCGGCGGCGGCCAGCCTCGCGGGGGTGTCCGTCGGCGACGCCCGTGTGCTGCTGGGGCACCTGGTGCGGGCGAACCTGCTCACCGAGCCGGGCCGGGGCCGGTACCGGCTGCACGACCTGCTGCGCGCGTACGCGGGCGAACTGGTCCGCACGCACGAGTCCGACGACGCCCGCCGGTCGGCCATCGTCCGGATGCTCGACCACTACCTGCACACCGCACACGCCGCCGCGCTGCAGCAGGACACCGGCCGGTCGCCGATCGCGCTCGACGACCCGGCCGCCGGGACGACGGTCACCACGCACGAGGACCACGACGCGGCGATGGCCTGGTTCGCCGCCGAGCACGCGGCGCTGGCGGCCGCGATCGGCACGGCGGCCGAGCACGGCCTCGACCGGCACGTCTGGGCGCTCGCCTGGACGCTGACCACGTGGTTCGACTGGCGCGCCCAGTGGCACGACCTCGTCGCGACCCAGACCGTCGCGATGGACGCGCTGCTGCGGCTGGGCGACGTGCCCGGTCGGGCGCAGGCGCACCGCGAGATCGGCCGCACCTACAGCCAGCTGGGCCGGCCCGACGACGCCCGGCACCACCTCGACCAGTCGCTCGACCTGTACCGGTCGATCGGCGACGGAGTGGGCCAGGGCCGCGCCCACCACAACATCGGGTTCCTGCTGATCTCCCAGCACCGCCACCGGGAGGCCCTGACCCACGTCGACCGGTCGGTGGAGCTCTTCGAGGCCGCCGGCGACCGCCTCTGGTGGGCCCGGGCCCTCAACGGCGCCGGCTGGGTGCGCGCCGGACTGGGCGACCACGAACGCGCGCTGGAGCAGATCGAGCAGGCGCTGGAGCTGCTGCGCAAGGTCGCCGACCGGCACGGCGAGGCGTCGACGCTGGACAGCCTCGGCTACGTGCACCGCCTCCGCGGCGACCACGAGGAGGCGCGGCTGTGCTACGAGGAGGCGGTCGACCTGTTCGGCGAGCTCGGCGACGCCGCCACGGAGGCCGAGGTGCTCCTCAACCTCGGCGAGGCCCGGCAGGTCGCCGGCGACGACGCCGGGGCCGCCCGCCACTGGGGCCGCGCGCTGGAGACGTTCACGCGCCTCGGCCACCCGAAGGCCGACGAGGTCCGCACCCGGCTACTCTCCGTAGGCTGATCTCTGGGCGCCGAACGGGTGGCCGCGCTGGCCCACCGCCCCGGCGGCGCCTAGCGCGTCTCCGGATGGACCTCCACGTCGTACATAAGCCGCACCGGGTCCCCGTCGGCAACGTCGAGGGCCTCACCATGCGCCGCCTGGCCGAACGGCTGGCCGTGACGCCCACCGCGCTCTACTGGCACGTCGACACCAAGGAGGACGTCCTCGACCTCGCCGTCGACCACATCTTCGGCGACGTACCCGTTCCGCCGGCCACCGACGACTGGCGGCACGACGTCCGCACCCTGGTCGGCGGCTGGCGGGCGGCGATGCTGCGGCACACGTGGGCGCCCGGCCTGATCGGCCGGCCGATGCTCGGTCCCAACGTCGTTGCCCGCACCGCGTTCCTCGAGGCCGCCCTGGGGCGCGGCGGCCACGACGGCGTGCGGCTGGCCGTGGTCACCCGGTTGCTGGCGAACTTCGTCATCGGGTCCGCCCTCACGGAGAGCACGTGGCGAGCGACCGCGACCAGCGCGACCCACGGTGGGTGGAGCGACGACGAGCTCTTCGACCGCGGCCTCGACGCGATCCTCGGATAATTCCGGCGGGCGCTGTCGTATCCGGCCCGACCCGTTCGTCGGGAGTACGTGAACACACATCAGAGGTGGGTCGGACTCGCCGTTCTCGCGCTTCCCACGCTGCTGCTGTCGCTCGACGTGAGCGTGCTCTACCTGGCGCTGCCGCAGTTGAGCGCCGACCTGGGCGCCACCAGCACCGAGCAGCTGTGGATCCTCGACATCTACTCGTTCCTGCTCGCCGGCTTCCTCGTCACGATGGGAACGCTCGGCGACCGCATCGGCCGGCGCCGGCTGCTGCTGATCGGCGCGGTCGCGTTCGCCGTCGCGTCGCTCGTGGCGGCGTTCGCCACGAGCCCGGCGATGCTCATCGCCTCACGCGCCGCGCTCGGGGTGGCCGGCGCGACGCTGATGCCGTCGACGATGGCGTTGATCCGCAACATGTTCCCCGACCCGAAGGAGATGGCCACGGCCATCGGCGTCTGGTTCGCCTGCTTCATGGGCGGCATGACGCTCGGTCCCCTCGTGGGTGGCCTGCTCCTGGAGCACTTCTGGTGGGGCTCGGCGTTCCTGCTCGGCGTCCCCGTGATGGTCCTGCTCCTCGCGACCGCGCCGTTCCTGCTGCCGGAGTTCCGCGACACCGCCGCCGGCCGCCTCGATCCGGCGTCCGTCGGGCTCTCGCTCGGCGCGATCCTCCCGGCCATCTACGGCCTGAAGACGATCGCACGGGACGGCGTGAGCCCGACCCCGGTGGCCGTGCTCACCGCCGGTCTGGTGGTCGGGTGGCTGTTCGTGCGCCGCCAGCGGTCCCTCGTCGCCTCCCTCGGCGACAGATCAGCTGTTTCAGCCGACCCGCTCCTCGACCTGAGCCTGTTCACCAACCGCACGTTCACCAGCGCCCTGTCGGTGATGCTGTTCGGTGGCGTGGTGATGGCCGGGGTGAGCCTGGTGTCGAGCATGTTCCTCCAGGTGGTCGAGGGGCGCACGCCGTTGCAGGCCGGGCTGCTGCTGGTTCCGCAGAACGTCGCGATGGTCGTCGGTTCGGTGGTCGCGCCCGTGCTGGGACGCAGGTTCCGGTCGGCCGACGTGATCGCCCTCGGACTGGCGCTGGCCGGCGCGGGGCTGCTGGTCCACACGGTGGTGCCGGCCGATGGCGGGGTGCCGTACGTGGTCACCGGCCTGGTGGTCGCCTCCTTCGGCATCTCGCTGCCGATGGGCATCACGATGGGCGTCATGCTCGGCGCGGCGCCGCCGGAGAAGGCCGGCTCCGCCGCGTCGGTGTCGGAGACCAGCGCCGAGTTCGGCATCGCGACGGGCATCGCGACGCTGGGCAGCCTGGCGACGGTGATCTACCGCGGCCGCTTCGAGGACTCGGTGCCGTCCGGCGTGCCGACCGACGCGGCCGCCGCGGCGCACGACAGCGTCACCGCGGCCGCCGCGACCGCCTCCCGCCTTCCCGGCGAGACGGGCGCCGCCCTGCTCGACACGGCCCGCGACGCGTTCACCGGCGCGCTGCACGGGGTCGGCTGGGTCGGCGCGGGGGTGTTCCTGGTGCTGGCGGTGGTGGCGGTGGCTGTGCTGCGCACGCCGGCACCGCCGGCGGCGGAACCGGTCGGTGAGGCGGTCGGTGAGGCGGTCGGCCGCCGCGCGTGAGCTGTCCGCCGGGGGCCGGTGCGGTCACGGCCGGAAACCGAACCCCGGCGGCGGGTCGGGCCGCTGCGGCGCGACGGCGGTGAACCCCCCGACCCGGCTCTGGCCGCGCTGCTTCAGGGCGATCAGGCGGTCGATCGTCGCGGTGACGCGGCGCCTGATGTCGTCGCCGCGTGCGGTCTGCGCTGCCGTCAGCCCGATCGCCAGGCCGTCGTCCACCGGGCAGCCATCGCTCTCCGCGTACCGCAACAGCCGCACCGCCAGCGCGTCGTACAGGGTGTCGAGACCGTGCACACCGGCCACCGTGAGGGTGCGCAGCGGCGGGGCGGTCAGGGCGTGCAGGGTCCGGGCGGCGTCCGCTGGCATGAGCCCGGCGCTCAAGATGGCCTCCGCCCGCCCGCGCCGCAGCGGGCCCGGATCGTCGACGTGTGACCTGATCCGGTCGACGATCGAGTAGGTGGCCGCCCGGCGCGCGTCGGCCCGGACCGGGTCGGGGAAGCCGTCGTATCCGACGAGCCTCCAGTGCTCCAGCACCACGTCGTCGGACGCGCCGCGCTCGGCCCACCGCACCGCGACGGCGGCGCTCACCGTCGCGAGAACCGTCGGCAGGTGCGCGCGGAACTCGCGTGCCGGGTGCGAGCCGAGCCGGTCGTCCGTCGGCACGTGGCCGCCGAGCCGGCGCACCCGGGCATCGAACAGGCGCCAGAACGAGTCCGATCGCCAGACCGCCAACCAGTGCTCGTGTGCCCGACGCCACCGGGGCATCGAGATCCTTCCGTCGCGGGCGTCGTCCAGGGCGACGAGGTGGTTGAGCACCGCCAGATCGTGCCGCGCCACGTCGGTACCCGTCCCCCACGCCGCTTCGGCCCGTTCCACGTCGTCGGCGGTCCAGGCCGACGTAACGGGATCCTCGCCGGGCTCCGACCGCCACAACCGGAAGAACTCGTCGACGACGCGGGTGACCGGATCGACCGGGCGCGTCGGCCACAGTCGGTCGGGACGCGGCGACTCCCGGGCCCGACGGTAGAGGTCCGGGGTGGCGACCGCCCGCAGCGCGTCGGACAGGCTCGGCCGCTCCCCGTCGTCGGTGCCCGGCCGCCGCACGGTCGACCCGGCGGCCGGAACGGGAGCCGGTTCCGGGGCCGGTTCCGGCGCCGCCTCGGGCTCCGGCACCGCCTCGGGTTCCGGGACCACGACGGACCCGGCGTCGAGGTCGTACAGCCACAGGTCGACCTCGACCTGCCGCAGCCGGTGCCGGTCGTCCCCGTCGGCCCCGGGTACGCCGTCGGGCGTCTGCCAGTGCCACGGGTTGTCCGCACCTTCGTACCAGCCGATCGGCCCGCTCCCGTCGAGGCCGGCCGCGGTCAACGCGCGCGTGAACTCGGCGGACACGGCTTCGTGATACGGGCCCCAGCTCCGTTCCAGCCACGCGGCGCCGTTGTCCAGCACGTACCTGCCCAGGACGGATGTCAGCGGGAGCCGCCGCCTGCTCACCGCGACGTGGTACCCGCCGGTGACGGTCGAGGCGACGACGCCGCGTCCCGCGACGACGAGCGCGGTCGCCGTGTCGGCCCAGTCCTCGGCATCGCCGTAGATGCTCCGGATGAGCAGGTAACCGAGCGTCGGCCCGATGAGCGGACAGTCGTGGTCGACGTCCAACCACGGGGAGCCCCGAAAGCTCTCCCGGGCCTCCTCGACGGTGAACCACGTCCAGTTCCCGAATGCGCCGTCGGTGCGGACGTAACCGTCGTCATCGAGATGGACGCCATCGTCGGCCAACGCCCGACGGAGGAACGCGCAGCCGTCGTCGATCGGTTCCGGCCGCTGGGTCAGGCTGGCGATCAGCACCGGCGGCTCACCCCGGTACCGTCTCCGTCCCCCACGACACCCATCGACCGATGATGACGAACGCCACCGCGACCGGCAAGCGCCTTACGCCCGCGCCACCGAGGAGCGGGCGGCCAGCGGCATCGGGATCCGCTCCACGGTGGGCGGGGCGCCGTCGAGGAGCAGTTCGACCGCGCGGCGTCCCATCTCCGCGTGCGGAAGGGCGATGCTGGTCAGCCCAGGGCGCAACCACCGGGCGAGGTCGGAGTCGTCGAACGAGACCACCGAGACGTCGTCGGGCACGACGAGTCCGGCCTCCTGCAGCGCCTGGTAGACGCCGAATGCGATCCGGTCGTTGAGACAGATCACCGCCCGGGGCCGGACCCCGTCGCGGAGCAGACGCGCGGTCGCCTCGTACGCCGGCTCCGGCCACCAGTAGCAGTCGACGGTGCCGGCGAGCCCGATCCCTTCCCCCGCAAGGGTCTCGACGATCCCGGCGAGCCGCTCGCGGCCCGCGAACAGCCACGGCGCCCGCTCGCCGACGAGGTACACGCCGTCGCGGTGGCCGTGGTCCAGCAGTGCCCGCGCGGCCGTGCGTCCGGCGCCGCGCTCGTCGGGCAGCACGGCGCACACGCGGCGCCGCGCGGCCGTCCCGTTGAGAAGGACCAGTGGACGGCCGTGCGCGGCCCTCGGCACGGAGATGACGCCGGTCGACAACGCGGCCAGCACGATCCCGTCGACCTGGCGGTCGAGGAAGTCGTCGACGGTGGCGGCGCGCAGGGCGGGGTCGTCGCCTGTCTCGCCGATGAACAGGCGGTGGCCGCGGGCCGCCGCGGCCGCCAGCGCGCCGTACACGAGCTGGCCGGCGTAGGGCTCGGACACGACGGTGTCGGACACCAGCGCGATGGTGCGGGTCTGCCGGGTGCGCAGCCCGTGCGACATCAGGTTGGGCCGGTAGTCCAGCTCGCGCGCGGCGCGCCGCACCCGCTCGGCCGTGGCCGCGGCGATGCCCATGTCGGTGCGCCCGGACAGGACGAACGACGCCGTCGTGCGGGAGACGCCCGCGCGGGCGGCGACGTCGACGAGCCGGGCCGGGCGTTCCGGCATGCGATCTCCTTCCGCCACAGGCGATCTAGCCTGCGACGATACATCGACGCAACTGCTTGACACCCTGGGCGCACGGGTAGAACCTGTTATCTAACTCGATTCAGGGGTCACCGATCCGGTGGCCGCGGCGCCCGCGGAGCTCCGACAGGGCGACCGCATCACCGGCCCGCTCCGAGCTCCGCCCGCTGCCGGGTCCCGCGCACCATCCGCCCACCGCGCCGGCCGCGCGTCCACAGGGCTGGAGACATCGATGACAGCGAATGTGATGGTGGTGGTCGAGCGGCAGTTCGACTACCCGCGTCCCCTCGTGTTCCGCGCCTGGACCGAGCCGGCCGAGATGGCACGGTGGCGGGGCAGCCCGGGCTGGCACGTCGAGACCGAGACGGTGACGTCGGACCTGCGGCTGGGCGGGCGGCACCACCACGTCAAGGTGCGCGACAACGACCCCACCACCCGGGTGACCACCGACGCCGTGTTCACCGAGTACTTCGAGCCCGACGTCTTCGTCGCGCGGCAACGGATCACCGGAGATCCCGGCATCGACCCCGATACGCCGCTGGAGCTGCGGGTCGAGTTCACGAAGACCGGGCGCGACGGCACGCTGGTGCGCATCGTGCAGGGGCCGTACGACATGGAGGTGGCCGGCTACCACGGCCGGGGCTGGGAGCGCGAGCTCGACCGGCTCGACACGTACCTGGCCGGGGACCCGGCATGACCGCCACGCAGTCCCCCACGAAGCACGTGACGATCGTGCGCGAGAAGCCGCTGATGAACATGCGGCAGATCCTGTTGATGAACCTCGGTTTCTTCGGCATCCAGTACAGCTTCGGCATGCAGCAGACCGCGGTGAACCCGATCTACAACTTCCTCGGCGCGAACCCGCACGACCTGCCGCTGCTCAACCTCGCCGGCCCGGTGACGGGTCTGCTCATCCAGCCGTTGATCGGCGCGATGTCCGACCGCACCTGGAGCCCGCGCTGGGGCCGGCGCAAGCCGTACTTCCTCATCGGTGCGATCGGGTGCAGCATCTGCCTGTTCCTGTTCCCGTTCGTCGCCGCGATCTGGATGGCCGTGCTGCTGCTGTGGCTGCTCGACGCCAGCAACAACACGGCGATGGAGCCGTACCGGGCGTTCATCGCCGACAAGCTGCCGCCGTCGCAGCTGGCCAAGGGCTTCCTGGCGCAGAGCTTCTTCACCGGGTTCGGCATCACGCTCGCCAACCTGTCCCTGTTCTTCTTCCAGAACCTCATCAGCGGCGCCACCGACGCCGGCATCCCTTACTGGGTGGTCGGTTCGTTCATCCTCGGCTCGGTGTGCTCGATCGCGACGGTGCTCGTGTCGGTGCTGAGCACGTCGGAGATCCCGCCGTCGGAGGAGGAACTGGTCCGGATGCGCGCCAAGCGCGGCGGGTTCGTCCCGGCGGTGCGCGAGATCTGGGACGCGATCGTCGAGATGCCCACCGAGCTTCGCAAGCTGGCCCTGGTGTACCTCTTCCAGTGGTACGCGATGGTCTGCTACTGGCAGTTCGCGTCGCTGTCGATCGCGCAGTCGGTCTACGGCGCCACCGCCGACGACCCCGAGTACGCCGACGCGGTCTCGTGGACGGGCCTGGTGAACGGCTGGTACAACATCGTGACGTTCCTCGTGGCGTTCCCGCTCGTCGCGCTGGCCCGCCGCCGCGGCGCCAAGTGGGTGCACATCTTCGCCCTGATGTGCGCCGCCGTGGGTCTCCTGATCTTCGCCCAGCTCGACAACCGGTACCTGCTGTTCCTTCCGATCATCGGCCTCGGTATCGCCTGGGCGTCGATCATGGGCGTGCCCTACATCATGGTGGTGCGCATGATCCCGTCGACGCGGTACGGCGTCTACATGGGGATCATCAACATGATGATCGTGCTGCCCATGCTGGTGCAGACGGTCACGTTCGGCTGGATCCTCGAGCACGTCCTCGGCGACGACCCGACCAACGTCATCACGTTCGCCGGCGTCCTGCTGGCCGTCGCCGCCGCGGCGATGTTCTGGATCAAGGAACCGCCCATCGTCCGTGACGTCGACGACGTCCTGCAGATGCCCGCCGGCGCGCACTGATCTGGGGTGGCAGACATGACTCCGAAACCCGACTACCGCACGATCGTCGTCGGCACCGACGGGTCGGCGCTGGCCACGCCGACCGTCTGGCGGGCCGCCTCGCTGGCCGCCCACAACGAGGCCGACCTCGTCATCGTGTGCGCCTACGGCGACCTGTCGCGCCGCGACGAGGCGCGCAACGTCGCCACGCTCGGCGGCGACACGCGGGTCGGCCTGGTCACCGGGCGCGCGGCGGCCGGCACCGCGCTCGACACGGCCGTCTCACTCGCCGGGCAGGCGGGCGCGACGGTCGCGGCGGCCCTGCTGGTCGACGGCGACCCGGCCACCGCGTTGCTCGCCACCGCCCGGGAACGGTCGGCGGACCTGCTCGTGGTGGGGGCGCTGCGCGACACCGGGATCGCCGAGCGGCTCCTCGGCACCGTCGCGACCGAGGTGGTCCGGCGGGCCGACTGCGAGGTGCTGATCGTCCGGCCGCGCGCCTAGCGTCCCCCCGCGCCGCCGGTCAGCGTTTGCCGAGGGTGTTCAGCGCGTTGCGGGCGTTCATCTGCTGGACGGTCGTGATGCGCTCGGACCGGCCGCGGCCGAGGAAGCTGACCATCCAGTGCAGCAACGTGGTGATCTTGTTCTTGAACCCGATCAGGTAGAAGAGGTGGATCACCAGCCACAGCAGCCACCCCAGGAACCCGCCGAAGTGCAGCTTCCCGAGGTCCGCGACGGCCGAGAACCGGCTGATCGTCGCCATGTTGCCCTTGTCGAAGTACTTGAAGGGCTTGATGTCGGTCTTTCCGGCCAACCGCTTCTTGACCGTCTTCGCCGCGTAGCGCCCGCCCTGCATGGCGACCTGGGCCACACCGGGCAGGTCGGAGCCGGCCATGTCACCGACGACGAAGATCTCCGGATGCCCCGGCACGGTGAGGTCGGGCTCGACGAGGATGCGGCCGGCCCGGTCGGTCTCCGCGCCGGTGGCCTCGGCGATCCGGGTCGACAGCGACGGCGCCGCGACCCCCGCCGCCCAGATCTTCGTGTTCGCCTCGATGCGCTGACCGCCGTCGGCGGTCTTCACCTCGACCCCGGTGGCGTCGACGTCGACCACGCGGGTGTTCAGCCGCACGTCGACGCCCAGCTTCGTGAGCTTCTTCTTCGCCTTCTCCGACAGCGACGGCGCGAACGCCGGCAGCACCCGGTCGACGGCGTCGATGAGGATGATCTGGGCCTCGCGGAGGTCGGCGTTGCGGTACTGGCCCCGCAGCGCCCGGTGCGCCAGCTCGGCGATCTGGCCCGCCATCTCCACCCCGGTGGGTCCGGCGCCGATGAGCACGAACGTGAGCCACCGCCGGCGCGCCTCCGGGTCCTCCTCGAGGTCGGCCATCTCGAACGCGTGGAAGATCCGGCTCCGCAGTTCGAGCGCGTCGTCGATGTTCTTCAGGGACGGCGCGTGCACCGCGAACTGCTCGTTGCCGAAGTACGAGTTCTGTGCGCCGGCGGCCACGATGAGTGAGTCGTACGGCACCGAACGGTCGCGCCCGTCGGGGTAGTTGACCACCACCATCTTCCCCGCCACGTCGACGTCGGTGACCCAGCCGAGCCGCACGTCGATGTCGCGCCGGTTCTTGAGGATCTCGCGGATCGGCGGCGCCACCTCGCCCTCGGAGAGGATCCCGGACGCCACCTGGTACAGCAGGGGCTCGAACAGGTGGTAGGTCGTACCGCTGATGAGCGTCACGTCGGCCTTGGCCCCGCGCAGCGCCTTCGCCGCGAACAACCCGCCGAAGCCGGACCCCACGATGACCACCCGATGCCGATCTGTCATGCGTAAAGGACGCCACACCGTGCCGCCCTGTGACAAGGGGTGGCAGAATGCGCCCCGCATCACAGTGGTCCTGGCCGCGCCTTCTAGGGGTGCGGTCGCGTCGAGATGGGACAGACATGGACATCGCCGCGTTCTACGCCGTCGTCGCCGGTGTGAACTTCACGCTGCTCGGCCTGTGGTGGGTCGCTGTCCAGGACCGGGTCGACCTGCGCGACCGCGCCGCGCGGCGGATGGCCTACGTGGTGGCGCTGCAGTTCATGGTGCCCGGCACCGCGTCGCTCGTCTCGCAGGTGGCGCCGACGGTCACGGCGATCTGGCGGATCACGTTCACGCTCGCCGGCGTGGCCGGTGCGGCCGGGGTGCTCATGGTGGTGCCGGTGCTGAAGAAGGCGTCGTCGCGGGGCGCGGCCGTCTTCATGCTCGCCGTCGGTTTCCCCCTCTATCTCGCGGTGACGCTCGTCGCGGCCGTTCCCGGCATCCACGAGGTGGTCTCGGACCAGCTGACCGGGTTGCAGACCGAGGCCATCCTGTTCAGCCTCCTGGTGCTGCTGAGCGTGCAGGTGGCCTGGACCGTGGCGATGATCCCCCCGCCCGCCGACGACGACTGACCCGGTTCTCCCCCGGACCGGCCGCGGCCACCAGTCCGTGTTCCGCACACCCGCGACGACGAACGCGGCCGCGGTTCGTCCCGCAGCCACGCGGCGACGGTCGCGCGGGCCGACGCCTTGTCGGCGAGCGGTACCGCGTCCTCCAGGTCGACGATCAGCGCCTCCGCGCCACGGGCGGCCGCCTTCGCGAGCATCGCCGGCCGGTCGCCTGGCACGTACAGGTACGACCGCGGCGGCACGCTCACACGGTCACCTCGCCCTTGACCAACGCCTTGGCCACGACGGTGCGCAGGATGTCGTTGGTGCCCTCGCCGATGCTCATCAGCACGGAGTCGCGGTACAGCCGCTCGACCTCGAACTCGGTGGAGTAGCCGTAGCCGCCGTGCACCTTCATCGCGTCGATCGCCGCCTCCAGGGCGACCTCCGAGCAGAAGATCTTCGCCATGCCGGTCTGCGCGTCGGCGCGGCCACGCTTGACGGCGTCGGCCGACCAGTACGCCATCAGGCGCGCCGCCTGCAGGTTGGTGGCGAGCGTCGCGAGCTTGAGCTGGATCGCCTGGAACTCGGCGATCGGCTGGCCGAACGCCTTGCGCTGCTTGGCGTACCCGAGCGCGAGCTCGTGGGCCCGCTGCGCGATGCCGACCGAGCGGGCGGCGATGTTGACCCGTCCCCACTCCAGCGCCGACAGCGCCTGCTTGAGCCCGATGCCCTCGACGCCGCCGAGCAGCCGGTCGCGGGGCACGCGCACGTTGTCGAGCACGATCTCGCACGACTCGGTGCCCTTGTAGCCGAGCTTCGGAATGTCGCGGGAGACCGTGAACCCGTCGAGCGACTGCTCGATCAGCAGGATGCTCATGCCCTTGTGCCGCGGTGACGCGGTGGGATCGGTCTTCACCAGCACCGGCAACGGGTCCGCGTACCGGGCGTTGGTGATCCACATCTTGGTGCCGTTGACCACGTAGTGGTCGCCGTCGAGCTTCGCGGTGGTGCGGATGCCCTGCAGGTCGGTGCCGGCCTCGGGCTCGGTGAGGCCGATCCCGGTGCGGCGCCGGCCGGTGGCGAGGTCGGGCAGGTAGTCGTTCTTCTGCTGCCCGGTGCCGTGCATCGCGATCATCCGGCAGGCCAGCGAGTGGCTGCCGAGGATGCCGGCGACGCCCATCCAGCCGCGCGAGATCTCCTCGAACACGAGCGCGAACGACACCGGGTCGAGGTCGAGGCCGCCGTACTCCTCGGGGATCGTCATGCCGAACAGGCCCATGTCGGCCATGCCGGCGACGATCTCGGTCGGGTACCGGCCCTCCTTCTCCCACTCCCGCGCGACGGGGATGATCTCACGGTCCACAAAGGACCGGAGCAGCGACCGGAACTCCTTCTGGTCGTCGGTGAAAGCGAAATCCATGAAGAGCCTCCCCACATAGAGCCCATCGATCCACAGTGGACGCACAACGCCTCCGGCGGGTGCTGTACGTGCCCGCACGATCCGCAGGTCTGCAGGGTGTGCCGGTGCTCGCGGGTCGCGTCCCACCACTCCCGCGTCACGTCGTCGGGCTCGGGAACCGTCATCGACCCACCCCCAGCACGACGGTGGCGTGTGTCGAGAGGATGCCGCCGGTGCCGTGTGCCACGGCGGTGCGGGCGTTCCGACCACGGCCGTCAGCACGTCGCGACCTGACGCGCCGACCTGCTGCCCCACCGAGAAGACGGCGGGCAGCACCACGGCGGTGGCGTGCACCAGGCCACCGGCGTGGGCGTCGTCGAAGTCCAGGGCGTGCGTGAGCGCGCCGGTCGCCAGCGCCGCCGCCGGGGCACCGACGCGCTCGGAGAAACCGAACAGCGTCGCCTCCGGCGGCCCGCCGAGCCCGCGGGCCACCTCCACGGCCGCGTTCACGGTGCCGGAGCGCAGCCCGCCGATCGCCGAGCACGAACCGGCCGCCGGACAGCTCGTCGAGGTCCAGCGCCTCCAGCGCGGTGATCATCGGGCTGCGCGTGAACGCCAGCACGATCGAGGTGCCGACGCGCGCGGTGGTCGTCGCGGTGGCGAGCGCCGCGGCGGTGCCGGTCGCGCTGCGGTGCAGCTCGGAGACCCACAGCGTCTCCGCTCCGGCCTCCTCGGCCCGCCGGCCGGCGTCGGCCAGCTCCGCGAGCGTCTCGCCCCAGGGCTGGTAGGTCGTACGGAGGTTCACTCGCTCTCGCTTTCGAGCGACATCGGCGTCGGGCCTTCGGGGAAGATGCCCTCGAGCTGCTTGGCGCCGGTCTTGTAGACGTAGAAGGTCCGCTTGAACGAGCAGACCTCCCTGCCGTCCTGGTTCAGCGTGCGGGTGCGCACGGTCACGATGCCCGCGTGCGGGCGCTTGCCCGACTCCCGCTTCTCCAGCACGAGCGACTCGCTGTACAGCGTGTCGCCGGCGAACACCGGGTGCGGCAGCTTGATGTCGTCCCAGCCGAGGTTCGCGAAGGCGTTCTGGGTGAGGTCGGTGACGCTCTGGCCGACGGCGATCGCGAGCGTGAGCGTCGAGACGACCAGCGGCTTGCCGAACTCCGACCGGGCGGCGTACTCGGCGTTGAAGTGCATCTGGCTCGTGTTCATCGTCAGCAGCGTGAACCAGGTGTTGTCGGCCTCGGAGATGGTGCGCCCGAGCGGGTGCCGGTAGACGTCGCCGATCTCGAAGTCCTCGAAGAACCGGCCGGTCCAGCCCTGCTTGAGCCCCATCAGTCTGTCCCTTCGTAAGCCTCGCGACCTGCTGCGATGATATTTGTCTGACATTTCGGCCGTCAAGGAACCCCGCCGGAGCGGAAGTCTTGCGGTGCAAGGGTTCCCGGCCGTTTCCGGGGTGCCGTCATTTAGCCGTCCGCGGGTCCTGACGAGCGCGGTGCGGCGGCCTGGTGGAGCCGGTGGGTCAGATCCGTTCGTACGCCCGCCGCACGGTCGTCAGGTGCGACCGCATCGCGGCCTGCGCGCCCTCGACGGAGCCGGCCTCGACGAACGACGTGATCTCCGTGTGCTCGACGTCGATCTGGGACCAGTATTCGGCCGGCATGTTGTGCTCGGCGGTACGCGCCTGCAGCACCCGGAACAGCGGCTCGGACATGACGCCCAGCAGCTGGTTGCCGGTCGCGTCGACGAGGACGCCGTGGAACGTCCGGTGCTCCTGGAACTTGGTGCCCCGCAACCGGGCCAGCTTCTCCCGCTCGACCGCCTGCCGCATCAGCTCGATGTGGTGCTCCTCGCGACGCAGCGCGGCGAACCCGGCCGCCGGCACCTCCAGGCACTCGCGGGCCTCGAGGAGGTCGTCGACGGTGATGTCCTGTGCGCCGGACATGAGCCCGAGGCTCATCTCCAGGTAGTCGCTGACCTGGTTGAACTGCACCCGGGCCACGAAGGTGCCACCGGTGGTGCCGCGCGTGGTCCGGATGAGGTCCTTCGACGCGAGCACGCGCAACGCCTCCCGCACGGTGCTCCGGCTCACCCCGAAGATCTCGGAGAGCTCGATCTCCGTGGGCAACCGGTCACCGGAGGTGAGCGAACCGTCCAGGATCCGGTCCCGGAGCTGGTCGGCCACCTGCTGGTAGGCCGGACGCACGCGGGTGACACCCAGTTCCTTGGCCATTGTCACGTCGGAGCTCCTTCTTGGCCGGCGCCTTCCGTTGCGAACACCCACCGTAGGGCATCCGTCGAACCGGCCGCACTCTCGGTAGCGAGTGCGCCGATCAACTCCCGGGTTGCCGCCCGTTCGTCGGAGTTGCCGTAGAACTGTGCGGCGAAGGTCGTGGCACCCGCGGCCGCGAAGCGGGCGATCTCCTCCCGCACCAGGTCGGCGTCGCCGACGATGGCCAGCTCGTTGGCCAGTTCCAGCCCTTCGCGCCGGATCGCGGCGATGTAGGCGGGCTTGTCGTCGTACCAGGACAGGACCCTGTCGATGTCCGCGCGGGCGCGGGTCACGTCGTCGGTCACGCAGACCGCGGCCGTCACCACGATCTCGGGCGCCGGTCGCCGCGCGGCCTCGGCCGCCGCGGCGATCGTGGGGACCGTGAGCTCGCGGATCGTGCGCGGCCCGACCATCCAGGTGATGGTTCCGGACGCGTGTGCGCCCGCCGCCGCGAGCATCGCCGGCCCGAGCGCGGAGACCATGACGGGCGGCGGCCCGGCCGCTCGTAGGACATGCCCCGGCACGGCCCGACCACCTGCGGGTGCGACGGTCCGATGCCGAGCACGAGCCGGCCGCCCGCGAGCTCGTTGGTCGTCAACGCCTGCTGCGCCAGCGCCATCGGGTGACGCGGGTACGCCGGCACCACCGCCGTGCCGATGCGCACGCGGCCCGTCTGGTGGGCCAGCGCGCCGATCACGGTGAGCGTGTCGTGCCCGAAGCCCTGGGTCAGCCAGACGCTGGCGATCCCGTCGGCCTCGGCCGACCGCAGCAGCTCGGCCGTCTCGCCGATCCGCTCGATGTGGCTGAAGATCCCGTAGTCCATCGGCACCGTCCTCAGTGGATGAACTCGCCCATGGCGCCGCCGCGCGCGTCGGCGGAGGCGTCGGACCGGGCGGGCATGGCCAGGCCGAACGCCTCGGCCGCCGACCGCTGCTGCTGCACCGCCGTCCAGACCGTCGACATGGCGCTCACGGCGCAACCGGAAGCGGCCGCAGCAGATAACTGCGCTTCATGCGCAGCACGGTCTCGTCGCGCTGGTTCAGCACGGTGTCGTGGACCCTGCCGAACCAGGCCGTGCCCTTCGGGGTCTCGTGGAACTCGGCGACCTCGATCTCGATCCGGATCGTGTCGCCGGCGAACACCGGCCTGTCGTACCGGACCTCGTCGATGCCGAGCGCTGCGTGGCAGTCGAGCCCGGCGGCGTTCCAGGCGGCGTACATCGTGGTCGAGGTGAGCCCGGCGGTGACCGCGACCAGGCACGGCCCGCCGAGGATGGGACGCCCGAACACCGTGCCGCGCGTGTACTCCGCGTCGGTGTGCAGCGGGCCGTTCTCCCACGACGCGTTGATGATGGCCGAGAACTCGGCCTCGGTGAGCGTGCGGGCCGGGGTGCGCAGCACGGCACCGGCGGCGAACGCCACCGGCAGCCGCGGGGTGAGGGTGGCCATCAGCGCGCGACCGCCTCGTCGACCGACAGCCCCTGGGTGTCCTTCATGGACGCCAGGATCTCGTGCGTCAGCTCGCGGCTGACGTCGAACAGCCGCGGGTCGTCGTAGCTGCGCGGCAGCGGCACGTCGACGTCGATGATCCGGTGCACGGTGGACGGGCGGTTCGACATGAGCGCCACCCGGTCGGAGAGCACGGCCGCCTCGAACACGGTGTGCGTGACGAACACGAACGCGGTGCTGGTCTCCTGCTGCCGCAGTTCGAGCAGGAGCTGGCGCAGGCTCCGGGCGGTGAACTCGTCGAGGCCGCTGAACGGCTCGTCCATCAGCAGCACCGGCGCGTGCAGCACGAACGCCCGGGCGAGCGCGGTGCGCTGCTGCATGCCGCCGGAGATCTGGTGCGGGTGGTGGTTCTCGAACCCGCTGAGGCCCACCCGCGTCAGCAGCGGCATGACCCGGTCACCCCACTCGGCCCTCGGCACGCCGCTCGCCTTGAGGGAGAACTCGACGTTCTGCTTCACCGTCTTCCAGGGCAGCAGCCGCGGCTCCTGGGACACGTAGCTGAACGGCAGACCCTTGGACGTGGTACGGATCTCCGCGGTACCCGTGAAGTCGCGGTCGAGGCCGCTGAGCATGTTCAGCACCGTCGACTCGCCGCACCCGGACGGGCCGACGAGCGAGACGAACTCGTCGTCGGCCACCTCCAGGTTCATGCCGTCGACGACCGTCGTGAAGCCGTTGCGGGTGCGGAACCCCTTCACCAGGTCCCTGATGACGATCGAAGTCGGCCGACATCACCAAGTCGATCCTGCGCGCCAACCCCGACGTGAAGGGCATCTACGGCGCCAACGAAGGCTCCGCGATCGGCGTGGTCAAGGGCATCCAGGAGAGCGGGAAGACCGGTGTCGTGGTCGTCGACGCGATCGACGGGAAGTCGCTGCCGAAGACCGTCGACACGGGCTACTTCTGGTACGACAAGACGAACATCGACCAGCCCGAGATCCAGGCCGTCCTCTACAAGGTGAGGCCCTGACGGCGGCCGCGTCCGGGTGTCACGGGCGTGGCCGCTCAAGGCCCGTGTTCGCGGACCCCTGAGCGGCCACGCCCTTCAGAGCCCGCGTGAGCAGGTCGACGTAGGCGGGGTGGGTGAGGTCGAGCACGGGCAGGTCGCCGGCCGCCCACCAGGCGATCCGCTCGTGCTCGTGGGGCACCAGGTTCACCGGCTCGCCCCGCCAGCTCCGGACGATCCAGAGCGACATCTCGATCCCGATCGTGTCGTCGACGATCCGGTGCCACGGCCCGGCGAGGTCGGCGTCGACGCCGATCTCCTCGCGCAGCTCCCGGCGCGCCGCGTCGCGGGGCGATTCGCCGGGCTCGACGTGGCCGCCGGGCAGGTCCCACCGCCCCGGGTAGTTGGCCCGGTCCCTGCTCCGCAGGCCGAGCAGGACGCGGCCGTCGGCGACCAGGATCCCGGTCGCCACGGCCACCCGCCCCGACGGCCGGCCCTCGAACGGGAACGTGGCGAGCACGGTCCGGCCGGAGTCGTCGGTGACCGTCCACTGTGCCTCGTCGACCACGCAGGACAGGTCCAGCGTCCGGCCGCGCAGGGCCGCCCAGCAGCCCTCGGGGGCGTCGGCGGTGCGCGGGTGCGCGATGGTCGTGTGGAACGGGTAGCCGCTGAACCGCTGCGGTGGAAGCAGCAGCCGGTCGCGCAGCGCGGTCAGCCCGCCGGTCGGGTCGGCGACGGCGGCGTAGACCCCGCCCCGGCCGTCGTCGTCACATGCGACGTCCCCGATCCGCAACCGGATCGGAGGCGTCTCGGCGGCCGCCTCGGCGAGCCGGTCGAGCAGGAGCCCCGCGTCGACGGTCTCCTCGGGATAGACGACGGTGACGTGCGGCGGCGCGAGCCGCGCCATGACCGGGTCCCATCGCGACCGCAGCCGGTCGAGCGCCTCGGCGACCGGGCCACCGAGCTGTAGACCCACGTGCCGCCGCATCCGCCCTGTCTAGCACGCCGTCCGGTGGGCGCGGGCGGCCACCACCCACGCGCGGAGGTCGGCGGCGGATCCGGCCGCCGAGCGGTCGGTGGTGTCGAGGACGGTGACCGTCCACCGTGGATCGTCGGCGGTCCAGGCGGTCCACCGGTTCCACACCATCCCGGGCCAGGCGTCGGTCGTGATGACCTCCTGGCGGTGACGGGGGTCGGCGGCGTGGCCGCGGTGCCAGTGGGCCCAGCCGACGCAGGCCCGCCTGGCGGCGTCGTCCCAGCGGCCGGGGTCGCGGGCCTCCAGGCGGCGGAGCCGTTCGCCGTCGGCCACGTCGACCAGCGCGGCGGCCAGCCCGTCGAGGTGGACCGCCGACGGGGTGGCGAGCACCTCGCCCAGCGGCGACTGCCCCAGCAGGAGCACGTCGACCCCGGCGGACTGGTACTCCAGCACCCGGCGCAGCCACTGCTCCATGGAGCGCTGGCGCCAGCGCAGGTCGGCGCCGTCGGGCACACCGATCTCGTCGAAGTCGTGCACGGCGAGGTGGGGCAGGTCGGCGCAGGCCCGGCCGGCGGTGCTCTTCCCGGAGCACATCGAGCCGGCGACAGTCAACAGCATCGGAACAGCGTGCGCCCGGTCGGGCCGCACGCACGACCGGTTTACCACCCGCCGACCGCTTGACCCCCGCAGCCCGGCCGATCATGCTGACCGGCACCGAAGTACCGACGATGCCAACGGAGGACCGGTGGTCTACAGCAGCAGGTACCCGGACGTGGCGGTGGTCGACGAGGCCATCCACGCGCGGGTGCTGGGCCAGGCGGCCCGTCGGGGGTCGGCGCCGGCCCTGGTCGACACGGTCAGCGGGCGCACGATCACGTACGGCGAGCTGGCCGTGCTGGTCCAGCGGCTCGCGGCGGGGCTCGCCGCCGAGGGCATCGGCAAGGGGGACGTGGTGGCGCTGCACTCGCCGAACACGGTTCTCTTCCCTGTGGTCTTCTACGCGACGACCACCGCCGGCGGCACCGTGACCACCCTGTCGCCGCTCGCCACCGCACCGGAGATCGCCAAGCAGCTCCTCGACTCGGGCGCCCGGATCCTGGTGACGGTGTCGCCGTTGCTCGCGGCCGCGAACGGCGCTGTCGAGATCGTGCGGGACCGCACGGGCAGCGCGATCGAGGTGCTCGTGTGCGACGAGGCCGCCGGTCACCGGTCCATCCTGAGCCTTCTGCGCGATGGAGAGGTGCCGCCCTCCGACCTCGACCCCGCGACCGACGTCGCGGTGCTGCCGTACTCGAGCGGCACCACCGGCACGCCGAAGGGCGTGATGCTCACGCACCGGAACATCTCCACGAACCTGGAACAGCTCACCGACCTCCACCGGGTGGAGGAGGGCGACCGGATCATCGCGATCCTGCCGTTCTTCCACATCTACGGGATGGCGGTGCTGCTCAACAACGCGCTGATGCGCGGCGCGACGGTGTACGTGCACCCGCGGTTCGACCTCGACGCGTTCCTGACGAGCCTCGAACGCGACCGGATCACCCACGCCTACATCGCGCCGCCGGTGATGCTCGTGCTCGCGAAGCACCCGGCGGTGGCGAAGCTCGACCTGTCGAACCTCAGGCGCATCATCTGCGCCGCCGCGCCGCTCGACGCGGGGCTGCAGAAGGCGGTCGCCGACCGGCTCGGTGTCGAGATCGGGCAGGCGTACGGGATGACCGAGCTGTCGCCCGGCACGCACATCCACGTCGACGGCAACCTCGACGAGCCGGTCGCCTGCGTGGGTCATCTGTTCCCCTCGACGAAGGCCCGGCTGGTGGACCCGGCGACCGGCGCCGACGTGGCCACCGGCGAGCCCGGCGAGCTGTGGATCAGCGGACCCCAGGTGATGAAGGGCTACTTCGGCCGGCCCGAGGACACCGACGCGATGGTCGACGCCGACGGCTGGCTGCACACCGGCGACATCGCCCGCGTCGACGAGGACGGCAACTGGTTCATCGTCGACCGCGTCAAGGAGCTCATCAAGTACAAGGGCTACCAGGTGGCGCCGGCGGAGCTGGAAGCCGTGCTGCTGAACCATCCCGCGATCGCCGACGCCGCCGTGATCGGCGTGTACGACGAGGAGAACAACGAGGTCCCGAAGGCGTTCGTGGTGCCGATGCCGGGCGCGGAGGTGAGCCCGGAGAGCGTGATGGAGTACGTGGCCGGGCAGGTCGCGCCGTACAAGAAGGTGCGGCAGGTCGAGTTCATCGACGCGGTACCGAAGGCTGCCTCGGGGAAGATCCTGCGCCGACAGCTCCGGGAGCGCTAGCCGGCCGGGCCTGCGCGGCGAGCGCCCGGTTCCCCCATCGCGTGCGTCCCCACGGCTTCACGACCGACAGGACCGTCGCGACCCACAACGCGACCGTGAACGCGGCCAGGCACGCCGTCAACGCCGCCGCCGTGCCGCCGGGGACCGCGGCCGGGTCGGCCGTGCGGGCGGCCAGCTCGTCCGCGAGCGCGTTCTCGACCGTGCCGGCGACGATCGGGATGCTCAGGGAGATGACGAACTTGGTGAGCACCCACCGGTACCGCACCAGGCCCCACTTCGAGCCGAGCGACACCACGAGCCCGGTGACGATCGACAGCGCCATCGACGGGATCGCCGCCGCCAGGTCGACGACGTGCAGCACCTCGTAGGCGCCGTGGCGCATCGCGTGCGAGTCGGCCAGCTGGCCGATCAGGGCCAGCACCGTCATCGTGAGCGCCACCCCGAGCCACCCGACGCTGACACCGACGTGCAGCACGAGCCACACGCGGCGCGTCCGCGGCGCCATGCGGGGGAACCGCGGCCGGGCGCGCGCCAGGATCAGCAGCGAGACCACGATGCCGACGAGCGTCACCGAGCTGCCGACGCTGAACACGAACTGCAGCGGCGCGAGCGCCAGGTGCGTGACGATCGCGATCCGGCGGCCGCGCCCGTCCCACCGGCGGGCGGCGACCGCCGACAGGACGGCGCCCACCGCGTACCCGACGACGCCCAGGACGCGGAAGAACGCCGGTCCGCCGGCGACGAGGAGCACGCCGGTGGCGACAGCGGCAAAGGCGACGAAAGTCCACAGGAGTCGGCGAGGGGTCACGCGTCGACGCTAGGGTCGGCGGCCGGCGCCGCGCATCCGGCGGAGGAACCACCGGCGGTCCATCCAAGGTCTCCCGTCGCGCGGCCGGCTACGACCTTCGGCTGAGTCCATCGGCGGAGGGCAGACACGGGGAACGCGCCTAGACTCGCCACATGGTCAGGGCCCGGCTGGTCGACGGCGCGCTCGCCGTGCCCTGTCTGCTCGCCGGGGTGCTGCCGGCGCTGCAGTCCGGGCTGTTCGAGGGGTCACCGGTCGTCGACCGGCGGGCGCCGATCGTGGTCACCGCCGTTGTGGGGACCGCGACAGCGCTGGCCGTTCTCGTGCGGCGCACCCGTCCCGCGCTGGTGTACGCCGGTGCCGTGCTGGGGTGGCTCGTCGCCGGCGCGTGGCCCGCGATCCCCGTGGCGCAGTACGCCGTCGGCGCGTACGTCGGCCCGGCCCGGCTGCGGGCGGCGCTCACCGCCGTGATGGTCGCGGCCGTGTCGACCCCGATGTGGTTGGCGTACGGCGCCGACGCCACGCTCCCCATCGGGCTGGTCATGTGTGTCGTGCCGGTGCTCGCCGGGATGTACCTGGCGTCGCGGCGCGAACTGGTCGCCACCCTCGAGGAGCGGGCGCGCCGCAACCTCCACGAGGAACGGCTGCGCCTCGACCGGGCGCGTGCCGAGGAGCGCGCGCAGATCGCCCGCGACATGCACGACGTCGTCACGCACCGGGTCTCGCTGATGGTCCTGCACGCGACGGCGCTGGAGGCCGCGCGGGGAGGCGACGCCGTACGGATCGGCGGCCAGATCCAGACCATCGGACGCACCGCGCTGGCCGAGCTGCGCACCCTGGTGGGCGTGCTCCGCGACGGCGGAGCGGTGCCGCTGCGGCCGCAGCCGGGAATCGCCGACCTGGGCGAGCTGGTCGACGGGTCGCGCGCGCTGGGGCTCGCCGTCGAGCTGTCCATTGTGGACGGTGAGCCGGTGTCGCCGCTCGTGGAGCACGCGACGTACCGGGTCGTGCAGGAGGCGCTCACGAACGTCCACAAGCACGCGCCCACCGCGCGCACGACGGTGCGGGTGGGCCGTGACCGCGCCGACCTCACGGTCGTGGTCCGCAACGGGCCGGGCGCCGCACGGGAGACCCCAGGGGCGGCGGGTGGCGGTCACGGGTTGCTCGGGGCCGGCGAGCGGGTCCGGCTCATCGGTGGGACGCTGCGCACCGCGCGCCTGCCCGACGGCGGCTTCGAGGTCGTCGCCCGGATGCCGGCATGATCCGGCTCCTCATCGTCGACGACGAGTGGATGGTGCGCGCCATGCTGCGGACGATCATGTCGGCCTACGACGACATCGAGGTCGTCGGCGAGGCCGACGACGGCCACGGCGCGGTGCGGCAGGCGCGCGACACCGCACCCGACGTCGTGCTGATGGACATCCGGATGCCCCGGTCCGACGGCCTCGCCGCCACGGCCGCGCTCGCCCGCTTCCCCGACCCGCCCAAGGTCGTGGTGCTGACCACGTTCGAGCTCGACGAGTACGTCGAGACGGCGCTGCGCCACGGCGCGGTCGGCTTCCTGCTCAAGGACGCCACCGCCGACCAGATGGTCGGCGCCGTACGCAGCGCCGCGGCCGGCGACGCCATGCTCTCCCCGCGCGTGACCCGGCGCCTGCTGCACCGGTTCGCCGAGCCCACGGACCCGCACCGCGGCGAGGCGCTGCGCCGCATCGGGGTCCTCACCGACAAGGAGCGCGAGGTGCTGGCCGCCGTCGGCGAGGGCCTGCAGAACAACGAGATCGGCCGGCGCCTGCACCTCAGCGAGGCCACCGTGAAGAGCCACGTGAGCCGGCTGCTGGCCAAGCTCCAGCTGACCAACCGCGTGCAGGCCGCGATCCTCGCCCACCGGGCCGGCCTCGTCCGCTGAGTCCGCCCCGGCGGGCGGGAAGGGCCCACGACGGTCCGCTGCTCGACGCCGTCACCGGGCCCGGTGGGCCGGTCAGACTCCGCAATGGTGCACGTGCACGCCGAGCTCCGCGAACAGCGCGGCCTTGACGGCCAGGGCCCGGTCGGCGGTCTCGTCGTCGGGGGCGTAGGCGACGTTGAGGTGGTTGGCCCTGTGCCTGGCCATGAACTGGTCGCGGTCGACCCCGTGCAGCACCGCGTGCATGATCGGCCACGCGGGCGTGGTGGCCTTCGAGCGGCGCTCGGTCTCCTCCGCGGGCAGCTCGACGGCCGTCGCCCGGCCCAGGTCGACGTGCAGCGCCCCGCCCTGCACGAAGACGCGGCTCCACACCACCGCGCCGGGCCGGCAGACGCCCTTGATCGTCGACCCGCCGAGCGGGAAGTACACCGGGTCCTGCCGCCAGCCGACCGCGCCGGCGTAGCCGCCGTCCAGGTGCGACGGTGGCACCGACCCGGAGATCTCCCACACCCACACGAACCGGCCGTCGTACTCCTCGCCCCACCGCACGTCGTGCAGCGTGGTGGCCGGGTCGAGGCCCATCGCGGTCCAGATGCGGTTGGTCACCAGGGAGTCGACCGCCACGCCCTCGTCGACCTCGTTGAAGTGCGGCAGCGGCACGCCGTCCCACAGCACGCGGGAACCGTCGCGCGAGGTCACCGGCGGGCGGTCGGCGTTGTTGAGGAGACCCTCGGCGAGGTCCGACGCGGGCGACAGGTCCTTCAGGCCCTGCTGGTACTGGATCCCCACGGCGTCGAGCCCGAAGTCGTCACTGATCCGCAGCGCGGCGATGTACATCTTGTACTGCCACCGCAGCTGCGCCTCGGTGAGCTCGGTCGCCTCGTCGGTGCCGAGCCGGAACGTCATCCCCTTGGCGCGCAGCCACTCCCCGACCGCGTCGGCCTCGGCGTCGGGCACGCGCTGCATCTCGGCCCACAGCGCGCTCTGCGACAGCCGCTCCTTGTAGATGCCGGTCGGGTTCAGCAGCTCGTCGTCGATGATGGCGTTGTACATGCCCATGCAGCCCTCGTCGAAGACGCCGATGATGGCCTTGTCGTCGCGCAGCTGCCGGGCCAGCGCCACGCCGAGGTCGCGCTCCGGTCCGTCCGTCACCGCCGGCACGTCGCGGACGTGCGACTGGTCGTGCTCGATGCGTCCGGTCTCGACCCAGCTGCGGATGCCGTCGCGGAACCAGTCGTCGGTGAAGTCGACACTCCAGATCGTCGAGTACGGCACGCCCATCTTCGCCATTCCCGCGTTGAGCCCGAGCAGCCCCACGAGGCCCGGCCAGTCACCGGCGAAGTTCGCGACCGTGAGGATCGGCCCGCGGTGCGTGCGCAGCCCCGCGAGGACGTGGTGGGAGTACTGCCACACGGCCTCCGCCACGATCAGCGGGGCCTCGGGCGGGATCCGCTTGAACACCTCGATGCCCATGCGCTGGCTGGAGATGAACCCGTGCCCCGCACCGGGGTCGACGTCGTGGGCGCGCCTCACGGTCCACCCGAGGTCGGCGAAGACGGCCGTGACGGCCGCCTCCATCCGCTCCTGGGTGGGCCAGCCGGCGATGTTGGCGCTCGGGCGGAGGTCGCCGCTCGCGATGAGGTAGGCGGTGTTCGGCTCGGCGGCGGGGCGCTCGGTGGGCGCGGGGAACGCGTAGGTCACGGGTGTCTCCTACAGGTCGGCGGCGGCCCGCTGACGGGCCGCCAGCGCGTGGGCGGTGGTTCTCGTGGCGGGGTACAGGTCGCGGTAGAGGGCGTACAGCTCGTCGTAGCCGGCACGGTTCGCCGGATCGGGCTCGACGGTGTGCGCCGGCGGGTTCCAGGCGGCGATGTCGGCGCCGGTGGTGGCGCGGGCGGCCAGGTACGCCGCGCCGTAGCTCGCGCCGATCGTCACGGTCGGCACCGCCTGCGCGAGCCCGGTGACGTCGCTGACGATGCGGGTCCACAGGCCGCCGCGGGTGCCACCGCCGACGGCCACCACGCGGTCGACCCCTGCGCCGGCGGCGCGCAGCACCTCGACGTTGTGCCGCACGCCCAGCGCGGTCGCCTCCAGCGCGGCCCGGTACAGGTCTCCGCGCGTGTGGCCGACCGTGAGGCCGGCGACCATGCCGCGGGCGTCCGGGTCCAGGACCGGGGTCCGTTCGCCGGCGAAGTACGGCAGCATCAGCAGCCCGCGCGCGCCCGGACCGGACGCCCGCGCCTCCGCGAGCAGGTCGGCGTAGCCGGCGCCGGTGAGGCCGCGCAGCCAGCCGGTGAGCGCGCCGGACGTGGCCATGCCGCCGGCGAGGTTGGTGGAGCCGCGGAACGCGCCGACCGTCCCCCACATCGACGGGCACGTCGACGCCTCCCGACCGGTGGCGATCAGGAACATCGTGGTGCCGTACATGAGCATCAGGTCGCCGGGGTTCTGCGCGTCGGCGCTGACGGCCTCGGCCCACGCGTCGATGGTCCCGGCGACCACCGGGACGCCCGCGGGGATCCCGGCGACCGGCTCCCGCACGACGCCCACGATCTCGTCGGACCAGAACAGGTCGGGCAGTTCGAGCCTCTCCGCGAGGAGCGGCGCCCAGTCGGCGTGCCAGCCGCCGGTGTGCCGGTCGAACATCGGCGTGCACTGGCTGGCCGAGTGGCGGTCCACTGTGTACCGTCCGGTCAGCTTGTACGCCAACCACGACGCGGGCATGAAGAGCCGGCGTGCCCGCGCCCACACGTGCGGCTCGTGCGCCGCGACCCAGCGCAGCTTCGGTCCGACCGCCTGGGTCGACAGCACCGAGCCGCACGCCTCCAGGATCGCGTCGGCGCCGCCGAGCTCCGCGGTGAGCGCGTCGATCTCGGCGGTCGCGCGGGTGTCGACGCCGTACAGGATCGCCGGCCGCAGCGGGGTTCCGTGCCCGTCGGTGAGCAGCACGCAGGGTCCCATCCCGCTGACGCCGACCGCGGTGACCGGCACGTCGGGCCGGGCCGCCGTCAGCTCCGCGGCGAGGTCGCGGAACTCCGTCCACCACAGCTCGCCGTCCATCTCGACGTGTCCGGGGTAGGGCCGTCGCACCTCGTGCTCGCGGACGGCGGTGGCGAGCAGCCGCCCGTCGCCGTCGACGAGCACGCCCTTGCCGCTGGACGTGCCGATGTCGACCCCGACAAACGCGGTCACCGCGCCATCCTCCCAGCTCCCGGGTGCAGAGTTCCCGGGCGCAGAGTTCCCGTGTGCAGGACCACCGTGCGGGCCGGACCGTCGTCGCCGTCCAGCCGCGCGAGCAGCAGACCGGCGGCGGCCGCGCCGAGCTCGCGGGCCGGCAGGTCCACCACCTGCACGCCGCGCTGCCCGAACGACCCGAACGGCAGGTCGCCGAGCACCGCGAGCCCGAAGTCCGGTGTCCGCAACCCGGCCTCGTGCAACGCCTCCAGGGCTCCGGCGGCCATCAGGTTGTTGGTCACGACCGCGGCGTCCGGCGGTTCGGCCAGGCCCAGCAGGTCGGCCATCGCCGCGCGACCGCCGGACACGCGGTAGTCGGCGTACCGGACCAGATCGTCGGCGGCGCCGGTGGCCTTGCGCCAGCCCTCCAGCCGCTGCTGCGCCGTCTCGACGCCGCGCGGACCGGTGATGCACGCGACCCGCGTGTGCCCGGCCGCCAGCAGCAGCTCGGCCGCGGTGCGTCCGCCGGCCCGGTTGTCGACGGTCACCGCGTCGATGTCGAGCCGCGCCAGCCCGCGGTCGACCGCGACGACCGGCCGGCGGCTGGCGACGAGCGCCCCGATGTCGCTGACGTCGCCGGCCGGCGCGAGGATCACGCCGGCCATGTGCTCGGCGAGCGCGATCGCCAGGTACGTCGACTCGCGGGCGGGGTCCTCGTCGGTGTTGCACAGCACCACCGAGTAGCCGGCGGCGCGGGCGCGGTCCTCGACCCCGCGGGCGAGGGCGGTGAAGAACGGGTTCTCGATGTCGGGGATCAGCAACGCGATCACCGCCGAGGTGCGGCCGCGCAGTCGCCGGGCCGTGCGGTTCGGCGTGAAGCCCAGCTCGGCGGCGGCCGTCCGCACGAGCCTCGTCGACTCCGCCGAGACGCGCGCCCCGTTGAGGACCCGGCTCACGGTCGCGGGAGAGACGCCGGCCCGGGCCGCGACCTCGTAGATGGTCACCGCCTGCGTGGGTACCTCTGTCACGAACTGTTCTGCATCTCGTCGACCCGGTCGAGGAGCTCCGCGGTCTGCGTGGCGGCGATCGTCAGCAGCAGCGCGGGAACCACCGGCAGCAGTACGCCACCGGACGCCGCCACCGCGAAGCCGCCGAGGCATCCGAGGGCGGCCAGCGTCAGCGCCCACGCGGGGCGCACCGCGGCGAGGATCAGCCCGCCCCGCAACGCTTCCAGCCCCGTCCGGTCGCGCACCGCGCCGTACGCGAACGCCGACGGCAGCACGAACAGCAGCGCCGCCGCGCCGACGGCGCCCGCGTACCGCAGACCGTCCACAGTGAACAGTGCGGCGCACAGTGCCACGCCGGCCGCGGTCACGGCCGCCAGCACCGGGTCCACCCGCCACAGCAGCGACAGCCGGGCCGCGTCACCGCGGGCCACGACCGCCGCGAACCGCGCGAGCCCGGTCAGGGCAAGGGCCAACGGGACCAGCGTGAGCGCGACCATCCACGCCGGCGCGCCGGCGGAGGCGGCCACGGCGAGCGGCAGCGCGGAGAGCGCGACGAGCAGCCCCGCCGCGAGCGTGCGCGGCAGCTCGTGCCAGCACAGCTCGGCGCCGCGCCGGGCCAACCACGGGAGAGAGTTCACAGTTTCAGTCCGCTCGACGCGATCGACTGGACGATGTACCGCTGCGCCATGAGGAACACGACGAGCACCGGCACGATCGCCATCGTGATGCCGGCCGCGATCGTGCCCAGCGAGCCGGTGGAGAAGCGGCCGGCCAGCAGGACCAGGCCCACCGGCAGCGTCTGCTTCCCGGTGTCGTTGATCATCACCAACGGCAGCAGGAGGTCGTTCCACCAGTAGGTGAAGCACAGGATGCCGAGCGTCGCGACCGACGGTCCGCTCAACGGCAGGATGATCCGGGTGAACGTGCGGAAGTGACCGGCGCCGTCGATGCGCGCCGCCTCCTCCAGCTGTGCGGGCAGCGTGAGGAAGTGCTGGCGCAGCAGGAAGATGCCGAACGCGCTGAAGATGCCCGGCAGGATCAGCGACCACAGCGTGTTGGTGAGGCTGAGCTTCGACATCACCAGGAACAGCGGCACGATCGTCACCTGGATCGGGATCATCAGCGACCCGATGACGACCGCGAACAGCACTCCCTTACCCCGGAACTTCAGGCGGGCGAACGCGTATCCGGCCGTGGCGCACGTGACGATCTGCGCGACGGTGACGGTGGTCGACACGATGATGGAGTTGGCGAAGAACCGGAAGTACGGCACCTGGTCGGTCACCTTGCCGAAGTTCCCGGCGGTGAGGTTGCCGGCGGTGAACGTCGGCGGGAGCCGGTACAGCTCGGCGTCCGACGCCGACAGCGCGCCCCGGAAGATCCAGAGGAACGGCGCGGCGATCGCGAACGCGGCGACCGCCAGGATGACGAACGTGGGGATCCGTTTCATTCGTAGAACGTCCATCTGCGCGACAGGCGGAACTGGATGGCGGTGAGCACGATCAGCACGAGCATGAACGTGATGCCGATTGCCGAGGCGTAGCCGAGGTCGAAGTCGCCGAAGGCGCGGTCGTACAGGTACTCGACGATCGTGCGGCTCGAGTCGCCCGGCCCGCCCTGGGTCAGCACCCTTGGCTCGGCGAAGATCTGGAACGAGTTGATCGTGTTGATGACCACGAGGAAGAAGATGGTCGGCGACAGGAGCGGGAACGTGATGCGCCAGAACCGGGTCCACGCATTGGCACCGTCCATGATGGACGCCTCGCGCAGTTCGCCGGGTATCGCCTGCAGGCCGGCGATGTAGACGAGGATCGAGAACCCGATCGTCTTCCACGAGTTCACGATGATCACCGAGATCGGCGCCCACGTCGACGAGCCGAGCCAGTCGACGCGGTCGACCCCCACGGTTCCCAGCGCCCAGTTCACCAGGCCGAGGTCCTTGTTGAGCAGGAACCGCCAGATCAGCGCCACCGCCGAGGCCGACACCACGAACGGGAACAGGAACGACAGCCGGAACGTCGCGCGCAGCCAGCGCGGCATCCGGGTCTCCAGCAGCACCGCCAGCAACAGGCCGAGCACCACGTTGATGGCCAGGATCACCAGCGCCATGTACGTGGTCGACCCGTAGACCTTGAGCAGCCGCTCGTCCTCCGCGAGCCGCTCGAAGTTGTCGAAGCCGACGTAGGTGCCGTCGCTCAGCAGGTTCCAGTCGTAGAAGCTGAGGTACAGCACGCCCAGGGTCGGCGCGAGCACGAACACGAGGAACGTGACGATCGACGGCGACAGGAAGCCGAGCGCGGCCAGGCCGTCGCCACGGCGCCCGCGGCGTGGGCCCGGAGGCCCGGGATCAGCCGCCGTGGCGACCCCGGGCTCCGTGGTTTGCAGTGTCATGAGAGTCCTCAGCAGGAGACGATGCTGCTCAGTTCGCCCTGCATGTTCTTGAGCCCGGCGTCGACGGTCGCCTCGCCGCCGAAGATGAGCTGCAGGTGCCGCAGCACGGTCGCCTCGAACGTGCTGTACTTCGCCGGGGCGGGGTACGGCACCAGGGTCGGGTGCTTGTCGATGCTGTCGTAGTAGAGGCTCGAGTTCGCCGGCAGCACGCCCACCTCGGTGATGGTCTTCGCCACCGAGCGGCGCGACGGGATGGAGTCACCGGGCTTGTCCGGTGTTCCCACGTACTGCTTCTGGATCTCGGTGCTCACGGTGAACTTCTGGAACTCCCACGCCAGGTCGGGGTTCTTCGACGACTTGAGGATCGGGTACCCGGCGCCGCCGAACACCGTCTTGTACGTATCACCCTTCGGGTACAGCTGGATGTCGAACGCCTTGAACCCGGCCGGCAGGAACGTGCCGATCGGCCAGCGGCCGGCGCCGAACATCGCGACCTGTCCGTTCTGGAACCGGGTGAACACGTCGCTCATCGGCATCGGCGCGGGTGCGATGTTCTCGGTGATGAGCCCGCGCAGGAACGTGACGGCCTTGTTCACCGGCGCCGAGTCGGCCGTCGCCTTGCAGACGTCGTCGCTGGTGAGGTTGCCGTTGGCGTTGGCCACCCACGGCATGATGCCCGGGAAGATCTCGTTGCTGGCCCAGGTGAAGCCGTACTGGTCGTTGCGGCCGTCGCCGTTGGTGTCGACGGACAGCTTCTTCGCGGTCTCCTTGAACTGGTCCCAGGTCCAGTCGGCCTTCGGCGGCTCGATCCCGGCCTTCTTGAACACGTCGGTGTTGTAGTAGACGACCATGTCGTTCCAGCCCCACGTCAGGGTGACGATGTCGCCCTTGACCTTGAAGCCGTCGATGAGGCCGGGTGCGATGTCGTCGACGAGGGTCTTCGCCTCGTCGTCCTTGTCGAGGTACTCGTTGATCGGGCGCACGAGGTTGTTCGAGTGCACGAACTGCGCGCCCTCGCCCGAGATCACCATCAGGTCGGGACGCTTGCCCGACGCGATGAGCGTGGCGACGTTGGCGTAGTAGGTGCCCCAGTTCTCCCCCGTCACCGGGGTGAGCGTGACCGTGACGCCGGGGTTCTTCGCCGCGAAGGCGTCGGCGGTGGCCTTGTTTCCGGTCTCGGCGGCGGGGCCGTAGTTCCAGTAGACGATGTCGAGCGACTTGTCGTCGCCCGAGCCGGAGTCGTCGCCGGAGCAGGCCGCAAGGGTGGTCGCCGTCAGCGCGGCGGTCGCGAACATCGCGACCCTGCGGAACGGGAATTTCATGATCCGGGTGTCCCTCTCCGTGGGAAGCGGGTGTGGTGGGTGGGCACAGCCAAACCCAAGAAATCGATTTCGTCAAGGTCGTGTTGCGAGATCGCGCGCATACGTCACCACCTGGGACGCTGCGCGGGGATATCGATTACACGCCGGCGGTGGCGACTTCCGCCCGCAGGATCACCGTGCGGGCCGGCTGGGTGTCGCCGCCGATGCGGTCGAGCAGCATCGTGGCCGCGGTGAGCCCGAGATGGCGGGCCGGCAGCCGGACCTGTATGACGTTCGCGGGGGGCACGACCAGGTAGGGAAGCTCGCCGAGGACCGCCAGGCCGAAGCGCTCGGACGTGATCCCGGCGCCCTGCAACGCGTGCAGCGCGCCGACCGCCATGAGGTTGTTCGTGGTGACCACCGCGTCGGGCGGCTCGGGCAGGGCGAGCAGCGCGGACATCGCCTGCTGTCCCCCGTCCACCCGGAAGTTCGCGTGCTGGAGGTAGTGCTCGGCCGGACCGGCGCCGCGGGCCGTGACCACCTGGCGCCAGCCCAGGAAGCGGTCCTCGGTGTCCTCGATGCCGGCCGGACCGGCGATGCAGGCCACCCGGCGGTACCCGGCGTCGAACAGCGCCACGGTGGCCGCGATCCCGGCCGCCCGGTTGTCGATCTTCACCGCGTCGACCGGGTACGGGGTCGTCCGGTCGACGGCCACGACGGGCCGACCGAGGGAGGCGATCGATCCCAGATCGGCCTCGTCGGACGCCGGCGACAGGATGACGCCCGCGACCTCCTCCGACGCCGCGACCTGCAGGTACCGCCGCTCCTTCGCCGGGTCGTCGTCGGTGTTGCAGAGCATCACCGAGTAGCCGGCCTCCCACGCCCGGTCCTCCACGCCGCGCGCGAGGGCGGTGTAGAACGGGTTCTCGATGTCCGGGACCAGCAGCGTGATGATCTCCGAACTGCGCTTGCGCAGCCGGCGGGCGGTCTTGTTGGGCGTGAAGCTGAGCTGCGCGGCCGCGTCGCGGACGAGGCGCTGCTTCTCCGGCGAGACGGTCTGCCCGTTCAACACCCGCGACACCGTCGCGGGCGACACCCCGGCAAGCGCCGCCACCTCGTAGATCGTGGCCATGGGGCCCCACTGTAGTTGCCGCTTGACACCCGTGGCGCGGCTCCTCTAGCTTTGCGAAATCGATATGAGAAATCGATTTCACCGCCGGAACCTCCTTGCGGCACCGCCCCTGTCCCGCTGTCTCATTTCGTGCAAGGAGGCGACCATGCGTCGGTTCACCGGCGACGCCCGGCGCGCGGTCGCGTTCCCGCTGGGCGGCTTCGGCACCGGCCACGTCGCCCTGTGCGGCGACGGGGCGCTGCGCCAGTGGCAGCTGTCCGGGGTCCCGAACCACGGCGCGCACCTGCCCGACAGCTTCTTCGCGATCCGGGTCTCCTCGCTGGAGCCGCCGGACGACGTCGTGCGGCTGCTGCGCGCGTCGCCGATCGCCCGACACGTTCGCCCGGCGCCCAACGTGAGCGACGCCGACGTGCCCGACGCGGGCGACCTGCCGCCCTGGCCGACCGTCGCCGGCACCGAGTTCCGCGCGGCGTACCCGTTCGCCTCCGTGGACTACCTCGACGACGCGCTGCCGGTGGCGGTGTCGCTGGAGGCCTGCACGCCGTTCGTACCGCTCGACTCCGACGCGAGCTCGCTGCCGCTCGTGCGCTACCGCTTCACCATCACCAACACCGGCAGCCTCTTCCGTCACGGCTTCCTGCTGTCGACGCTGCAGAACGCGGCCGGCTGGGACGGGGTCACCCCGCTGTCCGGCACGCGCGGCGCGGGCTACGGCGGCAACGTCAACCGCGTGCTGCGCCGGCCCGGGCAGACCGGCGTGCTGATGGACAACCCCACGCTGGCCGACGACGACGCGGCGCACGGCGAGCTTCTCCTGTGGACCGACGCGCCCGCCGCTGTGCTGCCGCGCGCCGCCGATGCCGCGTCGATGCTGCGGTTCGTCGAGACCGCCCGCCTGGTGACCCCGACGCAGCTGGGCGACTTCGGTGACGCGGCCCTGCGCGCGGCGGTGGCCGACGGCGTCTCGCCGATGCGGGTACCGAGCGGACCCAGCCCCGCCGGGCACACGTGGAACGCGGCACTGGCGGTCGCGTTCGCGCTCCGGCCCGGCCAGACCACCACGGTGGACGTCGTGCACGCGTGGTGGTTCCCCAACCGCTACGCCGACTTCGACCGGTTCGGGCCGGCGCATCCCTACGGCCGCAGCAGGTTCCGGGTCGGCAACCACTACGCCACGAGGTTCGGCGGCGCGGTCGACGTGCTCGACGCCTACCTCACCGACCGCGAGCGGCTCGACACCGGCTCGCGCGACTGGGCAACGCTGGTCTCGTCGAGCGACCTGCCGCCGGCGCTCAAGGACGTGGTGTCGGCGCAGGGCAGCCTGGTGCGCTCCCCCACCCTGTTCCGCACCGCCGACGGTCACGTGTACGGCTTCGAGGGCGCCCTCGGCGCGTCGACCCGCAACTGGAACGGCGACGCCGGCGGCTCGTGCCCGCTCAACTGCAACCACGTCTTCAACTACGAGCAGGCGCTGGCCCGGCTGTTCCCCGACCTCGGCCGCGACATGCGCGAGACCGAGTTCGCCGTGCAGGCGCCGGAGGGCTACCTCCCGCACCGGGTGGTGCTGCCGCGCTACCTCCCGCAGCTGCACGGGGTACCGATCGGCGGGCCGGTGCGGCCGGCCCTCGACGGCATGCTCGGCGCGGTGCTCAAGACGTACCGGTCGGTGCTCGACGGCGCGGGCCTGCCGTGGCTGCGGTCGGTGTGGCCGTCGCTGGTCCGGTTGATGGACCACGTGTCGTCCACCTGGGACGGCAGCGGCGACGGCGTGCTGCGCGGCGACCAGCCGGTGACCTACGACATCAGCCTCCACGGGCCTAACATGTTCGTCGGCGGGCTGTGGCTGGCCGCGCTGCGCGCGATGGGCCGGATGGCGTCCCTCGTGGACGAGCCATCGTCCTACGGGGACCGGTTCCTGCTCGCCTCGAAGGCCTACGACACGCTGCTGTGGAACGGCGAGTACTACACGCAGCCGGTGACCGGCGAGGAGTACGACTTCGGCCAGGGGTGCCTCAGCGACCAGCTGCTCGGCCAGTGGTGGGCGCACCAGCTCGGCCTCGGGCACCTGCTGCCGGCCGACCGGGTCCGCTCGGCCCTGCGCGCGATCGTGCGGCACAACCTGCGCACCGGGTTCACCGACCACGGGTACCGCGTCTTCGCCGACGGCGACGAGACCGGGCTGGTCGTGTGCACCTGGCCCGACGGTGGCCGGCCGGCCGTTCCCCTGCGCTACTGCGACGAGGTGTGGACCGGCGTGGAGTACCAGGTCGCCGCGCACTGCCTCGCGGAAGGGCTCGTCGACGAGGCGACGCGCGTCGTCGACGCGATCCGCGAGCGGCACGACGGCACGCGGCGCAACCCGTTCAACGAGATCGAGTGCGGCGACCACTACGTGCGCGCGATGGCCGGCTGGTCGCTGCTCGACACGTGGACCGGCGTGCGTTACGACGCGCCGGCCGGCGTGCTGCGCGTGGGCCGGCGCCCCGGACGGTTCCCGTTCGTGGCCGGCACCGCGTGGGGCGCGGTGACCGTGCGGACCGACGGAACCGCGTCGATCGAGGTCATCGGCGGTGCGCTCGCACCGGGCACGGTCGTCCGGGTGGACCCGGCCGGGTAGTCTCCTCGATTGGCGTCGCTGGATGCCTGACGACGGGGGGCTGTCGATGCGTCGGATCGTGGGGACCGTGCTGCTCCTGGTGGCACTCACCGGGTGTACCGAGCCGTTCGAACCCATCGAGGGGATCGCCGGTCCGTCGGCGACGCCGCCGGTCGACGTGAAGACGGCCGACCCGCCCACGCGCTTCCCCGACAAGCCCTACAAGGAGCTCGAGATCAGCACCGACGCCGAGGAGGTGCTGCTGCACGGGCTCACCGCGGTCGTGCCCGTACACGGCAGTGCCGTTCTCTCGGCCGGAACGGGCGACGAGATCCGGCTGGTCGACACCCGCACCGCCACGGTCCGGCAGTCGGTCAAGCCGACCCACCCGCTGCCCAAGGGCGAGGTCCTCGCGCTTCCCACGCTCACGACCGTGAACGGGCGGGCGACCGTGCTCATGCCGTTCCTCGCCGAGGCGCCGGCGCAGGGCACCACCCCGGGCCGGCCCATGCTCGAGGTGACGTCGATCGACCCGAACAACGGTGAGGTCGACTGGCGCTTCGAGATCCCGCTCGACGGATGGACGGCGCCCACCGGGAACAACGTCGCCGAGGTGCGGATCGCCGGCGTCGACGACGGCGTGGCCGTGATCCGGCTCGAGGAGAACAACCGGACGCGGATGCGCGGCGACACCTACGCGGTCGACCTGGCGACCCGCAAGGTCCTGTGGCACCAGACCGGGTTCGAGTCGCGGGCCGTGGCCGGTGGTGTGGTCGTCGGTCGCCGGCCGGGCACCGGGCAGTCGCCACCGGTCCAGGTGCTCGGGCTCGACGTGCGTACCGGTCGGCAGAAGTGGGCCTCGGCCCGCCCGACGGACTCGCTGCGCGACGTCCACCCGGCCGGGCCGACGCTGGCGATCGTCGGCGGCGCCCTCGGCGGGAACCAGGACTACCTCGATGTCGTCGACATCGCCTCCGGGAAGGTCGTGCGGAGCCGGTCGCAGAAGTCCGGTGAGCGCGGTCTCCTCGTCACCGGCCGCTGCGTGTACGACGAGCGGTCGGTCGTCGTCTGCGACGGCACCGACTGGATCATGGGAATCGACGCGACCAGCGGTGCCGAGCTGTGGTCGATCGTCGATGGCGGCCAGCGGCTGCTGCTCCACCCCACCGGTGCGTGGCACGGGGCCGTCTACGGCTGGGTCGACGGCCCGAAACCGGTGGTGCTCGACGCGCGGACCGGCGCCGACCGGGAGGCGAACCCGGGCACGTCGCCCTCGGTGGTCAACGCGTCGATGGCGATCGGCCCGTGGCCGGGCACCCCCAACGCGGGATCGGCCATCTACCCGGTTCTCGGCTGACCCAGGCCCGCCTCGTATCCGGCGATCACCAGCTGCGCGCGGTCGCGGGCGTCCAGTTTGGACAGTAGGCGGCCGACGTGGGTCTTCAGGGTGCCGCGGCTGATGTGCAGCGCCGCCTCGATCTCCGCGTTCGACAGGCCGCGCGTGACGAGCGTGAGGACCTCGGTCTCGCGGGCCGTCAGGTCGGGAAGGACGCGCCGGGCGCGGCCCGTGAACGCGTCGATGAGGCGGCGGGTGACGGTCGGTGCCAGCAGCGCCTCGCCGGCGGCGACCGTGTGGATGGCGTCGACCAGGCGCGGCGGGGTGGTGTCCTTCAGGAGGAAGCCGCTCGCGCCGGCGTGCAGGGCGCGGTAGACGAGGTCGTCGAGGTCGAACGTGGTCAGCACCAGGACGCGCGGGGCGTTCGCCCCGGCGGTGATGAGCGCGGTGGCCCCGATGCCGTCGAGGTCGGGCATGCGCACGTCCATCAGCACGACGTCGGGCCGCTGCCGCGCGGCTTCCGCCACCGCCGCGCGTCCCGTCGCCGCCTCACCGACCACGACGAGACCCGGCGTGCCATCGACCAGCGTACGTACCGTCCCGCGGTAGCGGGGCTCGTCGTCGGCGAGGAGAACCCGGATCATGCCGGGACCGGGAGCGTGGCGCGGACGGCGAAGCCGCCGTCGGCGAGCGGACCGGCGGACAGCGTGCCGCCGTGCAGCGCGACCCGTTCGCGCATGCCGAGCAGGCCGTGCCCGGGTCGACCGGCGGGCCGCGGCGCGCACCCGGCGCCGTCGTCGACGACGGCGACCGCCAGCGCGCCGCCGGCCACGGCGACGGTGACCCGGCACCGGCTGGAGGGTGCGTGCCGACGCACGTTGGTCAGCGCCTCCTGCACGATGCGGTAGGCCGACGCGACGACCGCGGCCGGCACCGCGGACAGGTCCCCGCGCTCGACGGTGACCTCGACACCGGCGGCGCGGGTCTGCTCGACGAGCCGGTCGAGGTTCGTGATGGAGGGCGGGTCGTCGTCACGGACCCCGTCGAGCACGAGGCGGACGTCGGCGAGCGCCGTCCGGCTCACCTCCTCGATGGTCCGCAACGCGTCGTCGCGTCCGGTGCCGAGATGGGTGGCCACGGCGGCCCTCGTGGCGATCAGGCTCAGGTTGTGGCCGACCACGTCGTGCACGTCGCGGGCGATGCGCAGCCGCTCCTCGGCCACCGCCCGCGCCGTGAGCGAGCGGGCGAACTGGTCGGCGTGCCGGCGCCGGGCGGCCAGGACCCGTGCCAGGGCCCACGATCCGCCGAGCACGACGACGCAGAACGCGGTCGCCGACGCCGGTGTCGCCGAGAACGACTCGCTGTGCGGGTCGTCGACGGGGTGGACGGGCAGGTCGGCCACCGCCGCGTCGACCAGCCCCGGACCCACCACCCCGGCGACGGCCACGGCCAGCGCCCAGGCGCCCGCCCGGGCCGACCGGAGCGCGACCGGGTACAGCGCGTACGCCACCGCGTACACGACGGGCTCCGGACGGACACCGCCGAACAGCCCGACCGCGCCCGCGGCGAGCACCGCGCCGAGCACCGGCACCGGCCACCGCCGCCGCACCGCGAGCGGCGTGCCGACCAGCGCGGCCGGGACCCACACCGCGACCCCCGCTCCCGGTGGACGCATCAGCACCGCGGCGGCCACGACCGCCGCCGCCACGAGCACGTCGACCGCGGCGAGCGCGAGCGGCTGGGCCGCGGCGAGCGCGCGACGGGCGATCGGGGGCGGCGGCACGGGATCCACGGTAACGGCGCGGGCGGGGCGGGCCATCGGACCGGGGTCCGATGCACCCGACGGATCGGACCCCGGTCCGATGTGACGCCCGGGGTCGGCGCGGCACCGTCGGCAGGGTGCTGATCCGACTCCTCACCACCGCGGTGCTCGCCACGACACCCGTGTACGCACCCGCCACAGTGGACACCGCCGCCTCCATCGACGCCGTGGTGCGCGAGTACCTCGACGCCACCGGCGTGCCCGGTGCCGCGGTGGCCGTCACGCACGGCCGCACCGTCGTCCGTACGGCGGGGTACGGACGCACGGCGCGCGGCGACGCCGTGACAGACCGGACCGTGCTGGCGGTCGCGTCGGTGAGCAAGTCGATGACCGCGCTGGCCGTGATGCAGCTCGTCGACGCCGGCCGGGTGCGGCTCGACGAGCCGGTGCGCACCTATCTGCCCGAGTTCACGATGGCCGACGACCGGGCGGCCCGGATCACCGTGCGGCACCTGCTCGACCAGAGCTCCGGAATGTCCGACACGACGTTCCGCTCGTTCAGCGGTCCCCGGGTCCGCACCCTGCGGGAGGCGGTGGCGGCGATGCGCACGGCCCGGCTCGCCGCCGACCCCGGCGAGCGGTTCGAGTACCACAACCCCAACTTCCAGGTCGCCGCCCGGCTGGTCGAGGTGGTCGGCGGCGAACCGTTCGACGTGTACCTGCGCCGGCACGTGTTCGAACCGCTCGGCATGACCGACAGCCGCACCGCCTCCACCGCCGACGAACTTCCGCCGGACGCCCGCGGGCACATCCTGGTCGCCGGGTTCCCGCTGGCGCTGCCGGAGCCGCCCGCGTTCGGCGCCGGCTCGGGCGGCGTTCTCAGCACGGCGCGGGACATGGCGCGCTGGCTGGTCACGCAGAACGGCGACGGTGCGCCGGTGCTGTCGGCGGCCGGGCTCGCCGGGACGCACCGCCGGTCGGCCGGCGACTACGGGCTGGGCTGGTTCGTCGGTACCACGAGGGGCGGCGCCCCGATCGTCAGCCACGACGGCACGATGCTCACGTTCACGGCCTACCAGGCCCTGCTGCCCGACAGCGGGTACGGCGTGGCGGTGATGGTCAACGCGCGGACCGGCTACGCCGACGCCGGCGTGCTCGGCGACGCCCTGGTCGACCTCGTCGAGGGCCGGCGGCCGGCGCCGCCGGACACGTCGGCGACGTGGATCGACGTGGTGCTGCTGGCGCTGCTCGCCGTCCCCGTCCCGCTCGCCGTGCGCGGGGTGCGGCGCGCCGGCAGGTGGCGTCACCGTCCCGTGTGGACGGTCATGCGGCTGCTGCCGTACCTCGCCCCGCTCGCGGTGTTCGTGACGATGCACCGAGTCGCGGGCTTCCTCTACCGCGGCCGCGACGTCTCCTGGACGCAGACCGTCTACCTGTACCCGGCGTTCATGCTGCTGCTCCTGGTCACCGCGCTCGCGGCGGTGACGGTCGTGGCGGCGCGCCTGGCACACGTGATCCGGCGGGGACGGGCCGGCGCGCCCGTCCCCGCCGGAAGCTGACCGTCAGGTCGCGGTGCAGGACAGCGTCGGAACGCTGTTCGTGCCGGTCCAGGAACCGAGGAACCCGAACGTCGTGCTCACGCCGGCGCCGACGCTGCCGTTGTAGCCCACGTTCCGGGCGGTGACGGCGGCACCGCTGCTGGTGATCGTGGCGCTCCAGTGGCTGTTGACCCGCTGCCCGTTGGCGAACGTCCAGGTGACCGTCCAGCCGGTGATCGCCGCGCTGCCCGCGGTGACCCGGACCTCGCCCTGGAACCCGCCCGGCCACTGGCCGGTGACCGAGTACGTCGCGCTGCAGCCCCGCGAGGGCGGCTGGCTCGACGGCGGCTGCGACGACGGCTGCTGCGACGGCTGGGACGACGACGGCGGGTTGCCGGGACCGCCGCCGAACACCGACGCCTCCCGGGACGTGGCCCGGATCCCGTTGGCGCCGTTGATGATCCGGGTTCCCCACGTGGTGATCTGGGCCGGGTCGAAGTTCAGCACCATGTCGAGGATCGGGTCGGTGTTGCCGCTCCACGACCAGCCGAGGTACCCGATGCCGCGGGCCTGCGCCTCGGCCAGGATCGTGTTGTGGTCGACCTCGCCCGAGTTGAACTGCCACCCGAACTCGCCGATCACCAGCGGCCAGTTGTTGCGCTGGAAGGTGTCGAGGTAGGCGGTGATGCTCGCGGCGGTGTTGAAGACCGCGTACATGTGGATCGACAGCACCGTGTTCCTCAGGGTGTCGGCGTCGAGGACCGTCTGCGCGTTGTCGCGCATCGTGTACTGCCAGTCCTGGCCCCAGTTCGGCGCGTCGACCATCAGCAGGTGCTGGAAACCGTTGCTGCGCAGCTTCTGGATCGCGGCCACGGTCGCGGCGGTCCACTGGCCCGCGTTGGTGTTGCCGATCGGCTCGTTGCCGATGTTGATGACGACGTAGTTCTCCTGGCCGACCAGGTTCGCCTTCTGGCTGATCCAGTAGTTGGCGGCCTCGTCGAGGCTCGCGGCGGCGCCCTCCTCGCCGTACCCGGTGGTGTCGTGCACCTCGAGCACGCAGATCAGCCGGTTCTGCTTGCACAGCTGGATGACCTGCGGCACGTCGTTCGACGGGCCCCACCGCTTGCCGGTGCCGAGCACCACGCGCACGGTGTTGGCGCCGGTCGCCTTGATGTCGGCGAACGCGCGGGTCTGGCCGGTGTACCAGACGTGCGGGTGGTTGATCCCGCGCATGACGAAGTTCTGGCCGTTGGCCTCGACGATGGTGCGGCCGCTGATGTGCAGGCCGACGGCGGCAGACGCCGGCTGCACGTAGACCGCCACCGACGCCACGACGGCGAGCACGGCAACGGCGAGGATCCTGAGACGTCTCTTCATGACCTACCTCGGACGGTGGATGAGCGGGGAGGCCCGATCTCCCGCACCGTAACACTCACACCCATCGATCGATTGTCGAACCCGTTGTCGAATCGGCAGAGCGTCGAACGGTCAGAGCGCGGCAAGCGCTTTCCGCACGGGTTCCGCGTCGGGATGGTCGAGGTCGGTCAGCACCCGCAGCGCCTCGGCGTACGCCGCCCGCGCCGCGTCCCGGTCACCGGTCGCCTGGTAGGTCTCGCCGAGGTTCGCCAGGGTCATCGCCCGGTGGTAGCGGTCGCCGGCCTCCTCCGACAGCCGCGCCGCACGCCGGTAGTGGACGATCGCCTCGGTGTGCCGGCCCAGCCGCTGGTAGGCGTAGCCGACGCTGTGCGACGTCGCCGCCTGGCCGTAGCGGTCGCCCAGCTCCTCCAGCCGCGACAGCGCCGCCAGGCAGTGGGCGAGCGCGAGGTCGTACCGGCCGAGGTCGGCGTGGTGCCAGCCGATCGAGTTGCGGGCGTTCGCCTCGCCGTACTCGTAGCCGGCCGCCCGGAACAGCTCCAGCGCGCGTTCGGCGTGCGCCAGCGCGGTCGCCCGCTCGCCGAGGTGCTGCAGCGCCGACGCGAGGTCGAGGTGCGTCTCGCCCTGCCCGACCCGGTCTCCGGCCGTGGTGAAGTGCGTCAGCGCGCGCTCCAGCGCCGCGTGCGCGTCGGCGGCCGGGTGCGCGCCGCCGCCCATGCCCGCCCAGGCGAGGGCCCGGCCACGCTCGGCGTGCGCCCGGCCCAGCACGTCGTCGGCGTCCTCGGCACAGGCGAGGGCCGCGGTGGTGACCCGGGCCAGGTCGTGCCAGCGGCCGTCGCGGCGCAGGAACGTGAGCACGGTCCACCCGAGCCGCCACCCGTGCACCGGTAGGCCCGCCGCCACCGCCTCGTCGACGAGCGTGAGCACCGTCGGCAGTTCGGCGGTGAACCAGGCGACCGCGTCGGCGTAGCCGTCGACGCTCTCGGGAACGACGGACGGCCCGGGGTCGACCGACGGGAACGGGCGGCGGTGCGGGTTCAGCCGCAGGGCCGCGCGGTACGCGGTCGCCAGGTGGTGGTCGTACAGGCGCCGCCGCGCGGCCGCGGTGCCCGCCGCGCTGTCGGTGCGCCGGCCGACCTCCGCCGCGTACGCGCGGAACAGGTCGTGCAGGCCGTACCGGCCGGCGCGCACGCGGGTCACCAGATGGGCGCCGACGAGTTCGGTGAGCGCGGCGCCGACCTCGGCGGGCGCCGCGCCGACCATGCTCGCGACGGCGGCCGCGCCGACGCTCGGACCGGGATGCAGCCCGAGGTGCCGGAACGTGCGCGCGGCGGCGGGCCCGAGTGTGCGGTACGACCACGAGAACACCGCGCGCACGTCGGTGGTCGTGTCGCCCAGGTCGAACGGTTGCAGCGAGTCGCGTTCGCGGCGCAGCTCGTCGGCGAGCGCGGCGAGCGGAAGGGCCGGCTGCCCGGCGGCGCGGGCGGCGGCGACCGCGAGCGCGACCGGCAGCCCGCCGCACCGCCGCACGATGTCGGCGGCGGCCGACGGCTCGGCGGCCAACCGGTCGCGACCGAGCCGGCCGGCGAGCAGGTCGGTCGCCTCACCGGCGGGCAACGGGTCCAGCTCCACGAGATGCGCCTCGTCGCTCGCGACCAGGCCGAGCATCGGCGACCGGCTGGTGACCACCGCGAGGCAGCCCGGCTCGGCCGGCAGCAGGGTCCGCACGTGGTCGGCGTCGCGCGCGTTGTCGAGCACCACGAGCAGGCGCCGGCCGGCGGTCACGGTGCGGTAGAGCCCGACCTGGCCCGACAGGTCCGGTGGGACCCGGTGCGGCGGCACGCCGAGCGCCTGCAGGAACCCGCGCAGCACGGCGCCGGGGTCGAGCGCGGCGCCGCTCGGGTGGAACCCCTGGAGGTCGATGTGCAGCTGACCGTCGGGGAACCGGCCGCGTACGCGGTGCGCCCAGTGCGTGGCGAGCGCGGACTTCCCGACGCCCGCCGGTCCGACGACGACGACCGGCGCGGGCGGCCGGTCGGGTGCCGCGGCGGCGAGGTGGGCGTCGAGCGCGGCGAGCTGGCGCTGCCGGCCCGCGAACGCGCGGACGCCCGCCGGAAGCTGGCCCGGCACCGGGCGCACGGGTTCCGCCGTCGACGGCAGCACCGGCACCGCCGACCCGGCGGCCGCCGGTGCGGCGTCGGAACGCAGGACGCGCAGCTGCGCGGCGCGCAGCTCGGGGCCCGGCTCCACACCCAGCTCCCCGACCAGCCGGTCGCGCAGCTCGGTGTACAACCGCAGCGCGGCGGCCTGCTCGCCGCCGGCCGCGAGCAGCAGCATCTGCCGCGCGTGCAGGCCCTCGTGCAACGGCTCCACGGCGGCCAGGTCGCGCACGTGCGCCGCGGCGACGTCGGGCCGCCCCGCGTCGAGGGCCAGGTCGGCGAGTGCCAGCACCGCCGACAGCCGTTGCCGCTCCACCGCGGCGACCACCGGCTGGGCGTGCAGCGTGGCCGGCGCGTCGGCGAGCACGGGGCCGCGCCAGCACCGCAACGCCTCGTCGAGCAGCGCGAGCGCGTCGACACCGCCGTCCCTCGCGCGTTCCACAAGGGACCGGAACCGCGACGCGTCGACGCGCTCCGCGTCGAGCGCGAGCACGTACCCGCCGGGCTCCAACCGGATCAGGTCGCCGGGCTCACGCGGCTGGCGGTCGGGCTCGAGCGCGTCGCGGATCTGGTTCACCGCGCGGTGGATCTGGGTGCGACAGGTGCGCGGTGGCCGTTCGCCCCACAGCGCGGCCACGATCGACGCCGTCGCGACCGTCTCGCCGGCCTGCAGCGCCAGCAGTCCGAGCAGGCCGCGGGTGAGCGTGCCGCGCAGCTCCACCGGGCGGCCGTCGCGGGTGACCGACAGCGGGCCCAGCACGTCGACGCTCACGCCCGCCGACCCGGGGCCGGGGACGAGCGCCTCGACCAGCCGCCGCACCGACGCGGCGCGGGGCCGGTCGACCCGGCCCTGCTCGATGTCGCGCACCGTGCGGACGCTGACGCCGCTGGCGTCCGCCAGCTCCTGCTGGGTCAGCCCGGCCGCCAACCGGCGGCGCCGGATGGCTGCCCCGGTGTCGCTCACCTGCTCGGCCCGCCCCTTCATCGACGCATCCAACTATCGAACTGTCCGACGGTCCCATTCTGCCGGTCGGAAGCGGCAGAACGGCGCCCGTTCCCGCCACCTACCCCATACGACCTGCGTCGATGCCACCCACTACCGCCGGTTGAGCGTGGTAGCGGGCCGGCCGGCGCGTCCCCGTACCGTGGGGCCGACGGGGGTGGCGGTGGTCACACATGGGGGGTGGCCACCGCCGGACTGCTCGGCACGACAGCGGGTCGTGACCCCGGGCGGTGGCGACCTCCCCCCGGCGGCCACCGCCCGGTCGTCCCCGCCCGGGACGGCACCCACCCCGGGACAGGCATCGCCTCAGGTCAGCACGGGGAACACGTCCACGCGGCTCCGGCCTGTGGCCGCCTCGATGAGGTCGACCGGCGGGGCCATCTGCGCCAGCAGCGCCGCCGTGTGCGCGAGGCCCGCCGCCGGCACGTCGGGCTCCTGCCCGAGCGCCCGCCGCAGGTCGAGCAGGTGCACGGTCGCTTCCATGATGCCGATGCTGATCGCCTCCTCCAGGCGCAGCGCCGCGTGGCCGAAGTAGTCGACGACCACCGGTCCCAACGCGCGGGCGGCCTCCAGCGCACGGGGGCCGGCGGTGGTGAACTGCTCCACGATCGCGGCCCGCCCGTACCGCTCGGCGTCGGCGGGAGCGCTCTCGGCGGCATCGCGCCGCCGCGTGTTGGCCACGCCGTCGGGGGCGTTGAAGTCGCGCAGGAGCGCGGCCGCCGTCGCATGTGTCGGCTCCCGCTCCTGGACCCGCGTGAGCAGGCCGCCCAGCATGAAGGGCCAGGCGCCGTGGTGGGCGAAGAGGCTGAGCACGTCCCAGTCGCCGAGCCGCGTGGGCCGGCTCCACTGTTCGTCGGTCATCGACGTGCCGTGCGCGGCCCAGACCGCCCACAGCTCGTCCAGTGTGGACAGACGGTCGTCGAGCGTCATGCGCCGACCCTACTCCGGTGGCTCCGACCCGGCGGGCTCGCCCGCCTCGGCCGCACCGAGGACCAGGCCCAGCTGGAACCGGTTCTCCACGCCGAGCCGGTCCATCAGCGACCGCATCGTGTACGCGATCGTGCGGAGGCTGATCCCCAACCGCTCGGCCACGACCCCGTCGGTGTGGCCCTCGCCGAGCAGCCGGAGGATCGCCCGCTCGCGCGCGGTCAACTCCATGTGTGACATGCCGTTCCCTCGATCGTCTCCCGCACCGAGCCCAGCACCCGGCGCGGGAGACGGCAAGTCATCGACAGCGGATTGCGGGAAAGTGCAGCCTATTCGCGGATCCCGGCCAGCTCCACCGGGCGGCGGCGCAGGAGCAGCGCCGCCGGGACCACGCTCGCCGCCACGGCCGTCACCAGGCAGGCCGCGGTGATCCCACCCAGAACGCGCCAGGGCGCGTCGATCGGCACCGAGGGCGCCAGCCCGTCGAGGGCCGACCGCATGCCCGCCACGACCACCGCCGTCACCACGCCGGCGAGGAGTACGCCGACGCAGGTCACCAGCACCGCCTCCACGCCGACCATGCGGACCAGCTGCCGCGGCGTGGCTCCGCTGAGCCGCAGCGTCGCGAGCTCCCGCGACCGGTCGGCGGTGGCCATCACGAGCGTGTTGGCGATCGCGATCCCGGTGTACACCAGGGCCATCCCGAGCACCGCGATCGCGGCGAGCCGGTTGGTGTCGCGCTGCTCCCGGTCGGCCACCGAGACGAAGTCGCCCACCGGGACGACCGCCACACCGTCCACAGTGGACGGCGGGTCGCCGCGGAGGTAGACCACGTCGGCCAGCGGCCGGGCGTGCCCGGCCCGCAGGTCCCACGGCAGGAGGACGGTGTCGGTCAGGTCGACCTGCGGGGTCAGGACCGCGACCACCCGCAGCGTCACCGGGGTCGCGTCGCCGAGCCACAGGCTCGCCGTCTCGCCGAGCTTCCACCGGCCGGCCGGCACCGCGACCGTGCCGGTGCCGGTGAGGTCGGCGAGCGACCCGGCGTCGAGCGGGACGTTGAGCACCCGCGCCGCGTCGGGACCGTGGATGTAGCGGCCCAGCCAGTCCGCGGGGCTGTCGCCGTCGCGGACGAACACCCGGGTGTCGGTGGCCGGCACCGCGGCCGTGACGCCCGGGCCCGCCCGCAGCGCCTCGACCGTCGCGTCGGCGATGCCGGGGCTGCCGGCGGGCACGGCGACCGCGTCGGCCGTGATCCGGTCGCGCGTGGCGCTCTCGACCGCGCTGAACAGCGTTCCGAGCGAGATCAACGTCGCGGCGGCGATCCCGACGGTGACGAGGATCGGCGCCGCCGTGGCGGCGGTGCGCCGTACCGCGGTGCGGGCACCGTTGCGGGCCAGCATGCCGGTCGCGCCGCGGGCGGCGGCCAGCGGTGCGGTCAGCAGCCACACCAGGGGCGGGATCACCAGCGGGGCGAACATCGCGCAGGCGACGATCAGCAGCATCGCCACGAGCATCACCAGCGCGGTGGCGTCGGCCGACCGGATGCTCGAGAACACCGCGATCATCGGCACCGCGGCGGCGACGCACGCCAGCCCGACGACCCAGCGGACCACCGGCATCGCGCGGCCGTCGACCGCCGCCTCGCGCAGCGCCTCCACCGGCCGCACCCGCCCGGCCCGCCGGGCCGCGAGCCACGCACCGGTCAGCGCCACCAGCAGGCCGGTGCCGAACGCCGCGGCCACCGGCCAGAAGATGAAGTGCGCGGTGAAGTCGTCGGGCGCGAAGCCGCTGCGGGCCAGCCACGCCGCGAACGGTGGGGCTATCGCGGTCCCGAGAGCGCCGCCCGCCGCCGAGGCCAGCACCCCGACCGCGAGCGCCTCCCCCAGCACCAGCCGGCGCACCTGCCGCGGGGTGGCACCGGCCGTGCGCAGCAGACCGAACTCGCGGCGGCGCGCGGCGACGGCGTAGCTGAACGTGCCGGCGACCACGAATACCGACACGAACCCGGCGAGCCCGCACGTCGTGGCGAGCAGGGAGATCGCCACCTCACGCTTGTCGCCGTCGGGGTCGGGTTCGGCCCGCCGCCGGTCGTTCCCGGTGAGCACGCGCACCTTCCGGGCCGGGTCAGTGTCGCCGGCCACCGCCTCCCGGACCCGCCGGGCCAGCGCGGACCCGGACCCGCCGTCCGGCGCCGCGAACGCGACCGCGCGGGCCGTGCCGCCGGCGAGGTCTGCGGCGACGGCGTCGGTGGTGTAGAGCGCGGGCGGCGCGCCGTCGAGCACACCGCTGACCGTGAACCGCTGCGCGCCGCGGACACTGTGGACGGTCACCTCGTCGCCGGGGCGGTGCCGGGTGGGCGCGGTGAGCACGATGTCGCCGGCGGCGGTGGGCGGGCCGCCGGCGACCCAGCCGAACGGGTGCAGGGTCGAGGCCGACCACGGGTGCAGGGTGTCGCCGGGAGCGCCGGCCGCGGCGGCGGGCACGGCGTGGTCCACGACGACGGCGGCGTCCACTGTGGACAGCTTCGCGACGAGGTCGGCGGGGAGCAGGCGCTGGTCGGTCCGCAGTGACTCGGTCTCACGGTCCTCGCCCGAGCCCGTGGTGACGCTGACGGTGTCCACCCCGGACACCACGACCTGCGGCGTGACGTACCAGGTCGGGCCGCGGTCGCCGGCGCCGATCGTGCTGGCGAGCGTGAGGGCCATCCCGGCGAGCAGGCCCACGCCGAGCGCGAGCGCGACGAACGACCCGACGAGGCTGCTGCGGCGGGCCCGGATCGTGTGCCAGGCAAGGCCGATCACTGTACTCCTCCAACCTGAAGATGAAGACCGCGCGATGACCGCCTACGCTTCGCTCCGGCGATCATCGCGCCACCTCCAGGTGGGTCATCCGGGCGGCGACCGACTCCGGGGTGGGTCCGACGAGCTCGCCGGCCACGCGGCCGTCGGCGAGGAAGACGACGCGGTCGGCGTAGGACGCGGCGACCGGGTCGTGGGTCACCATCACGATCGTCTGTCCATTGTGGTCGACCAGCCCGCGCAGCATCGTCAGCACCTCGCGGCCGGTGGTCGAGTCGAGCGCGCCGGTCGGCTCATCGGCGAACAGCACCGCCGGACGGGTCACCAGCGCCCGCGCGATCGCCACCCGCTGCTGCTGGCCGCCGGACAGCTCCGCCGGCCGGTGCCGGCCCCGGTCGCCGAGCCCGACCGCCTCGAGCACCGCCCGCACGTCGCGGCGCGACGGGCGCCGGCCGGCCAACCGCAGCGGCAGCGCCACGTTCAGCTCGGCCGTGAGCGACGGCAGCAGGTTGAACGACTGGAAGACGAACCCGATCCGGTCGCGGCGCAGGATCGTCAGCTTCGTCTCGCTGAGCCGGCTCAGGTCCTCACCGGCGACGAACACCTCCCCCGACGTCGGCCGGTCGAGCCCGGCCGCGCACTGCAGCAGCGTCGACTTGCCGGAACCGGACGGGCCCATCACGGCCGTGAACGTGCCGGCGGCGAAGTCGAGCGTCACGCCGTCGAGGGCCGTGACGGCCGCCGCGCGGGTCCCGTAGATCTTCCGCACCGAGCGGAGAGCGACTGTCGTATCCACGGTGACCAGCGTCCCGGTCGCGCGGGCCGGACTCACTCCCGCTGCCCGGCGTCGTGGCGGTACGGCTAGCCCGACCCCGTCAGGGTCGCGCCGAGGAAGTCACCGGGGTCGAACAACGCGCCGGCGGTGTGCGCGCCGGGCACCGGGTCCTTCACCACCCGCAGGGCCGCCTCCACGACCAGCGGCGCGGTGACGGCGTAGATGTCGCGCCCGCTCACCGCGGCCCGCCGCTCCTCGTCACCCCGCCGCGCGACGACCTCGACGAGGAACGTCTGCGCCGACCGGCCTTCGGAGTCGACCGCCGTCGGCGGGGTCGGGTCGGGCGAGCGGAGGTCCTCGGCGGCCCGGGTGTGCATCCAGCTGCCGATGTCCTTCGTGGACAGATGGTGCGGGATGGTGACGCTGTCGGCCGTCGCGAACTCGCCGACCACCGGCAGCGTGCCGACGGGCCCCGGGAACGCCCACTCGCCCGTCGGCGCCGCACCGGTACCGAACCCCAACCGGCCGTCCGCGTAGCGCAGCCGGCGGCCGTCGCGGCGGCCCGCGGACACGCGTCCGGTGGCGCGGGTGCCGTCGGTGGGCCGCCAGTCGCTGAGCGCGTAGGCGAGGTCGATGCGGTCGGCGGCCGGCCAGCCCGCCGTCGCCGCGGTGGCGAGCAGGTCGCCGACCGCGCCGAAGAACGCCATCGCCGGCACCACGGTGACCCCGGCGGCGCGCGCCGGGCCGTCGTACCGGGCCAGGATCTCGGCCACCACCTCCAGCTCGGCGGTGACGTCGAGGTACGGGATCCCGTTGCGCAGCGCGGCATCCAGCACCGGCGCGTGCGTGTCGGCGAACGGACCGGCGCAGTTGACCACCGCGTCCGCGCCGGCGAGAGCCGCGTCGAGGGACGCGGGATCGTCGACCGACGCGGGTCGGCGGTCATCGTCGGGGTACAGCCGCGCGAGCCGGTCGGGGTCGCGTCCGGACAGGATCGAGGGGACCGCGCGGCGGCGCAGTTCCGCGACCACGAACTGTCCGGTGTGACCGGAGGCGCCGAAGACAGAGATCGTCACGCGGACCAGCCTCGGCCCCACGAGGGCGCGGGACAAGTGGCCGGAACGACACCACGCGTACAGTTTGCGACATGCCCAGGAAACCGCACCGGGTGGCGCTGGCCGTCACCGACGGCACGCCGCTGTTCGAGCTCGCCGGCGCCCACGAGATCTTCGGGGTCGACCGCGGGCTCGCGTCGCCGTGGTACACCCTGGAGGTCTGCGGGCCGCGCACCGCCGGCGTCGGCGGCTGGCTCCGGGCCCGGCCCGAGCACGGGCTCGACCGGCTCGCCACCGCGTCCACGGTGGTCGTGCCCGCGTGGCGCGACCTCGAGGAGGAGCCACCGGGTGCGCTGATCGCGGCGCTGCGCGCCGCGCACGCCGCCGGAGCCCGCATCGTGTCGCTGTGCACCGGCGCGTTCGTGCTCGCCGCGGCCGGGCTGCTCGACGACCGCCCGGCCACCACCCACTGGGCGCACACCGACCTGCTGGCCGAGCGGCACCCGCGCGTGCGTGTACGTCCCGACGTGCTCTACGTCGACGACGGCACGGTGCTCACCTCGGCCGGCAAGGCCGCGGGGATCGACCTGTGCCTGCACGTCGTCCGCGTCGACCACGGTGCGGCCGTGGCCAACGCGATCGCGCGCACCCTCGTCGTGCCGCCGCACCGCAGCGGCGGGCAGGCCCAGTTCGTGCCCGCGCCGGTGCCCGCCACCGACGACCACGTGCTCGCCGACCTGATGGCGTGGGCCGGCGAGCGGCTAGACCAGCCGTTGACCGTCACCGACCTGGCCCGGCGCGCCAACCTCAGCACCCGCACGCTCGCCCGGCACTTCGCCGCCGTCGCCGGCACCAGCCCGCTGCGATGGCTGCTGGCGCAGCGGGTGCACCGCGCCCAGGAACTGCTGGAGACCACCGACGCGAGCGTCGAACAGATCGCCGCCCGCACCGGGATGGGCACGGCGACGACGCTGCGCCGCCACGTCAACCGCGTGCTCGGCCTGCCGCCGGAGGCCTACCGCCGCACGTTCCACCTCACGCGCTGACGTGGTCGCGCCAGCGGTACGCCGGCTCGTACCCGAGCGCCGCGCGGGCCTTGTCGATGCTCTGCAACGTCTCGAACTCGCCGAGGTCCTTCGTCAGCGGGACGCCCGGGAACGTCTCCTCCATCAGCCGTGCCGACGGGGTGGTCATCACCGTGTCGGCGGCCGCGATGAGGTAGCTGCCGGCGCCCTCCACGTCGGCCTCCAGGCCCAGCCGGCAGGACAGGGCGCAGTCGCGCACGTCGACGTAGCTCCACAGGTTGAAGCGGCGCTTGGCAGGGTCGTCCCAGAAGGTCGGGAAGGCCGCGTACCGGTCCGGCGGGATCACGTTGGAGAAGCGCAGCGCCACGAACGGGATACCGGTCCATTCCGCCACGTGCGTCGCGGTGGTCTCACCGACCACTTTGGACAGTGCGTACGTGGTGGTCGGGTACGGGTAGTGCTCCTCGGTCAGCGGGGCGAACCGCGGCGGGACCGCGAAGTCGAGCCCGAGCGTCGTCTCGCTCGACGACCACACGACCCGCCGCAGCTTCAGCTGGGCCGCGGCCAGGAACACGTTGGAGTTCATCGCCGTGTTGGCGGCGAACGTCCGCGCCGGCGGCACCAGCCCCGGCGCCGGCACGTTCGCCAGGTGCACCACCGCGTCGCAGCCGCCGAGCAGGTCCACGGTGTCGCCGAAGTCGGTGAGATCGGCCCGCAGGTAGGTGAAGTCGGGCCGTGACCACGGCGCCGGCAGGGTGCCCGGATGGGCGACGACATCGGTGCCGACCACCTCGTACCCGTGGTCGAGCAGATGGTTCACGGTGACGCTTCCCGTCATGCCGGCCGCGCCGGTTACACACACGCGCATGACCGGGACGGTAGCGCACTAGCTCCGGAGCTCGTCGATGATGCGCTCGAGGATCGCCAGGGTTCCGGTGATCGGCGCGGCCTCCATGAACAGCTGGCTCACCGCGTCGAAGTACCGGTCGACGTCGTCGGGGCGCTCCAGGTAGATCGAGCTGGTGAGCTGCTCGATGTAGACCACGTCGGGCATGCTGTGGTGCGGGAAACGCAGGATCGTGAACGAGCCGCCGGCGGCCGCGTGCCCGCCGCTCGCCAGCGGCAGCACCTGCAGCCGCACGTGACGCAGCTTCGTGACCGCGACGATCAGCGCCTCCAGCTGGTCACGCATCACCGCGCCACCGCCGACGGCCCGGCGCAGCACCGCCTCGTCGACCACCGCCCACAGCCGCGGCGGGTCGGGCCGGTGCAGGATCTGCTGCCGGTCGAGCCGCAGCCGCACCCGCTTCTCCACCTCCTCGGCGGAGGCGAACGGGTGCCCGAGGCGCACGACCGCGCGGGCGTAGTCCTCGGTCTGCAGCAGCCCCGGCACGAACTGCACCTCGAACGCCCGGATCAGCGCGGCGGTGGGCTCCAGGTTCAGGTAGCGCTGGAACCAGCCGGGCACCACGTCGGCGTGCGCCTGCCACCAGACGGGCGAGTTCGCCTCGCGGAGCCGGTCGACCAGCACCGCCCGCTCGACCTCGTCGTGCACGCCGTACAGCGTCAGCAGGTCGAGCAGGTCGCGCTCCTTGAAGCCGACCCGGCCCAGCTCCATCCTGCTGATCTTGGACTCGGACGCGCGGATCAGGTCTGCCGCCCGCGCCCGGGTGACCCCCCGCTGTTCACGCAGCACACGGAGGCGCGCGCCCACCTGGATGCGCGCAGCCGCCGGACCGTCGCCAGCGGCGGACGGCCGTGGTGTTCGACCCACCGGCACCTCCGGGATCACCCCCGGTCCCTGAGCATGCCAGTGATGGGCGGTCGGATCCAGTCACGTTCCGCCAGATTTGTGCAGATCCGCAGGCGGGAGCGGGCAAGATTCATCAAGCACGCGACCCGCGGCCCCGCTAGGTTCCCCGTGTGGCCCCCGCCTCCGACATCCTGCGCCTGCTGGCGGCGGTCAACGACCGCCGCAGCGGCGACGTGTCGCTGGCGGCGCTGGCCGCGCTCGCCCACCGCTCGCCGTTCCCCCTGCACCGCGCGTTCCGCCGGGTGACCGGCGAGACCCCGAAGACGTACACGGCCCGCGTGCGCCTCGCCCGTGCCGCCGCCGACCTGCTGACCACCCGCAGGCCGGTGGCCGAGATCGCGTTCGACCACGGCTTCGGCAGCCACGAGGTCTTCACCCGCGCGTTCGCCCGCTACTTCGGCGTCACCCCACGGACCTACCGCGTCCGCGGGCTGCACACCGGTCCCACCGCTTCGGGACCGGCGGCGGCCGCGACCCACGCCGCGACCGTGACCACGGTGGCGCCGTGCATCGGCCTCTACCGCATGACCACCACCGAGAGGAGCCCGTCGATGCCCGTGGACATCGTCGTGAAGGACCAGCCCGAGATGTACGCGCTCATCATGAGACGCCGGATCAGCCGCGACGAGATAGCCGCGACGCTGTCGGAGTTCCTGCCCACGGTGTTCGGATACGCGCAGCGGCACGGGCTGGCGATGGCCGGGCCGCCGTTCACGCGCTACCCGGAGGTCGGCATGGGATCGCTCGTCCTGGAGGCCGGCGTGCCGTTGGTGGCGCCCCCACCGGCGTCTCCGGAGGGCGGCATCGAGGCGTTGACGATCCCGGCCGGCCCCGCGGCGGTGACCGTCCATCGTGGACCGTACGACACGCTGCCGGAGACGTACCGGGAACTGGAGGCGTGGCTGGAGCGCGAGGGCCGGTCGGCCAGCGGCCCACCGCGCGAGATCTACGTGACCGACCCGGGCGAACACCCCGACCCCGCGACCTGGGAGACGGAGGTCGTCCAGCCGCTCGCCTGATCCCCACACCCACAGGGCACGTACCGACGTACGTGCCCTGTGACGCGTCCGGGGGCAACCTTCCGCGAAACCACCAGCAACGTTCCGTGGAGATCGACGGCGCTGGTGATGGTCCGGGGCGCTGGGTATCGTCCGGTCTCTAGCTCCGCCTGGCGACCGCGAACGGCAGCCGCGCACCGGGCTGTCCGTCAGGTGGAGAGCGGTCGATGGGCCTGCCGCCCACGCACCGGGCCGCTCCGCGACGGACCGACGGGTAGGGGGTGAAGGCGCTGACGTCCACCCCCGACACCGACCTGTCACGGATACACACCATGACGGACCTCGCGGCCGCACTCGGTGCGTTACGCGAGCGGATCGGGGTGTCGTACGCGGAGATCGAACGCACCACCCGGGGCTGGGGCGGGCCGGGCCAGCCCGACCTCCGTGAGCTGAAGACCTCGACGCTGAACAATGCCCTTCTGGGACAGACCCAGCTCACGCGCAGAACCGTTGTGAGCCTGCTGTCGGCGTTGGGACTGTCCGAGGTCGCCCAGCAACCGTGGCTGTTCACGTGGGACCGGCTCAACCGCCCGACAGAGCGGATCCGCTTCGACGAGGTGCCACCCCAGCAACTCGGGATCCACAGCGCGATCACGACACCGGACACCACCGACGAGCTCCCCACCTACGTGCCACGCGACTTCGACTTCGAGCTCCGCAACGCGTTGAGCATGACCATGACCGGACCCGACCGGGGCTGCTTCGTCGTCCTCATCGGAGGTTCGTCCTCGGGGAAGACCCGCGCGTTGTACGAGGCCGTGTACCTGTTGTGGGGTTCGTGGTCGCTCGTCCAGCCCGAGGACGCCGCGCACCTGCTGACCATCAAGAACCACCCACCGCGCCAGACCGTCTTCTGGCTCGACGAGCTGCAGCTGTACCTCGACAGCCACCCGCCGCTGTCGGCCGAATGCGTCCGGGCGTTGATCCGCAACGGCAACGTCGTCGTGGGAACCCTGTGGCCCGACCAGTACGCCGCGCGGGCCGTCGACCGGCAGCCCGGCGGCAACGCGGCGACCGACGACATCCGCCGGCTGCTGAGGAGCGCCACGAAGATCAGCGTCGGCGACAGCTTCAGCCGTCAGGAGCTGAAGGACGCGCAGGAGATCGCCGCCCGCGACAGCCGGATCCGGATCGCCCTGCACACCCGGGACAGCGGCCTCACCCAGGCCCTGGCGGGCGGACCCGACCTCGTGCTCTGCTGGGAGCAGCCACCGAACCCCTACGCCAAGGCGATCATGGCCGCGGCCGCCGACGCGCACCGCCTCGGCGTGCAGTCGCCGCTCAGCGAGAACCTGCTGGTCGAGGCGATGTTCGGCTACCTCCCACCCCGGGAACAGGTCACCTCGCCCACCGGATGGTGGGAGCAGGCGTTCCCGCACGTCACCGTCCCGCGCAACGGCAACGTGTCGGCGTTGACGCCACGATCGAGGAGACCCGGTGTGCTGGCCGGCTACACGATCGCCGACTACCTCGCCCAGCACCTGCGGCTGGCCCGCCGCACCGAGGTGGTACCCGACTCCGCCTGGCAGGCGCTCGTCACCCGCGTCGACCGGTCGGACGACCTTCGCCGGTTGGCCGAGAGCGCGCTCACCCGGCTGCGGTACCGCTACGCCGAGCCTGCACTGGAACGACTGGTCACCGAGTTCGGCGACGGCGCGGCCGCCATCCAGCTGGCCGACCTGCTGATCCGCCAGAACCGGTTCGACGCGGCCATCGACGTTCTGCAGCGGACGCTGGCGACCGACCCCCGCAACGTCGCCATCGGGCGACGCCTGACACAGGTGCAGGAGCTGTGGGAGCTCGTCGAGGCGATCCGGCCGGCCGGGGACTCGGCGCGGGTGGCCGAGCTTCTCGTCGACGGCGGTACCCGCGCGGACCTGCGCAGGCGCGCCGACGCCGGCGACTCGGTGGCGGCCGAACAGCTCTCCGAACTCCTCCTGGAGCGCGGCCACGTTCGTGAACTGCATGAACGCGCCGACGCCGGCGACCGGTTCGCGGCCGAGGCGCTGCGGGACCTGGACGCGGCGCGCAGCGGCCAGCCGGAGGAACTGGCCGCACTCCGCGAAGCCGCCGAGGCCGGCAGCGCGGAGGCGGCCCGGCAACTGTGCCGGCGGCTTTTCGAACTGCGCGCCGAGGACGAGCTCTGGGCGGAGCTGGAGGCCGGAACGAACGGCGCGGCCGACCAGATTCTCGCCCTCCTCACCGCGGAGGAGAGCACCAACCCGCAGTGGCTGGCCGACCTCCGCGCCTTCGGCCTCAACGCCGACGGAACCCCCAACCGCCGCACCCCACCTGTGTGAAGGGACCCTTGATGACCGACCTGAGCCCCAAGGACTACGCGTACCTGTTCCTGCTGAAGCTGGCGGGTGGCGAGATCGACAACAAGGAGATGGAGCGGCGCTTCGGCATCAGGCTGGTCAGCCCGGACTACATCACTCTGAACAACTCCGGGCTCGTCGAGTCGCAGACACCGCGGGGACGCTCGTACCGGCACCGCATCACCCGGCAGGGCGAGAAGCTGCTCGACGGCAAGCTGGAGATCAAGAGTACGAAGTTCGACCCGCTCGCCCGGGTGCTGCCCATGCTGCACGACCTTTTCCGCGAGGCACCACCCGCGGCCCCTGACGACCGCCCGTTGCACGACCGGGTCCGAGCCGCCTACCCGGGCCTCGCCGGCACCGGTGAGTGGGTGCGGCTCGCCGACCTCCGCACGGCACTGGCGGACGTGTCCCGCGACGACCTCGACCGCGCGCTGTCGGCGCTGCACAAGGAGCCCGACGTCCGCCTCGAGCCGGAGGTGAACGGGCAGAAGATCACGCCGGCCGACCGGAGTGCCGCACTGAGGATCGGCGGCGAGGACCGACACAAGCTGGCGATCGGAATGCCATGACCGAAGAGGAACGCGCCGCGCTCGCGGCACTCCGGTTCAACTGGGCCCAGGTGCCCGACGACGTGTGGCGGCCGTCGCAGTTCCACGTTGACGGGCTGCATCCCGCGACGGTTCAGGACGTGCGGGCGGGGATCGGGGAGGCGTCGGCCAGCCCCGGTCCCAGCCCGATCGGTCTCGTCCTGGAGGGCCGGAACGGTTCGGGCAAGACCCACCTGCTCGGGTGGGTACGCGAGCAGATCCAGGAGCGCGATGGATACTTCTTCCTGATCAGCCTGGTCGACGGGGAACGCTTCTGGGACACCGTGCTGATGCACATGCTCGACGGCCTCGCCCGCCAGGTGCCCGGAAGCGAGACGCAGCTGAAGCTACTGCTGCGCCGGCTCTCGGCGAACATCGGCGCGCCGCGGGGCGCCCGACGCGCCGTGATGGGCGAGACCGACCTGGGTCCGGATGCCCTGGGGCAGTTCATCGACGGTCTCACCCGGTTCGATCCCTACGTGGCGCGGCAGTGTCGGGACACCGCGCGGGCGCTGGCGTTGCGGGCCTCCGACAACGAGGAGCACCAGGACGTGGCCGACGGCTACTTTCTCGGCGCCGAGGAGGTGGTCCCGGGGGAACGGCAACGGTGGGGCATCGGCCGTCGGCAGTACACGCCGCAGGAACTGGTCCGCCAGATCTCGTATCTGTTGAGCCTCACCGGCCCGTCGGTCGTCGCGTTCGACCAGCTCGACACCCTGGTCGCCCAGTCGGCGTTCGCCGAGGACCTGGCCCGGTTGGAAGGGACCGCCGCGCTTCGGCAGGGCATGGTGCTCTCGACCGTCGCCAACGGGCTGATGAACCTGCGGGACCACACCCGCCGGACCCTCACCGTGGTGGCCACCTTGGCCACCACCTGGTCACAGCTGGCGAAGAACACCATCATCTCGGTCCCCGACCGGTTCCGTCGCTCCCCCTCGTTGCAGGGAATCGCCACACCCGCGATGGCCCGGCAGCTCGTCGAGAAGCGGCTCGGTGCCCGCTACCGGTCCGTGGGGTTCACGCCGAGATACCCGACCTGGCCGGTGCGCGACTCGGTGTTCCTGGAGGCCGTCGACTACACACCGCGGCGGCTGCTCCAGGAGATCGACAGCCATGTGCGGGCGTGCCTGCTCGACGACGTGGTGCGCGAGCTCCACCATCTCGGCGGGCGGGCCGCCGACGAGCGGCCCCGGCCGGCCGAGAGGACCGCGCCGGTCGTGTCGGAGGACGTGCTGGCCCGCATCGACGCGCGGTTCGAGGACCTCAAGCGCGACGCCGACGTCACCTCGCCGCTCGAACACGACACCGAGGACGCGACGTTCCCGGCCCTGCTCTCGGCCGGGCTCACGGCGTGGATCATCGAACGCGGCGACCACGGCCGCGGGTTCGCCCTCGACCCGCCCCCGAGCGCCAGGCCCGACCTGCACGCCCGCCTCCGCCGCGCGCTCGACGGGCGACCGGGAGATCCGGACGACGACCGGGCCGAGGACCAGGTGCACTGGTGCTTCCGCGCGATCAGCGACACCCACCACGGCGTCGGCGCCCTGAACCGGCTCCGTCGGGCGCGGACCGCGTCGGGGTTGACGGCCGACGTGACGAAGCGGCGGCTGATCCTGATCCGGAACCGTCCGTGGTCGTCGTCGACGAAGACGCAGGAGGCGATCCGGGAGCTCCGGCGCGACGGTGGCCTGACGCTGTCCATCGACGACGCCGACCTGAGGATTCTCGCGGCGCTCCACGGGTTGCGCGATGAGAAGCCCACCGAGGTGCAGGCCTGGCTGGTGCGGCGCCGCCCCGCCGCGCAGGTCTCTCTCTTCAAGGAGGCCCTGGCCGACGCCGACGACTGGACCCCCACCAGCGCCCCGCCGCCGCGCGAGCGGGCGGAACGCATCGAGACCCCGCCCGAACTGGTCATCGGGTACGGGGCCGAGAACGGGGAGCCGGTGCCGCTGCCGCTGGAGGCGTTGCGCAAGCACGTGGCGATCTTCGCCGGGTCGGGCTCGGGCAAGACCGTGCTCCTGCGGCGGCTAGTGGAGGAGTGCGCACTGCAAGGCGTCTCCGCGATCGTCCTGGACCCGAACAACGACCTCGCGCGCCTGGGTGACGCGTGGCCGCAACCACCGACGGGGTGGCGGGCCGGCGACGCGGAGCGGGCCGCGCGGTATCTGGCCGACACCGAGGTCATCGTGTGGACGCCGCGCCGGGAGACCGGCCGCCCGCTCAGCTTCCAGCCGCTGCCAGACTTCACCAGCGTCCGCGACGATCCGGACGAGTTCGGGGAGGCGGTGGAGGCCGCGGTCGCGGCGCTCGCACCGCGCGCCAAGTTGGTCGGACGCACGCAGAAGGCGCACCTCGGGCTCGCCGTGCTCCGGCGCACCGTGGAGCACTACGGGCGGCAGGGCGGCCACTCCGTCGAGGGGCTGATCGCCACGCTGGCCGACCTGCCCGACGGCGTCAGCGGACTGAACGACGCCGACCGCATCGCCGCCGACCTCGCGCAGACGCTCACCGCCTCGATGGACAACGACCCGCTGTTCGGCGGCACCGGCACGCCCGCCGACCCCGGGATGCTGCTCACGCCGTCGGGGGGGAAGCGGGCCCGGATCTCGGTGATCAGCCTGATCGGCCTGCTGGGCGACGAGGCGCGGCAGAGCTTCGTCAACCAGCTGCAGATGGCGCTGTTCGCCTGGATAAGGAAGAACCCGGCGCGCGACCGTCCGCTGCTCGGCCTGTTCGTGATGGACGAGGCCGCGACGCTGGCCCCGTCGGGCGCGATGACCGCGTGCACCCAGAGCACGCTCGCGCTCGCCTCGCAGGCCCGCAAGTACGGCCTGGGACTGGTGTTCGCGACCCAGGCGCCCAAGAGCCTGCACAACCGGATCCCGGGCAACGCCACCACCCAGTTCTTCGGCGCGCTGCAGGCCAACGTGCAGATCGACGCCGCCCGCGAGATGGCCCGGGTCAAGGGCGGCGACGTGCCGGACATCTCACGGCTGCGCACCGGCGAGTTCTACGTCGCGCTCGAGGGCGAGGCGCCGCGCAAGCTGCGCACCCCGCTGTGCCTGAGCCATCACCCGCCGAGCCCGCTGACCACCGAGGAGGTCATGGCCCGGGCGCGGCCGACACAGTAGGGGCGCGGTCCGGGTCGTCCCGCGGCGTCAAGGACCGCCACAGCGAACGCCGCCGCGCTGCGTGCGGCCACCCGCCGCCACGACCGGTCTCCGGAGAGGTCGCAGATCCCCCGCACCACGAGCGCCTCCACCGACCGGTTGAGGCTCGCGGCGTGGAGGAACCCGCTGCCCTCCGGCTCCACGGCGACCGCGTCGCCGCACGGGGTTTCCGGGTGTGCGGCGACTACAGGCCCTACGACCGCCCGCGCCGACGTCGTCGGCTGGATCCGGTTGCGCCACAAAGCGTTCCGGGCCACCCCGCGTCCGTGCTGCAGCAGTCGTTCCGACGGCCGATGGGTGCGCGTCAGGGTGCCCGGTCCGGCCTCGTACACCGGGTCGGCGACCACGACGTCACCGCGGTCGACGCCGCGCAGCCCACCGGCGACGCCGACCAGGAGGATCACGTCGGGACGGAACACCGCCCGGGCGCGCTCGACCGCGACCGCCGCGGTGGTGTTCCCCGGACCGGTCTCCGCGACCCGCACGAGCCAGGTGCTGCGCTCGCCGGTGAAGACGCCGGTCTCGTAAAGGGTTTCGCGCTTTTCGCGGCGCCGGACGAGTCCGGGCGGAGGACCTCCGAGAAGGTCGAGAACGGCGTGGCACTCGTCCGCGACCGTGGTCAGGACAACGGCTTGGTTCGGGGTCACGGTGCGTCTCCAGGGTCGGGCTGGTCGTGAGGTCGAGACCCATCGTGTGGACCGGCGTGAGCGCCGTCGAGCGCCTCGGAAGGCCCCGGACGGACCCGGACGGGGCGCTCGGACGACGCGCGCTCCCCGGACGCGTCCGGATGGCCGGCCGTAACACGCGCGATCCCTCCTGGACATCCGCACAGCGCATGCTTGATCCCGTTGCCGGGTAGCTCGCAGGTTCGGCCCGTACCATCGGCGCCGACGGCACGGAGGGGGGTGACGGCGGTTGCGGCGTGACATCGTGGCCGTGTTCGACGCGGACGGGTCCCGGCCGGACCTTCCCGCGCTCGACCCGACCGACTTCAGCAGGTTCAAGCACGGCGCCGCCGACGCCACCTGGCGGCTCGGCCGGCACCTCGCCGACCGGGTGCCCGAGGGCGTCGCGACGGCGGAGCGGCTGGTGCTCACGGCGTCCTGTTTCAAGTTCGTGCCGTTGGCGTCGGTGGCGCTCGCCCGCGTCGTGGGGCACCGGCTCAACCGGACGCGCGCGGAGGCGGGGCTGCCGCCGGTCACCCCGACGCAGTTCTACCGGGAGCGGCTCATCGAGGGTGACTACTCCACGATGACGCTCGCGGAACGCGAGGCGTTCATCGCGGGCGATGTCATCCGGGTGGACCCCGAACCGCTGGCCGGCGCGGCGGTGCTCGTCGTCGACGACCTGCGGGTCACCGGCTTCCACGAGGGGCGGCTCGCCTCGGTGCTGGAGGCGGTGGGCGTGCCGGCGGCCACGTTCGCGTACTGCGCGGTGATCGACGGCACCGGCGACCCGACGGTCGAGCGGCGCATGAACACCGCGTCGGTCGGCAGCCTGGACGCGTTGGCGCGCCTGGCGAACGGCGACGGGTTCATCCTGAACTCGCGCGCGTGCAAGCTGATCCTCGGCGCGCCGGCGGCCGAGTTCGCCGAGTTTCTCCGGGTCGTTCCCGAGGACCTGAGAAGAGCTCTGGTGACCGCGTGGGAGTGCAACGGCTACGCGGTGATGAACCGGTACCGCAGGGCGTACGAGACGCTGGTGGCCGCATGAGGCCCGACGTGCTCGCCGTCTACGAGGTCGGTGAGAGCGGCACGGCGCTGGACGCCGCCGCCTACAGCCGGTACAAGTACGGCTCGCGCGCCGACGTCGACGGGTTCGCCGAGATGCTCGCGGAGCTGGCGACCAAGCTGGCGACCGGGCTGCCGGCCGACGCCCTCACCGTCACCGCGCCGGCGGGCCGCGCCGTGCCGATCGGTGCCGACCTCCTCGCCGACGGCGTGCTCCGCGCGGTCAACCACGACCGGGCGCGGCAGGGTGTCGCGCCGGCCGTCCGGGCGAAGCTGCACCGGGGCGCCGTGCCGGCCGAGGACTACGGCGCGAAGAGCGCGGCCGCACGCCGGGAACTGCTGTCCCGCGAGCGGATCAGCGGGATCCCCGCCCTGTTCGCCGGGCGCGACGTGGTGATCGTCGACGACCTCTGGGTCACCGGCGCGTCGGCCGAGGTGACGGTCGACGCGGTCGCCCGGTACGCGCCCCGCTCGGTCACCTACCTGGTGATCGCCACCGTCGAACCGGGCTACGCCGCACGGCGGCCCGAGGTGGAGTACGACCTCAACCACGCGGCCGTCGACGGTCTCGCGGCGCTCGCCGACCTGTGCCGCGGCGCGGTCACGGTGAACCAGCGCATGTGCAAGTTCGTGCTGCGGCAGGAGCCTGACGCGGTCGCGCGGTGGCTACGCGAGGTTCCGGAGCGCGTGGCGTGGCACCTGTACGCCGCCGTCCTCGCCGAGGGCTTCCTCCTCGAACCCGCCTTCGCCGGCACGGCCCGGGCCGTCGTCGACCACGCCGACGGGCACGACCTCGACGCGCGGGCGGCGACCCACGGCTGGAGCGTCGGCGGATGAACGGGCTACGGATGGTCAGCTTCGACGTGTGGGGCACGCTGCTGCGCGGCAACCCCGACTACAAGCACCGCCGCGTCGCCACCGTCGCCGCCGCCCTCGGCACCGCGCCCGACCCGACCCGCACCGCCCTCGACGACGCCGACGACGCGCTCGACGAGCAGACGCTGCGCACCGGCAACCAGTACGGCGTCGCCGAACGGCTGGCACACGCGGCCGGTGCGCTCGGGGTCCCGATGCCCGACGACGCGGCGCTCGCCGCGCTCGACGCGCGACTGGCCGACGAGTTCCGCCGCCACCCGCCGACACCGACCGAACCGGACCTGCTCGCGACGCTGGCCCGGCTGCGCGCGGCCGGGCTGCGGCTCGCGGTGGCCAGCAACACCGGGTTCGTGCCCGGCCGCGAGGTGCACCGGGCGCTGGTGCGCCTCGGGCTGCGCGTCGACCACCAGATCTTCTCCGACGAGGTGGGCTCCGCGAAGCCGTCGCCACGCCTGTTCGCCCGGCTCACCACGGCCGCCGCGTGCGGGCCGGCCGGCATCGTCCACATTGGAGACAACGAGTGGGCCGACGTCGCCGGTGCGGCGGGCGCCGGCCTGGGCGCGCTGTGGTACCGGCCCGGCCACCCGACCGACGACCAGATCCTCGGACGCCTGGCCGACCTGCCCGACCACCCGGCGGTGACGGGCAACCGGCGGGTGTCCTGAGTGGACGTCGTCGGCGGCTGATCCCGTCGGCGCGCGGCGAGGACGTGGGCGCGTTGCTCTTCTACTGGCAGGACTGACCTACACCAGCCGGAACTGCTTGACCAGGCCGCGCAGCTCCTCCGCGGTGCGGGCCACGTCGGCGCTGGCGTCCTTGGCCTGGCTGACGCTCTGCACCGACATGGCGGTCGCGTCGGCCACGTCGGCGATGTGGCTCGCGATGCGGGAGCTGCCGCCGGTGACCTCGGCGATGCTGCGGCCCATCTCCGCGGTCGTCGCGGTCTGCTCCTCGACGGCCGCGGCGATCGTCGCCTGGTAGTTGTTGATGTCGGAGATGACGTCGCTGATCCGGCGGATCGCGCCGACGGCGCTCTCGGTGTCGTCCTGGATCGCGGCGACGCGGGCGGCGATGTCGTCGGTGGCCCGGGCCGTCTCCTGGGCCAGGTCCTTCACCTCCGACGCGACCACCGCGAAGCCCTTGCCGGCGTCGCCGGCGCGCGCGGCCTCGATGGTGGCGTTCAGCGCCAGGAGGTTGGTCTGCTCCGCGATCGAGGTGATCAGCTTGATGACGTTGCCGATCTCGGCGCTCGACTGGCCGAGCTTCTCCACCGTCTGGGTGGCCTGGCTGGCCTCGTGGACCGCCGACGACGCGACGCCGGCCGCCTGGCTGGTGTTCGTCGAGATCTCGCGGATCGACACGCCCATCTCGTCGGCGCCGGTGGCCACGGTCGCCACGTTGCGGGAGATCTCGGCCGCCTCGGCGGAGGCCTGCGAGGTCTGGGTGCTCGACGAGTCGGCCGTCGAGGCGATCTCGGAGGAGACCGCCGACAGCTCGGTCGCGGCGCTGGCGAGCTGCTCGGCGTGCGCGGTGATGCTGCGCATCGACGAGGTGATGTTCTCGATCGCCCGGTCGAGGCCGGTGGCCATCCGCCCGATCTCGTCCCTGCTGTCGATCTTCGCCCGCTGGGTGAGGTCGCCGCTCGCGAGCGCCTCGACCACCCGGCCCACCTCGCGCACCGGGCGCAGGATCGACCGGACCAGCGGGATCGCGAACCCGATCAGCAGCACCAGGCCGAGGATGCCCACACCGACCGCGGTCAGCTCGCCGGTGGCGACGGTCCGGTCCATCTGCTCGCGGGCCGCGACGATGTCGGCGTCGATCTCCTCGTGGAGGGCGTCGAGCTGGTCGTCGACGACGTTGTTGCGCTCGGCGATCTCGTCCAGGCGGCCGGTCACGGAGGCCGGGTTCACCACGGCGGCCTTCACGAAGTCGTCGATGAACGTGTTGAAGGAGTCGACGTCGTCGCGGACCTGGTCGAACTTGCCACCCAGGTCGGCGGGCAGGCCCGCCTCGTCGACGCCGGCCACCGCGTCCTTCATGGACTGGATGTCGTCGACGACGTCGGCGGTCACGTCCTGGCCGAGGGCGGAGCGGTACGCGTCGACCTTCAGCTCGCTCCCCCGCGTGTCCAGGTGGTTGAGGGCGGCCTTGCCGGCCTCGAGCCGGGCGAGCTCCACGCCCTCGTCGGCCACCCGGCCCTGGGACAGCATCCCGACGAGCACCACCACGCCCAGCGTCACCGCCCCGACCGCGACGAGCAGGGTCAACCGCCGACCAACACCCAGGTTCCGCATCAGCCCATCCCCATCCGGTCCACCGCATCGGGACCCGTAATGGGCCATCGGCTACGGATCGCACCGCCTTTGGACAAGCCGGACGTGACCTGGATCACACGCCGATGCTCGGGAACGGCTGACGCGCGGTCACGGTGCGGCTACCGTCCCGCGAACGGCGGCAGGTGCCAGAAGGCGTCGCTGATGCGGGCCGTCGCCTCGATGTGCGCGAGCAGGCGCCGCAGCCGCGACAGCGGATGCTGCGGGAACCGCTGGTCGTACTCGGGCCGGTCGGCCACGTTCGACGGCAGTGCGCCCATCGCCTGCAGGTCGACGTCGGGCGCGAACGGGCTCGGAACGAAGAACGACTCCGGACCGACCTGGACCATCACCATCGACTCGCGCATGCCCGTGGTGCCGTACTCGGGGCACTGCGCCTTGAAGATGACGGCGCCGGTCGCCTTCGGCGCGATCAGGACCCCGGAGAACACGAGGCCGTGCGCCTGTCCGGGGAACTTCATCTTGAGGATCTGGCGCACCGCGGGCAGCCCGTCGAGCTGCGCGGGTCGGCACTCGACGAGCGCTCCGCCCGACCGGGCGTAGGTGAGGGCCAGGCCGCGGCCCATCGCGGCGAGGTCGTGCAGGGGTGCCGGCAGGTCGGGCACCTGCGTCACCGGGACGATCTGCATGACGTCGCCGTTGCCGTCACGCCAGGTGAGCTCGGCGACGTTCTCCATGCCGGCCGTGTCGAAGTAGGCGAACGGCTGGCCCGGGCCGGGAACATAGCCGTTGGACCGGCGTGCGGGCGCGTCCCGCGGGGCAACCGGCGGCGCGGGCTGCGGGGCGGGCGGCTGCGGCTGCTGCGGCGGGGCAGGCGATGGCGGCGCGGCGGGCGGGGCAGGCGGCGGGGCAGGCGTCGGCGGTGGCGGGGCGTCGTCGACCGAGACGCCGAAGGTGGTGGCCAGGCCGGCGAGGCCGTTGTCGAAGCCCTGGCCCACCGCGCGGAACTTCCACCCGCCGTCGCGGCGGTAGAGCTCGCCCAGCACGAACGCGGTCTCGGTGGTGGCGTCGCCGCTGTCGAACCGGGCCAGCTCGGCGCCGGAGCCGCTGTCGAGCACCCGCACGTGCAGGCCCGGCACTCGGCCGAACGTTCCACCGTCGCTCGACGCGACGATCGCCACCTTCCCGACCGCCGGCTCGACCGCCGACAGGTTCACCAGCAGCGTGTCGGTGACGCCCGCACCGGCGCGCCGCTTGCCCTCGTGCCGCACGGCGCCGCTCGGGTGCGTCGGCTGGTTGTAGAACACGAAGTCGTGGTCACCGCGCACCGTGAAGCCGGAGCCACCGGAGCCGCCGGCGCCACCCGCGCCGCCGGCCAGCAGCAGCGCGGAGCAGTCGGCGTCGGGGACGCCCGCACCGGCCTGCCAGCCCACGACCACCCGTACCGAACCGGCGGCGACCGCCAGGTTCGCGCCCTTGCTCATCGACACCGTTCGACCTCCCCGTTGGTCCGTGACGCCGCAACCCTAGCGGGGCCGGTGGGGCGGCGGCCGGGTGCCGCCGCCCGTCACGAACCGCGGTCAGGCCGTCACGTCGACCCGTCGGTCGGCGGACCGGAAGACGAGACCGTCACCGTCGGCGTCGACGACCACGAGCTGCCCCGGCCGCACCTCGTTGAAGAGGATCCGCTCCGACAACGCGTCCTCGATCTCGCGCTGGATCGCGCGCCGCAGCGGACGTGCGCCCAGCACCGGGTCGTAGCCCTTCCGCGCCAGGAACAGCTTCGCCGCGGGGGTCAGCTCCAGGCCCATGTCCCGGTTGCGGAGCTGGCCCTCGACGCGGGCGACCATCAGGTCGACGATCGCCAGGATCTGGTCCTCCTCCAGCTGCCGGAACACGATCGTGTCGTCGATCCGGTTGAGGAACTCGGGCCGGAAGTTCTGCTTCAGCGCGTCGTCGACCTTCCGCTTCATCGCCTCGTACGGCGCGCCGTCGGCGCCCGCGTCCTGGAAGCCCATCGTGAGGCCCTTGGCGAGGTCGCGGGTGCCGAGGTTGGTGGTGAGGATGATGACCGTGTTCTTGAAGTCGACGACGCGGCCCTGGCCGTCGGTCAGGCGACCGTCCTCCAGGATCTGCAGCAGCGTGTTGAACACGTCCGGGTGCGCCTTCTCGATCTCGTCGAAGAGCACCACCGAGAACGGACGCCGGCGCACCTTCTCCGTCAGCTGACCACCCTCGTCGTAGCCGACGTACCCGGGCGGGGCACCGACGAGCCGCGACACCGTGTACCGGTCGTGGAACTCCGACATGTCGAGCTGGATCAACGAGTCTTCGGAGCCGAACAGGAACTCGGCCAACGCCTTCGCCAGCTCCGACTTCCCGACGCCCGAGGAGCCGGCGAAGATGAACGAGCCCGACGGGCGCTTCGGGTCCTTCAGCCCGGCACGCGTGCGCCGGATCGCCTTCGACACGGCGGAGACCGCGTCGTCCTGGCCGATGATCCGCCGGTGCACCTCCCGTTCCATGTGCACCAGCCGGGAGGTCTCCTCCTCGGTGAGCTTGTAGACCGGGATGCCGGTCCAGTTCGCCAGCACCTCGGCCACCTGCTCGTCGTCCACTTCGGACACCTGGTCGTCGTGGCCCTTCTCGCGCGCCGTCCGGCGGTCCTTCAGCCGCCGCTCGTCGTCGCGCAGCCGCGCCGCCAGCTCGAAGTCCTGCGCGTCGATCGCGCCCTCCTTGTCGCGGCGCACCCGCGCGATGTGCTCGTCGAGCTCGCGCAGGTCGGGCCGTGAGGTCAGCCGGCGGACCCGCGTGCGCGCACCCGCCTCGTCGACCAGGTCGATCGCCTTGTCGGGCAGGAACCGGTCGGTGACGTAGCGGTCGGCGAGCGTCACCGCCGCGACGATCGCCGCGTCGGTGATGGTGACGCGGTGGAAGGACTCGAAGCTGTCGCGCAGTCCCTTGAGGATCTCGATCGCCTGCGCGTGGGTGGGCTCGTCGACGGTGACCGGCTGGAACCGGCGCGCCAGCGCGGCGTCCTTCTCGAAGTGCTTCCGGTACTCGTCGAGCGTGGTGGCGCCGATCGTCTGCAGCTCGCCGCGCGCGAGCATCGGCTTGAGGATCGACGCCGCGTCGATCGCACCCTCCGCGGCGCCCGCGCCGATCATCGTGTGAATCTCGTCGATGAACAGGATGACGTCGCCGCGCGCGCGGCACTCCTTCACGACCTTCTTCAGCCGCTCCTCGAAGTCGCCGCGGTAGCGGGAACCGGCCACCATCGCGCCGAGGTCGACCGTGTACACCTGCTTGCCGAGCAGCGACGACGGCACGTCGCCGCCCGCGATGCGGTGGCAGAGCCCCTCGACGAGCGCGGTCTTGCCGACGCCCGGCTCGCCGACGAGCACCGGGTTGTTCTTCCGCCGGCACGACAGGATCGTCACCATGCGCTCGATCTCGCGCCCGCGCCCGATCATCGGGTCGAGCTCGCCGGCGGTCGCGGCCGCCGTGAGGTTGCGGCCGTACTGGTCCAGCGTCGGTGACGGCGTGGGCACGGCGGCGCCGGTCGCCGGCGCACCGGCCACAGTGGACGGTTCGGCGCCCGACAGGAGCCGCACCACGGTTTCCCGCACGCTGTTCCGCTCGGCGCCGAGCTTCGCCAGCACCTGCGTGGCCGTGCCCTCGCCCTCGCGGACCAGCCCGAGCAGGAGGTGCTCGGTACCGATGTAGCCGTGGCCCAGCTGCAGCGCCTCGCGCAGCGACAGCTCCAGGACCTTCTTCGCTCGTGGCGTAAAGGGAATGTGACCGGTGGGCGCCTGCTGCCCCTGGCCGATGATCTGCTCGACCCGCAGCCGTACGTCCTCCAGCGTGACGCCGAGGCTCTCCAGGGCCTTCGCCGCGATCCCCTCGCCCTCGTGCGCCAGCCCGAGCAGGAGGTGCTCGGTGCCGATGTAGCCGTGGTTGAGCATCCGGGCCTCCTCCTGCGCCAGGACGACCACCCGACGGGCCCGGTCGGTGAACCGTTCGAACACTGCACTCACGTCCTCACACGGCGGGGCCCCACGCACCCCGCCCGGAAAGACGCACGTGCTGCGCTTCGACGGAAACGAAGGCGCGCGGCATCGGATCGTGGTGTGTGCGCTGAGTCTGAGCCTCTTGGCGTGTGGCGTGGCCCGCGTGGGGGGCCTCGCTACGCTCGTGCCGGCGCTCGGCTGCCCATCAGAGTACCCCTTACGATGTGCCGGAGGAGGACGCCATGACCCGTGACAAGCACCGTTCGCCGGTCCCCGACCGGGCCCGCCGGCGCGCGATCCGGGCACACGCCGCCCGGCTGGGCGTCTCCTACTCGGTTGCCGCGCGCCTGCTCAGGACGCGTCCACCCGGCTTTTCCACGGACCCGGCCGACGACCACCGCGCGTGGCTGTCCGCCGCGCGCGAACGGCGCCGGTTCGCTGTACGCGTAACCGACACGCGGCGCGCGGCCGACCTTCCGCTGGGCCGCGCCGGGCACCTCACCGAACGGTTCCCGCCGGTCCGCGCCGCGGTCGAGAGCGCCGACCGCGCGGCCGTGTTCGACGGCGCCGACCGCGCGACGGTGTTCGACGGCGCCGACCGGGCGACCGTGCTCGGCCTGCTGTACACGGTGCTCGCGGTCGAGTCGCCGGATGTCCTGCCGAGCCCGGCCGAACTGGCGTGGGTCGCCGAGCTCGGCGAGGAGGACGCCGTCGACGTCGCGTGCGCCGGGCCCGACCGCGCCGCGCGGCTCCTCCTCGACGGCGACCGCTGGCGCCTCTGGACCCGCGTGGAGGCCGCCCTCGCCGCGGCGGTCGCCGGCACCGACCGACGGCTGCGCGACGCGGCGCGCACGCTCGACGGCGAGTTCCGCACGGTGGTGCTGCGCCACTCGGTCGCGGGCGCGCGGCAGATCCTCGACGCGGTGCTGGCCCCGGCGGAGCACGGCACGGCGCCGGGAACGCGCGTGCGGCTCGCCGGCGGCGGCGACGCCGTCGTGGTCGGTGTCCGGTGGACCGTGTCGGGCCCGCCGACCGGGTACGAGGTCCGCGTCGCCGGCGGGTCGACGGTTCCCGTGGGTCCCGACGACGTGGAGCCGCTGCCCGGCGCTACCGCACCGGTGAGCCCGGCCCGGTAGCCCGCGTGACCGACCTCGACCGGCCCTGCGGCAGCTGCGGCGGCACCGCGGTCGCCGACCCCGGCATCGACGTGTTCGACGGCCGGACCCTCGACGCGGCCGCCCGGCTCACCGGCGACGGGCCCACCGGCACCGGGGCGGAACTGCGCCTGCTCGCCGGCCGGCCGGAGGCCGCCGGCGCGCGGGTGACCGTGTCCCGCGACCGTTGACGGGCGCTGCCCGTTATACCTACTATCTCGACTTATTCTATAGGAATGATGGTCCACCGTACCGAGTGATCGGGGTAGCGCCGTCGTGCACATCTCCGCCCGTACCGACTACGCGGTGCGGGCCATGCTGGTCATCGCCCACGCGCACCCGCGCCTGGTGAAGGCGGCCGAGATCGCGAAGGCCCAACGGATCCCGGTCAAGTTCCTCACCACGATCCTGGTCGACCTGCGCCGCGGCGGCCTCGTCACCAGCCTGCGGGGCAGCAACGGCGGCCACGGGCTGGCCCGGCCGGCGGAGCAGATCAGCGTCGGCGACATCCTCCGGATCGCCGACGGGGCGCTGACCACCGTCGGCGGGCGCGCCGACCATCCCGCAACGCCCGGCCTCAGCGACATGTGGCGGTCGCTGGACACGGCGATCACCGAGGTGGTCGACCGGGTCACGCTGACCCACCTCATCGAGCCACCACCGGGGTAGGACGAACGTCCCATTGACCGAGGGTCGCCGATAAACCTACGCTGCCCATCAAGTCTACCGGTTCCATAGGAATAGTCTCTTCGATAGGAATAGAGGGAAAGAATGAGACGGGCGACCATCGCTGTCACACTCGCCGCCGCGCTGGCCCTCGCGGCCTGCGGGGGTGGCGGCGACGGCGGATCGGGTGACGCGGGCGAACTGAACATCGTCGGCTTCGCGGTGCCGGAAGCCGCCAACAAGGCGATCCAGGCCGAGTGGAACAAGACCTCCGACGGCAAGGGCGTACGGTTCAAGACCTCGTACGGCGCCTCCGGCGACCAGAGCCGCGCGGTCGTCTCCGGCCTCAAGGCCGACTACGTGCACTTCTCCGTGTCGAGCGACGTCACCCGGCTCGTCGACGCCGGCCTGGTCGACGCGTCCTGGGACGACGGTCCGAACAAGGGCATCGTCTCGTCGTCGATCGTGGTCCTGGCCGTCCGCAAGGGGAACCCGAAGAACATCAGGGACTGGGACGACCTGATCAGGCCCGACGTGAAGATCGTCACGCCGAACCCGGCCTCCTCGGGTGCCGCCCGGTGGAACGCGCTCGCGGCCTGGGGCCACATCTCCGCCAACGGCGGCACCGACGCCCAGGCGACCGAGTACCTCACCCGGCTCTTCGACAACGTGGTCGCCCTGCCCGGCAGCGGCCGCGACGCCACGACGAGCTTCCTCGGCGGCACCGGCGACGTGCTGCTCGCCTACGAGAACGAGGCCATCCTCGCCACCCAGAACGGTGAGGACCTCGAGTGGGTGGTGCCGAAGACCACGATCCTCATCGAGAACCCGGGCGCCATCACGAAGAACTCGCACGCGAAGGCGAAGTCGTGGCTCGACTTCGTGCTGAGCGACAAGGGCCAGCGGCAGTTCGCGCTCAAGGGCTTCCGCCCGATCGTCGACGGCGTCGACACCAAGGGAGTCAAGGGCGCCAAGGACCCGAACAACCCCTTCCCGACACCGGAGAAGCTGCTCACCGTCCAGAAGGACTTCGAGAGCTGGTCGGCGCTGTCGAAGAAGTTCTTCGACGAGAAGGAAGGCGTCATCGTCAAGATCATCGCAGCGTCCGGGAAGTCGAAGTGACGGTCGCTCTCCAGGAGCGTCCGGCGGTCGCCCGCCGGACGCTCCGGGGCGGGCGGCGGCTCACCCGCGGACCGGCCATCGGCCTCGGTATCGCGATGATCTGGTTCAGCCTGCTCGTTCTCATCCCGTTGCTCGCGGTCGTGGTCACCGCGAGCGAGGGCGGCTGGGCCGCCTTCTGGGACTCGGTGACCTCCGAACAGACCGCCGCCGCGATCCGGCTCACGGTCGGGACGGCACTGCTGGTGACGGTCGTGAACGTCGTCATGGGTACGCTCATCGCGTGGGTCCTCGTACGCGACCGGTTCTTCGGCCAGCGGGCGCTGGAGGTCCTCATCGACATCCCGTTCGCGCTCCCCACGATCGTCGCCGGTCTGGTGCTGCTGTCGCTCTACGGACCCGACAGCCCGCTCGGGGTCGACATCGCCAACACGCGCGTCGCGGTGTTCCTCGCGTTCCTGTTCGTCACGCTGCCGTTCGTCGTGCGCACCGTGCAGCCCGTGCTGTCCGAACTCGACCGCGAGGTCGAGGAGGCGGCCGCCTCGCTCGGCGCGAGCCGGTTCACCACGTTCCGCCGCATCATCCTGCCGTCGCTGACGCCGGCGATCGCGGCCGGCGCCGCGCTGTCGTTCGCCCGTGGCGTCAGCGAGTACGGCTCGCTGGTGCTGCTGTCGGGCAACCTGCCGATGCGCACCGAGGTGACGTCGGTGCGCATCCTCAGCAGCATCGAGAACGACAACCTCGAGAGCGCCGCCGCCGTGGCGACCGTGCTGCTGGCGATCTCGTTCGCGGTCATCGTGCTCCTCGACGTGATCCAGCGGAGGGTGGTGCGCCGTGGGTAGGTACGTACGGCGGTCGGTCGTGGTCGGGTACCTCGTGCTGCTGGTCGCCTGGCCGCTGTATCTGGTGGTACGCAACGCCTTCGCCGACGGCCTGACCGACCTGCAGGCCATCCTGAGCGACCCCGACACCACACACGCGATCCGCCTGACCATCCAGGTGGCCCTCAGCGCGGTGCTGATCAACACCGTCTTCGGCGTCGGCGTCTCGCTGCTGCTGGTGCGCTACGACTTCCGGGGCAAGCGGTTGCTGAGCGCGCTGCTCGACCTGCCGGTGTCGGTGTCGCCGATCGTCGTGGGGCTCGCGCTGGTGCTCGTCTACGGCGGACGCTCCGGCTGGTTCGGCCCGCCGCTGGAGTCGGCCGGTCTGCAGATCATCTTCTCCACGCCGGGCATGGTCATGGCGACCACGTTCGTGGCGCTGCCGCTGGTGATCCGGGAGGTGGTACCGGTGCTCGAAGAGGTCGGCGACGAGCAGGAGCAGGCCGCGCGCAGCCTCGGTGCCAGCCCGGCGCAGACGTTCCTGCGCATCACGTTGCCGGCGATCCGGTGGGGCGTCATCTACGGCGTGGTGCTGAGCCTGGCCCGGTCGCTGGGGGAGTTCGGCGCGGTGAAGGTGGTGTCGGGCAACGTGCTCGGCGAGACCCGCACCGCCACGCTCGTGGTCGAGGAGAAGTACCTCAACTTCGACCGCGGCGGTGCCTACGCGACCGCGTTCCTGCTCGCCCTGGTCGCCGTCGCCGCGATCGTCGTCGTGTCCATCCTCAGGCCGAAGGAAAAGCCGTGAGTATCGAGATCTCTGGTGTGAACAAGCGGTTCGGCGACTTCGTGGCGCTCGACGACGTGTCGGTGAGCATCCCGTCGGGCAAGCTGACCGCGTTGCTCGGACCGTCCGGCGGCGGCAAGTCGACGCTGCTGCGCATCATCGCGGGCCTGGAGACCGCCGACAGCGGCTCGGTGGAGATCGAGGGCGTCGACGCGACGAAGCTGCCGCCGCAGAAGCGCAACGTCGGCTTCGTGTTCCAGCACTACGCCGCGTTCAAGCACCTGTCGGTGCGGCGCAACGTCGCGTTCGGCCTGGAGATCCGCAAGCGGCCCAGGGACGAGATCCGCTCGCGCGTCGACGAATTGTTGAAGCTGGTGCACCTGGAGCAGTTCGCCGACCGGTTGCCGTCGCAGCTGTCGGGCGGGCAGCGGCAGCGGATGGCGCTGGCGCGCGCTCTCGCTGTGCAACCGACGGTCCTCCTCCTCGACGAGCCGTTCGGCGCGCTCGACGCCAAGGTGCGCAAGGAGCTGCGGGACTGGCTGCGCAGGCTGCACGACGAGGTGCACGTCACCACGGTGTTCGTGACCCACGACCAGGAGGAGGCGCTGGAGGTCTCCGACGGGATCGTCGTCATCAACGACGGGCGCGTCGAGCAGATCGGCACCCCGGACGACCTCTACGACCGGCCGGCCAACGACTTCGTCATGCGCTTCCTCGGCCCGGTGACCACGCTGGGCGGCCGGCTCGTGCGCCCGCACGACCTGCACCTGCACCCCGGTCCGGCGGCGCCCGACGACGTCACCGGCACGGTCACGCGCATCACGCGCATCGGGTTCGAGATGCGGCTGGAGGTCGAGGTCGACGGGACGCCGGTGGTGGTCACCACGACCCGGAACGCGTTCCTGGCACTCGGCGTGGAGCTGGGCTCGACCGTGGTCGTGCGCGCCGACCCGGACGCGTCGACGCACCTGTCGACGGTCAAGCCGACTGTGGGGGCGTCACCGGGATGACCTGACGCGCGACCGGCCAGGCGCCGTCGGTCCAGTTGGACATGAACGTCCACGTGGTGGCCGTCTCCCGGTCGTGCACCGAGCGGAACGACACACCGGCGTCGGAGCCTTCCAGCTGTACCTTGCCATCGGGCCGCAGCCAGAAGCCGAGCCCGTACGCCATGTCGAGCCACGCCTTGTCGCTGTGCCGGCGCACCAGGTTCTCCACGAGCTCCGGCGACACCAGCTTGCCGGCGAACAGCGCCCGCCAGAACGTGCTCAGGTCGGCCGCCGTGCTGTACGCGCCGCCGTCGCCGTTGCCCCGCACCGGCAGGTGCAGCACGTTGGTGCGCAGCCCGTCGGCGTGCAGGTAGCCGAGGGCCGTGTTCGGGGGAAGCTCGTCGGAGCGGAGGTAGGCCGTGTCGGCCATGCCCGCCGGTGCGAACACCCGCGCGTGGACCAGGTCGTGGAACGGTACGCCGCTCACCCGCTCGAGGATGAGGGCCAGCACCACGAAACCGCCGTTGTTGTAGGCGAACCGCTCGCCGGCCGCGAACACTGTCGGGTATCCGTCGAGCTCGGCGAGGAACGCCTCGGTGCGGTCGAGGACGTGCACCGGCTGCTTCATCACGTACTGCGTGAGATCGTCGTCGTCGCCCTCGGCGAGGTAGTCGCCGATGCCCGACCGGTGGGCCAGCAGGTGCTCGACGGTGACGTCGTCGGCGATCAGCGGCAGGTCGTCGCCGAGCACCGACCGGGCGGTGGTGTCGAGCCGCAGCTCACCGGACTCCACCAGGCTCGCGGCCGCCACCGCGACGAAACCCTTGGAGCCGCTGGCGATACCGAAGCGGGTGTCGACCCGGTTCGGGATGCCGGCCGCGCGGTTGGCGAGGCCGTGGGCCTGCCGCACCGACGGCTCGCCGGCGCTGTCGTCGGCTCTGTCGATCGAGACCACGCCGCTGAAGTCCGCGGGAACCGGGATGGCGTCCATGCCGCGGACGGTACAAGCCGGGCCCGGAGGCGGCTACCGCATTAGTGGCTGCGGGGCCGCTGACCCGACACCGCGCAGGCCTCCTCGTACATGCGCACCACCTCGCGCCGGATCTGGGGGCGCTCGGTGAGCGTCGTGCTCCAGGGCAGGCGCACGTGCCCGACGCCGCTGTCGCCGGTCACCTCGAAGTCGGCACCCACGGCGTCGAGGCCGGTCATCCGGGCGGCGGTGGCGTCGGGGCGGCCGCCGAGCGTGCGGCAGATGAGGAGGCTGTCGTCGGGGTGGTCGTCGTTCATGTGCCGGCACACCGCGGCCACGACCTCGGGACCGAACGTCACGCTCTGCCCCCGAAATCCCGCACAAACCCGCCGCGTAACCGTCTCCGCTTCGCTCCGACGGTCACGCGGCGCGTTCCCTCACTGCGGACTCGAGGTCGTCGAGGACGTCGATGTTCAGCTGGTAGGCGATCCGGAGCTCGGCCATGATGCGGTCGCGTTCGTCGTCGGGCCAGTCGGTGGCGTCGAGCAGGGCGCGGTACGTCTCCTTGAACCCGGCCGGGTCGGGGATGCCGTCGAACACGTAGAACTCGGTGCCGTCGCTGCCGGTCAGCGTGTACGCCCGCCGCACGGCCTCCGCGATGTACCGGCCGCCGGACAGGTCGCCGAGGTAGCGGGTGTAGTGGTGGGCGAGGAAGCCGCCGTTCCAGTCGAAGCAGACCTCACGCATCCGCGCGGTGTACCGGTCGGTCGCCGGGCCCGGCCCGATCGCCGAGCGCCAGCCGGGCCCGAGGAGGAAGCGCAGGTCGCGTTCGAGCGCCGGCAGCCGGGTGAGCCGGTCGGTGACGAACGGACCGACCACCGGGTCGGCACGCATCACCGCCGCCGCCTGTTCGAGCACCTCGTAGATGAAGTAGTGCTGCGCGACCATCGCCGCGTACCCGTCGCGGTCGAGCGAGCCCTCGACCAGGGCGGCCAGGTACGGCGACCGTTCCGCCCGGCGATGGTCGTCGCGGCCGGAGGCGCGCAGCTGCCTCGAGAGCCGGTTCGTCACTCGCATCCCCCACGTCTCAAGAAAGGCTTGCCTAACCTTATGGCGACGCCATCGAAAGATCCAGGACCCGGATCTGAAGAAAACCGTAAGGGCGTCCGGGCAGGGTCGGGGGCATGAGAAAACTTGTCGAGTCGACGTTCGTGTCCCTGGACGGGGTCATCTCCGACACCCGCCCGTCCACCACCTCCCGCGCGGAACCACACATCTGGGGCAACAAGTACTGGGACGAGCAGCACAACGGCTACGCCGCCAAGACCGTCGAGAATGCCGACACCCTGCTCATGGGCCGGGTGACGTTCGAGGGGATGGCCGAGGCCTGGGCTGGCCAGTCCAACCCGTTCGCCGACAAGGTCAACGCGATGACCAAGTACGTGGCGTCCCGCACCCTGACGGAAGCGCCCTGGGGCGGCACCGTCCTGCGCGGCGACGTGGCCGAGGAGGTCGCGAAGATCAAGGAGCAGCCGGGCGCCAACATCCTGAAGTGGGGCACCGGCCAGCTCGACCGGACGCTGGTCGAGCACGGCCTGGTCGACGAGTTCCACTTCTGGTACTTCCCGGTGATCGTCGGCGCCGGCCAGCACCTGTTCGACGGCGCCGGCTTCGACACCACCCACCTGAAGCTCGCCGACGTCAACCGGTTCGACTCCGGGATCGTCGTGCACGTCTACACGCCGCGCTGAGCCTCCTCGGGCGACCGCCCGGCGCCCTCCGCGAACAGGACCGCGAAGTTCGGCTCGGCGGCCCGCACCGCCTCCGTGGTGCGGGCCACCTCGGAGGCGTCGGAGCCGGGCATCGGCTGCCCTGCGTGGCGCCACACCGCGTCGGCGGTGCCGAGCAGGCCGGCCGCCACGTCGGCCCGGCCGTCGACCAGCGCCGCGGCGGCCATCCCGTGCAGCGCCCACGCCATTCCGCGCGACGAGCCCTGGGCTTTCGACAGCTCGAACGCCTCCCGCAGGGCCCGCAGCGCCGGTGCGGCGGCGCCGCGCTGAGCCAGCAGCAGCCCCCGTTCGGTGAGCACCATCGGCACGTACGGCGGGCTGCCGCCCTGGTCGCCCGCCGACTCCAGCAGCCGGTCGAGCAGCTCGGCGGCCGTGTCGAGGTCGCCGCCGCGGCGGGCGGCGAACGCCACACTGAGCGTCGCGAACACCTCGCCGGCCCGGTGGCCCTGCTCGGCCGACAGTCGCCGGGAGCGCTCGCCGTGCTCGCGGGCGGCGGCGTGGTCGCCGGTCTGCAGGGCCGTCCAGGCCAGCCAGCCGAGGCGGCCGGCCACGTCGGTCGACAGGCCCAGGTCCCGCGCCGATGTCAGCCCGACGCGGGCCAGCCGGGCCGCCTCGGCGGGGTCGCCGGTCATGTCGGCCAGCCCGATCAGCCAGTCGGTGGCCTGGAGCACGCCCCACTCGTCGCCCAGCGCGCGGAACAGGTCGGCGGCGCGGCGCGCGTCGTGCTCGACCGCGTCGGCGTCGTCGCGCATGTGGGCGAGCATGGCCCGAGTGCTCAGCACGGCCGCCTCGCCCCAGCGGTCGCCGGCGTTCTGAAAGGCGTTCAGGGACGACGTGAGCAGCGCGCCGGTGGCGGGCTGGTCGCCGAGGTCGACGAGCCCACCGGCGACGAACCACTCGGCGCGGGCCCGGCCGACCGGGTCGGCGGTCCTGTCGAGGCCCCCGTCGGCGCGCTGCGCGTCGTCGGCGTGGAGCGCTGCCTCGGCGGCGTCGGGCTTGGCGAGACCCTGGCGCAGCGCGAGCCCGGCGTGCCAGGCGCGGGCCAGCCCGGCGGTTCCCGGGTCGGCCAGCTCGAGCGCCGCCTCCAGGGACAGCCGTGCCTCGGTGAGCCGCCCGCGCAGGAACCGGTACCAGACCAGCGCCGTCGCCAGCCGTACCGCCCGGTCACCGAGCCGGTGCCGCCGGTAGGTGTCCTCCGCGACGCGCGCGTTGGCCGCCTCCGCCGCCAGGCGGTCGAGCCAGGTGCGCTGGTCGCGGCCGCGCAGGTGCGGGTCGGCCCGCTCGACCAGGGCGAGGACGTGGTCGGCGTGCCGCAGCCTCACCTCGTCCTCCTCGCCGGCCTCGCGCAGCCGGTCGAGGCAGAACGCCGCCACCGACTCCAGCAGCCGGTAGCGGCCGTCGCGGCGCACCACCAGCGACCGGTCGACCAGCCCGGTGAGCACGTCGAGCACGGGGCCGGCGGCGCACACCGCCCCGGCGGCCTCCAGCGTGCAGCCGCCGGCGAAGACCGCGAGCCGGCGCAGCGCCGTCTGCTCGGGCCCGGAGAGCAGGCGCCAGCTCCAGTCGATCACCGCGGCCAGCGTCCGTTGCCGGGCGGGAGCGTCGCGGGGACCGGAGGCCAGCAGCCCGAACCGGTCGTGCGGGACGCTCAGCCGGGCCACCAGTTCCGGAACGCCGAGGCCGGCGACCCGGGTGGCGGCCAGTTCCAGGGCCAGCGGAAGCCCGTCGAGCCGACGGCACAGCTCGGCGACCCCCGCCACGGTCTCCGGGTCGGCGGCACGGCCCAGGTCGGCCCGGTCGAGGAACAGCGTCACCGCGGCCGACCCGGCCAGCCGCGCGGGGTCGTCGGTGTCGGGGACCTCCAGCGGCGGCAGGTCGATCCGCGCCTCCCCGCGGACCCGCACCGGCTCCCGGCTGGTCGCCAGCACCCGCAGGCCCGGCGCGGCGGCCAGGAGCCCGCCGACCAGGGCGGCGACCGGCTCGACGACGTGCTCGCAGTTGTCGAGCACGAGCAGCGTCCGCCGTTCCCGTAGTGCCGCGGCCAGCCGCTCCCCCGGCGGCTGCGCCCCGCCCGGCGCCTCCGGGACCGACAGCACCGACAGCACCGGGTCGGCGGGGTCCCCGCGCCCGTCCCACGTGGTCAGGTCGACCAGCCACACGCCGTCGGGGTAGGCGTCGGCCACCGACCAGCCCACCGCCAGCGCCACGCTCGTCTTGCCCACCCCGCCCGGCCCCGTGACCGTGACCAGCCGGCTCGTACTGAGCAGCTCGCGTACGCGTGCGACGTGCTCCTCGCGTCCAATGAGCCGCGTGACCGGCGCCGGAAGCGCGACCACCGACCGCGCCCTGTGCGGGGCCGGCGCGTCCTCGGCCGGGTCGCCCGACAGCATCGCGCGGTGCAGCGCCACCAGCTCGGGGCCCGGATCGAGCCCGAGCTCGTCGGCGAGGCGGGTGCGCAGGTCGTGGAAGCCGTCGAGGGCCTCGGTGCCCCGTCCCGACCGGTACAGCGCCCGCAGGTGGGCGGCCCGCAGCCGTTCCCGGAACGGGTGCTCCGCCACGTACGCGGCCAGGTCGCCGGCGAGCGCGGCGTGCTCGCCCAGCTCCAGCCGCGCCTGCGCCCACGCCTCGACCGCGGCGACCTTCCGCTCCTCCCACCGGGCGACCGCCGGCCGCGCGAACTCCTCGTCGGCGAAGTCGGCCAGCGCCGGACCGCGCCACAGGCCCAGCGCCTCGCCGAGCAGCCGTGCGCGGGTCGCCGGGTCGCCGGCCCGCTGTGCGTCGGCGACCAGCGCGGCGAACCGGACGGCGTCGACCCGGGCGTCGGCGTGCAGGGCGTACCCCGGCGGCTGCGAGACGACCAGTTCCCTGCCGCCGGCGGGCGCCAGCGCCCGGCGCAGCTGCGAGACCCGCACGTGCAGCGCGGCGGTGGGGTCGGCCGGGGCGGCGTCGGTGGCCCACAGGTCGGCGACGAGCCGGTCGGCGGACACCGCGCGGCCCTCGTGCACCAGCAGGTCGGCGAGCAGCGCCCGCACCTTGCGACCGGGTACGGCGACGGGCTCGCCGAGGTCGGTCCAGACGGCGAGCGGACCGAGCACGCCGAACCGCACCGGGCCAGGCTAGCCCGCCTTCAACTCCGCGAAGTGCCGGCCGCCGCGGTCGCGAAGCCATGCGACCACGCCGTCGGAGCCGCTGCGGACGGCCACGTCGAGCGGGGTGTGGTCCTCCCAGGGCGGCACCCAGTTGATCTCGGCGCCCCGGCCGAGCAGGTACGCCGCGCAGTCCTGCCGCCCGCCGTGGCAGGCACCCCAGAACGCCCGGTTCACCTCGGCCGGCTCGGGCGGCTCCGCACCGGCATCGGCGAAGAACGCCTTCAGCCGGTCGATCATGCCGAGCGTCGCCGCGTCCTGGCAGGTGACGCGGGCGCCGCGCTCCACCAGCCGCCGCGCGGCCCGCCACTGCCCGAAGCCGCGAGCGTCGGCCAGCGGCGTGCCGCCGCCGATCACGGCGCCCGGCGCGTCGATGTCGGCGCCGGCGTCGAGCAGCGCGTCGAGGACGGCGACGTCGTCGTTGCTGGCCGCCCAGTGCAGCGGCGTCTCCTGATGTGGACCGGTGAACCGGGCGTCGACGTCCGCGCCGGCGTCGACCAGGGCCGCGACGCTCTGCGCGCCGTTCGGATAGTGGCCGGGCCAGTCGGCCACCACGTGCAGCAGGGTGCGGGACACGCCGCCGTCGGGCCGGCCGTCGTAGTCACCCAGCCGGGCCGTGGCGAGTCCCGGGTGGTCGGCGAGCAGTTGCCGCAACCGCACGACGTCACCGGCGTGGATCGCGTCCACCGCCGCGACCGCGACCGGATCGCCCGCATCGAGCACCATCACTTCGGCGCCGCCAGACATGACCATCACGGTACCCACACCGGACGATCACGAACCGGAGCCACGCGGGTATCGCCGAAGCGGGCGCAACCGGGTGCAGACCCACAGAATCAGCCACGCAGATAGGCGAGAACCGCACGGACCCGGCGGTGATCGTCCCCGTCCGGATAGATGTCGAGCTTGGCCAGGAGGCTGCCGATGTGCTTGGCCACGGCGGCCTCGCTGACGAACAACGCGCGCGCGATCGCGGCGTTCGACCGGCCCTCCGCCATCAGCGCGAGCACCTCCCGCTCGCGCGGGGAGAGCCGGGTCAGCGGGTCGCGGCGGCGGCTCAGCAGCTGCCGCACCACCTCGGGGTCCACCACGGTGTGACCGGCGGCGACGCGGCCGAGCGCCTCGACGAACTCGACGATGTCGCCGATGCGGTCCTTGAGGAGGTAGCCGATGCCGGCCGTGCCGGGCCGGGCCGACTCCAGCAGTTCGGCCGCGTACGTCTGCTCCACGTACTGGCTGACCACCAGGATCGGCAGGTCGGGGTCGTCGCGTCGCAGCCGCAACGCGGCCTGCAGGCCCTCGTCGGTGAACGACGGCGGCATGCGCACGTCGGTGACCACGACGTCGGGCCGGTGCGCGCCGACGGCGTCGACGAGCGTGTCGGCGTCACCGACAGCGGCGACCACCTCGTGCCCGAACCGGCGGATCAGCGCGGTGATGCCCTCCCGGGTGAGCAGCCCGTCCTCGGCGACGACCACCCGCAGCGTCGCGCCGCCGTGCGTCGTGGCGTCGCGGGTCACGGTCACGGTGCGCCGGGGAAGTCGACCTGGAGCACCGTCGGGCCGCCCGGTGGGCTCGACAGGGCGACGGTCCCGCCGACCGCCGCCACCCGGTCGGCCAGCCCGACGAGGCCGGTGCCGCCGGCCGGGTCGGCTCCCCCGACCCCGTCGTCGCGCACGCGCAGCAGCACCCGGTCGCCGTCGACCGACGCGGTGACCGCCGCCCGGTTCGCGCCGCTGTGCCGGGCCACGTTGGTGAGCGCCTCCCCCACGACGAAGAACGCGGCGACCTCGATCGACGGCGGCAGCCGGCCGGGCAGCCGCACGTCGACGTCGACGGGCACCGGCGAGCGGCCGGCGACGTCGTGCACCGCGGCACCGAGTCCCCGGTCGGTGAGCACCTGCGGGTGGACGCCGCGGATCAGCTCGCGCAGCTCGGTCAGCGCCTCCTTGGCCAGCTCGTGTGCCCGGGCCAGCGGCTCGGCGGCCGCGGAGTCGGTCGGCGTCTCCAGCCTGGCCAGGCCGAGCTGCACGTTGAGGGCCACGAGCCGTTGCTGGGCGCCGTCGTGGAGGTCCCGCTCGATGCGCCGGCGCTCCAGCTCGAACGCGTCGACGAGCCGCGCGCGCGAGCGGGTCACCTCGACCAACCGCGCGCCGAGGTCGGTGCCGCGTGGGGCGAGCAGCACGCGGGCGATCGCGCCGCGGGCGCCGGCCCACGCGGTCACCACGAACGGGAGCACCCCGATGAGCGCGACGCCGAGGACCATCGTGGTGATGGTGGGGATCGTCGGCGTGATCGGGTCGTGGGCCGGCGTCCACAGGAAGACCAGCGGAAAGAAGACGATGCACAGCACGAGGATCCCGTCGAGGAAGCCCAGCACCAGCACGGAGACTGTCGTGTAGCCGATCTCGCGCCAGGTGGCCTGCTCGCGCAGCCGTACCCGTAGCCACCGCTCCCGCCGGTGGAGCGGCCGGTGGGGGTCCGGCAGCCGGTCGTCGTCCACCAGCCGCAGCCGCCACCGTTCGAGCCGCGCGACCCAGACCCCGCACACCGGCATCACGACGGCCGCGACCAGTCCGACGGCCAGCAGCGCCGGGCTCGAGTCGTACGCGGTGAGCAGGATCATCAGCGGGCTGCCGAGGATCGCGCCGGTGACCAGGTACAGCATCGACCGCCAGGGCCACCGGGTGCGCAGGAACCGGGTGGGCCGCAACGTGAGCGCGTCGAGCGCGGTGCGGACCGGCATGACCGTCGACGCTACCGGCCCGCCGCGGGCGCGGCGGTAGTGCTGGATATACCCCCGGACCTCCCCCTCGGGCCAATGCCCGTCCCCGCACCGCGCGCAACGCTTCCGGGATGGCCATTGACGAGGACGCGGCCGCGCGGGCCGACGACGTGTGGAAGGTCTACGGCGCGGGCGCCACCGAGGTCACCGCCCTCAGCGGCGTCAGCGTCGCGCTGACCCGCGGTCAGTTCACCGCGGTGATGGGACCGTCGGGGTCCGGCAAGTCGACCCTGATGCACTGCCTGGCCGGCCTCGACACGGTGACCCGCGGGAGTGTCCACATCGGACGGACCCAGGTGACCGGCCGGCGCGACACCGCCCTGACCCGGCTGCGCCGCGAGCGGGTGGGTTTCGTGTTCCAGCAGTTCAACCTGCTGCCCACGCTGACCGCGCGGGAGAACATCCTGCTGCCCCTGTCGATCGCCGGCCGCCGGCCCGACCCGGCGTGGTTGGACACGGTCGTCGACGCCGTCGGCCTCCGCGACCGGCTCGGTCACCGGCCGTCACAGCTGTCCGGTGGTCAGCAGCAGCGGGTCGCGTGCGCGAGGGCGCTGGTGCCGCGTCCCGACGTGGTGTTCGCCGACGAGCCGACCGGCAACCTAGACTCGCGCTCGAGCGCCGAGGTCCTGGGCTTCCTGCGACGCTCGGTGAGCGAGTTCGGCCAGACCGTCGTGATGGTCACCCACGACCCGACGGCCGCCGCGTACGCCGACCGCGTGGTCTTCCTCGCCGACGGCACCCTGGTCGACGACCTTCCCGAGCCGACGGCGGACACGGTGCTCGACCGGATGCGCCGCCTCGACACCCGCCGCTGACCGTTCCGCTTCGCGCCGTGGCCGGCCCGGGACGGTGGCCCCGGCCCGAGCCGGCCTGCCGCGTGCCCGGCGTCCTGCGCGGAGCGCGGGCGAGCCGGCCCCTCAGGTGACCCGGCCGGTCAGGTGACCGGGCCGACCCGGCCGGTCAGGTGCCCAGGGCGAGCCGGTTGCTCGGGCGGGCGAAGCCCTGGGGTGGCTTGCCCGCCATCGCGTCCCGGAGGGCGCCCTGCACGACCGGGTTGACGCCGTTGGCGTGCTTGAACCGCTCGCGGGTCAGGGGGAAGTCGGGGTCGGTGTAGAAGCCGGCGATGCTCAGCTGCTTCGTCGAGATGACCAGCGTCGCGGAGCGCTCGTCGTCGGTGGTGCCGGTCTTGCCGAAGATCGGGTAGCCGATGATCCTCCGGCTGTCGCCGGCCGTGGCGCCGTTGCACTTGCCGAACTGCGACTGGTCGCCCACCGGGCAGCGGGCGGCGTCGATCGCGGCACGCGCGACGTCGGGGTCGATCACCTGCTTGCACTGGGTCTCGGCACCCGGGATCACGTTGCCCTTGTCGTCCTTGACCTCCACGACCGGAATCGGTTTGCAGTACTTGCCGTCGGCGGCCAGCGTGGCGAACGCGTTGGCCATCTCCAGCGGCGTCTGGTCGGTGACGCCGAGCGTGAACGCGCCCCACTCGTGCGCGTCGGCCGCGAGCTTGCGGTCTTCGTCGTTGTGGAACTGCAGGCCCATCCGCTGGGCCACCTCGACGACCTTCTCCGTGCCGATCCTCTCCTGCAGCGGCACGAAGTACGTGTTCACCGAGGAGCCGAGACCGGTCCACATGTCGCGCCGGCCCATCTGCGCGTTGCCCGAGTTCTGCGGACAGTAGTACGGACCGTCGGGGCACCTCGCCGGGCTGTTCCACGCCACCGGGTACGACGTCTTGTACGGCGACACCGTGTCGATCGCGGTCGACAGCGGCAGGCCCTGCTCCAGCGCCGCGACGATCGTGAAGACCTTCATCGCCGACCCGACCTGGAAGCCCTGCACCTCGCCGCCGGCGCTCAGCAGCGGCACCGTCGTGTTGGGGTAGTTGCCCTTCAGCCCGCGCTTCTCGGGGTTGGTGTTCGGGCCGTTCCCCCGCTGGTCGTTGCTGAACACCCGGTTGACCGCCAGCGCGCGGACGCGCCCCGTCGCCGGCTCCACCGCGGCGAGCATCATCGCCTGGTGCTGGTCGCGCTTGCGGTCCATGATCTTGCGGATGTTGTTCATCGCGGCGTTCTGCGCCTGCAGGTCGAGCGACGTCACGATGCGGTAGCCGGCCGAGTGCAGCCGGTTCAGCCGCTCGTAGCTGTCGGCGCCGAACGCCGTCTGCTCGGCCCACCAGCGCTTCAGGTAGTCGCAGAAGAACCCGCCGTTCAGCTGCGGCGGCTGCACCTCGGTGCAGCCCTCGGGCGTGCGCTGCCCGACGATCTTCGGCGCACCCGCGGCGATCGCCTCGTCGGCCTGCAACTGCGTGATGTAGCCCAGCTCCACCATCTGCGGCAGCACGTAGTTGTCGCGCCGGGCGAGCGCCGCCGGCAGGCCCGTCTTCGTGGTGAGGTCGTAGGTGCCTGGCGCCTTCGGCAGCGCGGCGAGCAGAGCCGCCTCACCGAGCGTCAGGTCCGCCGGCTTCTTGCCGTAGTAGACCATGCCCGCGGCGTAGATGCCGTACGCGCCCTTGCCGAACGCGGCGATGTTCATGTACCGCTCGAGGATCTGCTCCTTGGTGAGCGTCTTCTCCAGGGCCAGCGCCCGCTTGATCTCGGCGAGCTTGCGCTCGGGCGTGTCCTCCGTGGCCGCGATGACCTCCTGCGGCGTCTTCGCCGAGTACGAGAAGATCTGCCGGACCAGCTGCATCGTCAACGTCGAGGCGCCCTGGGTGTCGCCGCCGCGCTGGTTGTTCACGAACGCGCGCGCGATGCCCTTCAGGTCGACGCCGTTGTGCTGGAAGAAGCGGGCGTCCTCGGCCGCCACCACCGCCTGCCGCATCACGTCGGCGACGTCGGTGATCGGCACGTCGTGCCGGTTCTCGTCGTAGAACTGGGCCAGCGGCGTGACGCCGTCGCTGGCGTACGCGTAGCTGACCTGTGGCGAGGGCAGCACGCTGATGTCGGTCGGCAGACCCTCGAAGGTGTCGGCGCCACCGCGCGCGGTGAGGCCTCCCATCGCCACGACGGGAAACACCAGCGCGGCGACGATCACGCCGGCCAGCCCGCTGCACAGCAGCAGGGCAAGTAGGTTGACGAAGACGTTCCGGTCACGACTTCTGCGACTGCGCTTACGCATCCCCCGGCCCACCGCCTCGTGTCACGACGGTTGACGAGCGCGCCCGGGGCATGGGCGGCTCGTCACGGTGTATCCACATCTACCCGCCAGACGCCCGGAGAACCACCCCCGGTTGCGGGACATCAACAATGATGCCAACCGGTTACAATCCGAGCCCGCAAGGTCACGCACGGGTGATCCCCCTCGATTCCCTTCGTGGCTTGTGGTAACGATCTCGACCCGGACGAATTCGATCCGGACCTGTCGGCGTCTGTCCATTATGGACCGGCGGCCGCCCCCGTTCACACCGGCCGCCGCCCCACTCCGCGATCCCGAAACCGAACCCGATCCCAAACCCGATCCCGAACCCGATCCACCCCGCCACACGCCCCGGATGGATCCTCGCACACATGTTCGATTGAGGGCAGGCTCCGGTCTCAAAAAGTTTTGAGACGAGCACCACGCCGCTCTTCCCCACCGATCGTCCGATCCATCCGCGAGGATGGTCGTCATGCGGATAGTCGTGCTGGCCGGTGGTGTCGGGGGTGCCCGGTTCCTGTCCGGCGTCCGGGCCTGGGCCTCCACACACCAGGCCGCCACACAACAGGCCGCCACCCAACAGGCCGCCACCCAACAGGCCCCGACGCCGCGGACCGTGGTCACCGCGATCGTCAACGTCGGCGACAACGTCACCATGCACGGGCTGCGGATCTGCCCCGACCTCGACACCGTCATGTACACGCTCGGCGGGGGCAACGACCGCGAGCGCGGCTGGGGCCGGGCCGGCGAGAGCTGGGTGGTCAAGGACGAGCTGGCCGCCTATGGCGGTACGCACAGCTGGTTCGGGCTCGGCGACCGCGACCTGGCCACCCACCTCGTCCGCACGCGGATGCTGGCCGAGGGGCGCACTCTGTCCGAGGCCACCGCGGAGCTGTGCCGCCGCTGGCGACCGGGCATCGAGATGCTCCCGGCCAGCGACGACCACTTCGAGACGCACGTGGTCACGCCCGAGGGCACGATGCACTTCCAGGAGTGGTGGGTCCGGCACCGGGGCGTGCCGGAGGTGGTCCGCTTCGAGTTCGACGGCGCCGCCACCGCGACCGCCGCGCCGGGTGTGCTGGCGGCCATCGCCGACGCCGACCTGGTCCTCGTCGGGCCGAGCAACCCGGTGGTCAGCATCGGTCCGATCCTGGCGGTGCCGGGCGTGCGCGACGCGATCACCAAGTCACCGGCGCGCGTGGTCGGCGTGTCGGGCATCATCGGCGACGCGCCCGTGCTGGGAATGGCCGACCGCTGCCTGCGCGCGGTCGGCGTCGCGTGCAGTGCCGCCGGCGTCGGCGGTCTCTACGGGGCACGGTCGTCGGGTGGACTGCTGGACGGCTGGCTCGTCGACACGGTCGACGCCGGCACCACGGTCGAGGGGTTGCCCGTCCGCGCCATGCCCCTCTGGATGCGCGACGACGAGGCGACCGCCGCCATGGTCGCCGCCGCCGTCGAGCTCGCGGCACGCTGAGCGGTCGGGCACCGCAGTGATCGAGAACCGCGCCGAGCACCCGGCGGAGGAGGCCGTCGACGGCACGGGTGAGGGCGCCGACTCCGGGGGACGGGCCGAGCGCGTCGGGTTCGGGCTGGCCGCGCTGATCCCCGACGCCCACGACTCCACCGGGTGGACGCTGTTCATCGACGGCACGCAGCAGTCCCACGTCGACACCGCCGACCCGACGCGGCTGGAGTTCGAGTACATGCGCCGGCTGGGCGACGTGGTCGACGCCGTCGCGCCGCATGCGCGTCCCATCGACGCTCTTCACCTCGGCGGCGGCGCCTTCACGTTGCCGCGGTACGTGGCCGCCACCCGGCCCGGCTCCACGCAGGTCGTGATCGAACACGACGCGCAGCTCACCGGCCTCGTGCGGCGGGTGCTGCCGTTACCGGCCGACGCCGACATCCGGGTACACGCCGCCGACGCCCGCGCCGCGCTCGACGACCTGCCGGCCGGCGCGTTCGACCTGCTCGTGGCCGACGTCTACGACGGGGCGAGCGTGCCGGCGAGCCTCAGCCCGGTGTCGGCCGCCGAGGCATTCGCCCGCGTACTGCGCCCGGGCGGCTGGTACGCGACCAACCTGTCCGACGGCGGACAGCTGACCTACGTGCGCGACCAGGTGGCGACGCTGCGCGCCGTGTTCCCCGACGTGCTGCTGATCGCCGAGCCCGGCGTGCTCCGGGGCCGGCGGTTCGGCAACGTGGTGCTGCTCGCCGGTCCGTCGTTGCCGGCGGTCGACCTCGGGGTGCTCGCCGCCCGCGACATCTTTCCCGCACGCGTGGTGCACGGTGCCGCGCTCGACAGGTTCGTGGCCGACGCGGCGCCCGTCACCGACGCGACCGCGTGCCGTTCGCCCGTGCCACCCCGGCTGGAACCGGGAGAGGCACAGTGAACGCACCCGGGAGGAGGCGGTGCTACAGGACCGTTGCCAGGAACTCGGTGCGCTGGCGTACCAGGGCGCGTAGGCGGTCGGTGTCGGAGGTGGACGCGTCGTGACCGTCCACAGTGGGCAGTACCGCCGCGAGCGCGTCGAGGGTGCGTAGGGCCGCGCCGCCGGCGAAGATGCGCCGGTACAGGTCGCGGTAGGCCGCCTCGTAGACCGGACGGAACGCGGCGCTGGCGAGGAAGCGCTCCTTGAGCCGGTGGCCGCCGAACCCGCCCCGTCGGGCCGCTGCGTCGTGCGGGCCCTGGTCGGTGCTGCCGGTGAAGGTCAGGTTGTAGTCCCAGCCGACCACGGTGAAGCGGCGCTCGCGCAGGTCGTACCAGAGGTAGTAGTTGCGACCCGGTCCGGCCATGTCGTCGAAGTTGAGCAGCAGGTTCTGCACCGCGACGTAGCGGGCGAACGATTCGACGTCGACGTGGTCGGCGAGATGGCGGTCGAAGTCGGCGTCGGTGCTGGTGGTTACCCATCGGATCAGGTCGATCAGTGGCCGGAGGTCCCGGCTGCCCTTCATGGTGACCTGGTCGAAGTCGTCGGTGTAGCTGGTCGGGTCGTCGCCCCGGTAGGTGAACTGCCCCGTGGAGAGGCTCTTGTAGAGGACGCCCTGAGGGCCGAGCCGGGCGGCGAACTCCTCTCCGGGCGGCTCCACGAGCAGGCGCGCCTTCGTCGGGCGGTCGTTGACCGTGAAGCTGGTGTAGCTGTAGCGCTGCGTCACCTCGCCCGCCTCGGCGAGCACACCCAGCGACAGGGCCTCGTTGAGCACGGTCGGCGCGCCGCCCATCCCCGCCACCCGGACGGCGAGGTCGCGCAGTCCCTGGTAACGCCGCCCGTCGACGAACTCGTCGAAGCGGATCAGCCAGGGAAGGGTCTCCGGCTCCTCGGCCCGCAGCGTCACCCGGCCGAACCCGCCACCGGCAAACCCCCCGGCCGGGCCACCGGGCTGGCCACCGGGTTGAGCACCGGGTTGAGCACCCCCGGGCCCGCCAGGCTGCCCGCCACCGGGCTGGCCAACACCGGGCTGGCCGCCACCAGGCTGGGCACCACCAGGCTGGGCACCACCAGGCTGGGCACCAGGTGGGGCGCCGGGCTGTCCACCACCCGGGTCGAAGCCACCCCGCACCCCGCCCCCTCCCCGGAAGCCGCCCGGCCTCGCCGCACCGTTGCGCGTCAGCCCGCCCAGTGTCGAGTTGCCCTTCAGGCGGATTCCCACGTCCGGCACCGGGACGCCGTCGATCGTCAGGTCGGCCGCCAGCCACTCCTTCTCGCCCTCCGTCCAGAAGGAGTCGAGCAGCCGCTGGTAGTCGTCGTCGCGGAAGCGCAGGGACACGCTGTGCGCCATCGTCGGGTCGAAGAGGTCGCTCGCGGACCCGCCCACGTTCCAGGTCACCTCGCCCGGGTCGCCGGACGTCGGGCCCGGAGACGTGACCAGCGGGGTCACCCGCACGTTGCTGAACACCACCGCGCACGTCACCAGGAACGTCGCGCACACCGCGAGCAGCTTCCAGTAGTGGCGCACCCGCACCGGCACACGACGACGCAGCCACCGCGTTCGGAGAGACATCACAGGTCCGTCTGGTCGTACCCGGTCAGCACCGTGACCCGCTGGCCGCCCGTCCGCTCGCCCAGTGCCGCGACCAACCCGGCCGCGTCGTGACCCTTGCGCAGGCGGACCGTGTACATCACCTCGGTCAACGCACCGCCCCGGATCGACTCCATGCTGACCAGCTCGAACTCGCTCGTGTGCGCGATCAGCACGTCCTGCACCGGTTCGAGGTGGTCGCCGTCCGGGGGAATCTGCACCTTCACCACCTGCCGTTGCACGTTCGCCGCGAACCAGTTGAAGCGGTACATCACGAGGATCACGAGACAGATCGCGATCGACGCCACCACCGCCAGCGTGTAGAACCGGGTGCCCGCGGCCATGCCGACGCCCATCACCAGGAAGATGAACCCGACGTCGCGGGTCTCCTTGATGGCGTTGCGGAACCGCACCACCGACAGCGCGCCGACCAGCGCGAACGCCCGCGCGATGTTCGAACCGACCACGAGCATGATCAGCGCGATGAGCATGCCCAGGATCACCAGCGTCTGCACGTAGGACTGGCTGTACGAGATGTTCCGGTGCGTGAACCGGTACACGTAGCCGATCATCACGCTCAGCGCGAACGACAGGGTCAACGAGATGGCGATGTCGCCGACGCTGAACGTCCCGGACAGATCCTGCACCTCAAACGGCATCCAGCACTCCTGGGACGTGGAAGACGGAACGGGGCGCCCGACCGAACGCCTCGACGCTCTGGCAGTACTTCGACATGCGCACCACCGACAGGTTCATCCGCGCCGCGAGGTCGGTGAGCCAGTACGGCACCCGCTCGTTGGCCTTGAACTCCACGACGGCGAGCCGCGCCGGCACGATCAGCCGGTTCTCCGCCGGTGAGCCCAGGTGGAAGTCGCGGTCGCGGCCGCGCACGCGCCGGTCGACGGTCACCCGCAGGCCCACCTCGGCACCGCGGCCGAGGAACGCCTCGCGCTGGTAGCCGGTCATCGCGACCGGACGCAGGTCGAGGCGCGACACGAGCCCGAGGACCTCGTCGAGGAACGCCGAACGGCCCACCGGGACGCGCCGGTCGCACAGCGCGAGCGCGGACCGGTACGGCAGCGACACCCGCCGCTTCTGCGTCACCCGGTTGACCCGCTGTTTGATCTCCACGAACACCGTGGTGTCGCCGTCGACGCCCGACCGGTCGCCGTAGTGGCGCACGCGCAGCTTGCGACGGAAGCGGAGCCCCTCGATCTTCTCCCAGTAGAACCGCAGGTCGGTGGTGTCGTAGTACACGCTCCAGACGCCGTAGGTGGCGCCGTGCGCGTCGTGGTCCATGCGCGCGGACAGCTCCGCGCGCAGGTCCGGCACCGCCGTGACCGGCAGCAGGTACTTGATCTCGTAGCGGTTGAACGCGTGCAGCCGGCTGGGCGCGCGCAGCGCGTGGCCAAGCTCGTCGGGCATGCCCGATGAAAACAGTCGAAGCTCAAAACTCCCTTTGAATGCCGGGCGAACACCGGCCGAACGCCGCACGTCGACGATCCGATGGGACCGCGTGAGCGCGGCACCCGCAATCAACGCGGGCCTGTCGTGGTCCGGCACGCGGTAGATGGATCATTAGGATCGCCCGATGGACGACCTCACCGTGGAGCCGGCGACCGACATCGCGCTCGACGACCTGACCGACCTCTACGCCTCGGTCGGCTGGACCGCCTACACCGGGGCACCCGACGTGCTCCGCGCCGCGGTCGCGGGCTCCTCGTTCGTGGTCGTGGCCCGGCGCGGGGGGCGCCTCGTCGGGCTGGCGCGCGCGCTGTCCGACGACGCCACGATCTGCTACCTGCAGGACGTGCTGGTCCGGCCCGACGAGCAGCGCACCGGGGTCGGACGGGCCCTCCTCACCGCGGTGCTCGACCGGTACGCCGCGGTGCGCCAGAAGGTGCTGCTCACCGACGACGAGCCCGGCCAGCGGGCGTTCTACGAGAGCCTCGGCTACGCCGAGATCCGCGACTTCGGCCCGGGAACCCTGCGCGCGTTCGTCCGCTTCGACGGGTAACGGACCACCTTGGTCCAACATGGACTAAACTGGTCCGGTGCCCAGGCCCACCAGGCAGCAGATCGACGACGAGATCGTCGAACAGGCGTCGGCCCTCTTCGCCCGCCACGGCTTCAAGGACACGTCGCTGCAGAGCGTCGCCGACGCCGCCGGCTACTCCAAGACCGGTCTCCTGCACCGGTTCCCCAGCAAGGAAGCGCTGTGGGCGGCCGTGGTCGAGCGGTGCGTCCGCCTGTGCCGGCAGGTCGCCGACAGCGTCGCCGACCTGCCGGTCGGGCCCGAGCGTGACCGGGCGGTGCTCACCGGCCTCGTCGACCTGACCTTCGGCCACCCCGGCGCGGCGTCGCTGGTGCTGAGCGTTGTCAGCGCGACCGACCGGGTGGATCTGCGCGAGATCGGCGACACCATCCTGGGCGCGTTCGGAGGAGACGCCCGCCTGGAGAGAGCCAGGGAGAGGGCCACGGAGAGAGCTGCGGAGAGAACCACGGAGCGGCACGTCCGGGTGCTGGGGGCCCTCGGTGCCGTGGCCGTCGCCGGCATCGCCCTGCGCGACAGCGGCGCGACGCACGACGACGTGCGGGAACACCTGGTCGCCGCCGCCTTCGACACGCTCGGCCACGCGCCGCACCCGCAGATCCCGGCGGCCCGACGAGCGCCGGCACCAGTGAAGGACTGAGAGGAAACGCTCGTGGCTACCGTTCTCCACCGCCTCGGCCGGGTCGCGTTCCGGCACCGCGCGATCGTGCTGGCGGTCTGGCTGCTCGCGCTGGTCGGTCTCGGCACCGGTGCGGTGGCGCTCGCCGGTAAGACCGTCAACAGCTTCAGCATCCCGGGCCAGGAGTCGACCACGGCCCTGGACCTGATCGAGGAGCGGTTCGGGGCGGGCAGCAGCGGCGCCACGGCCCGCGTGGTGCTGCTGGCGCCCGAGGGCCGCACGATCACCGACGAGGCGGCTCGGGTCACGGCGCTGGTGGAGAAGCTGAAGGCGCTGCCCGGGGTCGTGGAGGCGACGAACCCGCTCGACCCGGCCGCGCCCACGGTGTCGCGGGACCAGCGGGCCGCATTCAGCACGGTGACCTACGCGGTGCAGCCGCCGGACATCACGGCCGAGCAGCGTGACGCGCTGCTCGCGACCGTACGGGAGGCGGGTGCCGAGGTCACCGGCGAGGCCTCGCTGGAGAGCGGCGCCGACATCGGCGGTCCCGCCGAGGCCATCGGCGTCGTGGTGGCGCTGCTCGTGCTCGCCGTCACCTACGGCAGCCTGGTCGCCGCCGGCATGAACCTGCTCACCGCGCTCGCCGGGGTCGCGATCGGCGCGCTCGGCATCACCACGCTCACCGGGTTCGTCGACCTGCAGTCGACCACCCCGATCCTCGCGGTCATGCTGGGCCTCGCGGTCGGCATCGACTACGCGTTGTTCATCGTCACGCGGTACCGGCACGAACTGCTCCGCGGCCGGCCGGGTGAGGAGGCCGCGGCGATGGCCGTCGGCACCGCGGGGTCGGCCGTGGTCACGGCCGGGCTCACCGTGGTGATCGCGCTCGCCGGGCTCGCGGTGGCGGGCATCCCGTTCCTGGCCGAGATGGGTCTGGCGGCGGCGGCCACCATCGTGGTCGCGGTGCTCGTCGCGGTCACGCTGGTGCCGGCGATGCTCGCGTTCATCGGGACCCGCGCACTGCCGCGCCGCATGCGCGCGAACCCGGCGGCGTTCTCCGAGGAGGACACCCAGCGCGGGATCTACTCCCGCTGGGCCGGCCTCGTGACCCGCTGGCGCTGGGTGACGCTGCTCGGCGCGGTGGCGGCGCTGGCCGTCGTGGCGGTCCCGGTGCTCGACATGCGCACCTCGCTGATCCAGCCGACCCCCGAGGACAGCACCCAGGCCAGGGCCGAGCGGATCATCTCGGACAACTTCGGGCCGGGCTTCTCCGGTCCCCTGTTGATCCTGGTCGACGGCACCGACGCGGCCGGACGGGCCGCGACCGTCGCGGCGCGGGCCCGTGACCTCGACGACGTCGCGGTGGTGGCCCAGCCCCGCCCGAACGGCGACGGCACGGCGGCGCTGGTGACCGTGATCCCGGCGTCGGGCGCCGACAGCGAGGCGACCGTCGACCTCGTGCACCGCCTGCGGGACGCGTTCGAGGGGGCCGACGGCGTCTACGTCACCGGGCAGACGGCCGTGAGCGTCGACGTGGCGCAGACGCTCGACCGGGCCCTCCCCCGCTACCTGGTGCTGGTGGTCGGGCTGGCGCTGATCCTGCTGGTGCTGGTGTTCCGCTCGATCCTCGTGCCCGTGACGGGCGTGCTCGGCTTCCTGCTCACGATCGGCGCCGCGCTCGGAGCGACCACGGCGGTGTTCCAGTGGGGCTGGCTGAAGGCGGTGGTCAACGCCGAGACGACCGGGCCGCTGCTGAGCCTGGCGCCGATCATCGTGATCGGCATCCTGTTCGGGCTCGCGATGGACTACCAGGTGTTCCTGGTCTCGCGGATGCACGAGGCGCACGCGCACGGCGCCGCGCCGAAACAGGCGGTGGTGACCGGCTTCCAGCAGGCGGCACCGGTGGTGCTCGCGGCGGCGACGATCATGTTCTCGGTGTTCGCGGGCTTCGTGCCCGAGGGCAACGACACGATCAAGCCGATCGCGTTCGCGCTGGCCGTCGGCATCCTGTTCGACGCCGTCGTGGTCCGGATGATCGCGGTGCCGGCGGCGTTGAGCCTGCTCGGCGGCGCGGCATGGTGGCTGCCGTCGTGGCTGCGGTGGCTACCCGTCCTGGACGTGGAGGGGGCCGCCCTGGAGCGGCCGTCCCCCGTCGTACCCCAGAAGCAGGCGCATCTCGTCTAGCTCTCTTCCGCGTCGGCGAGGAGCAGGTACAGCTTGCGGCGGGTCTCGGCCAGCAGCGTGCCCGCGGCCTCGACCTGGGCCGCCGTGCCGGTACGGGCCACCTGGCGCGCGGCGGCGTGTACCTGTTCGAGCGCGTCGCGCAGGTCGATCCCGGCTCCTTCGCCCTCGAAGGGTCCGAACGGGTCGCCCGGGTTGGCGGCGACGTGCTCGCGGCCGACGTCGGTGAGCGTCGCGAGCTTGCGCCCGGCGCTCGCGGTGAGCGTGAGCAGGCCCTCGTCCTCGAGCTGGCTGATCGTCGGGTAGATCGCGCCCGGGCTGGGCTGCCAGCGCCCACCGGTACGGTCGGCGATCGCCTGCATGAGCTGGTACCCGTGCATCGGCTCGTCGTTGAGCAGCAGCAGCACGGCGGAGCGGACGTCGCCGCGGGGCACCCGGCCCCGGCCGCGGTGGCCGCGGAACAACTCCCGGCGGGCCTCCCGCAGCCGGTGGCCGGGGTGCTCGGGGAACTCGTCGTGGTGGTGGCGGCGCGGGAACCGCGCCCTCGCTTCGCGCAGATGCGCGTCCATGAAGATATCTCTCATGGCAGTAACGATATATCGGTACTGTGCCATCGTCAACCATGGTTACCGGCTTCCCAGGACGCGGTTTTCCCCCTTGGCGGACCGGTAGGCCTCGCCGGCCATCGTCAGCAGGTCGGCCAGGTGGTGGGGAACGTCGTCGCGCCACCACGCGAGGCGCACCGGGACCGCCGGTGCTCCGCGTAACGGGCGGTACGCCACCCCGGGCCGCGGGTTCTGGTGGGCGGTCGCTTCCGGGGTGACCCCCACCGCCTGGCCCGCCGCGATCAGCGTCAGCCACTCGTCGACACCCCGCGTGGTGCGCACGGTCGTCGGCGTCGGGCCCGGGTGCCACAGGTCCAGCGTGGTCGTTCCGGTGCGCTCGTCGATCGCGATCGTGTACGGGGCCAGGTCGGCCAGGCGCAGCGTCCGGCGTCGGCCGAGCGGTCCGTCGGTCGCCACCGCGGCCATGCGCCGCTCGGCGCCGACCAGCGCGGTGTCGAAGCGGACGTCGTCGAGGGGACGGCGTACCACGGCGACGTCCGCCGCCCCCTCCGCGAGGCCGGCGGTCGGCGTGCCCGACTGGACGAACACCAGCGGCGTCCGTGGATGCGCGGCGGCCCACCGCTTCTGCACCCGGCGGGTGTGCCGGCCGAGCGCCGCCCACGCGTACCCGACCCGCAACTCGGCGCGGTCGGCGATGCGTCGCAGCAGCGCCACCTCATCGAGCACCCGCCGGGCGTGGGCGAGCACCTGCGCGCCCGTGCCGGTGAGGCTCACGTGCCGGGTGGTCCGCTGGAGCAGCCGGACGCCGAGGGCCGCCTCCAGCGTCGCGATGGTCCGCGACACCGTCGCCTGCGACACGCGCAGCCGGTCGGCCGCGTCGGTGAACGTCCCCTCGTCCACGACCGCGACGAGCGTACGCAGGTGGCGCAGTTCCAGATCCATGCGTCCAGCGTATGAGTCCTGCGCGTCGCGTATTTCCGGTCCGGCCGTACCGGCGCCGACACTCGGACCATGACCCTCACCGCGGCCCCACCGGTACCCGCCGCGCGGACCCGGCGCGCGGCGTCGCTCGCCGGCCTCGCGACGGTGACCGCGAGCGCGGCCAGCAACCAGGTCGGCGCCGCCGTCGGTGCGCACGCGTTCACCACCATCGGACCGGCCGGCGTCGTGGCGGTGCGCCAGTTCGTCGCGGCCGCGGTGCTGCTGCCGGCGGTGCGTCCCGACCTCCGCCGGTTCACGTGGGCGCAGTGGTGGCCGACGCTGCTCCTCGGCGCGGTGTTCGCGACGATGAACCTCAGCCTCTACACCGCCGTCGACCGCATCGGCCTCGGCCTCGCCGTCACGCTGGAGTTCCTCGGGCCGCTCGCCGTGGCCCTGGCCGGGTCACGCACCCGCGTCGACCTCGCCTGCGCGGCCGGCGCCGGCCTCGGCGTGTACGTGCTGGTGCTGCCGGACCCGAGCAGCGACTTCGTCGGGATCGGCTGCGCGCTGCTCGCGGCCGGCTGCTGGGCCTCGTACATCCTGCTCAACCGCCTGCTCGGCGCCCGGCTGCCCGGCCTGCAGGCGACCGCGGCCGCCACCACGGTGGCGGCGCTGCTGTCGGTGCCGGTCGTGGTGCTGCTCGTCGCGCAGGGCCGGTTCACCGGAACCGCGCTGCTGTACGGGGCGGCCGCCGGCGTGCTGGCGTCGGTGGTGCCGTACGCCGCCGACCTCGTCGCGCTGCGGCGCGTGCCGACCCACGTGTTCGGGGTGGTGATGAGCGTCCACCCGGTGATGGCGGCGCTCGCCGGGCTGGTGCTGCTCGGCCAGGTGCTCGGGCTCCACGAGTGGCTCGGCATCGCGATGGTGGTCACCGTCAACGCGGTCGCGGTGGTCGTCCACCATCACCGGTCCTCTTTACCCGCCACGTAATCGACACCGTCCACGGTGGACGCGAGGGTTACCGGCATGACTGACGCACAGACCGCCGTGACGCGGTACCTGGACATGTGGAACGAGACCGACGCGGCCAAGAGGCGGGCCGTGGTCGAGGAGGTGTGCACGCCCGACGTGCGCTACGTGGACCCGCTGGCCGCGGTCACCGGCCACGACGGGCTGAACGGCCTGATCGGCGCGGCTCAGCAGCAGTTCCCGGGGCTGACGTTCACCCCGGGCGGCGCGGCCGACGCCCACCACCAGCAGGCCCGCTTCACCTGGCACCTGGGCCAGCCCGGCGGGGAGCCGCTGGCGATCGGGTTCGACGTCGTGGAGTTCGCCCCGGACGGGCGGATCGCCACCGTGCTCGGCTTCCTCGACAAGGTGCCGGGCTGATCAGCGCGCGGCGTCCTCCAGCTCCCGCGCGACCTCGACGGCGATGTCGATCGCCCGCGCCGCCAGCGGCGAGTGGGTGCGCCCCGCCTGCCACAGCAGGAAGATCTCGCGGGGCGCCAGCGCCGGCTCCAGCGGGTGCACGCTCAGCGTGGTCTCGTGGTGGACCGCGAGCCGCGGCAGCAGGGCCCAGCCGATCCCGGCCCGCACCATCGACATGATGGCCTCGTTGCCGACGGTGCGGAACACCACGCGCGGCCGCACGCCGGCCCGGGCGAGCTCCCGCTCGACCCGGGCCTGGTCGCACAGCGGCGGGTAGGTGACCAGCGGGGCGCCGTCGAGGTCGGCCAGGCGTACGGGACCGGGCGGGAACGTGCCCGGCCGGGCGACCAGCCGGTACGGGTCGTCGAGGAGCTTGTGGTGGGTGACGTCGCCGTCGACGCGCCCGTCGAAGAAGACAAGGTCGAGGTCGTCGAGGCGGGGCGGGTCGGTCTCCTCCTCGAACAGCCGGATCTCGCACCCGGGGTTGCCCTCGCGCAGCCGCTGCACGACCTGCGGGAGGAGCACGTTCGACACGCTCTGGAACGTGCCGAGGTCGATGCGCCCGTCGCCGGCCCGGAACCGGTCGACGGCGGTGGCCAGGCCGGCCGCCTTCGCCAGCAGGTCGCGCCCGTGCGCGAGCACCACCGCGCCGAGGGGCGTGATGCGCACCCGTTTCGGCCCACCGGGCCGGTCGAAGACGGCGCCGCCGACGGCCTTCTCCAGCGCGGCGACCTGCTGGCTGATCGTCGACTGGGTGTAGCCGAGGCGGAGCGCGGCCCGTCCGAACGAGCCCTCGTCGGCGACCGCGGCGAACGCGGCGAGGTGGCGCAGCTCGATGTCGGTCATGGCCGGAGTCTATCGGCAGATACGATCAACACAAGCACAGAGAATCGCTTTTCGTGATGCTGTTCGCGATCTAGCGTCTGTTCCATGGCTTCCGACGAGCAGGTTCTCGACATCGACGGCGTCCGCCTCTGCACGCAGACGTTCGGCTCCCCCGACGATCCGGCGGTGCTCCTGGTCCACGGCGCGTGCGCCTCGATGCTGTGGTGGGAGGAGGAGCTCTGCGAGCGGATCGCGGCGGCGGGTCGCTTCGTGATCCGGTACGACAACCGCGACACCGGCCGCTCGACCTGGTACCCGCCCGGCCGGCCCGGCTACTCGATCGGCGACTTCGCCGCCGACGCGGTCGGGATCCTCGACGCCCACGGGATCGCGAGGGCGCACCTGGTGTGCCGGTCGATGTCCGGCGCGGTCGGGCTGATCGCGGGCGTCGACCATCCCGACCGGGTCGCCTCGCTGACGTTCGTCGCCGCGACCACCGGCGACCTCCCGTTCGGTGACGCGCAGATGCCGGCGGACCCCGACCCCACCGACGACCGCGCGGTGGTCGGGAACATCGTCGCGGTGCTGAAGGCGTACGCGGGCGACTCGCCGCACTTCGACGAGGCCGCCACGCGGGCCCGCGCCGAGCGCGACGTCGCCCGGACCGCCAACCTCGCCTCGGCGCTGACCAACCACTTCGCGATGGACTTCGACGGTCCGGTGAACGGCGGCTTCGGCGACATCCAGGCGCCGACGCTGGTGGTCCACGGCGAGCTCGACCCCATCTACCCGGTCGAGCACGGAATCGCGCTGCGCGACGCCATCCCGGGCGCCCGGCTGCTGACCCTGAAGGACACCGGACACGACCTCCCGGCACCGACGTGGGACGTGTTCGTGCCCGAGCTCGTCCGGCACACCGCGGGTGGCGACCGGTGAAGGCGGCGATGTGGCTGCCGCTGTTCGACGAGCTCGCCGACCCGGCGCTGCTGGCGCGGCTCGCCGCGCGGGCCGAGGAGGCCGGCTGGAACGGGTTCTTCGTCTGGGACCACCTGCGTTGGCGGGCGCCGGTGCGGCAGGTCGCCGACCCGTGGATCACGCTGACCGCGATGGCCACCGCCACCGAGCGGCTGCGGCTGGGTCCGATGGTCACCCCGCTGGCGCGACGCCGGCCGGCGAAGCTCGCCCGCGAGACCGCCACGCTCGACCGGCTCAGCGGCGGCCGCCTCGTGCTCGGCGCCGGCCTCGGCAGCGACCGCTTCGGCGCCGAGCTGTCCGCGACCGGCGAGGAGGTCGACGACCGGCGGCGGGCCCGGATGCTCGACGAGGCGCTGGGCATCCTGACCGCCGCGTGGTCCGGCGAACCGGTGCACCACCACGGCGACCACTACACGGTCGACGGCGTCCGGTTCCTGCCCCGGCCGGCGCAGGAGCCCGGCGTACCGGTGTGGGTCGCCGGCTTCCCCGGTAACCCCCGGCCGATCCGGCGGGCCGTCCGGTACGACGGGTTCTTCCCGGTCAACCTCGGGAGCCCGGGCCGGGTCGCGGAGATCGCGGCCACCGTCGCCGGCCTCCGCGGCGGCGACACCCGCCCGTTCGACCTCGTCGTGGCGATCGCGCCGGGCACCGATCCGGCGCCGTACGCGGAGGCCGGCGCCACCTGGTGGCTCACCGACGTCGACCCCGCCGAGCTCACGCTCGACCGGGTCGTCGGGGTGCTCGAGGACGGCCCGGCGCGCTGACGCCCGTCCCGTCGAAATGCTTTTCGATGCGATTCGACGATGCCTACCGGCGGCGCGCGACCCCCGTCGACTCGCGGACGATCAGCCGGCCGGGGTGGCGGACCACACCGGTGGCGGCCTGGCCGTCGAGGGCGGCGAAGAGGTGACGCACGGCGGCGGCGCCCAGCTGCTCCAGGTTCACGTCGACCGTGGTGAGCGGCGGGCGGGACTCGGTGGCCAGCAGCTCCCAGTTGTCGTAGCCGACCACGGCCACGTCGTCGGGCACCGCCCGGCCGAAGTCGCGCAGCCCTTCGAGCACGCCGTAGGCGACCTGGTCGCTGCCGCAGAAGATCGCGTCGACGTCGGGCTGCGCCGTGAGCAGGGCGCCGAGCGCGTGCCGGCCCCAGCGCTGCGACCACTGGCCGTACAGCGGCTCGCCGGCCGGCTCGAGCCCGGCGGCGTCGAGCACGTCACGCAGCGCCGACGCCCGGTCGCGGGCGGCCCGGTAGGCCGGGTCGCCCGTGATGTGGGCGATCCGGCGCCGGCCCAGTGACACCAGGTGCTCGGCCGCCAGCCGCGCCCCACCCAGGTCGTCGGCGACGATCGACAGGTCGTCGGGGTCGTCGGACTCGCAGTAGACGTAGACCACCGGAACCGGGATGTCGCGGGTCAGCGACGGCCGCACGTCGTTGCGGTCGCCGACCACGATGAACCCGTCGACCTGCCGGGCCAGCAGGGTCCGGATGTAGTGGCGGCGGCGGATCGCGTCGCCGCGGGCGTCGCACAGCAGCACGCTCATCTGCTCGTTGCCCAGCGCGTTCTCCGCGCCGAGCAGCACCGGGATGGTGAACCGGGCCGCCGACAGCTCGTCGGTGAGCAGGCCGATCGTGCGGGTGTTGCCGGAGATCAGCCCCCGGGCCAGGACGTTGGGCTGGAACGACAGCTCGTCGGCGGCCTGCAGCACCCGCTGCCGCGTGGCCGGCGCCACCTCGTCACGCGCGTTGAGCGCCTTGGACGCCGTCGCCACCGACACGCCCGCGCGCTTGGCGACGTCGGACAACGTCACCCCGGACCACTGCCGACCCATCCACGCTCCCCGGCCCGAAAACGTTTCGGCCCGTCGCCCTCCGGGCGACAAACCAGCGGCTGCCAGCATAGCGGCGCATGCACGGCTTCCGATCAAACAATTCCGGCGGCCGTCTCCGCCGGGCAGCCGCTGACACTGAAGCCCATCGATGCAAGCATTCCGAAAAGGTTTTCGGAGCCTTTCGGAGACCCGGAGCCGACCGCACGCCGGAGGCACCGTATGACCGATTCCGTCGGGCCCGTGGTCCCGAGCAGTGGCACCCTCCGACCCGTCACCCTGACCGGTGCCCGCCTGACCGGTGGGTTCTGGGGACGGCGGCAGTCCGTCAACAGCACCGAGACCCTCGCCCACTGCCTCGCCTGGCAGGAGAAGGAGGGCTGGACCGGCAACTTCACCGCCGCGCCGGCCGGACGCCGCGGCCGGGAGTTCGCCGACTCCGAGATCTACAAGCTCGCCGAGGCGATGTGCTGGGACTCCGTCCGCAACGACCACGGCGAGCGGCTCGCCTACCTGACCGGGCTGGTGGAGGTCGGCCGGCGCGCCGCCGACCAGGTCTGCGCGGAGTTCGCCGAGGGCGCCAACCCCGGCATCTGCGGCCATCCGGAGATCGAGACCGGGCTCGTTGAGCTGTACCGGGCCACCGGCGAGGAGCGCTACCTCGACCAGGCCCGCCGCTTCGTCGGGCGGCGCGGGTACCGCAGCCTGCCCGAGCACGAGTTCGGCTGGGCCTACTTCCAGGACGACGCGCCCGTGCGCGGGGCCGAGGTGTTCCGCGGTCACGCCGTGCGCGCGCTGTACCTGGCGGCGGGCGCGGTCGACGTCGCGGTCGAGAGTGGCGACCGCGATCTGCTCAACGCCGTCCGCGACCAGTTCGACAGAACCATCGCGCGCCGCACCTACCTGACCGGCGGCATGGGGTCGCGGCACCTCGACGAGTCCTTCGGCGACGACTTCGTGCTGCCGGCCGACCGGTCCTATGTGAAGACCTGCGCGGGCGTCGCCACCGTGATGCTCGCGCACCGGCTGCTGCTCGCCACCGGCGAGACGCGCTACGGCGACATCGTGGAACGCGTGCTGTACAACGTGATCGCCACCGCGGTCGCTGACGACGGCCGCAGCTTCTTCTACGCCAACACGCTGCACCAGCGCACGCCGACGGCGGTCGTGCCGCCCGACCGTCCACAGTTGAGGTTCGGCACTGCCCAACGTGGGCCGGCTGCTGGCGGCGCTGGAGACGTACCTCGTCACCGAGACTGCCGCGAGGACGCAGCTGCACCAGTACGCCGACCTCGACGTCACCGCCGGCGGTCTCGGGCTGCGGGTGCGCACCTACTACCCCGACGACGGCGCCGTGGCCGTCACGGTGACCGACACCGTCCCGGCCGAACGCGAGCTGTCGCTGCGCGTGCCGGCCCGGGCCGCCGGCGCGACGCTCACCGAGAACGGCGCCACCCGGCCCGTCTCTCCCGGCCTGGTGCGCGTCGCCCGGCGGTTCACCCCCGGCGAGGTCCTGACCCTCGACCTGCCGGTCCGTCCACGGTGGACGGTCCCGGACCCGCGCATCGACGCGGTGCGCGGCTGCGTCGCCGTGGAAGCCGGTCCGCTCGTCATGTGCGCGGAGTCGATCGACCTGGAGACCGGTCCCGACCCGGCCTCCACCGACCTCGACGCGCTCGCCGTCGACACCTCGGTCGCCCCCGAGGACGGCGCGGTGAAGGGCTGGCTCGTCCCGCCGGACGACCGCCCCTGGCCGTACGGCGAGCAGGTCACCGTCGACGGACCGCGGTCGCCACGCGTGGTCCCCCTCATCCCCTACCACCGCTGGGCCCGCCGCGGCCCGACCACCATGCGGGTCTGGCTTCCCACCACCCCGCCCCTCTGAATGGAGGTGACGCGATGCCACGACGCCACCTGGCATTCGCGTTGACAACCGTCCTCGTCGCCGCACTGTCCACCGTGCCCGCCCTCCCCGCCCGGGCCGCACAGACCATCGGGTACCCGTCGTTCACCGGCCCGGCCGTGCCGGCGCCGCCCGTCACGTCGGTCACCGGCAACACGATGCAGGCCATCTTCGACGCGGAGAGCGGTGGCACCGACTACTGGATGGACCGGCTGCTCGCGCGTCCCGGCAACGACCCCGCCGGAACGTGGCTCATGACCCGCGGTCGCGGCCTGTTCATGAAGCCCTGATCGGGCCACTCGTTCTCGTGTTCGGCGTGCCGGTGGTCACCCTCCTGCCGGCGAACGCCGCACGGGCGGCACCCGGCCAGAGCGACAACCTGTCGCGGTCCGCCACCGCGACGGCCTCCTACACCTCCCCCTGGGAGGCGGTCGCCGCCGTCAACGACGGCATCGACCCGGGCATGTCGAACGACACCGTCAACCGGCGCTGGGGCACCTTGCCCAACACCGGCGAGCAGTGGGTGCTCCTCACCTGGCCGTCGGCGCAGACCCTGCGCTCGGCCGACGTGTACTTCTTCGACGACAACGGCGGCGTGCGGCTGCCGGCGTCGTGGCGGCTGCAGTACTGGACCGGGTCGGCGTACGCCGACGTGGCCGGTGCCACCGGCTTCCCGACGGCCGTCAACCGGTACAACGCGGTGAACTTCACCCAGGTGAGCACGACGCGGCTGCGCATGGTGATGCAGAGCGGTTCTACCCCAGGTGCAGCCTCGGTGGGCCTGCTCGAGCTGCGCTCGTACTCGTCGGCGATCGGCACCGACCCCGGCAACCCGGGTAACCCCGGCGCCTGGAACCCGCCGGCGAACCTGGTGCAGCCGCTGAACGAGGTCTGGAGCCACCAGGAGCAGACCTACAACAACGGCAACCTGTACGGGTTCCGCAACTACGGCTGGGACCAGGTGTTCGCCAACGGCGGCTACATCAACTACTGCGTGCGCTGGGACTCTAGCGCGCCGGTGAGCGCCGCCCAACGCGACGCCGTCCACGCGGCGCTCAAGCGCCAGTTCAAGAAGTGGATGGATGTGATGGTCGGCCACGACAACTGGCCGTACACCGAGGTTCCCGTCACCATCGTCGGCTGGGCCGTCCGCGACCGCAACACTCTCCAATGGACGGACAACTCGGTCGACATCTACGTGAACAACATCCGGGAGAACGCGCCGCAGTGCGCGGAGCCCTGCGGCCGCTTCTTCAACCAGAACGGCCAGTACCCCAACTGTCCGGGTGGGCCGTCACGCCACTACGACATGTCGTTGTGGCTGACGTCCGGCTTCGGTGGCGGTGCCGGCGGTGACTGGGGCCAGCGCGTGGGCGGCGAGTACTTCGTGACCAACGTCAACGCGTCGAACATGCACATCTTCCTGCACGAGGTGGGGCACACGTTCGGGCTCGACGACTTCTACGACTGGACCCCGACGGGCCAGTGCTTCCTCATGAAGGCGGGCAGCGCGTCGCAGATCACCGAGTTCGACACGTGGATGTTCCGCGACTGGTGGCGGCACCTGAAGAGCCGCTACGGCAGGTAGCTCAGAACGGGCCCCCGGCGCCGTTTCCGTACACGGGAACGGACTGCCGGGGGTCCTTGCCGAAGTTCGCCTCGTCGTAGAGGACCCAGTCGGTGACGTCGATCTGGTAGACGCGGTGGTGCGTCTCGCCGCGCTCCATGCGCCCGGGATCGATCGCGTTCGCCGTCGCCGGCCAGCGACCCGCGTAGACGCCGATCTGCTCGTCGATGCCCGTCGTGGGAAGCTCGGCCGCGTTCCCGGTGAACTGCACGCCGCGGGCGGCCGTGCTTCCCGGGTCGTCGAGCTGGATCGCGAGCACGGCACCGGCGACCCGCGGGTCCCGACGCAGGTTCTCACAGTGCGCCCGCGACGGCCGCGAGATGAAGAAGAGCCGGTCGGGCTCGAAGCTCGATGCGAACCAGAGGTTGCACACCACGGGTGCGCCGTCGGGACCGAGCGTGGCCAGTTGCAGTGCCTTGCCGGCCCGTACCTCGCCCAGCAGCAGCGCCCGTGCGTCGACCATCGAAGCTCCCCTCGTTGGAGCCGCAACCTTAACGCACCGACAGTGCGCCGCGACAGCCTGTCACTCCGTCATCCAGGTCATACGACAGCGGCGGCCGCGACGGCGCGGGACGGCTCCCACGCGGCCGCCAGGCGCGTCACCATCTCCGTGAGTGTCGCCGGATCGGCGACGAACGGCATGCGCAGATGCGAGCGTCCGCCGCCGGCCGGGTCGAACGCCGAACCGGGTAGCACCGCCACGCCGAGCCGCAGCGCGGCCTGCGCGTAGACGGAGGCGTCGGTGCCGGGCAGTTCCACCCACAGGGTCTGTCCACCGAGCGCCGGCGCGAAGCGCCAGTCGGGCAGGTGCGTGCGCAGCGCGGCGACCAGGTGGTCGTGCCGCTCGCGCAGCAGCCGCACCCGGTGCAGCCGCAGCGCGTCGAGGTCGGCGACCAGGTGGGCGGCGGCCAGTTGCGACAACGTGTTGCCGCCGAGGTCGGTCATGGCCCGCAGCCGGGCCAATGTGCCGACGGTCCCGGCGCCGGCGCGGACCCAGCCGACCCGCAGGCCGCCCCAGACCAGCTTGCTCAGCGACCCGACGGTCAGCACGTCGGGCGCGTGCGCGGCGACCGGCACCGGCCGCTCGTCGAAGCCGAGGTCGACGAGCACCTCGTCGTCGACCAGCGGCACCCGCAGATCGGCGGCGACGCGGGCCAGCCGCTGCCGCGCGAGACCCGGAAGCAGCGCGCCGGTCGGGTTGTGGAAGCTCGGCGTGAGGTACGCGAGGGCCGGCCGGTACCGGCGCAGCGCCGCGACGAACGCGTCGACGTCGAGGGCGTCGCCGGTGACGGGGACCGTGCGCAGCACCGCGCCGGCGTCGCGGAACAGCTCGATCGCGCCGGGGTACGTCGGGGTCTCGGTGACCACGGTGTCGCCGGGCGCCACGAGCAGCCGGGTCAGCAACGCGAGCGCCTGCTGGGCGCCGGTGGTCACGAGGATCTGGTCGGGGGTGGTGGGAACGCCGCGGGCGGTGTACCGGTCGGCGAGCGCCGCGCGCAGCGAGGGCACGCCGGCGGGGTGGATGCCCAGGCCACCGGACAGCTCGGTCAGGGCCCTCGTGTGCGCGGCGACGAACGCCGGCGGCAGGTCGTCGGGGGCCGCGCAGGTGAGGTGCAGCACCCCGTCGTCGGGGTGGTCGAGCAGGTGCGCGAACAGCGGGTTGCGTCCCGCGTCGGAGGTTGCCGCGACCGGTTCCGCGCGCACGCGGGTCCCGCTGCCCTGGACGCGCTCCAGACGGCCCTCCTGCCGCAGGACCTCGTACGCCGCGACCACCGTGCTCCGACCGACGGCGAGCGCCGCCGCGAGCCGCCGGTCGGGTGGCAGCAGGCAGCCGTGCGGCAGCTCGCCGGCCTCGATCAGCTGCCGGAGCCGGGCCGCGAGCAGCAGGTACAGCGGGCCGCGGCCGGCCGACCAGCGACCGGTGAGCGCCAGCAGACGGTCCATTCGAATTGGATCCATTGGCAAACCAATAAACCCCCATTGGGTCTGTCGGTCAACTCCCGGCTGGCACAGGATCGGAGGGTGACCAGATTCCCGCCGGCTCCGATGAGCGACCTCACCGACGTCCCGTTGCGGTTCGACCTCGGCGAGAGCACCGGTCCGCCGTTGGCCCTCGGCGACCTGATGACCGCGCCGGTGCCCGAGCGGCTCGCCGCCCTCGACGGCGGGTACCGGCCGTCGACCGGCGACCCCGACCTCCGCGCGGCGGTCGCGGCCGAGGTCGGCGTCGACCCGGAACAGGTGCTCGTCACGGCCGGCGGCGCGTCGGCGATGTTCCTCACCGCGCTCGCCCTGCCCGCCGGATCCGACGCCGTCGTGGCCACGCCGGTGTTCCCGCCCGCGCGCACGGTTCCGGCCGCGGTGGGGCTGCGGGTCGTCGACGTCGGTCTGTCCTTTGTGGACGGGTACCGCCTCGACCTGACCGCGATGGCCGACGCCCTGCGCCCTTCCACGCGCCTGGTGTCGCTGGCCTCGCCGCAGAACCCGTCGGGGGTCCGCTTCACCGAGACCGAGGTGCGCGACCTGCTCGCGCTCGTCGACGAGCGCGCGCCCGACGCGGTGCTGCTGCTCGACGAGACCTACCGGCAGACGGTGTTCGGCGACGCGAAGATCCCGGCGTCGATGGCGGGGCTGCACCCGCGGGTGGTGACGACGTCGTCGCTGTCGAAGTCGCACGGCGCGGCCGGGCTGCGCGTCGGCTGGTTCACCAGCACCGACCCGGAACTGTTCGAGGCGGTGCGGCGGGCCAAGTTCAACACGGTGGTGTGCGGCTCGACCATCGACGAACTGCTCGCCGTGGAGGTGCTGCGCCGGCAGGAGGAGTTCCTCGCGCCCCGCCGCGAGTTCCTCACCACCGCGCTGGACACGTTGACCCGCTGGGCCGCCGACCACCCCGTCGACCTCCTGCGCCCGGACGGTGGGGCGTTGGCGTCGATGCGGTTGCGCGTCGCTGATCCGGACCGGTTCCACGCGGCGCTCGCGCAACGGGAGACCCGGGTGGGGCGCGGGTCCTGGTTCGGCGAAAGCGAGGACGTGGTGCGGATCGGGTTCGGACACCTGCCCCTCGCCGAGTTCGCCGAGGGGCTGAACCGGGTGGCCGACGCGCTACGGGTCGCCGGCGGGTAGGCGGCCGGAACCGAGCAGTGAACCGAGCTCGGCGCGCGACCGGATGCCGAGCTTGCGGTAGATGCGGGCGAGGTGCGCCTCCACGGTCTTCGGGCTGATCGTCAGCTCCCCGGCCACCGCCCGGTTGGTGCGGCCGGCCGCCGCCAGCCGGGCGATCCGCAGCTCGGTCGGCGTGAGGCCGTCGCCGCCGGCGCGGCGCAGCCCGAGCCGGGACCGTTCGGCCTCCACCCGCGCCGACCAGGCCCTGGCGCCGAGCCGCTCGAAGATCTCCGCCGCCTCGGCCAGCGCCTCGCCGGCGGCGCCGGGGCGGCGGGCCCGGCGCAGCAGCCGCCCGCGCGTCAGGAGCATGCGCGCGCGGTCGAACGTCCGCGCGCCCGGCGGTGGGACGGCCCGCTCGACGGCTCCGGCGAGGTCGCCCCGCGCGGCGGCCAGCTCCGCCGCGGCCCGTCGCCAGGCCGCCTCCAGCCAGGGACGCGGGATGCGGTCGAGCCGCACCCGGACCTCGCCCAGCAACCGCTCCGCCTCGTCGAGCCGACCGGCGAGCACCAGCGCCTCCATCCGCTCGGCCGTGGCGTCGAGCCTCCCGATCGGCTCCACGATGCCGATCGCGGCCAGGTGCCGCGCCGCCATCGCGGTGACGTCGAGCACGCAGCCGGTGTCGCCGGCCGACGCCGCCGCGAACCCGGCCACCGCCAGGTACGCCACGGCCAGCATCGGTTCGCCGGCGGTGGTCAGCTCCTCCGCCCGCTTCCGCGCCGCGGTGCCGGCCGCGACGACGTCGCCCTCGTGGGCGTCGATGAACAGCCGGTGCCGCACGCTCGGGTCGGCGGCGGCGTCGCCGAGCTGGCGGGCCGAGCGCACCGCGGCGTCGGCCCGTTCCCGCGCCGCGGCCCAGTCGTCGGCCCAGAGGGCGACCTCGGCGAGCTTCAGGAGCAGGTCCGGTTCGCTGAACAGCTCGCCGCGGGACCGGTCGCGTTCGAGGTTCGTACGGAAGCGCTGCTCCGCCTCGGCCCACCGGTCCAGGGCCAGGAACCAGATGCCGGGCACGCTGCTGTGGTCGGGGTCGCCGTCGGGGCTCTCGAGGGCGACCGCGCGGTCGAGGAGGTCGGTGCGCGGCTCGCCGCCGAGCAGGACCTCGTTGTAGAACAGGGCACACAGCGCACCGGCGAGGGGGTCCGTCGCGCCGGCGTCCTCCAGCGCGCGCACCGACTCACCGGCGTACCGGGCGGCGCTCACGAGGTCGTCGTCGGAGAACATCGCGAGCCGGAACAGGATCCGCCCGCGCAGCTGCGGGTCGTCGGCCGCGGCGTCCACGGCGTCACGCAGATGGGCGGTGCCGTCGGGCCGGCCGGTGAACCAGGACGCCGTTCCCCGCACGTACCCGGCCCGGGCGCGTAGCGCATCGGGTGGCAGGGTCGGCAGCACCCGGTCGAGCACCTCGCAGGCGGCGTCGGGATCGCCGGCGTCGAGCAGGTACTCGCCGAGCGCGACCGTCCACTCCGGACACGGCCGCGTGCCGCGGTCGACAGCCATCGACATCAGCTCGGCGGCGACGTCGGACGCGCCGCGCAGCCGCGCGTCCCGGGCCGCCTCGGCGAGCTGGGCGGCCACCCGGTCGTCCGGGCCGAGCGTCCCCAACGCCAGGTGCCGGGCCCGGGCCTCCGGTTCGGGTTCCACCTCGGCGAGCCGGCGGTGGGCCGCGCGCCGGTCGGGCGCGGTCGCGGTCTGGTGGAGCATCGACGCGGTGAGCGGGTGGTCGAAGCCGAACCGGCCGTCGGCGTGGACGGTGAGGATCCCGGCCGCCTCGGCCCGCTCCACCGCGGCGTCGGCGCCGGGGACCGCGCGGCGCAGGCGGTCCAGCCGCGGGACGGCGAGGGCGGCGGCGAGGAGCAGCACGTCGCGGTCGGCCGCCGGTACGGCGTCGAGGCCCGCGGCGATCAGCGCGGTGAGCGACTCCTCCCCGTGCGGCGCGCGGGCCAGATGCAGGGCGTAGAACGGGTTTCCGCGACTGACCGCGTGGACGCGCCGCACCACCGCCCGCGGCAGCCGGCGCCCCAACCGCCGCCGCAGGACCTCGTGCAGGTCGCCCTCGGCGAGGCCGGTGACCCGCAGCCGTTGGCACGCACCGGATGGCAGGTGCCGGTCGAGCTGCCACGGCATTCCGTCGGGCTCCGGTTCGAGGTGCGGATCGGGGTGCGGGGGCGTGGTTTCGGCGGCTGTGCCGGTCACCGCGCCGGGTGTGCGGCGCGCGAGCAGCAACCGGACGCGATCACCCGGCACCCGGCGGACGACGGCCGCCAGCACGGCCGACGTCGCGGTGTCGAGCCACGGCACGTCGTCTACGACCAGCAGGACCGGGGTGCGGCCGGCGGTCAGCACGCCGATCGTCGCCAGCATGACGGCGTGCGGGTCGAGAGCGGCGGCCGGGTCCGCGCGGCGCAGCGCCACCGCGAGCGCGTGCCGTTGCGGCGGCGGCAGGCGCGCGGTGTCGGTGTCGGTGTCGGGACCGAGCAGGTCGGCCAGCCCCGCGTAGGCGAAGCGGGCCTCGTTCTCGGTCGGCCGGCTGACCCGCACGCGCCAGCCGCGCGCGGCCGCCGGTCCCATCGCGGCGTTCACGAGGGCCGACTTGCCGACGCCGGCCTCGCCCTCGACGAGCAGGACGCGGGCCGCGCCATCGAGGAAACCGGCCACAGCGGCCAGTTCGACGTCGCGACCGACGAGCTCCTGCATAGGGAATCACCTGATGTCGGGTGGTCGGGGGTGCGCATACGGTAGCCCGGCGCCGCGGCCTCCAGCGGTGCGGCGCGGGACGAGCGGGCAGGATCGCGCGTCGGATATCTGTCATCCTCGCTGCGAGCGCGCCGCTGTTCGTGCCGCTCAGACCTCGTAGGGCTGCACCACGATGAAATGGTCGCCGAGCGCCATGAACTGCAGGGCGATGCCCTCGGCGGGGCCACCCGCGTACATCTCCCGCGAGATGCGCAGCTGCGTGCTGGCGGTCACCCGCATGCCGGCGGTCCAGGCGACGAGCGCGTTCATGTCGGCGTAGGTCGGTCCGCGCACCGGCAGGGTCACCGGCGTCCCCCGGGTCATCACGACGACGGTCCCCTGGCCACCGACCTCCAGGTGGAACATGCCGCCGCCGGGGATGGCCGGGCTCTCGATCCGCTTGATCTCGGTGTCGAGGCCCGCGTCGAAGGCGAGGACGTTGCTGGCGTTGAGGCACAGGCGCTGCCCGGTGAGGTGCAGGAGGTGGACGTCGGCCGCGTTCTCGGCGAGGTAGACGTCACCCTGGCCCCTGCAGGTCATGAGGCGCAGCTGCTGGCCGGTCATCGCGCCCTCGAACAGCGCTCTCAAGCCGCCGGAACCCTTGTACTCGAACTTCACGTCGCCCTGGTAGGCGACCATCGACCCGCGCCGGGCGTGGCAGTCGGGGCCGAGCGTGACCCGCACGAGGTAGGGGTTCTGCCTGACCCAGCGCTGGCCGGGCTTGTCGACCTGCTGGAAGGCGGAGAGTGCGGCGAGGGCACCGGGCGGGGTACCGGCCACGGGAGCGCGCTGCCGGGCGCCGGGTCCCGGCGGCGGTGCCGATGGCGGCGCGGCGGGCGGCGGCGCGGCCGGCGGCGGGTGCGGTGCTGGCCGACCCGGAGGTGCCGCGGGCGGTTCGGGTGCCGCCGGCGCTGGTGAGTCCTCGTCCGCCTCCTGGTCGACGGTGCCGCCGAAGGAGCGGATCAGGTCGGCGAGCCCGCCCGCGAAGCCCTGCCCCACCGCCCCGAAGCGCCAGCCGTCCTTGCGGTACAGGTCTGCGACGATCACCGCGCGTTCGGCACCGAACTCGCCACCGGCGAACGCGTACCGGACGACCTCCTCGCCGTCGACCACCAGACGGACGTGCCCCGCCCGGATGCCCGCCGCCGTCCCCGCGGAACCGGTCGCGGCGCAGAACGACAACCGGGCGATCGACGTCGGGACCTTGTCGAGCAGGACGCGGAACGAATCGGTGTCGCCCGGCCGCGGGCCGAGCTTGCGCAGCGCGCCCTCGGGCGACTCCGGCTGGTTGAAGAACACGAAGTACCGGTCGTCGGAGAGGCGACCCCCGGCGTCGAGACCGAAGCACGAGATGTCCCACTCCACGCCCGCCCCGTCGAGATGGACCCCGACGTAGAGGTCGGTGGCCGCGGTCAGCGCCGACAGCCTGCTCTTCTGCCCCTTGACGAAACGCTGCGACACCCGGACCTCCCCCGCGATCGTCCCCTCGGTCTCCGACCAGGGTAGGAGGCGCCCGCCGCACCGGGCGGCGGGCGCCTCACGGGGTCACCGGCTCTACTGCTGTACCGGCGCTACCGCTGCACGGCGCTACTGCTGCGAGGTGTCGCCCTCACCCGTGCGCTGCTGGGCGAAGTCGACGCCCTTGTCGATGTGCTCGTCGTACTTGCCACCGGTGCGCTTGTCGGCTTCCTCGCCGGCCCGGTCCAGGCCCTTGTCCACCTGCTCGTCGTGCTGGTCGGCGAAGTCCTTGGCGCGGTCCATGAAGTTACCCACGGTGCGCTCCTCTCGTGATCGGTGCTCCGGTTCGAGATACCCGGTTGTCACGGCGCTACTCCTGTGAGAGCAGTGCTCCCATCCCGGACGGGTGATCCGCCGGTGTTGCGTGTTAGGTTTGCCTTACCTGCAGGCGCCGGCGGTACCGCTCCGGCGGCCTGTCATGATCGGACTGGGTTGGCCCGGTACACACCGGGGAACACACGTCGAAACGGCACCGCGTCGAAAGGTCATCGGATGACTGAGGCTCCAACGCGCCGCCGGCCGCGGGCGACCACCGGCTTCGTGCGGACCGTCGAGCGGGTGACCCCGCACATGGTCCGGATCGTCTTCGGAGGGCCGGAGCTCGACGGGCTGGCCGCCGGGGAGTTCAGCGACGAGTACATCAAGATCCTGTTCGCGCCGCCCGGGGCGACCTACCCCGAGCCGTTCGACCTGGGCACCATCCGCGAGACGATGCCCCGCGACCGGTGGCCGACCACGCGCACGTACACCGTGCGCCGGTGGGATCCGGCGAACGCCGAGCTCACCATCGACGTCGTCACCCACGGCGACGAGGGGCTGGCCGGCCCGTGGGCGATGCGCGCGCAGCCGGGTGAGGTGGTGCGGTTCATGGGACCGGGCGGCGCCTACCGCCCCGACCCCGCCGCCGACTGGCACCTCCTGGTCGGCGACGAGAGCGCCCTGCCGGCGATCGCCGCGTCGCTGGAACGACTGGCGCCCGGAGCGAGAGCACATGCCTTCGTCGAGATCAGTGATCCGGCGGAAGAGCAGAAGCTCGACTCCCCCGGCGACGTCGACCTGCGCTGGCTGCACCGCGGCGACGCCCGGCCCGGGTCGCTCCTGGTGCCCGCCGTCACCGGGTTCGAGTTCCCGGCCGGCACCCCGCACGTCTTCCTGCACGGGGAAGCCACGTTCGTGCGCGACCTGCGCCGTCTGCTGTACATCGAGCGCGGCATCCCGCGTGCCGGCCAGTCGATCTCCGGCTACTGGCGCGTCGGCCACGACGAGGACCGCTGGCAGGCCACCAAGCGCGAGTGGAACGAGAGCATCGAGCGCGAACAGGACACGTCCGCCGGCTGATCACCCGGGCCGGGGCCACACCGGGCAACACCGCGCGGGCGGTCAGCGCACGGCGTGACGCCACGGGGCGACGCCGAGGCGGCCCGTGGTGCCCAGGTCGATCGGACCGTCGGGACGGACCACCTGGGGCGGCTGCCCCGGAGCGGGCACGACCTCGAGGTACGTGCCGCTGACCGGGTCGGTCGTCAGGTCGGTCACCTTGTTCCGCCACACCAGACCGGCCACCAGCCGCTCGCCGGGGGCGGCGGTCACGGGCGTGGGCGGCGCGTCGAAGGAGTCGAGGGTCGCGATGCCGGACGATCCGCGGCCCACCGTCACCGGGAGCGGTCGCCGGTCGTCGCCGAGTAGGCGCACGTCGGGGTGGCCGTTCATCGTGAACGGTGCCGTGCCGCAGTTGACCAGTTCGATCCCCATTGCCCGCAGGCCCATCGCGGCGTCGACGGCTCCCGTCCGCACGAGCATTCCGGACGGTGGGCACGCCCCGGGCGCGCTCCCGCTGGGCGCGCCCGCGCTTCCAGTCAAGCCCGTAGACGGGACCGGCGACGGGACCGGCGAACCGGTCGCGGCCCCGGCCGCACGGGGCTCCGGCTCGCCGGCGAGCTCGCGGCGGGCGTCGTCGACCAGGGCGCAGCCGGCCAGGGTCGCCACGAGGGCGGCGCCCGCTAGGAGCCTGGCGAGGGACCGGATCACCGGGTGATTCTCGCGGATCGGTGTGCGAATCCTGTGACGGACGTGTGCGGATGCGATCCCGGCTACGCCGGCAGCTGGATCGCCTTGACCTCCAGGTACTCGTCCAGTCCGAAACGGCCCATCTCCCGCCCGATGCCCGACTGGCCGTACCCACCGAACGGGGCCAGCGGGTTGAACCTCGCGCCGTTGACGTCCACCTGGCCGGTGCGCATCCGCCGCGCGACCGCCAGCGCCCCCTCGTCGTCGGCCGCCCACACGCCACCGGCCAGGCCGTACGGGGTGCCGTTGGCGATCTCGACCGCCTCGTCGACGTCGCCGTACGGGATGACCACGAGCACCGGTCCGAAGATCTCCTCCTGGGCCAGCGCCGACGACGGGTCGACCCCGGCGTAGACGGTCGGGCGGCAGTAGAAGCCGCGGTCGCGGCCGGTCGGCCGGCCCGGCCCACCCGTGACGGGGGCGGCGTCCGCCGCGGACAGGTAGCCCTGCACGCGGTCCCATTGCGCTTTCGACGCGAGCGGACCGAGCCGCTCGACCATCGCCGAGGCGAACTCGCCCGCGAGCGTGGCGGCGTCGTCGTGCTGGTCGCGGTGGACGAGCAGCCGCGTCCACGCGGTGCAGGTCTGGCCCGAGTTGAGGAACGCGTTGCTGACGGTGGCCTTCACCGCCTTCTTCAGGTCGGCGTCGGGTAGGACGAGGCTCGCCGACTTGCCGCCGAGCTCCAGCGCGACCCGCTTCACCGTGTCGGCCGCCGCGCGCGACACCAGCCGGCCGGCGGCCGTCGACCCGGTGAACGACACCATGTCGACGCCGGGATGCGCGGCCAGCGCCGCGCCCACGACCGGACCCGTACCGACGACGACGTTGAACACGCCCGGCGGCAGGCCCGCCTCGTCGAACACGTCGGCCAGCAGCAGCGCGGCGGACGGCGCCATCTCACCGGGCTTGAGCACGACGGTGCACCCGGCGAGCAGCGCCGGCACCACCTTCGCCACCACCTGGTGCAGCGGGTAGTTCCACGGCGTGATCGCCGCGACCACCCCGATCGGCTCGCGCACGACCAGCGAGTGGGCGACGGTCTCGTCGGGAACGGCGGCCAGCGACAGGAAACCGTCGAGCACCGCGAGCGGCGTGCCCACCTGAACCAGGTCGGCGATCTTCGGCGGGCAGCCCATGTCGCGGGTGATGTGGCCGGCGAACTCGGCCCGCCGCCGCTCGATCGCCTCGCGCACGCGGCGGAGCACCGCGTGGCGGTCCGCGTCACGCCAGGCGGCGGTGGAGAAGGCCGCGCGGGCGGCGGCGACCGCCGCGTCGACCTCCGCCGTGCCGGCGAGGCGCACCTCGGCGAACGGCTCCTCTGTGGACGGATCCACCAGCGTCAGGGTGTCCGATGTGGACACCGGCTGCCACCGGCCGTCGATGAACGCGCTGTCGTATCTCACGAACCCAGCTCCAGAACGGTTCGCACGCCGGTTCCGGCGCGCAGGTCGACGATCGCTTCGTTGATCTCGTGCAGGGGACGGCGTGCGGTGACCATGCCGGCGAGGTCGAGCCGGCCGGCGCGCCACAGGTCGAGGATGCGCGGAAAGTCCCGGTGCGCGTTGGCCGACCCGAGATAGCACCCGATGAGCTTCTTCTCGTAGAACGCGTGCACCAGCGCCCTGACCGTCACGGTGTCCGATGTGGACGGTATGCCGACCATGACCGTGGTGCCGCCGTTGCGGGTCGCCTTCATCAGGCTCTCCACGACGTCGCCGCGGCCGACGGCGTCGAACGCGAAGTCGGCGCCGCGCCCGTCGGTGAGCGAGCGCGCCAGCTTGTCCACCGGGTCGGTCGACGGGTCGACGGCGTGCGTCGCGCCGAGGGTCAACGCGCGCTCGCGCCGCGACGCGTTGAGATCCGCCGCGACGACCGTGGTCGCGCCGGCCACGACGGCCGCCTGGATGATCGACAGCCCGACCGCGCCGAGCCCACTGACCACAATGGACGATCCGGCCGGCACCCGTGCGGTGTTGAACACCGCGCCGAACCCCGTCTGCACGGCGCAGCCGACGACCGCGGCGATCTCGGTGGGAACATCGTCCGGGACCCGCACCGCGGCCTCCGCCGGCACCACCGTCGACTGCGCGAACGCCGACAGCACCAGCCCGCGCCGCACCGGCTCGCCCTTCCACGTCAGCCGCGTCGACCCGTCCGGGTAGGCACCGCCGACCATCCCGGCGAAGCGCTGGCACAGCGTCCGCTCGTCGCGGGCGCACCAGTAGCAGCGGCCGCACGACGGCGCCATCGTGAGCACCACCCGGTCGCCGGGCGACAGGTCGGTGACGCCCGGACCGACGGCGCCGACCACCCCGGCCGCCTCGTGCCCCAGGATCACCGGCAGCCCGGTGCGCAGCGAGCCGTCCAGGTAGTGCAGATCGGAGTGGCAGACCCCGACGTGCGCGAGGTCGACGCGCACCTCACCGGCGCGCGGCTCGTCCAGGTCCACGTCGTCGACGGTCAGTTCGGCGCCGACCGCGGTCATGATGGCGGCTTTCATGAGGCGGCCCCCGAGGCGTAGGCACGCTCCGCCGACAGTGCACCTGGGAAGTCGCCGGCCCTACCCAGCAGCGCCGGTAGCGTCATGTCGAGCTCCTTGCCGATGAGCGCCGCCGCACCGACCAGCTTCCCGAGGTCCAGTCCGAAGTGGACGCCCGAGCGCCGCAACGCGTACGCGAGGTCCTCGGTCGCGATGTTGCCCGTGGCCGCCGGCGCGAACGGGCAGCCGCCGATGCCACCCGCGCTGCTGTCGAGCGCCGCCGCGCCCAGGGACACCGCCGTCAACGCGTTGGCGTACCCGGTGTTGCGGGTGTTGTGGAAATGGAAACGCAGGGGCAGATCGGTCACCGCGCGCACCGCGTCCACGAGCGCCGCGACGTCCGCGGGGACGCCGACCCCGATCGTGTCGGCCAGCGCGATCTCGTCGGCGCCCGCCTCGGCGCACCGACGCGCGAGCGACGCGACCGTCGCGACCGGCACCTCGCCCTCGAACGGGCACCCGAAGCTGGCGCCGATCGTGGCGGTGACGCGCAACCCGCCGTCACGGGCGCGCCGGCTGATCGTCCCGAACGAGTCGACCGCCTCGGCGATCGACATGCCCTGGTTGCGTTGGCAGAACGTCTCCGACGCGACGACCACGACGTTGGCCTCGTCGACCCCGGCGGCCAGTGCGCGGTCCAGACCACGCTCGTTGACCACCAGCCCGATGTAGCTGACCCCGCGGTCGCGCGGGACACCCGCCATGACCTGCTCCGCGTCGGCCATCTGGGGCACCCGCTTCGGGTGCACGAAGCTGGTCGCCTCCACGCGGCGCACTCCGGCGTCGACCAGCGCCTCGATGTATGCAATCTTCGCCGCTGTGGAGACCAGGGTGGACTCGTTCTGCAGCCCGTCGCGCGGGCCGACCTCGACGATCTCCACGGCGGACGGGGGCGTGCCAGATGCCATGGTCCTGTCTAACACCTGCAGAGAGATGTATGCAATCTCCAAGAAATGCAGGCCAGAACCCTTGTGAAGTGCCGGGAGGATCGACTACATGTATGCAATCACTGATCGGAGGGGTCAATGACGGCAGCCAGCGACCGCGCGGTGAACCAGCTGCGCGAGCGGATCCTCGGCGGGGAGTACGTCCCCGGCGAGCGGCTGGCCGAGGTCGAGCTCGCCGAGAAGCTGGGGGTCAGCCGCACCCCCGTCCGGGAGGCGCTGCGTCGGCTCGCGGCCGAAGGGCTCGTCGACATCACCGCCAACAAGGGCGCCCGGGTCGTCGAGTACCCGCGGACGGACCTGGAACGCATCTTCGAGATCCGGGCCCGGGTCGAGGGGCTGTCGGCCCGGATCGCCGCCGAGACGGCCACCGAGGCCGACATCGACCGGCTCGAACACATCGCGACCGTGCTGAAGGACCACTCGGAGGCCGGCCGGTTGGAGGAGGTGTACCGCCTCAACGGCGAGTACCACGCCACCCTCAACGGGCTGGCCGGCAGCACGGTCGTCACCGCCACCGTCAACCAGCTCATCCACAGCTCGGTGCTGGTACGCACCCTGCACGCGTTCGACGACGCGGCCCGCCGCCGCAGCGTCGCCCACCATCTCGAGATCGTCGCGGCGCTGCGGGCGCGCGACGGCGAGTGGGCCGAGGCGGTGATGTGCGCGCACCTGCTGTCCGCGCGCGCGTCGCTGCTCGGGCCCCGCCGCCCGAGGGGCGCCGCGTACGAAAACCATGAGGAGACCGCATGACCCGAGCCTTGCCGCTACAGGATGTCCGTGTCATCGAGCTCGGCCAACTCCTGGCCGGCCCGTTCTGCGGCCAGGTGCTCGGTGACTTCGGCGCCGAGGTCATCAAGCTCGAGGACCCGAAGGCCGGCGACCCGATGCGCCAGTGGGGGCGCGAGAAGCCGTACGGCAAGTCGCTGTGGTGGCCGGTCGTGGCCCGCAACAAGAAGTCGGTGACGTGCAACCTGCGCACCGAGGAGGGCCAGAACCTGGTGCGGGAGCTGGTGAAGCGCTCCGACGTGCTGCTGGAGAACTTCCGCCCGGGCACGCTGGAGCGCTGGAACCTCGCGCCGGAGCAGCTGTGGGAGCTCAACCCGCGCCTGATCGTCACGCGGGTCACCGGGTTCGGCCAGACCGGTCCGTACTCCGAGCGGGCCGGGTTCGGCTCGATCGGCGAGGCGATGGGCGGCATCCGCTACGTCACCGGCTCGGCCGACGAGCCGCCGTCGCGCGCGGGCATCTCGCTCGGCGACTCGCTCGCCGCCCTGCACGCGACCATCGGGACGCTCGTCGCGCTGCACGAGAGAACGTCGAGTGGACGCGGGCAGGTGGTCGACGCAGCGATCTACGAGTCCGTGCTGGCGATGATGGAGTCGCTGCTGCCGGAGTGGCAGGTGGCCGGGTACCAGCGCGAGCGCACCGGACCGGTGCTGCCGAACGTCGCGCCCAGCAACGTGTACCCGACGCGCGAGGGCGACAGCGTGCTCATCGCGGCCAACCAGGACAGCGTGTTCGGCCGGCTGGCGAACGTGATGGGCCGCCCCGAACTGGTCACCGACGGGCGCTTCGCCACGCACAGCGCCCGTGGCGAGTACATGGAGGTCCTCGACGGCCTCATCGCCGAGTGGACGGCCGGCTTCGAGGCCGACGAGCTGCTCGAGGCCCTGCACCGCGGCGGCGTGCCGGCCGGCCGCATCTACAAGGCGAAGGACATGTTCGCCGACCCGCACTTCGCCGCCCGCGAGGCGATCGTGAAGCTCGCCGACCCCGGGTTCGGCGAGATCTCCATGCAGAACGTGTTCCCCAAGCTGTCGGCCACCCCCGGTGCGGTGCGGTCGACCGGGCCGGACCTCGGCTCCAGCAACGACGACATCTACCGCGGCCTGCTCGGCCTGGGCGACGACGACGTTCGTCGGCTCAGCGACGCCGGCGTCATCTAGAGAGGAGACGCGATGCGCTACCGGTTGGGCGTGGACGTCGGCGGAACCTTCACCGACATCCTTCTCATCGACTCGGACAGCGGTACGTCCTACCGCGCCAAGACCCCGTCGACCCCGCAGGACCAGTCGGTCGGTGTGCTCACCGGCATCGAGAAGGTCTGCGCGGCCGCCGACACCTCGCTCGCCGAGGTCGGCCAGGTGCTGCACGGCACCACGGTGGCGACCAACGCGATCCTGGAGGGCAAGGGCGCCAAGGTCGGCCTGGTGACCACCGCCGGGTTCCGGCAGGTGCTGCAGATCGCCCGGTCGTTCGTGCCGGGCGGCCTCGCCGGCTGGATCATCTGGCCGAAGCCGGAACCGCTCGCGGCGCTGGAGCACACCGTCGAGGCGGTCGAGCGCATCGGCGCCGACGGCGAGGTCGTCACCGCGCTCGACGAGGACGACATCCGCGCGAAGCTCAAGCGGCTGCGGGCCGACGGTGTGCAGGCGATCGCGATCTCGCTGATCAACTCCTATGTGGACGGTCGGCACGAGGCCCGGATCGCCGCGATCGCGGCCGAGGAGCTGCCCGGCGTGCCGGTGTCGGTGTCGTCGCGGGTGCTGCCGGAGCTGCGCGAGTACGAGCGGACCATCACCACGGTCGCCAACGGCTACGTGCAGCCGCAGGTGGCCAGCTACATCGAGAACCTCACCAGCAAGCTCGACACGAAGCTCTACATCCTGCGCAGCGACGGCGGCCTGTCCAGCGCCACCGCCGCCGCCGAGAACCCGGTGTCGATGCTGCTGTCCGGCCCGGCCGGCGGCGTCAGCGGCGCCGTGTGGGCGGCCACCCAGGCCGGGTACAGCGACCTGCTCACGTTCGACATGGGCGGCACGTCCACCGACGTGGCGCTGGTGCAGAACGGCATCCCGCGGGTCGGCCGCGAGACCCGGGTCGGCGACCTGACGGTGCGGTCGGCCTCGGTCGACGTGCGCACGGTCGGCGCCGGCGGCGGCTCGATCGCCCACGTGCCGGCGCTGACGAAGGCGCTGCGGGTCGGCCCGCAGTCGGCAGGCGCCGACCCCGGACCGGCGGCGTACGGGCGCGGCGGCACCGAGCCGACCGTCACCGACGCCAACGTGGTGCTCGGGTACCTGCCGACCGAACTGGCCGGTGGCGAGATCTCGCTGGACCGCGACGCTGCCCGGGCCGCGGTCCAGCAGGTCGCCGACGCGATGGGGCTGCCCAGCGTCGAGGCGGCGGCGGCCGGCATCGTCGACATCGTCAACGAGAACATGTTCGGCGCGCTGCGCCTGGTGTCGGTGCAGCAGGGCTACGACCCGCGCGAGTTCGCGCTGGTGGCGTTCGGCGGCGCAGGTCCCCTGCACGCCAACGCGCTGGGCAAGCTGACGGGCGCGTGGCCGGTCATCATCCCGCCGTCGCCCGGTGTGCTGTGCGCCTACGGCGACGCGACCACGAGCCTGCGCGACGAGGCCGCCCGCACCTACATCCGGCGCTTCTCCGAGCTCACCGACGACGAGCTGAAGGGCATCTTCACCGACCTCGCCGAGACTGCGGCGTCGACGGTGGAGGCCGAGGGCGTGGCGCGCGCCGACCACACGGTGACGTACCAGGTCGACATCCGGTACCACGGCCAGGGCTTCGAGATCACAGTGCCGGCCAGCATCGACGACTTCGACGGCCGGGGCGCCGGCCTCAAGGCCCTCGGCGCCGCGTTCGACGCCGAGCACGAGCGGCTGTTCTCGTTCCTGCTGAGCAACGAGCACGAACTGGTCGCCATCCGGGCCACGGTGTCCGGGCCGCGCCCGCACGTGCAGGCGACCACGCTCGAGGACGGCGGCACCGACCCGTCGGCGGCCGTGCGCCTCACGACGAATGTCCACATCGGAGGGTCGTCGACCGAGGCGACCGTCTACGACCGCGCGAAGCTGCTCGCCGGCAACGTCGTCCCCGGTCCGGCGATCGTGACCGAGATGGACTCCACCACGCTCGTGCTGCCCGGTCACGCCGCGACCGTGCATCCCAGTGGCAGCCTGCTGATCCGTCCCATTGAGGAGAAGTGAGATGGCCGAGATCATTCAGACCGCGAGCGGCGAGGTCGCCAAGGTCGACGTCGACCCGGTGACGCTCGACATCATCGAGAACGCGCTGCGCAACGCCCGGTACGAGATGGACGAGGTGCTGTTCCGCACCGCCCTGTCCCCCGGCATCCGCGAGCAGCACGACGAGTTCCCGCTCATCGGCGACGCGCAGGGGCGCATGGTCGTCGGCCAGTTCGGCCTGTCGATCCCCGCGCTGCTCGACCGGTACGAGGGCACGATCAACGACGGCGACGTGCTCCTCACGAGCGACCCGTACTCGTGCGACGGCGCGATCAGCCATGCCAACGACTGGCTCGTGGTGATGCCGATCTACGTCGAGGGCCGGGTCGTCGGCTGGGCCTCGATGTTCGGGCACATGTCCGACGTCGGCGGCAAGACGGTGTGCTCGATGCCGACCGACGCGCACACCATCTTCGAGGAGGGCGTAATCATCCCGCCCTTCAAGCTCTACGACCAGGGCCGGCTCAACGAGGACGCGCTGCGCATCGTCCTCAACCAGGTGCGCCAGCCCGACTGGAACCGGGCCGATCTCAACGGCATCGTCGCGGCCTGCCGCACGGCGTCGCGCCGCATCCAGGAACTGTGCGCGCGCTTCGGCGTCGACACCTACCTGTCCGCGCTCGACGCCCTGCTGCAACGCAACTACGACGCGATGAAGACGTTGCTGGCCATGGTGTTCGCCGACGGCGAGACGATCAGCTTCACCGACTACATCTGCGACGACGGCGTGGGCTACGGCCCGTACGAGCTCAAGCTGTCGCTGACCCGCACCGGCGACAAGGTGCTGCTCGACTTCACCGGAAGCTCCGCCCAGTCGCCCGGTCCGATCAACTACTACCTCAACGAGAACCTGGCCCGGATGTTCTTCGGGATCTACATGATCACCGTGGCCGACCCGCAGATCCTGTGGAACGACGGGTTCTACCCGCTGGTCGACGTCCACATCCCGGAGAAGTCGTTCTGGAAGCCGGAGTTCCCGGCCGCCCTGAACGCCCGCAACCACGGCGTCGGGCGCATCTTCGACCTCTTCGGCGGGCTGCTCGGCCAGAAGAACCCCGACCTGTTGAACGCGGCCGGGTTCTCGTCGTCGCCGCACTTCATGTACTCCGGTCACTACGCCGACGGCGAGCGCAAGGGCGAGTGGTTCCAGCTGTACTCGATCGGGTTCGGCGGCATCCCCGGCCGGCCGATCGGCGACGGACCCGACGGGCACTCGCTGTGGCCGTCGTTCGTCAACATCCCGTGCGAGTACCTGGAGTCGTACTACCCGCTGCGCATCGAGAAGTGGGAGACGGTCCCCGACACCGGTGGCGCGGGCCTGCACCGCGGCGGCAACGGCGTCGACGTCGCGTACCGGTTCCTGCAGCCGGGCACGATCGCCATCCACGACGACCGCTGGCTCACCTACCCGTGGGGCGTCAACGGCGGCGATCCGGGCGCCCGCGGCCGCAAGTGGATCGACCGGGCCGACGGCACCCGCGAGATCCTGCCCAGCAAGGTGCACGACGTGGCCGTGGCCAAGGGCGACGTGCTGCACTTCGTCACCTGGGGCGGCGGCGGCTGGGGCGACCCGCTCAAGCGCGACCCCGACCTCGTGGCGCTGGAGGTGAGGCGCGGCCTCATCTCCGCGGAGGGCGCGGACCGCTACGGAGTCGTTCTCGCGTCCGATGGAAACGTGGACGCGGCCGCGACCGACGCGAAACGCGCTTCCATGACGACCGGTGAGAAGCCCGCAGTCTTCAACATGGGCCCGCCGCTGGAAGAGATCCTGGCCAACTGCGAGGCCGAGACCGGCCTTCCCGCACCGAAGCCCCCGGTACCGGCATGACCGACCACAGCCTCATCACCGTGCGCAACCTCGACCCGGGTCGGCGCCGCTCCACCTCCCGGGGCGGTTCCCGATATGTCCCTTTCACGGCCCGCCGCCCCGACAATGATCGACTTTTCTGGAAGAAAAGTGCAGTGGGACTTCACGATTCCGCCGGAAAAGTTGATCTTCGAGGTCTGCGGAACCCGGTACAGCACCATGGATGGTCACCCTCCGTGATGTGGAGGATCGCGACCGGCTCGGGCGGGAATCGGAGCATCGAATGACCGATCTGTCGGACGACTACGCCGGCGCCGGCTTCGGCCGTCCCCTGGAATGGGGCACGGCGCCGGCGGTGCTCGTCATCGACATGGTGCGGGCGTACTTCGAGCCGGACGCCGAGCTCTACATGGGCAGCCGCGACTGCCTCGACTCGACGGCGCGGGTCATCGCGGCGGCCCGCGCGCACGGCGTGCCCGTCATCTACACCCGGGTCGAGTACGGCCCGGGTGGGATCGACGGCGGGCTGTTCTTCAGGAAGGTGGGCGCGCTGAAGCACTTCGTGCGCGGGTCCGGGAGTCCGTTGGGCGACATCATGCCGGAGATCGCGCCGCACGACGACGACCTCGTCATCGTCAAGCAGTACGCGAGCGCGTTCTTCGGGACGTCGCTGTCGGCGACGCTCGCCTCCGCGCGCATCGACACGCTCGTGCTGTGCGGCGTCAGCACCAGCGGATGCGTGCGGGCCACGGCCGTCGACGCGATCTCCTACGGCTACCTGCCGGTGGTCGTGCGGGAGGCCGTCGGCGACCGCGACCCGCGCCCGCACGAGGCGAACCTGTTCGACATCGCCGCGAAGTACGGCGAGGTGTGGTCGGAGGAGTCGGTGCTGCAAAGGCTCGCGTCGTGAGGACCGTCGAGCGCTACGCCGTCCTCGTGGTGTGGGCGCTCATCATCCTGTTCTTCTCGTGGCGGTCCGACTCGTTCGCGTCCACGTCGACGGTCAAGCTGATCCTCAGCACGCAGACCGTCATCCTCATCGCCACGCTGGGAGTGATGATCTCCCTGGCGGTGCAGGAGTTCGACCTGTCCATCGGGGCCGTCGTCGGGTTCGGCGGCTGTCTCGTGGCCGTGCTCGACGGCGAGCAGGGCCTCCCACCCGGTCCGGCCATCCTCATCGCGATCGTCGCCTGCGCCCTGTTCGGCGCGGTCAACGCGGCGATCTCGGTGCTGCTCGGCGTCCCCTCGATCATCGTGACCCTCGGCAGCGGCACCCTGCTGACCGGGATCACGCTCGGCATCACCGACTCCAAGGTGGTCACCGGGATCTCCGCCAAGACGGTGCGGTTCATGACCGACCCGTTCCTGTTCGGGATCCCGCTTCCGTTCTACGGCGGGCTGCTGCTCTGCCTCGCTCTCTGGTTCGTCCTCCAGCACACCCCGCTGGGCCGGCGCATGATCTTCATCGCCGAGAACCGGGAAGTGGCCCGCCTGGCCGGCCTCCGGGTGACTCTCATCCGCGCCGGCGCACTCGTCGCCACGTCCACCCTCGGTGGGCTTGCCGGCATCGTGCTCGCCGGAACCAACAGTGCGGCCAACCCGCAGGCCGGCGCCTCCTACCTGCTGCCCGCGTTCGCCGCGGCCTTCCTCGGCTCGACCACGATCGTTCCGGGCCGGTTCAACGCCTGGGGCTCCTTCGTCGCGGTCTACTTCCTCACCACCGGAATCACCGGCCTGCAGTACCTCGGGTACGCGGGCTGGCCGGAGCAGGTGTTCTACGGCGGTTCCCTCGTGGCCGCCGTGACCCTCAGCCACATCGCCGGCCATCGCAAGCTTCCTTCGTTCGCCTAGAACCCAGCGCTTCTCGAGAGGGGACCCCCATGTCCCGTGGTTCACTGCGCCTCAAAACAGGTGTCGTGCTGACGATCGTCGCCATGCTCGCGGCCGGCTGCACCGACGAGGAGACCCCGTCGGACACGCCGGCGCAGAGCGTCGGTCCCACCGCGACCGACGCGGCCGCCGGCCTCGCCGAGGCCCAGAAGATCATCGACGAGTTCCGGCAGCCGCCGAAGTGGCAGGGCCCCGACGCGGCGGTGCCGATCGGGTCGGTCGCCGGCAAGAAGGTGACATACATCAGCGTCTCCAACTCGATCCCGGTGCTGAAGTACTGGAGCGACGCGGTCACCCGGCTGCTGCAGCAGTACGGCAACGTCACCATGAACGTCATCGACGCCAAGGGCTCGGTCGACGAGGCCAACAAGGGCTTCGAGCAGGCGATCGCGCAGAAGGCCGACGTCATCGTGTTCCAGGCGCTACCGGCGCAGCTGTTCCAGGCCCAGATCACCCGGGCCAAGGCGGCCGGCATCAAGGTGATCAGCGCCAACACCGGCGTTCCCGGCAAGGTCGACAACGGCCAGTACTCGGAGGTCTCCTTCGACTACGTCAAGGTCGGCCAGCTCATCGGCGACTGGATGGTGGCCGACTCGCAGGGCAAGGGCAAGGGACTCGTCGTCAGCTCCGACGACGTGCCCGCGTCGCAGCCGCAGGCGCAGGCGACCGCCAGCGAGGTCAAGCGGCTCTGCCCGGCCTGTGACATCCAGATCAAGGACGTGCAGATCCCGCAGTGGCAGACGTCGGTGCCGACGCTGTTCCAGACCACCATCAACAGCGACCCGACGCGCACCTACCTGCTGCCGCTCTACGACGGCCAGGGCCTGCCCGGCCTCGGCGCGATCCGCACCGCGGGCGCCGGCTCGAAGGTGAAGGTCGGCGCGTTCAACGCCACCCCCGGCATCGTCGAACAGCTCAAGGACCCGGCCAGCGGCCTGAAGCTCGACATCGGCGGCCACAACGAGTGGTGGGCGTACGCCTGCACCGACGCGATCTTCCGGGCGCTGACCAACACCGCCCCCGTGCAGAACTACAACGTGGGGCTGCGCATCTTCGACACCAGCAACGCGAACCTGATCCAGGGCACGGACGAGTTCTCCTGGTACGGCTCGACCGAGTACCGGACGAAGTTCCCGGCGCTGTGGACGAAGTAGAAGCCGTTCTCGAGCTCGCGGGCGTCTCGAAGACCTTCGACGGCGTCCGCGTGCTCCACGATGTCACGCTCACCGTGCGGGCCGGGGAGATCCTCGGCCTCATCGGTGAGAACGGCAGCGGCAAGTCGACGCTCATCAAGATCCTGTCGGGCTACCACTCCCCCGATCCGGGTGCGCGGATCGAGCTGGACGCCGCGTCGTTCATCCATCAGGATCTCGCGCTGGTGCCGTCGATGACGGTGCTGGAGAACCTGCGGATCGCGCGCTTCGACACCGGGTTCGGGTGGCGCATCCGGTGGTCGGCCGAGCGGGCGCGGGTCGGCCGGTTCCTCAAGCAGGTGGGCCTGGACGTCCATCCGGACACGCGGGTCGGCGACCTGTCGGTCACCGAGCAGGCCCTCGTGGCGATGGCGCGCGGGCTCGCGGACATCGAGGAGACCGGGTCCTCCCACCCGCTGCTCGTGCTGGACGAGCCGACCGCGTACCTGCCGAACGACGGCGTACGGCGGCTGTTCGGCGTGCTGCGCGACCTGGCCGCCGACGGCGCGGCGATCGTGTTCGTCTCGCACCGGCTCGACGAGGTGCGTGAGCTGTGCGACCGGGTCGCCGTCCTCCGCGGCGGCGACCTCGTCGCGGTCGTCTCCGACCAGTCGGAGAAGGAACTGCTGCGGCTGATGCTCGGCCGGCCCGTCGAGGAGCTGTACCCGGACACCCCGTCGCCGGAGGGCGAGCCGCTGCTGTCCGTCGACGGGCTGAGCGGCGGCACCCTGGCCGACCTGTCGTTCACCGCGCGACCCGGCGAGATCATCGGTTTCGCCGGGCTGCCCGGTTCGGGCTACGACGAGGTCCCGTACCTGCTCACCGGTGCGCGGCCGGCCGGCGGCGGGCGGGTCCGGTTCGACGGGCAGGAGCTGGCGGCCGCGACGCTGCGGCCCCGGTCGGCGATCCGGCTCGGGCTGGCGCTGCTGCCCGCCGACCGCGCGCACACCGGCTGCGCGCCCGCGCTGACCGTGCGGGAGAACATGACGCTGCCGACGCTGCCGGCGTTCACCCGGTTCCGCGCCGTCGTGAACCAGCGCCGGGAGCGCCGGGCCGCGCTGGAGCAGGTGGAGCGCTTCGCCGTGGTGCCGAGGCGCACGGAGACCGCGCTGCGGTACCTGTCCGGCGGCAACCAGCAGAAGGTGCTGCTGGCGAAGTGGATGCTCGGGCAGCCGAAGGTGCTCGCGCTGCACGAGCCGACCCAGGGCGTCGACGTCGGCGCCAAGCGCGAGATCTTCGCCCACCTGTCCGACGCGGCCGCCGCCGGCGCCGTCGTGCTCCTGTCCACAGTGGAGCACGAGGACCTCGCGCACCTGTGCAGCCGCGTGCACGTGTTCCACGGTGGACGGTGCCGCCGCGTCATCGAGCAGGCCGACCTGACGCCGGGTCGCCTGGCGGAGGCGGTGTACGCGTCGTGAGCGAGCCTTGGCGAGCGAACCATCAACTCAGCCGCCGCGCACGCATCGCGGAGCGTAGCGGAGCGATCGCATGACGCGTCTCATGGTGGAGAAGATCTGGGACGCCCACCGCGTGCGGAGCGCGGAGGGCGAACCGGATCTCCTCTACGTGGACCTGCACCTGGTGCACGAGGTGTCCTCGCCCCAGGCCTTCGACGGCCTGCGGGCGGCGGGACGGGCCGTGCGGAGACCCGACCTGACGCTGGCGATGGAGGACCACGCAGTACCCACCACGGGTCTGTCCATCGTGGACCCCATGGCCCGAGCGCAGGTGGAGGCGTTGCGCCGCAACTGTTCCGAGTTCGGCATCACGCTGTACGAGATGGGCGCCGCCGAGCAGGGAATCGTGCACGTGGTCGCCCCGCAGCGCGGGCTCACCCAGCCCGGCATGACGATCGTGTGCGGTGACTCGCACACCTCGACCCACGGCGCGTTCGGAGCGCTGGCGTTCGGCATCGGCACCAGCGAGGTGGAGCACGTGCTCGCCACCCAGACGCTGCCGCAGCGGATGCCCCGCACGATGGCCATCGAGGTCGACGGCGAACTGCCGGTCGGCGTCACCGCGAAGGACCTGATCCTGTCGGTGATCGCGCGGGTGGGCGTCAACGGCGGGGCCGGGCACATCGTCGAGTACGGGGGCGGCGCCGTGCGGGCCCTGTCGATGGAGGCCCGGATGACGCTGTGCAACATGTCCATCGAGTTCGGTGCGCGGGCCGGCATGGTCGCGCCCGACGACACCACGTACGCCTACCTCGAGGGCCGGCCGCAGGCCCCGCGGGGCGCCGCGTGGGAACGGGCCCTGGAGCACTGGCGCTCCCTCCCCGGCGACGCGGGCGCCGCCTTCGACCGCGTGGTCGAGGTCGACGGCCGGACCGTCGCACCGTTCGTCACGTGGGGCACCAACCCCGCGCAGGCGGTGCCCGTCGACGGCGCCGTGCCGGCACCCGACGGGTTCGCCGACCCGCTCGTCCGCGAGGCGGCCGTACAGGCGTTGCGCTACATGGACCTCACGCCCGGCACCGCGATGCGCGACATCGCCGTCGACACGGTGTTCGTCGGCTCGTGCACCAACGGCCGCATCGAGGACCTGCGCGCGGCCGCGGCCGTGCTCCGCGGACGCCGGGTCGCCGACGGTGTCACGATGCTCGTCGTGCCCGGCTCGATGCGGGTGCGGGCACAGGCCGAGGAGGAGGGCCTGCACGAGGTCTTCACCCGCGCCGGCGCGCAGTGGCGGGCCGCCGGATGCTCGATGTGCCTGGGAATGAACCCCGACCGGATGGAACCGGGCGCGCGCAGCGCGTCGACGTCCAACCGGAACTTCGAGGGACGCCAGGGCCCCGGCGCCCGCACGCACCTGGTCTCCCCGCCGGTCGCCGCCGCGACGGCGGTGACCGGCCGGCTCGCCGCTCCGGGCGACCTCCCGTAGCGGGCGCCTGGTAGGGTCCCCGGCCGGTGGGGTCGTAGCGCAGAGGTCGACGCGCCCGTACCCAAGCTGGAGGACGCCGGTTCGAATCCGGCCGGCCCCACCGCCGCGGTCCCGACGAGGCAGGCGATGACATTTGTCATCGGTGCCCCGTGCGGCCGGCACCGGAACCGTGGTACCGCCGGCACTACGCGGGCTCCCACCACCCGCCGAGACTGCTGACATGAAGCGCACACTCGCGGTCGTTCTGGCCGCCGTGACGGGTCTGTCCGGCACCGCGCAGGCGTCCGCCCGGGCGGCCGAACCGGCACCGGTCCAACTCGTCCTGCCCATGCCGACGGGGCCCCACCGCGTCGGCACCACGTCGCTGCACCTGGTCGACGCGTCCCGGCCCGACCCGTGGGTACCCGCCACGCGCACCCGCGAGATCATGGCGCAGATCTGGTACCCGGCCTCCAGCGTCCGCGGTCACCCGCCGGCGCGATGGGTCTCGCCCGGCGTCGAGGCGATCCTCACCCCGCCCGGCTCACCGGCGCGGCTGCCCGTCACGCACGGGCACGTGGGCGCACCGGTGCGGCCCGGTCGGCACCCCGTCGTCCTGTACTCCGCCGGACTCGGCATCGAGCGAACCGCCAGCACCGCGCTCGTGGAGGACCTCGCCAGCCGGGGGTTCGTCGTGGTCACCATCGACCACACCCACGAGGCGCGGGCGGTCGAGTTCCCCGGCGGTCGCGTCGAGACGGCGGCCACGCCGACGCCGACCACCCCCGCCGAGGAGGAACGGATCCTCGCCACGGCGCTCGCCGCGCGGGTGGCCGACACCCGTTTCACCCTCGACAGCCTCGCGCTGATCACCCGGGGCGGCAACCCCGACGCGTCCCGCCGGCCGCTGCCCCGCGGCCTCCAGCAGGCGTTCGACCTCGACCGGACCGGCATGTTCGGCCACTCCCTGGGCGGTGCGGCGGCCGCACAGGCGATGTACGAGGACCGCCGTCTGCGGGCCGGGCTCAACCTCGACGGCAGCGTCTTCGGGCGGGTCGTGACCGCCGGCCTCGACCGGCCGTTCCTGCTCCTCGGGTCGCAGTCACACGGCGACGAGCCCGACGAGACGTGGGTGGAGCTGTGGTCGCGGCTCCGTGGGCCGCGCCATCAGGTGGAGCTGCTCGGTTCGGGACACCTGTCGTTCGCCGACTTCCAGGTGCTGCTCCCGCAGTCCGGTGTTCCGCCGGAGGACCTGGAGCCGCTCCTCGGGACGATCGACGGCGAGCGGTCGGTGCACGTGCAGCGCGTCTACGTGGCCGCCTTCTTCGACCGGTACCTCCGGCACGGCGACGGACGGCTCCTGTCGACGCCGTCGCGCCGCTACCCCGAGATGCGGATCGTCGCGACGACCGGGTGACCCGGGCGATACACCTCGGCCGAGTTCGCCGCGTCCTGCTCCCGCTGCCAGGTCTGCACCAGCCTGGCGCCACGCCGGGGTCCGCTGGAACAACGCCGCCGCCGAAGCGCTCACCGAGTACCAGGAACAGACCAGAGCCCCGATGTTGCGCCCGGCATCGCGACGTCTCGACCCGCGCCCGGAGGTCGTCATCGACCAGCCACGGCCGCGGGTCGCGCTTCCTCACGAACCGGCCAACGCACCCGCCGCGAACGAGTCACCTGCCTCCACCGATTGAATCGGGAGGTCTCAGGGCCGGCCGTCACCGGCCCGTCGTGAAGTAGAACGTGGCGCCGACGCCGACCTCGCCCTCGGCCCAGATCCGCCCGCCGTGCCGGTCGATGATGCGGGACACCGTCGACAGGCCGATGCCGGTACCGGGGAAGTCGTGGTCCTCGTGCAGCCGCCCGTACGGGCGGAACAGGTTCCCGGCGTGGTCCATGGGGAAGCCCGCGCCGTTGTCGCGCACGAGGAACGCGCCGTCCTCGGTGCCGACGTCGATGCGGGGAGCGTCGGTGCGGCGGGTGTACTTCCAGGCGTTGCCGATGAGGTTCTCCAGCACCACGCGGATCAGGTCGGCGTCGGCGTCGGCGCGCAGGCCGTCGGCGACCGTGACCTCGACGGCCCGGTCGGGCTCGCCGCGGCGCAACGCCTCGACGGTGGCCCGGGCGGCGGCGGTGACGTCGACGGGCCCACGGGTGATCGCCGCCCGCCCGGCGTGGGACAGCTCGAGCAGCGAGCGGATCAGCTCGGCCATCCGGTCGGCGGCGACGTTGATGCCGCGCAGGTAGTCGAGGGCCTCGCCGTCGAGGACGTCCGCGTAGTGCTCCAGCAGCAACCGGCAGAAGCCGTCGATGACGTTCAACGGGTTGCGCAGGTCGTGCGAGACCGAGTAGCTGAACGCCTCCAGCTCGCTGTTCTTCCACTCCAGCTCGCTGATCAGCTCGGCCCGGGTGCGGGCCAGCTCCCGCGCGGCACGCGCCTCGGCGGCCCGCAGCTCCTGCTGCAGCCGGTCCTCGCGGGCCTGCCGGTGCTCGTCCTGGAATTGCTTGCGCCGCATCTGTGCCCGGATCCGGGCCCGCAGCACGTCGAACCGGTCGGACTTGACCACGTAGTCGTCCGCGCCGTCGCCGAGCCCCGCGCGCACCGAGGCGGCGTCGTCGCTGTCGCCGAGGACGATGACCGGGATGTCGCGGATCTCCGGTGCGGCCTTGAGGAGCCGGCAGGTGTCGGCGCCGCTGCGCCCCGGCAGGTGCGGGTCGACCAGGATGCAGTCGACGGGCTGGGTGGCGAGCAGCTCGACGGCCTCCTCGCCGGTGCGGGCCCGGACCAGCTCGTACCCGTCCTCGCGGAGGCAGGCCGTGAGCTGGTCGAGGTAGGCGGCGTCGGCGTCGACGGCCAGCACCCGCTTGGGCGCGTGCAGGCTGGGGTGCCGCTCGTGACCGGGGGTCGTGCTCTGCCGCAGGATCGCGGCGACCTTCGCCAGCAGCACGCCGGTGTCCTCGTTCTTGCGCACGAACGCGTCGGCCCCGGCGTCGAGCACGTCGAGCTCGAGGTGCCGGTCGGTGGACCCGGTGAGCAGCAGGCACGGGACGTCGCGCAGCGCGGGGTCCAGGCGCACCCGGCGGATCACGGTGGCGCCGTCGATACCCGGCAGCGCGCCGTCGACGATGATGATCCCGGGCCGGCGCGTCCCGGCCAGCCGCAGCCCGTCCTCCCCGGTGGCGGCGGTGCGCACGGTGTACCCGTCGGCCTCCAGCTCGCGGCGCAGCTCGGCGCGCAGGGTCCGACTGTCGTCGATGAGCAGCACCGACAGGGCTTCGTCGCCGTCGCGGTCGCCGAGAAGCTCGCGGGCCCGGGCCACCACGTAGCCGGAGTCGTACGGCTTGCCGACGTACTCGTCGGCGCCGGTGCGCAGGCCGCGCACGCGGTCCTTGACCTCCGCCTCGCTCGACAGCATCAGCACGGGCGTGCTGCCGTACCGGTGGTCGGAGCGGATCTCGCGCAGCAGGTCGACGCCGTCGCCGTCGGGCAGGTGCACGTCGAGGATGATCGCGTCGGCGCCCTCGCCGTCGAGCACCGTGCGGGCCTCGCCGACGGTCGCGCACGGCACCGGGTCGAGGCCGCCCGTCTCGAACGCCTCGGCGAGGTCCATCCGCACCGTCAGGCTGTCGTCGACGATCAGCACCCGCGTGGTCACGGCTGCCGGACCGGAACGAGGCGGCGGCCCATCTCCGCCGGCGGCAGGACCTCCTCGGCGGCACCGAGCAGCACGGCTTCGCGGGGCATCCCGTACACCACGCACGTCGCCTCGTCCTGCGCCAGCGTGCGGCACCCGGCGCGGCGCATCGCCAGCAGCCCGGACGCGCCGTCGCGGCCCATCCCGGTGAGCAGGCAGCCGGTCGCGGCGCCCGGATAGGCCAGCGCCACCGACTCGAACAACACGTCGACAGACGGGCGGCAGGAGTGGCGTTCGGGCCCGTCGTCGAGGTGCACCCGCCCGTCCCGCACGGTCAGGTGCCGCTCCCCCGGCGCCACCGTGACCCGGCCCGGTGCCACCGGTTCGCCGTCGCGGGCACACGCCACCCGGTGCGCGGTCTGCCCGTCGAGCCACTCCGCGTAGGACGCGGCGAACGCCGCACCGATGTGCTGGACCAGCAGGATCGGCACCCCGACGTCGGTCGGCACCGCGCGCAGCAGGTCGACCACCGCCGCGGGTCCCCCGGTCGACGCACCCACGGCGACCACCTGCTGCCGGTCCCATCGGACCGGAGCCACCGGAGGCGCCTCACGCAACCTGGTCAGCTTGGCCCGGGGGTGGGTGATCACCGCGACCTTCGAGACGACCCGGACCGCCGACCGCAGCTTGCGGTCCCACACGTCGTCGGGGACGTCGCCGGTGGGCTTGTCGAGCGCGTCGACGGCACCGGCGGCGAGCGCGGCGCACGTGGTGAACGCCTCCGACCGGTTGTCCGACGCCGACACCACCAGGATCGGGATCGGGCAGTGCGCCATGATGTGCTCCGTGGCGGCCAGCCCGTTCAGGCCCGGCAGCATGATGTCCATCGTGATGACGTCCGGTCGCAGGGTGCGGGCGAGGTCGATGGCGGCGGTGCCGGTGCCGGCCACACCGGCGACCTCGATGCCCGGATCGGTCCGCAGCGCCTCGCACAGGCGGTGCCGCACCGTCGGGGAGTCGTCGACCACGAGCACCCGGATCATCCGCTGGCCACCAGCCTTCCGATGTGGTCGAGAAGCTCGTTCTGGTCGAAGGCGCCCTTGTCGACGTGCATCGCGGCACCGGCCTGACGGCCGCGTTCCCGGTCGGCCGGCGACGCGCGCGAGCTGACCAGGATCGCCGGGACCTCGCGCAGCACCGGGTCGGCCTTCGTCTGCTCGATGAACGTGAAGCCGTCCATGCCGGGCATCTCCACGTCGACCAGGAACAGCCCGTACCGGGTGTCGCGCGCCTTGGCCAGCGCCTCCTCCGCCGACGCGGCCGTCTCGACCGCGTAGCCGGCCGACTCGAGGATGCTGCGTTCGAGCATGCGGGTGGTCAGCGAGTCGTCCACGACGAGCACCGGCCGGCTCGCGGCCGCGACGTCGCGGTCCTCGGACACGGCGGCGCGGCCCCGCGTCGCGGCGGCGACGAGCCCGGCCGGGTCGAGCACGATCCGCGGGTTGCCCTCGCCGTCGAGGCACAGGCCGCCGACGACGGCACCGGCGGGTGCGAGCGGCGGCACGGCCCGCACGACGACGGTGGTGGTGTCGACGACCCGGTCGAGCCCGATCGCGGCGGTGCCGGCCGGTGCGGACACGACCATCGCTACCCGGGCGTCCGTCGTGCGCGTTCCGAGGACCGTCGCGAGCGGTAGATACGGGACCGTGTGCGCGCCGAACCGGATGGTGCCGCCGCCGGTTCCCTCCAGGTGCAGGCACTGCCGTACCGCGTCGAGCGGAACGACCGCGAGGGTGCCGGCGGCCTCGACGAGCAGGCTCTCCACGGCCAGCAGCGACAGCGGCACGGTCAGCTCGACGGTGGTGCCGCGTCCCGGCTCGCTGGCGATGGTCACCTCGCCGCCGAGGCGGGCCGCGGTGTCGCGGACCATGTCCATCCCGACGCCGCGGCCGGACAGCTCGGTCACCGTGCCCGCGGTGCTGATCCCGCCGCGCAGCACGAGCGCCGCGAGGTCGGCGGGGCTCGCCGAGGCGGTGTCGATGCCGGCCCGCGTCGCCGCGCGGCGCACCGCGTCGACGTCGACGCCGCGCCCGTCGTCGCGGCAGGTGAACACGATGCGGGTGCCGCGGCGGCCGACCTCGACGGTGACGCGCCCCTCGTCGGGCTTGCCGGCGGCGCGGCGGGCGCCGACCGGTTCGATGCCGTGCGCCACCGCGTTGCGGACGATGTGCAGCAGGCATCCGTACACAGTGGACAGTACGTGCGGGTCGAGCCGCGTGTCGCCGCCCGCGCCGGTGAACGCGACCCGGCAGCCGACCTGCGTGGCGGCGTCGCGGGCGGAGCGGTGCAGCGTCGGGAAGATCGACCCGGCCCGCACCAGGCGCAGCTGCTCGGCGCTGCCGCGGATCTGGCGCAGCTCCCGCTCGCCGTGCTCGACCGAGCGGACCAGGTCGTGGGTCACCGCGGCGAGGTCGTCGCCCAGGCCCGCGGCGACCGCCCGCCACCGGTCGCGGGTGCCGGCCGCGCCGGGCGCGTCGAGCTGGGCGCGCAGCAGGTCGATGCCGCGCCGGATCCGGTCGAGCTCGTCGAGGCCGCGCCGCAGCGGCGCCAGATGGGTCTGCGCCTCGCCGATCGCTTCGAGGAGGTCGTCGACGTCGGCGGTGTCGGTGCGCACGATCGCCGGCTGGTCCGGCTCCTTCGCCGGCGCCGCCGTCCCGGGTGGTGGCGCCGGGGGTCCGGACGCGGGAAGCGCGGCGATCCCGGCGTCGATCCGGTCGACCTCGGCGAGCGCCGCCGCGATGGCCGCCGCCGGCACCGCGGCCGGGTCGGCGCGGTGCGCGTCGAGCACGTCCTCCAGCGCGTGCGCGGCCTCGGCGATCCCGGCCTGCTTCACCACCCGGGCCGCGCCCTTGAGCGTGTGCGCCGCCCGCAGCACCCGGGCCAGCGCGGCGTCCGGGTCCTGCCCGCGTTCGAGGTCGAGCACCCCGCCGGCGAGGTCGTCGGACAGCTCGCGGGCCTCGACGCGGAAGTAGCGGTACGGGTCCGCGGCCACGTCGCCTACCTGCCGGCGCCGGCGTGCACGAGCCGGGACAGCTCCAGCGACAGCCCGGCGAGCTGCGCGGCGGTCTGCTGGGTCTGTGTCGAGCTGGCCTCGGTGGCCCGGGTCGCCTGCGCGACGTCGACCACGGCAACGTTCACCTGCTCCACGGCGGTGCTCTGCTGCTTGGTCGACAGCTCGATCTCGCGGGCCGCCTCGGTGGTCGTGGTCACCAGTCCGGCGATCTGATCGAACGTCGCCGCGACGTCGCCGAACTGGCGCATCCCGGCGTCGACGGCCTTCGAACCGGTCTCGGTGGCCATCACGGTCGTGTTGACCGCGCCGCGCACGTCGTCGATCAGGCCGCGGATCTCCTTGGCCGAGCCCGACACCCGGTCGGCGAGCTTGCGGATCTCGTCGGCCACCACGGCGAACCGGCGGCCCGACTCGCCGGCGCTGGTCGCCTCGATGGTGGCGTTGATCGCGAGGATGTTGGTCTGCTCGGCCAGCTCGCTGACGATGTCGAGCACCGCGCCGATCTGCTGCGACTTCGCGCCCAGCTCCAGCATGTGCCGCACGATCAGGTCGACCTGGCCGCGGATCGCGGCGATCGACTCGTTGGCCTGCTCGATGGTGTCCTCGCCGGTCCGGGCCACGCCGGCGGTGTCGTCGGCGATGCGGGCGACCCGCTGGGCGCTGTCGGCGATCTGGCGCGAGGTCGCGAGCAGCTCGTTGATCGTCGTGGTGATCTCGCTCATCGCGGTCGCCTCCTCCTTGGCGCCGGTGGCCTGCTGGCTCGCGACGGCCTCGAGCTGGGCGGACGACGTCCGCACCTGGCCCACCGCGGTACCGATCTGCCGGTTCAGCGTCCGGGCCAGGAGGACGGCGAGAACCACCGCGAGGACGGTCGCGCCCGCGCCCATCACCACGACCACGACGCTGGCGGTGGTGGCGGTGCCGGTCGACTCCTGCCGCGCGGTCCGCAGCTCCTGGTCGACCAGCGCGGTGAACGCGCCGATGTCGTTGTCGAGCTCGGCCCGTCGCGGTGCCGGGTTCTCGTCGAAGGCCCGCACGACCGTCTCCTGCGGCGCGCCGGACCGGCGCAGGCTGTTGACCCCGTCGACGGCCTCCTGGTGGGCGGCCTCCGCCGCGCGCATGTCGACCAGCAGCTCGCGCGCCTTCTGGCTGGTCGACCCGCGGTCGAGCCGGTCGAGGCCGGCGATCAGGGCGGTGCGGGCCTGCGCCATCTGGTCGAGGTAGAGCTGGTCGCCGGTGAGCAGGTAGGTCCGGCTGGCGGTGGACTTGCGCTCGACGTCCACCCGCAGCCGTTCGGTCTCGATGAGCCGCTGCGCGTGGACGCGGATCACCTCGTCCTTGCTGTCCACGACGCCGCGCAACGCGACGACGGCCACCGCGCCCACGGCGAGCGTGAGCACCGCGGCCACCCCGAGCCCGGTGGCGACCTTCTGGCTGAACGTGGTGCGGCGTGGCATCAGCTCTCCTCGACGGCGGTGCGGGCGGTCACCCGGTGTCGGACGGCGGCGAGGTCGACCACCGGCCGGGCACCGGCGCCGGTGTGCACGACCGCGCCGCCCGGACCGCGCCCGTCGATCGGCTCGGCGATCGCGTCGCGGGGCACCCGCAGGTGACCGTCGACCCGGTCGACGGCGACCGCGAACGTCGGCGACCCGGCGGCGAGCACCATCCAGCGGACGGTGCGCTCCGGCCCGCGGGTACGGCCCGAACCCAGGATCCGGGCCAGGTCGTAGACGGGGACGAGGTGACCGCGCAGCCCCGCGACCCCGATCAGGTCGGCCGGCGACCCCGGCAGCGGCGTGACGGCCCGGTCGGCGACGAGCCCGGCCATCGCCGTCAGCGGGACCGCGAGCGCGTCGGCGTCGGCGGTGACCGCGAGCAGGTCGACGAGGTCGTCGTCGCGGGGCGGCGGCGGCAGCGCGAACGCGCTGTCGAACGCGTGACGCAGGGCGGCGAGCCGGTCCCCGGGGCTGGTGTCGCCGCTCATGCCGCCGCTCCGCACGCCCGCAGTTCGGTGCGGCACAGGTCGGCCAGCGCGACCCTGGTGAACCCGCCGCCGAAGAGCAGCAGCCGGTCGGGGCTCTCGCCCACCAGCAGCGTCAGCGCCGCGGCGAACTCGACGCGGGCGGTGGCGGTGTCGCCGCGGCTGCGGGCCAGCAGCCCGAGCCGCAGCCGGGGCATCGCGAAGCCCGGATCGAGGTAGGCCGCGGTGCGGGCGTGCGACGCGGCGGTCGCCGGGTCGCCGGCGCCCTCCCGGGTCACGGCCAGCAGGTAGTGGGCGCCGGCGTGCAGCCCGTCGGTGTCGAGGAGGCGGCGGCACTCGGCCTCCGCCTCCTCGATGCGGCCGAGGTCGGTGAGCAGCACGGCGCGCAGCAGGTGCGCCTCGGTGCCCGGTTCGGTGGCGACCTGGGCGAGCGCCTCGTCGTAGTGCTCCTGCCGCAGCAGGTTCATGGCACGGGCGACCGCGTCACCGCCCGCGCGGGCGGGTGGCCGGGCCGGCCGCCGTGGCCGGCCCGTCACCGGTGGCCGGTTCGGGATGGCGGGCGGGGCGGGGACCGCCGTTCCGTCGGCGGTTCGCTGGAAGTAGAACGTCTCGTGGCTGTGCCGCAGGTCGAGGCCGGCCACCCGGCCGTAGGCGGTCTCGGCGTGGCCGAGGAACAGGAAGCCGCCGGGCGCGAGCGCCGCCACCAGCCGCGCGATCGCGGCCCCGACGTGGTCCGGGGAGTGGTAGATGACCACGTTCCGGCAGAAGATCACGTCGTAGCCGCCGGGCCTCCACCAGGCCGGGTCGTCGTCGGCGAGGTTGCCGGGGACGAAGCGCACCAGGTCACGGATCTCCGGGTCGACGACGACGTCGGTCCCCTCGGTGCGGAACCACCGACGGCGCACCGGCTCCGGTGTCGCCCGCATGGACCACTCCGGATAACGGCCGCGGCGGGCACGGTCGAGCACCGCCGGGTTGACGTCCACCCCGGTGACCCGCACCGCCCGGCCCGGCGCGGCCTCCCGCACGACGATCGCGAGCGTGTACGCCTCCTCGCCGCTGGCGCAGCCGGCCGACAGCAGGCGCAGCGGCCGGTCGGTCCGCGTCGACGCGGGCACCGCGACGTCGGCCAGCGCCCGGAACTGTTCGCTGTTGCGGAAGAAGTACGTCTCCGGCACGGTCAGCCGGGGCGCGAGCGCCGGCAGTTCCGTGCGGCACCGGTCGGCGGCGAGCCGGTCGAGGTACACCTCCGGCGCGCAGCCCGCCGCGGCGACCCGCTCGGCCAGCAGGGTCTCCAGGACCTCCGGCGGCACCACATCGAGGGTCAGGCCGGTCCACCGGGTGATGGTCCCGCGGAAGCGGTCGAGGGGCTCACCCATCGGGGCCGGCCTCCTCCAGCGCGTCCCACACCGAGTCGGGGACCACGCGGCCGGCCTCCAGGAGCAGCAGCGGTTCCCGTCCGATCGCACCGACGGCCGTGCAGGCCGGTGAGCCGGTCACCGAGGACAGGTCGTGCAGCAGGTCCATGGGGAGGTCGCGGATGCCGACGACGGTGTCGACGCACAGCGCCGCCGTCTGCGGACCGGTGCGCACCCCGACGAACCGCCCGTCGCCCGGGGCGCGCCGGCCGCCGAGCAGCAACCCGACATCGACCACCGGCACCGGCCGCCCGCGCAGCACGCACAGCCCCCTGATGTACGGCGGCACCCCGGCGAGGTGCTCGACCGGCAACGGCCGGAGCACCTCGGTGACGTGCTCCACCCCGATCGCCGCCAGGTGGCTGTCGGCGCGGAACACCAGTGCCTGCCCGCCCACGGTCACCCACCTCGGTTCGCCGCCCGTACGTGTGAGCAACTCTCATAGTGGTGGCTTTCACGCTGAACAAGGGTGATACCCGGCTATTCGGTAACGGCGGGGCCGGAGTGGCCGGTGTGACACCGTTTCCGGCGGTTCCGGGGGCCGGGAGCGCTTGTTGACAACGGATGAAAGGTGCATTAGACCGTTAGCTCATGTCACGTAGGTTCGGATCCGACCGGCCCCTTCGCTGTCCCACCGGGAGGGCCTGACAGCGGTGCAGAACCCCGACGACGTCGCCGCGTGCCTGCGGGTGCTGGCCCGGGCGGCGGAGAGCCCCGACGATCCCGCCCTCGCCGCGGTCACCGCCGCCGTCGACAAGGCCTACCGGGCCGGGAAGAAGCGGCGCAGGGCCGAACGCGCGGTCGCGCGCCGCCACCACGACCGCGCGCTGGTCGCCACCGCGCGCCGGTACCGCGAGGAGATCCCGTCGGTCCGGGCCGTCGAGGACGCGACGACCCCGGTGGACCGCGAGCGCACGCTCCGCGGCAGCCGGCGCTGCTACGTGTGCAAGGACCCGTACCGGAGGCTCGACGCCGACTACCACATGCTGTGCCCGTCGTGCGCCGCCGAGAACACCGCCCGCCGCTCGGCCCGCTGCGACCTCACCGGACGGCGGGCCGTCGTCACCGGTGGCCGCATCAAAATCGGCTTCCACACCGCGTTGAAGCTGCTGCGTGACGGCGCGTCGGTGCTCGTCACCACGCGCTTTCCCGCCGACGCGGCCCGCCGGTTCGCCGCGGTGCCCGACGCCGGCGACTGGCTCGACCGGCTGTGGGTGCACGGCGTCGACTTCCTCGACCTGGCGGGCGTGGTCGGCCTCGTCGACGCGGTGCGCGAGGAGTGGGGCGAGCTCGACATCCTCGTCAACAACGCGGCCCAGACGATCCGGCGGCCGGCCGGCTACCACCGCGAGGTGCGCGCCGCCGAACGGGAACCGGTGCGCGGGCTGGCCGCCGCGGTGCGGCGCACCGGGGAGCGCACGGCTCCCGTCGGCACCGACCTCGTCGCGTTCGAGTCGCTGTTCCCCGTCGGGATGCGCGACGAGACCGGCGAACCGCTCGACCTGCGCGACACGAACAGCTGGGTGCTGCGGGTCGGCGAGGTCAGCCCGGCCGAGTGGCTGGAGACCCACGTGGTCAACGCGTTCGTGCCGTTCCTGCTCACCGGTCACCTGCGGCCGCAGCTCGCCGCGTCACGGCACCCGGACCGGTACGTGGTGCAGGTGTCGGCGATGGAGGGCAGCTTCAGCCGCCCCACCAAGACGCCCCGCCACCCGCACACCAACATGGCCAAGGCGGGGCTGAACATGCTCACCCGCACCGTCGCGGCCGAGTACGCCGCCGAGGGCATCCACATGTCCAGTGTGGACACCGGCTGGGTCACCGACGAACGCCCGCACGCCAGCAAGACCGCCGAGCGCGCGGCCGGCTTCCGGCCACCACTCGACGTCGTCGACGGCGCCGCCCGCGTGTACGACCCGATCGTGCGCGGGGTCGGCGGCGCGCCGGTGCACGGCGTGTTCCTCAAGGACTACCGCGAGGTGCCGTGGTGACCGAGCCCACCCCGGTGCGCTGCCCCGCGCCGCCGGAGGCGCCCGACGGCGACGACCCGACGCTCGGCCCGTTGCTGGCCCGCCTCGCCGACCCGGCGCCGCCCACCACCACCGAGACGTTCCCGCGCGGCACCCTGCAGCCCGACGGCCGGCTCGACCTCTGCAAGCAGTCACTGTCCCCGGTGGACGCCCGTCGCGTCATCACCGCCGCGGTGACCTCGGGACACGCGCGGCACCTGCTGCTCGGCACGAACGGCCTCGGCGCGCCCGGCATCGCCGCGCTGGCCGACGCGCTCACGCCCGACCACCGGCTGCAGACGCTGTACCTCGGCTGCAACCACGTCGACGCCGGCGGCCTGGCGCCGCTCGCCGACCGGCTCGCCGGCGACCGCACCGTGCGCGCGGTCTGGCTCAAGCGCAACCCCATCGGCGACGAGGGCGCCGCGGTGCTCGCGGAGTCGTTGCGGCACAACGCTTCCGTGCGCACGCTCGACCTGACCAACACCGGCCTCACCGTCGCCGGCCTCACCGGGCTCGCCGCGGCGCTCGCCACCCGGCCCCGTCCCCTGCAGCGGCTGTACCTCGGCGGCAACAACCTCGGGCCGGAGTCGGTCGACGTCCTCGCCGGGCTGCTGCGCTCCGGCGTCGACGAGCTGTACCTGGCCGCCGGCCGGCTCGGCGACGACGGCGCCACCGGGCTCGCCGGCGCGCTCCACGACGTCGCCGCCGCGGGCCGGCGCGTCGTGCTGGGCCTCGGCGGCAACGGCATCCGGGTCGGCGGCGTACGGGCGCTGTCCGCCCGGCTCGGCGCGCTGGTGGCGCTCGACCTCGCCCGTCCCCCGTCGGCGTCCGTGCTCCGGGCCGAGCCCAACGAGGTCGGCGACGAGGGCGCGTTCGCCCTCGCCGACGCGTTGCCCGGCAGCGGCCTGCGCCGCCTCGACCTGCGCCACACCGGCGTGCGCGGCCGGGGTGCCCGCCGCCTCGTCGCGGCGGCCGGGGAGCTGGAGATCCTCGGCCTCGGCAGCGGCGTGCCCCGGCGGATGAAGCGCGCGGCGGCACAGGTGCTGCGCGAACCCGGTCCACCGGCCGACGACGTGCGGGCGATCGCCAGCGTGTACCGGTGACCCGGCCCGACCCCGACGGCTACCGGCCGCGCTGCTCCACCGTCTCCGCGACGTGGCGCGACACCGGCACCGCGTGGGCGCCGTGAACGCGACCCGACCGCCACCGCTCCTGCGCGACGCGGTTCCGGGATGGCTGGCCGCGCGCCGGCACGCGGTGCCCGCCGCGATGGTGGATCGGGCGACGCGGCGGCGGCTGTCCGGAGACTGGCGGGGCGCCTGCGCACAGACGCGGTTCGACGTCGAGGTCGACCCGGCCGGCGTCCGGAACCGGTACGGCGCCGAGGTCGCCGACCGGCTCGGGGACGACCTGCGCCACCTCGTGCCCGACCTCGTGCGCTGGCACCTTCCCCGCGAGGTCGACGGCGGGTACGGCCGCGTGCTGGCCGAGCGCCCGATCGGGCTGGCCTGGTACGGCACCGGGCCCGACGCGCCGGCGCTGTGGGTCCACACGCCCGCGCACCTCGAACGGCCGTCGCGCCCGCGCCTGCGGTTCGGGCCGTTGGACCGCGCGCTGCCCGTCGTGCGGACGGAGCGATGGGACCGCGTGCGCGACCTCTGGGACGCCCGCGCCACCGGCGCCCTGCTGACCCGGCTCACCGGCGGCGGCGACCGGACGCCGTTCCACCGCCGCGACGGGCGCCCCCTCGGCACCGACGAACTGCCCACGGCCGACCCCGGACCGGGCGACCCGGCCGCGCGCGTCGAGTGGATGACGCTGCTGCTCGACGCCGGGCGCACCGACGACGCGTGGGCCGCCGTCGGGATCGCGGCCGACCTGCTGCCCCGCGAGCGCGAGTACGACTTCATCACCCACCGGCTGTTCACGGTGCGCCACCCGATGCTGGTGCCGCTCGCCGCCGAGCTGCGCCACCAGCTCGACTCCGCCCCGCCGCCCGGCGGCACCGCCGTGTTCGCGCTCGGGAACCCCGACAACGTGTGGGAGTCGGTGGCCGTGCGGGTCACGCCCGACGGGTGGACGGCCACGGTCGAGGTGACCCGCACCGACGCGTCGGTGCGGAACGTGCCCCGGGCGAGCTGGCAGCGGCTCCCGGACCTCGACCTGCTGCGCACCGGCCGGCTGGGGCGCGACGGGCTGCACCCGCTGGTCGACGCGGCGCTGTTCCCCGACGCGGCGGACACCGTCTACGACCCGCGCGGGCGGATCGTCGCACCGGACGCGGTCCGGGTGCGCTGCGGCGGCGGCTGGCACCGGATCGGCTGGCGCGACGGGCGCGTCGACGCGCTCGACCACGCGCCGGAGGAAGCCGCCCGGGAGCGGACGATGCGCGCGCTCGGCGGCACGGTGCCGGCGTGCTTCGAGGTCGCCACCGCCTGGGTCGGCGTCGGTGGCACGGCCGGCTGGGCGTCGGAGCGCCCCGACGACGTCGGTCGGCTGCCGCGCCGGCTGCGCCGCCTGCGCCGCGACGCGTTCGCGGCGATCGACCACGGTGACACCGCGGCCTTCCTGGACCTGCTCGACGCCGGCACCGACCCGACCGGGCTGCGCAACCGCCGCCACCGCACGCCGCTGCACCTGCTCGCCCACCTCGACGGGCCGGGGGTCGACATCGCCGCGCTCGTGCGCCGGCTCGTCGACGCCGGGCTCGACCTCGACGCCGCCGACGCGTTCGGCCGCACGCCGCTGTGCACCGCCGTCTTCGACGGCGCGCCGGCGACCCTCGTGCGGGCGCTGCTCGACGCCGGCGCCGACCCGACGCGCACCGACGGGTACGGCTGCTCGGCGCTGCACCTGCTGCGGTCGGCGTCCCCGGCCGACGCCGCCACGATCCTGCCCTGGCTGCTCGACGCCGGCCTGGGCCTCGAGGACACCAACGACCACGACCGGACGCCGCTGGTCGTCCAGGTGTACAGCCAGGCGCCGCCGGCGACGCTGCGGGCGATGCTCGACGCGGGCGCCGAGCCGGTGACCGAGGACGTCTACACCGGGGACACGCTCGCCTACCTGCTGCGCCGGTACTACCGGTACGACGACGTCAGCTTCGTCCCGCTGCCCGAGGAGCAGACCGATGAGTGAACGCGCCCCCTTCCTGCGGCACGCGCTGCCGGGGTGGACGGTCGCCCGGCGGCACGCGGTACCGCCGGCGATGGTCGAGCGGGCCACGGCCCGGCGGACCGCCGGAGACTGGCGCGGCGCCTGCGCCGAGGCCCGGTTCGACGTCCACGTCGACCTCGCCGACATCCGCGACCGGCACGGCGCCGACCTCGCCGGGCGGGTCGAGGACGACCTGCTGCACCTGGTGCCGGACCTGGTCCGCTGGCACCTGCCCCGGGAGCACTCCGGCGGCCTCGGCCGGGTGCTGCCCAACCTGCCCGTCACGCTCGCCCGGTACGACGGCGGGCCGGCGCTGTGGGTCCGCACGCCCGTGCACCTCGAACGCCCGCTGCGGCCGCAGCTGCGGTTCGGCGCCCTCGACCCCGCCCTCGACGCCGTCCGCACCGAACGGTGGGACGGCGCCCGCTACCTCTGGGACGCCCGCGCGACCGACGGCCTGCGCCACCGCCTCGGCGACCAGCGGCGGGCCGGCATCGACGACCGCGTCGCGTTCCACCACCGCGACGGACGCCCGCTGACCGCCGACGCCCTGCCGACCAGCGCGCCCGGACCGGACGACCCCGTGGCGCTGCTCGAATGGGTCCTGCTGCTGCTCGACGCCGAACGGTTCGACGAGGCCTGGACGGCCGCGGGGGTCGCGAGCGACCTCACCGACGGCGAGACGAGCTGGTGGGTGCTGCGCCGGCGGCTGGTCCAGCTGAACGCGACGGTGCCCGCGCTGGCGGCGGCGGCCCGGCACCTGCTCGCCACCGACCCGCCCGCCACCTGGACCGGCACCGGCCGGGCCTCGTTCGCGCTGCGACCGACGACCTGGCACACCACGCTCGTCGTCACCGCGCGCGACGGGCACGCCGGTCCGGAGCTCACCGGGGCGCTCGTGAGCCGGGAGACCGCCGACTCCGCGACGGTGCTGCCGCGGGTCACCTGGCAGCGGTTCCCCGACCTCGACCTGCTGCGCACCGGGCGGCTGGCGCGCGACGGGCTGCACCCCCTGGTCCGCTCGGCGCTCTTCCCCGACGAGAAGGACACCGGACGGTTCGCGACGGGCGCGACCACGGCGGCGCCCGCGACCGTCCCGGTGCGCTGCCGCGGCACGTGGCACCGCGTCGGATGGCGCGACGGGCACGTCGACCCGCACGACCACGCGCCCGACGAGACGCGGCGGGAGCAGACGATGCGCTCGCTCGGCGGCGTGGTGCCGCGCTGCTTCACGGTCACCGAGACCTGGCGCGCGCCGACCGCGACGCGACTGCCGCGCCGCCTGCGCGAGCTGCGCCGCGACGGCCTGGCCATGATCGTCAACGGCGACACCGACGCGTTCGTGCGCCTCCTCGACGCCGGTGTCGACCCGGCCGGGATCCGCGACCGGCGCCGACGCACGCCCCTGCACCTGGCCGCCCACCTCGACAGCGCCGACCTGGTACGCCGGCTCGTCGCGGCGGGACTCGACGTGAACGGTGGAGACGCCGTCGGACGCACACCGCTGTGCTCCGTGCTGTTCGACGGCGGATCGGCACCCCTGGTGCGGGCGCTGCTCGACGCCGGCGCCGACCCGGCCCGCACCGACGACCTGGGCTGCTCGGCGCTGCACCTGCTGCGCTCCCCCGACGCGGCCACGATCCTGCCCTGGCTCCTCGACGCAGGCCTCGGCCTCGAACACGCCGACGAGTACGGCCGGACACCGCTGATGGCCCAGGTCATCGCGATGGCACCGCCCGGGACCGTGCGGGCCATGCTGAACGCGGGTGCGGACCCGCGGGCCAGCGACGAATACTCGGACCTGTCGATCGCCGAACTGATCGACCCGAACAGCTACGACGACCTGGACTTCCTCCGGGTCGCAGCGGGAGACGGCAATGACTGAGGTCGATCCGATGGAACTGGCCGACGCGCTGGTCGCGGCCACGCGGCAGGTGCGCACCGAGCCGGCCGCCAGCAGCCAGGCCGAGGCGCTGGCGCTGGCCGTCGCCGCCAACCTGCCCGTGCTGCTGTGGGGCGAGCCGGGCATCGGCAAGTCGGCCACGCTCGGCCAGCTCGCGGCCGGGCTGGGCCTGCCGCTGGAGACCGTCATCGCCAGCATCCACGAGCCCAGCGACTTCTCCGGGCTGCCGATCGTCGGCGACGACCCGGCACGGCAGGGCGTGCCGATGGCCCCGCCCGACTGGGCGGTCCGGGTGGCGCGGGCCGGGTCGGGGCTACTGTTCTTCGACGAGCTGTCGTCGGCGCCGCCGGCCGTGCAGGCGGCGCTGCTGCGGGTGGTACTGGAGCGCCGCGTCGGCAGCCTGCACCTGCCCGAGCGGGTGCGGATCGTCGCCGCCGCGAACCCGCCGTCGAGCGCCGCCGACGGCTGGCACCTCAGCCCGCCGCTCGCGAACCGGTTCGTCCACCTGCGCTGGATCCACGACCCGCGGATCGTCACCCGTGGCCTGGCCGGCACGTGGCCGGCGGTCGACGTCCCCACGATCAAGCCGAGCCGGGCACCGGCCGCGCTCGCCCGGGCCCGCGGCATCGTCGCCGGCTTCCTGACCGCGCGGCCCGGCCTCACCCACCACCTGCCCACCGACGCACAGGCCCGCGGCGGGGCGTGGCCGTCGCCGCGCACGTGGGAGATGGCGCTGCGGCTGCTCGCGTTCGCCGACGCGTGCGAGGCCGACCGGGAGGCGCTCGCGCTCGCGCTCGCCGGTGCCATCGGCGACGGTCCCGGCATCGAGCTGCTGACGTTCGCCGAGGAGCTCGACCTGCCGGACCCGGAGCGGGTGCTCGCGCGCCCGGACGCGTTCAACCTGCCCGAGCGCGGCGACCGGCAGCTCGCGTTCCTCACCGCGGTGACCGCCGCCGTGCAGGCCCGGGTCACCCGGGAGCGGTGGGAGGCGGGCTGGGTCGTGCTGGCGAAGGCCGTCGAGGCGGGCGTCCCCGACGTCGCGGCCCGGGCCGCCGCCGACCTGGCCGTGCTGCGCGACGCGGACTGGCCGGTGCCGGCACACGTCGACGCGTTCGTCGACGTGCTGTCGCTGGCCGGAGCGCTGCGGCCGTGAACTCCGGCGCTGCGTCTTCCGGCGCTGCGTCTTCCGGCGCGGCCTCTTCCGGCGCGGCCTCTTCCGGCGCGGTCCGGCCGCCGCTCGACCGCACGAAGCTGCTCGCCGCGCGGTTCCGGGCGGCGCAGGACCGGCCCTACCTGGCGTCGGCGCTGTTCGCGCTGTCGGTCGTCGAGTCGGCCGAGGTGCCGACGATGGCCGTCGACAGGGCGTGGCGCTGCTACGTCAACGCCGGCTTCGTCGACCGGATCCCCGTGCCGCAGCTCGCCGGCGTGTGGATCCACGAGGTCGCCCACCTGTTGCGCGACCACCACGGCCGGGCCGAGCGGCTGCCGACGGTCGACCAGCGCGACCGGGCGCGGGTCAACATCGCCCAGGACTGCGAGATCAACGACGACCTCGTCAGGGACCGGCTGAGCCTGCCGCCCGGCCACGTCACCCCGGCGACGTTCGACCAGCCGGACGGCAAGCTGTTCGAGTGGTACCTGCCGCACATCCCGCCCTCGCCGGAGTGTCCGCGGTGCGGGTCCGGCGCGTACGGGGGCGCGGAGCCGTGGGACCTCGCCCCCACGGCCGGCAGCCGGGTCTCGCCGGCAGAGGCACAGGCGATCCGCCGGTACACCGCCGAGGCCGTGCGGGCGTACGAGCGCAGCCGGGGCACCATCCCGGCCGGCTGGAAGCGGTGGGCCGACGACATCCTGGAGCCCACCGTCGACTGGCGGCAGGTGCTCGCCGGCAGCGTGCGGCAGGCGATCGCGTGGGCCAGCGGCGCCGTCGACTACACCTACCGGCGTCCGTCGCGGCGCTCGGCGGCGCAGACCCGGGTGGTGCTGCCGAGCATGCAGCGGCCGTCGCCGACGGTGGCGATCGTCGTCGACACGTCGGGCTCGATGTCCGACGACGACCTGGCCGCCGCGATGGCCGAGGTCGCCGGCGTGCTGCGCGAGGTGGGGGTGCGCGGCAACCGGGTCACGGTGCTGTCGTGCGACGCGGCGGTCGGCGCGGTCCGCCGGATCGCCCGGGCCGAGGACCTGGAACTGGTCGGCGGTGGTGGCACCGACATGCGGGTGGGGATCGCGGCGGCGCTGGCCCAGCCGGTGCGGCCGCACGTGGTGATCGTGCTGACCGACGGCCACACCCCGTGGCCCGACGAGCCGCCCGCGGCCCGGGTCGTCGCCGGGCTCATCGGCGCGACCCCGCCGGAACCGCCTGGCTGGATCGAGTCCGTCCGCATCACCTGACGGTCCCGCTGGACATGAACGACGCTCTATCCAGTGCGGTACTTCGGGCTGAACCCGCACTGGATAGAGCGTCGTTCATCTCGAGACCAGGCGCATCGCGGCGAGCAGGTCCTCCGCCGCCGGCGCGCTGTCCGGGTCGGCCAGGTACGTCGCCGCCGAGCCGATGAGCAGGGCCTGGTAGAGCGCGCCCAGCCGGTCGGCGTCGGCCGGGTCGAGGTCGGGGTGCAGCGCGCGGAACAGGTCCACCAGGCCGGCGCGGGCCTGCCGGTTGGTGCCGGCGAACGTCGCGCGCAGGTCGGGGTCGCGGCCGAGCCGCGACACCAGTTCCAGTTGGACCGCCCACAGCGGGCCACTGTCGGCGAACGACTCCAGCACCAGCGTCCACGCCGAGGCGAGGTCGGTGGCGCCGCTCAGGGTCTCGGCGAGCCCCGCACCCCAGTCCTCGATCGCCTGTTGCAGCGCGGCCGTGAGCAGCGCCTCCTTCGTGCCGAAGTGGTAGCCGATCGCGGCCAGGCTGACGCCCGACGCGGTCGCGATGTCGCGCGCGGTCGTGCGGGCGAAGCCCTTGTCGAACAGGCACCGCTTCGCGCCGGCGAGCAGATCTTCCCGGTTCCCCACGCCGACCACCGTACACGACGTCTCAGACAAACGTCTTGCACAAACGTCTAATACGCTTGTACCGTTCCGGACATGACACGCGTTCTCATTCAGGGCGCCGGCATCGCCGGCACCGCCCTCGCCCACTGGCTGCACCGCTCCGGCTTCCACCCGACCGTGGTCGAGCGCGCCGACACCCTCCGCGCCGGCGGGTACAAGGTCGACATCCGGGGCGCCGCCCTCACGGTCGTCGAGCGCATGGGCGTCCTCGGAACGCTCAGGGAGCTACGGACCGACGTGCGCGGCGGCTCGGTGGTCGACGCGCGCGGCCGCCGCGTGGCGAGCATGGACGCCGACACGTTCGGCGGGCGCACCCACGGCGACGCCGAGGTGCTGCGCGGCGACCTCACGCGCGTCCTCCACGAGCTGACCGCCGACCGCGTCGAGCACCGCTTCGGCGGGCGTGAGACGGTGACCGCCCTCCACGACACCGGCCACGGCGTCGAGGTGACCTTCGCGAGCGGCACCACGGAGACGTTCGACCTCGTGATCGGCGCCGACGGTCTGCGCTCGCCGCTGCGCGGCCTTGTCTTCGACGGTGACCCCGTGCGCCACCTCGGCCACCACGTCGCGATCTTCAGCGTGCCGAACCACCTGGGCCTCGACCGCGAGGAGCTGACCTACGTCGGCCCCGGCCGCACCGCGCTGGTGTACAGCACCGCCGGGCAGGCCGACGCGAAGGCGATGTTCCTGTGGGCGTCGGATCCACGCGACCGCGACCCGCGCGACCGCGCCGCCCGGCAGGACGTGCTCGCCGCGGCGTACGCCGGCGAGGGCTGGGAGGTGCCGACCCTGCTCAAGGCCATGGACGACGCGCCCGACTTCTACTTCGACGCGCTCGCGCAGGTGCACCTCGACGGCTGGTCGCGCGGGCGGGTGGGGCTGGTCGGCGACGCGGCGTACGGGGCGTCACCGGCGTCGGGCCAGGGCACGAGCCTCGCGCTGGTCGGCGCGTACATCCTGGCGGGCGAGCTGGCCCGGCACGGCGCCGGCGGCTTCGCCGCCTACGAAGAGCGCATGCGGGGCTTCGTGACCCGCAACCAGGCGCTCGGACCGGCGAACGTCAAGCGGATGGTCCTGCGCACGAAGGGCCAGGTGCGCATGTCGATGGCGATGCTGTCGATCCTCGGTCGGCTGCCCGGGCGCGACCGGATGCTGTCGGCGATGCTCGCGCCGATCCACAGGGCCGCGACGGCCATCGACCTCCCCGACTATCCGGCTTGACCCCTCGCGCTATCGTGGTGATATCACTCCGATAGCGGGGTGACCCACGAGGGAGCTGTCATGGAGAGAACCGCCTTCCGGATCTCCGGGTTCGTCGTCGTCCTCGTCCTTCTCGTGCTCGCGCTCGCCACGGTGCCGCTCGTCGCCGTGGGCGAGACGGCGTTCGCGGTGGCCGCCGTCGTGGTGTCGCTGGTCCTGGTGGTGGCCGCCACCGGGTTCACCGTCGTCGGGCCGAACGAGGCCCGGGTGCTGCAGTTCTTCGGGCGCTACATCGGCACGGTGTCGACGGCCGGGTTCCACTGGACGGTCCCGTTCACCACGAAGCGGCGCCTCTCGCAGCGGGTCAGCAACTTCGAGACGGCCCGGCTCAAGGTCGCCGACGCCGACGGCAACCCCGTCGAGATCGCGGCGGTCGTCGTGTGGCGGGTCGCCGAGACGTACAGGGCGGCGTTCGGCGTCGACGACTACGCCGAGTACGTGGCGGTGCAGTCCGAGGCCTCTCGAGCTGGCCGGGGTCGAGGTGCTCGAGTCGCGGATCACGCACCTCGCGTACGCTCCGGAGATCGCCCACGCGATGCTCGCCCGCCAGCAGGCCAGCGCCGTGGTCGCGGCCCGGTACAAGATCGTGGAGGGCGCGGTCGGCATGGTGTCCAACGCGCTCGACCGGCTGCGCGAGGAGAGCGTCATCGAGCTCGACGAGGAGCGCAAGGCGCAGATGGTGGCCAACCTCCTGGTGGTGCTCTGCGGCGACCGGGCCGCCCAGCCGGTGGTCAACACGGGAACGCTGTACGGCTGACGCACCATGGCTGAGCGCAAGAAGCTCCTGCTCCGGCTCGACCCGGCGGTCTACGACGCGGTCGCCCGGTGGGCCTCCGACGACCTGCGCAGCGTGAACGCCCAGATCGAGTTCGCGCTGCGGCAGGCCCTCAAGAGCGCGGGCCGGGCACCGAAGCGGGACGAGTAGGGTTCGCGGCCGACCCCTCGGTCACCAGCAGCAGGACGGTGCTCCCGGCCTCCGGACGGATCATGTCGAGCGCGGCCAGGGCCGCCGCACCGCACGGCCCCGCGTCGACGCCGTGGCCGGCCAGCTCCCGCGCCGCGTCGTCGGCCGCGCGGTCGCCGACCGTGACGCACGCGGCGTCGGGCTCCACCTCGATCCCGCCCAGCACGCCGAGCGTGCCGTCGAACGCGCCGCCGGTGGCGACGGTGTCGATGTGGCTGCCCATCAGCACGCACGGCAGCGACGTGTCCTCGCCGTACACGTTGCCGATGCGGTCGACCGCACGATCGACCCATGGCGATCTTGGACGCTTGTGCATCGGATTCGATGTACCAGCGTCCAAGATCCACGGGCGGGCCCGGTCACCTCGCCAGGGCCGGCAGGCCTGCCTGGTCGGGGAGTGCCGCCGGGAGGGTCAGCCGCACCACGGTCCCGCCGCCGGGGTTGTCGTGTGCCGAGATCGTCCCGCCGTGCCGTTCCACGATGCGGGCGCAGATCGCCAGCCCCAGCCCCGTTCCCGCGTAGCCGTCCGCGTGGGCGCGGTGGAAGCTGCCGAAGATCGCGTGGTGCTCACCCGCCGGGATGCCGATGCCCCGGTCGGCGACCTCCACGGTCACCGTCGACCCGTCCGACAGGGCGGTGACGTCGATGCGGGCTGGCCGCCCGGGCGGCGTGTACTTGACCGCGTTGCCGACGAGGTTGTCCAGCACCTGGCGCAGCAGCGCCGGGTCGGCGCGCACCGGGGGCAGCGGGGCTACGTACACCTGCGGCACCAGCAGGTCGGGGTCGACCGAGGCGGCGGTCGTCCGGGCGTCCACGACGTCGGCGACCAGGCCCTGCAGGTCGACCCGCTCGACGGCCAGCGGCTTGTCGCCCGCGGCGGTGTACTCCAGGAGGTCGCTGATCAGCTCGGCCATGCGTGCGGTGGAGTCGAGCACCCGGTCGAGGTCGGCGATGTGGTCGGCGTTCGACAGGTCCGCGGCCAGCGCGTTGCGCACGAGTTCGGTGAAGCCCCGCACCGTGGTCAGCGGCGAACGCAGGTCGTGGGCCACCACGCCGGCGAACGCGGCCAGCTCGGCCTCGCGTTCGCGCAGCTCGGTGACGTTGTACGACGAGCCGACCGCGCCGGTGACCCGGCCGGACGCGTCCAGCAGCGGACGGGCGTGCATGAGGATGTGCCGCCGGTCGCCGTCCGGCAGCGTGAGCACCGCCTCCTCGCGGTCGACCTCCTCGCCGCGCAGCGCCCGGGCCAGCGGCGTCTGGTCGTACGGCAGCTCGGACCCGTCGGGGCGGCACATGGCCAGCGCGGGAACGGCGTCGGCGACGGTCCGCGCCTCGGGTGAGAGGGCGGTGCGGGCGACGCGGTTGGCGTGCACGATCGTCCCGTCGGCCGCGCACGTGATCACCGTGACGTCGAGCGTGTCGAGGATCTGGGTCAGGTAGTCCTTCTGCGCCTCGAGGTCGGCCTCGGCGGCCTGCCGCTGCGCGAGCTCGTGCCGCACCTCCGCCGCGGCGGCGGCCGCCTCGGCGCCGGCCCGGGCGCGGTCGGTGATGTCGCGGAAGACGGCCACCGCGCCGGTGCCGGTGGTGTGGAGGTCGAGCGGACGCGCCGACACCGACACCATCGTGCCCGCCGGCCGGGCCTGGTTGCGGATGACCATGCGCACCTGGTCGACGGACTCGCCGCGCAGCGCCCGGACCAGCGGGAGCTCGTCGGTCGGGAACGGTTCGGACCCGTCCTCGCGGTAGATGCCGTACTGCGCCTGCCAGTTCTCCGCGCCGTCGATGTCGGGCACTCCCAGCAGCTCCCGGGCGGCCGGGTTGTGCAGGAGGAACCCTCCGTCCGGTCCCACCACTCCGACACCCTCGCCGATGGTGTTGACCACCGCGGTGAGCAGGTCGGCCTGTTCGCGGGCGAGGGCCTCGGTGCGGCGCAGCTCCTCGGTGCCGGCGTCCAGGAGGGCCCGCGCCCGGGCACCACGGGTGGCCAGCACCCACACCAGCATCGTGAGCAGCGCGGTCAGCACCATCACCCCGCCGCCGACCGCCGCGGGCACGAGCGGGCCGGCGCCGGGCAGCCGGTCGGTGTCGGCCTGCACGTCGAGCCGCCAGACCCGGTTGCCGACCCGCACCTCGGTCCGCCGGGTGACGTCGGGTTCGCCGGAGGACCGCAGCGTCGCCACGGTCTGCCGGGTGCCGTCGGCGGCCGGTGCCGACAGCACGACGTCCACCAGCCCCTGTCCGGCTCCGGCGAGCGCCGTGGTGACGAAGTCCTGCCCGCGCAGGCCCATCAGCACCCAGCCGAGGAACGGGCGGCGCCCGTCGGCGGCGACCGGTCCGTGCACCGGTGCGGTCAGCACGAACGACAGCTGGCGCTGCTCGGGTGGCAGCTGCCGGTCCCGGAGCAGGTGGTACGCGTCGGACACGGTGGCCGTGCCGGCCCGGCGCGCCTCGTTGAGCGCGGCGGCCGCGGCCGGTGACCCGGTGCCGTCTAGGCCGAGCCCCGACTGCGTCGACCCGTCGAGCGGCACGCTGAGCACCACGAACGCGTGCTCGTGACCGGTGCCGACGGGTGCGAGCGTGAGGTCGGCCGCGCCGCGCGAGCGCCACAGCGCCTGCACGGCGGGGATCTCCTCGTCGGCCGCGGGCACGAGGAAGCCGATCGAGGTGGCGCCGGCGAGCCGCTGGTAGTTCAGCGGCTCGACCATCCGGGAGAACCGGGTGGTGGTGAGGGTGTCGGTGGCGCCGACGGAGGCGGCGAGCGTGGTGATGGTGTCCAGGTAGCGGCCGGTCGCCGCGGTCACGGCGTCGGCCACGAGCGTGGTGCGGCGGTCGACCTCGATCGCGGCGGCGCGTTCGCGGGTCGCTTCGAGGAAGGCCCACAGGGTCACCGAGGCGAGCGCGCCGATCACGGCCACGACCGCCGTGATCACGCCCGTGCGACTGCGCCACAGTCCGTTCCGCGGGCGCACCTTCACCAGCAGATCATGAACCGGTCGCACGTTCTCCGTGCCGGAAAGGGCGAAAGCTACCCGATCGGCTGAGGTTCCCGGAGCCGCGGCAGCACCAGGTCCCCCACCCGTCGCGCCTCCTCCACGTGCGGCCAGCCCGACAGGACGAACTCGTCGACGCCGGCCGCCCGGTACTCCGCGATCCGCGCCGCGACCTCGTCGGGCGCTCCGACCAGCGCCGTGCCCGCGCCTTCGCGCACCAGGCCGATGCCGGCCCACAGGTTCGGGGCGATCTCCAGCTCGTCGGCGCCGGTGAGCGCGGTCATGCGCGCCTGTCCCACCGAGTCCATCCGCGCGAACCGTTCCCGCGCCGCCGCGATCCGCGCCGGTTCCATGCCGGCGAGCAGCCGGGCCGCCTGCGCCCACGCCTCGTCGGCGGTGTCCCGCACGATCACGTGCACCCGCAGCCCGAACCGCAGTGTCCGGCCGTGGTCGGCCGCCCGCGCGCGCATCCGGTCGACCCGCGCGGCGATCGCCGCCGGCGGCTCACCCCACATCAGGTACACGTCGGCGCTTCTCGCGGCCACGGCCTCCGCCGCCGGCGACGCGCCGCCGAAGTAGATGGGCGGCGCAGGGTCGAGAGCGTGGTTCAGGCCGCCGGCCACCACCCGGTAGTGCTCACCATCGAAATCGAAGGTGACGCCCGTTCCGGCTCGTCTGAGGACGTCGACATACTCCGCCGTCCGGGCGTAGCGCTCGTCGTGGTCGAGGAAGTCGCCGTAGGCGCGCTGTTCGGTGGGGTCGCCACCGGTGACCACGTTGAGCGCGAGCCGGCCGCCGGTGACGGCCTGGAACGTCTGTGCCTGCTGGGCCACGAGGGTGGGCAGCGTGAACCCGGCCCGTACCGCCACGAGGAACCGCAGCCGCCGGGCGTACTGGGCCACCGCGGCACACAGCAGCCACGGGTCCGGACAGCCGGAGCCGACGGGCGTGAGCGCGCCCGCGAACCCGGCCTTCTCCGCGGCGAGCGCGACCCGCGCGAGGTACCCGACCGTCGCGGCCCGCTCGTGGGCGGCGGCGCCGGCCGCCACGGTGGCCGAGCCGACCCCGTGCCCGTCGCCGGACGTGGGCAGAAACCAGTGGAACGTCATGTCCGTCACCCTCCGGTGGTGCGCCCTCGCCTAAACCCTATCTCCCCGATAGGATATGACGACACCACTACCGTGATGGGGGAGCCGTGCCGACGCTTTCTGTGCTCCAGGACGCTCCGCGGTTCACCCGCGTGGCGCCGCGCACCGTCGACCTGACCGTGCGCCTCGTGGTCGCCGGCGACCCCACGGCCTTCGTCGAGGCCCTCCGCGAGTTCGTCGAGCGCGTGAGCCCGTCGTCCCCGCCACCCCGGCCGGAGGCCCCGGTCTCCGACGGGGTGCGCATCCGCGCCCGGGAACGCACGGTGCTGCGCGCCGGTGCGCCCGTCGACCTGACCCGCCGCGAGTTCGACCTGCTCCTGCACCTGGCGAAGCACCCGCGGCAGGTGTTCACGCGGTCCCAGCTCCTGCGCGCCGTATGGGGCGACGCCCTGTCCGGCGACCGCACGGTCGACGTCCACGTCGCGCGGCTGCGCCGCAAGCTGGCGGTGCCGCTGCTGGAGACCGTCCGCGGCGTCGGCTACCGCCTCTCGTCGACCGTCGACCTGCTGCTCCTGCCGTAGCTCCCGTCGACCTTGTGCCGCCGACGGATCGTGCACGGTGGCGAGGAGTGCGGCGCCTCCGAGTGGGTGTCGGGCCAGGCGGGCCGGTACCACATCCGCAACCTCGACAACGGCCTGTGCCTGAACGTCAAGGGCGCGTCGAAGGAGAGCAGCGCGGAGATCATCCAGTCCCGAGTCGTTGTTCGCATGCGGTCGTGGTGTGTCACCGTGCGTTCGGACGCCCTGTCTTTCGCGGGGTTCGGGTGTCTGTTGATCGTT
>NZ_BOPH01000023.1 GCF_016863655.1 Virgisporangium ochraceum
CAACGATCAAGGCGACCGGCACAGACCCGGTGGGCAGATTGCCGACGACGGACAGTGGCGGCGGGCCCGCCCGAGCCGAGACGCCGGCTTTGGCGCAACGCCGCCAGCGGCGCGGCCGGTCCACACCCCGGCAACGCACCACCAGGGCCCGGCGCCCGCTCGTACCGGGACACGGCATCCCCCGTCCGGAGTACTGGGGTGGGGCCGAACCGACGGTCAGGCGGGAGTGGCGTCGTGGGTCGCGCGGTGGGCGAGCACCTGGTCCATGTGCGACTCGGCCCAGGCCTTGAGGCCGCGCATGGTCCGGTGCAGCGACAGGCCGAGGTCGGTCAGCTCGTAGGAGACCGTGACCGGCACCGTCGGCACGACCGTGCGGCTGACCAGCCCGTCGCGCTCCAGGGCGCGCAGCGTCTGGGTCAGCATCTTCTGGCTCACGCCGGCCAGCAGGCGCGACAGCTCCGAGTAGCGCATCGGCCGCGGCCCGCCGGCGCAGTCGGGTCCACTGCCCAGGGCCGCCAGGATCAGCGCGACCCACTTGTCGGAGATCCGGTCGAGCAGCTGGCGGCTCGGACACGCCGCCAGGAACGCGTCGTACCCGGCCTTCGCCTGCGCCCTCGTGCGGGCTGCCTTCGTCGTCGCCATCGGCCCCTCGCGTTCCCGGGTGCGTAACGCACCTCGAAGTGCGTACTTCCCAGGAGAGAGTTACATCCCGATAGTGGCTCAGGCAACCGACAGAGAGGTGACCCGCATGGCCTCCCCTTCCCTTCCCGGCGGTACCTGGACGCTGGGCGACCTGACCGTGACCCGGTTCGGCTACGGCGCGATGCAGCTGGCCGGCCCCGGTGTGATGGGCCCGCCCGCCGACCGTGACGGCGCGCTCGCGGTCCTCCGTACTGCGGCCGACCTCGGCATCACCCACCTCGACACGTCCGCGGCGTACGGGCCGCGGGTCACCAACGAGCTGATCCGCGAGGCGCTGCATCCGTACCCGGACGGCCTGCACGTCGTCACCAAGGTCGGCGCGACCCGCGACGAGCGGGGCGGCTGGCCTCCCGCCCGCGACCCGCGGAGCCTGCGCAGCGCCGTCCACGACAACCTCGAGACCCTCGGCCTCGACGTGCTCGACGTGGTCAACCTCCGCCTCGGCGACGCCACGGGGCCGCGGCCGGAACCGGTCGCCGAGGCGTTCGGGACGCTCGTGGACCTCCAGCGGGAGGGCCTGGTCCGGCACCTGGGCCTCAGCAACGCGACGCCGGAGCAGGTCGCCGAGGCGCGGAGCATCGCGCCGATCGTGTGCGTGCAGAACCTGTACAACCTCGCCCACCGCCACGACGACGCCCTGGTCGACGCGCTGGCCGCGGACGGCGTCGCCTACGTGCCGTTCTTCCCGCTCGGCGGCTTCAGCCCGCTCCAGTCCTCGGCGCTGGAGGCGGTGGCCACCCGCCTGGAGGCGACGCCGATGTCGGTCGCCCTGGCCTGGCTGCTGCGGCGGTCGCCGAACATCCTGCTGATCCCCGGCACGTCGTCGGTGGCCCACCTGCGCGGGAACGTCGCCGGCGCCGGCCTTCCGCTCTCCGCGTCCGACCTCGCGGAACTCGACACGGTCGGCATCATGGGAACATGATCGCCGACGGTGGACCGGCTCTCCGGCAGGTCGACTACCAGTGCCTGTCCGCGGCCGGCGCCGCGGTCACGTCGACGTGGTCCGGGTCGGAGGAGCCGGTCGACGCCGTGGCCGCCTGGTTCCGGCACACCCTGGACGGCTACGTCGAGCGCGCACCGAACGACTGGGTCCGGCAGCGCGACGGCGGCACCGACCTAGTCGTCGTGGCCGCGGCCGGGCAGTGGCCGGGCAGTGGCCGGCCGGCACGCCGGCGCCGGCGCAGGGCTGGGGCGAGGGCTTCCGCACGCTGGTGATGCAGTCGTCGATCACGTCGCACGCGCCGCCGCCCGCACAGCCACCCCGCCGGCGGTGGTGGCACCGGTTCACCAACCGCCCCGGCTGAGAGGGAACCCGGCCCGGAAGGGCAGCCGGACCGGCCTTCCACCCGACGCGCACCGCGCCCCGGCCGTTGTAGCGTCCAGGCCTCTACCGTCGGGGAGGCCATGACCATGGTGCTCGGACGTGGCTTGGCGTCGGCTGTCGGCGCGTCTCCCGCTCGACGGGCGCGACGACGACGTCCTGCCGTTGGCGTGAAGCGTGAAGCGTGAACCTTGACACGCGCCATAGCATTTGATCGACGTTCTTCTCTGCAAGGAGGGGCGGTCGCCCATGCGTGGAAGAAGGTTCTTCGCCGTCGGCGTCATCGTGGCGGGCGCCGTGCTCGTCGCACCCTCCATCGCCCGGGCCGCGCCGCGGTACTCCTACGCCGACGCCATCCGGGAGAGCGTCCAGGTCGAGACGCCGCTGGACAACGACGCCGACGGCCGACCCGACCGCGTCGTGGTCGACCTGGTGCGCCCGCGCGAGGCCGCGGAGCGCGGCATCAGGGTGCCGGTCGTCATGGTGGCCTCGCCGTACTACCAGTGCTGCGGCCGTGGTCTGGAGAACGAACGCAAGGAGTACGCCGACGACGGGACCGTCACACAGTTCCCGCTCTACTACGACAACTGGTTCGTGCCGCGCGGGTACGCGTTCGCCGCCGTCGACGCGGCCGGCACGAGCCGGTCGACCGGCTGTGCCGACGTCGGCGGCCGGGAGGAGATCCTCGCGGTCAAGGCCGCCATCGACTGGCTCAACGGCCGCGCGCGGGGGTTCCACGCCGACGGCACGGGCGCGTCGGCGGGCTGGAGCACCGGCAGGGTCGGCATGATCGGCAAGTCGTGGGACGGCTCGATCGCCAACGGCGTCGCCGCCACCGGGGTCAGGGGCCTCGCGACGATCGTGCCGATCTCGGCGATCTCGAGCTGGTACGACTACAGCCGCTACGCCGGTGTCGTCCGGTCCCGGAGGCACCACGTCTACCTGCACAACTACACCAGCGGCCGGCCGGCCGGCGTCTGCACCGCGGTCACCTCGGAGCTGTCCGCCGGAAGCGACGACGCGACCGGCGACTACAACGCCTACTGGGCCGAGCGCGACTTCCGGCCCGACGCCCGCACCGTGCGGGCGAGCGTGTTCATCGCGCACGGCCTCAACGACACGAACGTGACCACGACGCAGGTCGGCGCCTGGTGGTCGGCGCTCGCGAAGCACCGCGTCCCGCGCAAGATCTGGCTCTACCAGCAGGCGCACACCGACCCGTTCGACGTCCGCCGCGCCGAGTGGGTGCGCACGCTGGACCGGTGGTTCGAGTACTGGCTCAAGGGCGTCGACAACGGCATCATGCGCGAGCCGCAGGCCACCGTCGAACGCGCGCCGGGCCGGTGGGTGGACGAGCCGTCGTGGCCGGCGCCGTCGCTTCAGGTTCCGGTCCGTCTGGGCAACGGCACGTTGGGACTGCGACCCGCCGCCGGAACCGTGTCGTTCACCGACGATCCCAGCCTCGGCGAGAGCGCGCTGGTGGCCCAGCCGAACACGCCCGTCGCCGGGCGGCTGATGTTCCTGTCGGCGCCGGTGCCGACGTCGCTGCGGGTGTCGGGCACGGCGTCGGTGACGCTGCGGGTCAGGGTGGACCGGCCGACGACGAACTTCAGCGTCCGGCTGGTCGACTACGGTACGGCCGACCGGGTGAACTACGGCAACGCGGCGGGCGGCGTGGTCCGGCAGACCACCGAGTCGTGCTGGGGCCAGTCGACCGCGACCGACGACGCCTGCTACTTCGACACGGTCGAGGACGTGGTCTCCACCGACCACGCGGTGATCACCCGGGGCTGGCTGGAGGCGTCGCACCACGCGTCGTTGAGCAGCCCGACCCCGCTGGACCCGGACCGCTGGTACACGATGACGGTGACGTTCCAGCCGCACGACTTCGTGCTCGCCACCGGCCACGTGCTGGGGCTCGTGGTGAGCCAGAGCGACCGGAGCTTCACCTCGCCCACCCCGAGCGGCGCGACCGTCGAGGTGGACCTCGCCGGCAGCCGGCTCACGCTCCCGGTCGCCGGTCCCGTCCGCATCGGTGAACCCGACCGCGCGCCGGCGGTGACGACCTCGCGGGCACCCGATCCGCCGGCCGCGGACGTCGTCCCGCACGCATAGACTCCACGGGCGGGGGGCAGTACCGATCATGACGACCGTCACCGATCGGAGGCTTGCCGATGGCCGACAGCGTGGTGCGCGCGATGACCTGGAACGTCTGGTGGCGGTTCGGGCCGCACTGGCGTGACCGGCAGCCCGGCATCCGGGAGACGCTGACCCGCGTCGGCCCCGACGTCGTGGCGCTCCAGGAGGTCTGGGCCGGCGACGGCACGACCCAGGCGCACGAGCTGGCCGACGCGCTCGGGATGCACGCGGTGTTCGCCGGTCCCTCCTACCCGACGGCGCCGGCCGACGCCGGCGGCGTCGAACTCGGCATCGCGGTGCTGAGCCGCTGGCCGGTGCTCGAACACGAGGCACCGGTGATGCCGGCCCGGCACCGCGCCTGGGACCCGGTGGCGCTCACCGTCCGGGTCGACCATCCGGCCGGGCCGCTGCCGATCGTGGCCGCGTGCCTGGACTACGGCGTCCCCTACACCGACGACCGGATCGCGCAGGGCGCGTTCGTGGCCGACCTCGCCACCGATCCCCGCTTCGACGGCCCGTGTCCGGTGCTGCTCATGGGCGACCTCAACGCCGCGGCGGACTCCCCCGTGCTGCGGTCGGTCGGCGACGTCCTGACCGACGCCTGGACCGCCGGCGGTGGACCGGCGGACGCGGTGACCCTGCCGTCGACCCACCCGTCGGCGCCGCTGAGCGCCGGACCTCAGCTCGTCGACCAACGCATCGACCACATCTTCTTCCGCCCCGGACGCGAGGACCAGCACGTGTCCGTCGACGCCGTACGGCTGGCCGGCGACGCCGTCGACGGCGTGTACCCGTCGGACCACCGTGCCGTCGTGGCGGACCTCCGCTGGAGCGAATGACCGTACAGTCGGTGAGTGTGACCGTGACAGGCCCGAACCGGACCGACGTGCTGCTCGACGTCGGCCCGTACCAGGCGGGCTTGGTGTCGTCGGCCAGCCAGCCGGACCGGTACATGTGGTGGCTCGACGGCGCCCTGCGGCTGTTCCCGCCGTGGGAGGTCCGCGCGTTCGGCCACACCGTCCCCAGCGTCTTCTTCCCAGCGGTCGTCGTACCCGGGGTCCTGGTGACGGCGACGGTGCTGTATCCGTGGCTGGAGGCCCGCTTCACCCGCGACCGCGCCGCCCACCACCTGTTGCAGCGGCCACGGGACGCGCCACACCGCACCGCGCTCGGCGCGATGGCGCTGGCGTTCTACGGTGTCCTGACCGTGTCGACGGCCAACGACGTGATCGCCGAGCGGTTCCACATGAGCCTCAACGCGATGACGTGGGCCGGCCGGATCGGGCTGCTCCTCATGCCGCCCGTCGCCTACCTGGTGGCCCACCGCCTCTGCCTGGCGCTGCAGCAGCACGACCGGGAGGTGCTCGCCCACGGCATCGAGACGGGCATCATCCGGCGCCTGCCCGACGGCGGGTTCGTCGAGGTCCACCAGCCGCTGGGCGACGGCCTCGGGTACCGCGGCACGCCCGTCCCGAAGAAGCTGAACCGCGTCGGCGCGCTGGCGCCGACCGTGCGAGGCTTCTTCGTACCCATCGAACGGCCGCCGCCGGACCGGCGTCGACCGGGAGTCGGCCTCAGGAACCGGCCGGACCTGCCGAACGTACTCACAGACCCGACACGTGTGACGGGTGGAGCGGACGAGACGGAGGTGGCGTGCCGGACACCCGAACTGTCGCGGTCCTCTCCCCCTTCGTCGGCGGGGACTACTACGGTGCGCTGATCGCCGGCGTGAACCGGGCCGCGGTGGCGGCCGGCGACCGGACGATCGCCGTGCAGACGCTCGACCCGGGCTCGCCGAGCGCCGACATCAGCGGGGTGCCCGACTTCCGCCAGCCGGTCGCCTGGAACCACCTCGACGGCGCGGTGGTGCTCCCCGGCGCCGTCGACGCCGCGTACGTGCGGCGGATGCGTGACGCCGGCATCGGGGTGGTGCTGATCGGCCACGAGCTGCCCGGGGTCGAGTGCCCGGTCGTGGTCGCCGACAACCGGGGCGGCGTCCGCGACAGCGTCCACGATCTCGTCGCGCACGGACACGAGCGGATCGCGTTCGGCGGCGACCTCGACCACTTCGACCTCCGGGAGCGGCACGAGGGCTACCGGACGGGCCTGCGCGACCACGGCATCGAGCCCGACCCGGCGCTGCTGTTCGACGCGATGGACAACCACGAGACCGGCGGCGTGGACATCGCCGAGCGGCTCATCGCGGCCGGCATGCCCGCGACCGCGATCGTGCTCGGCACCGACCGGAACGCGATCGGTCTGGTCCGGGCGCTGACCGGCGCCGGGTACGACGTGCCCGGCACGCTGGCCGTGGTCGGGTTCGACGACATCGCCGACGCCCGCTTCCTGCGGCCCAGCCTGACGACCGTGTGCCAGCCGCTCGACCGGCTGGGCCGGCTGGCGTACGAGCTGCTCGGGCAGGGTCCGGGCATGCACGTCGTCCCCTCCGAGCTCGTCGTCCGGGACTCGTGCGGCTGCCCGCCGAAGGGTCTGCAGCTCGCCGAGGACCGGTACCGCGCCCAGTTCGACGACACCGCCTACCTGCAGAAGACCCTCGACATCCAGTACGGGCTCAGCATCGAGCTCCTCGGCCGGCACGGCCGGGACCCGCTGGGGCTGGCCTGGCTGGGCCGCACCCCGGCCCGCGCCGGCCGCCTGGGCCTGTGGCGACCGGGTGAGCGCGCGATCGAGATCGTCGGCGCGTACGACGCGGCCGACCCGGCCCGGGCGTCGACGCGCGCGGTGCTGCCGGTCGAGGAGTTCCCGCCCGCCGACCTGTTCGCGCTCGCCGACGGCGAGGCCGGGCAGATCGTGTTCGTCGTGCCGGTGCGCAGCGAGGCACACGACTGGGGAATGCTCGCGGCGGTCGGCCGCATCCAGGACACCACGCCGCCGGGCCGCGAGATGATGAACCACTCCGGCGCGCTGCTGGCGTTGGCGCTGGAGCACACGGCGCTCCTGCGCTCGCTGCACGAGAGCGAGGAGCGGCTGCGCCAGGCCGCCCTGCACGACAGTCTGACCGGACTGCCGAACCGGGCCCTGTTCACCGAGCGTCTCCGGCGCGCGTGGCAGCGCTCGGTCGCCGACCCCGGGCACCACCTCGCGCTGCTGTTCCTCGACCTGGACGGCTTCAAGCAGGTCAACGACACGCTGGGCCACGCCGTCGGCGACCGGCTGCTGGTACACGTCGGCCAGCGCCTGACCGACCTGCTCCGCGACGGTGACACCGCGGCCCGGCTCGGCGGCGACGAGTTCGTCATCCTCCTCGACGGCGTCGACCTGCCGCACGGCCCCCGGCACGTGAGCGACCGCATCCGGGCCGCGTTCGTCGACCCGGTGCCGCTCGACGGCCACGAGGTGCGGGTCGGCGCGAGCATCGGGGTCGCGCTGTCCACCGACGGCGTCGCCGCGCCGGAGGACCTGCTCCGGCACGCCGACGCCGCGATGTACGACGCGAAGACCCAGCGGCGCGCCGCCCGCGCCGGCTGAGGGGCGCACCGACCGGCCGCTGGCGGCCACCGCGGCGACCCTGCCGCACCCGACCGGCAGGACCTCGACCGGATAGACAGGGATCGCTACCCTCGGGGTTCATGGCCAGGGTCGCGATCGTCACCGGTGCGTCCGCCGGCATCGGCGCGGCCACGAGCCGCCGCCTGCACGGGCTCGGTTTCCGCGTCTACGCGGTCGCCCGGCGGGTCGACCGGATGGCCCCGCTCGCCGAGCTCGGCGTCAGCACCGTCCGCGTCGACGTCACCGACGGTGCCGACCTGGCGGCGCTGGTCGACCGGGTCGTCGCGGAGACGGGACGCATCGACGTCCTGGTGAACAACGCCGGGTACGGCTCGTTCGGCGCGCTGGAGGACGTGCCGATGGACGAGGCCAGGCGGCAGTTCGAGGTCAACGTCTTCGGCGCGGCCCGGCTGTGCCAGCTGGTGCTCCCCCACCTGCGGGCGCAGGGATCCGGGCGCATCATCAACGTCTCCTCGGTCGGCGCGCGGATGTACCAGCCGCTCGGCGGGTGGTACCACGCGACGAAGTACGCCCTGGAAGGGCTCAGCGACTGCCTCCGCGTCGAGCTGAAGCCGCTCGGCATCCACGTGGTCATGATCCAGCCGGGTGGGGTCGCGACCGAGTTCCCGCGGGTCGCCGGCGAGCGGCTGCTCGCCACCTCCGGCGACGGCGCGTACGCCGGCTACGCCCGCCGGTACGCGGTGTCGCTCGCCTCGGAGACCGCGGCCCTGTCGGAGCCGTCGGTGGTCGCGCGGACGATCGGCCGGGCCGCGACGGCACGGCGTCCGCGCACCCGCTACGCGGTCGGGCGCGGCGCGAAGGCGGCGCTGCTGGTGCGCTGGCTCCTGCCGGACCGGGTCTACGACCGCGTGCTGGTGGGCATGTTCACGGCGCTGGCCGACCTGGCGGCCCGGAAGGCCCGGCACCGGTAGGAGCCCGGGCGTGCGGCGCGTGCCCGGACACCGGTAATTGACGGGCGTGGGTGCGGCGGGGCGGATACATTGCCGGGCGTGAGCAGGATCGCGTCGGTCAACCTGGCGGTACCCGAGCCGAACCCGGCCAAGCGCGTGGGGGTCACCGGTATCAACAAGCAGCCGGTCGACCGCCTGGTCACCGTCCGCGCGCCCGGTCCCAGGACGGTGGGACTGCACAGCGGCCTCGTCGGCGACCAGATCTTCGACATCGAGCACCACGGCGGCGACGACCAGGCCGTGTACGCCTACGCGCGCGAGGACTACGACTGGTGGCAGTCGCGGCTCAACCGTCCGCTCGCCAACGGCCTGTTCGGCGAGAACCTCACCACCGAGGGCGTCGACGTCAACGGCGCGGTCATCGGCGAGCGCTGGCGCATCGGTCCGCGGCTGGTGCTGCAGCCGACGTTCGGCCGCATCCCGTGCGCCACGTTCCAGCACAAGATGGGCGAGCCCCGGTGGACGAAGACGTTCACCCGGATGAACCGCCCGGGCGCCTACCTGCGCGTGCTCGAGGAGGGTGAGGTGCTGGCCGGCGACACCGTCACCGTCGAGGACCGGCCGGCGCACGGCGTCACGATCGCGCGGGCGTTCCACGCGTTCATGACCGAGCCCGACCTCATTCCCGCCCTGCTCGACCTCGACGGGCTGCCCGACGACCTGCGCGAGAGCCTCACCGAGCGGCTACCCCGTCAGCCGTAGCCCTACAGGCGGATCTGGATGGCCCGCGCGAGCGTCGTCGCGGGGTCCTCGCCGTCGCGCAGGTCGAGGTCGTCGGTCACCGCGCCATCGGACAACCGGACGAGACGGTCGCAGCGCGCGGCGACGTGCTGCTCGTGTGTCGCCAGCAGGATCGTCATCCCGCGCTGTTCGCGCAGCGTGAGCAGCAGGTCGAGGATCTGCTGGCCGGTCTTCGAGTCGAGGTTGCCGGTCGGCTCGTCGGCGAGCAGCAGCGCCGGCTCCCCCATGAGCGCGCGGGCGATCGCGACGCGCTGCTGCTGGCCGCCGGACAGCTCCGACGGCACGGCCTTCTCGCGGCCGGCGAGGCCGACCGCGTCGAGCAGCTCCCGGGCCCGCGCGGCCCGGTCGTAGGTGACCCGGTAGGGCAGCGTCGGCGCCACCACGTTGTCCAGCGCGGTGAGCGGCGGCAGCAGGTGGTACCGCTGGAACACGAAGCCGATCCGCTGCCGGTACGCGGCGAGCCGTCCGCGTCTGAGCGCGGTGACCTCGACGTCGTCGACGGTGATCGATCCGCTGTCGGCCCGCTCGATCGCGCCGACGAGGTGCAGCAGCGTCGACTTGCCCGAGCCGCTCGGTCCGGTGAGCGCCACCGTGCCGCCGGCCGCCACGTCGAGGCTGATGCCGTCGACGGCGACGATGTCCCCGTACCGCTTCGACAGGTTCTCGATCCTGATCATCGTCACTCCTCGGCCAGGAGACGCGCGGCCGGCAGGCGGCGCAGCAGTACGGTCGGAACGATCGCGGCGACGCCCGCGACCAGCACGCCGACGGCGGCGGTGCCGACCGCGACGGCGACCAGCCGGTACGGCACGTCGCCGACCAGCCAGGCGGCCGCGGCGAGCCCGGCACCGGCGCCGGTCACCGCGCCGAGCAGGCCCAGCAGCCCGCCCTCGTAGGCGATGAGCCGTACGAGCGCGGCGTCGGTCCACCCGGTCGCGCGCAGCGTGGCCAGCTCGGCGGCGCGGTCGCGGACGTTGAGGTACATCACGTCGGCGACGGCGACGACGCCCAGCAGCACCGTCGCGCCGGCGGCGAGCCGGTCGACGCCCCGCACGGTCACCGAGACGGCGTCGCCGAGCAGCGTGCCGACGACCGTGCCGTGGAACGCGATGGTGACGGCGGCGAGCACGGTCAGCGCGGCGACCCCGATCGCCAGCGCGCCGGCGCCGAGCACGGTGCGCCCCGGCACGCGGGTCAGGTTGACCACGCTCAGCCCGAACACGCCGCGGGCGTGCCGGCGCCGGCGGGAGGTTCCGCGCACCGGCCGCAGCGCCGCCGCGGGATGGGTCCGCGCGGCGCCGACGGCCGGAACCAGGCCGGCGACGAGCGCCAGGGCGAGGGCGACCGGGACCGCGACCGCGGCCCGCCCGGCCGGCACCCGGATGTCGAGCACCGCGGCGAGCGGTAGGGACAGGCCCACCGCGGCGAGCCCGGCGACGGTGCCGATCACCGCCACCTCGCCGAGGACCGACGCGGCGATGCGCCGGGCCGGCCAGCCCAGGCAGGACAGCACCGCCAGCTCGGTGCGTCTGTCACGCACGGCGGCGCTCACCGCGTTGCCGAGGAACAGCGCGCACACGACGAGCACCAGCGCGAACAGGGTCAGGCTCTTGCGGTCGACGGCCCGCACGATCCGGCTGGCCACGCCGATCGACGACCACCCCTCGCCGACCCGCAGCTCCGGCCGGCCGAACGCGCCCGCGGCCAGCTCGACGGTCTGCGGCTCGGGCGACGAGCCGAGCGTGATGTCGACGTCGAGGCCGGTGCGCCGGGCGATCTCCTCGGCGGCGGCCCGCACCCGCTCGGCGTTGACCTCGCTGAACCCGTCGACGCCGGCGACCTTGACCCGGATCGCGCTGATCGGTGCGGCCGCCCGGTCCGGGTACCGGTCGAACAGCGCCGGCACGACGTCGAGGTTGGTCAGCAGCAGCGGCGGCGGGGAGAGGTAGCCGCCCGGGTTGCCGCCGGGCAGCAGGGGCTGGTCGCCGAGGGCCGCGCGGCTGGCCGGGTCGGCGCCCGTGACCGCCGGCGGCTCGTAGGTCTCCAGGGGCACGCGGGAGACGTCGCTGAACCCGGTGAGCTTCTCCGGGTCGAAGAGGCCGACGGGCCGCCAGCTGCGGAAAGCGCCGCCGGACGCGGGGTCGACGAGCTCGACCCGGGTCAGCGGGCGGAACCACTGGTCGGCGGCCAGCCACGGCTGGGGCAGGCCGGCGAAGCGGCCCGCGCCGAAGACGTCCGGGGCCCGCGGAACGGTCGTGGCGCGGAGGGTGCCGTCGGGCAGCCGCTCGTACGAGACCGGGCCGGGCTGCACGACCGTCTCGAGCAGTTCGCCGCTCAGCGCGTCGGCGGCCATGCGCCGGTCCATCGACTCGCGGTACCGGTCGTTGACGTCGCCGCGCCACTCACCGGCGGGCGTGCCCGCCGACGCGGTGAGCGCGGTGCGTACCGCGTCCGACGACAGGCCGGAGACCTGCGGCGATGCCAGCCGCGACAACCGGGTGGCGGCCTTCAGGTCGACGTAGGCCCGGCTGCTCGCGACCGCTGGAAAGATGCGCTGCGCGGTGATGTTCGCCGTCGTCGGGGTGTCGGTGGGCCGGTCGGCGCCGGTGAGCGCGCGCCCGGCCACGGTGGCGCCACGCAGGCCGACGAGCCGCTCCTCCGAGTCCGGGTCGACGGCGGCGAGCAGGAACGGCACCGTGGCGAACGCCCGCACGACGAGCCGGTCGACCGGTCGGCCGAGGGGCGCACCGGGCCCGCTGCGGCTGCCCGTCTCGAAGCGCCCGTCGGGGCGCAGGTGGACGGTGTACCACCATGGCCGCTCGAGGTCGGACCGCGTCTGACCCGCCCGCAGGTCGCCGGCCGACTGGTCGGTCGGGCACACCGGCACCGTGGTGCCGTCGGGCAGCACCTCCCGGTCGGGGTACGGGAACAGCCCGCCGCCGCAGTCGAAGGGCGGGTACTCGCGGCCGTCGGTGTACCGCCCGGGTCGGTCCGGCGAAGGCTCGAAGGAGGGGTAGATCACGCTGTTCTTCGTCACGTACACCCAGCCGGGCGCGGCATCCGCGCGGGACAGGCCACGCTCGGCCTCGTAGGTGGTGTCGACGCGGATGACCTGCCGGTCGAGGCTACGGTCGACCGCGTCGGTGACGTCGACGGGCACGTGCAGGCTCATCGTCGAGTAGCCGATCATCGCGATCGGTGCCGCCACGCCGACCCCGGGCACGTCGCGGACCTTCGCCCAGTCGTCGAACGTGAGCCCGCCGAACTGGCCCGACAGGTAGTTGGGCCGCACCAGGCGCTGCCGCGCCTCCAGGGGTGTGCGGGCGCCCTTCGGCCGGACCAGGATGTCGTACGCGGCGCGGGTCTCCCGCCCGACCGAGCCGGTGACCTCGAGCCGGGACGTGTCGGTGGCACCGGTGAGCACGACGAAGCCGGTGGTCGCCACCAGCACCCCCGCCAGCAGCGCCACCGACCTGCCGAGCCGGCCCCGCAGGTACCGCCAGATGAACCGGACCACCGCTCGACCCCTCCCCCGATCGCCGCTCCACACTCTGCGCGATACATTGTCACAATGCAAGCGGCAGACGGTGACCGGTGAGATGCCGATCCAGCACGCGGTCCTGGCGCTCCTGGCGGCCGGCCCCAGCTACGGCTACGAACTGAAGGGCGCGTTCGAGGCGGCGGTCGGCCCGCAGTGGGGCACGCTCAACATCGGTCACCTGTACCAGGTGCTCGACCGGCTCTCCCGCGACGGTCACGTGGTGTCCAAGCGCCACGCCCAGCAGGTCAGGCCCGACCGCGTGGTGTACGCGATCACGGACACCGGGCGGGCCGAGCTGTCGCGGTGGCTCGACACGCCGAGCCCGCGCGGCAGCGGCTTCCGCGACGACTTCTTCCTCAAGGTCACCGCCGCCGCCCGGTCGGGCTCGGCCGACACGGTGCGCGCGGTGCTGGGTCACCAGCGCGGGCTGCTGCTGCGGGAGCTGCGCAACCTGCAGACGCTGCGGCGGGAGCAGTCCGACCCGGTGGTGGCGCTGCTGCTGTCGGCCGCCGCCCGCCACGTCGAGGCCGACCTGCTGTTCATCGAGGACGCCGACGGCGCCCTGCTGCGCGACGGCGGCGCGGCGCTGGAGGAGCTGCGCGTCGCGCCGCCGTCCGGTGAGCGACCCGGTGACGGTCCCGGCGACGAGGTCCGGGACGCGTCGTGAACCGGTCACCAGCCCGCACGCCGCGCCGGAACGTGGCTGGAAGGATGGCGGCCATGACCTCAGCGACGGATGTGGACGGACGGTTGACGCTTCGCGACGGGCGCACGCTCGCCTGGCACGAGTGGGGGGTGCCCGACGGGATCCCGGTGCTGCGGCTGCAGGGCACGCCCGGCTCCCGGTTCGCCCGCTACCCGCGGCCCGAGGTCTGGGAGCGGCTCGGGGTGCGGGTCGTCATGGCCGACCGGCCCGGGTACGGCGCCTCGACCCGGCTGCCCGGCCGCGGTCTCGCCGACGTCGCCGACGACCTGGCCGAACTGCTCGACCACCTCGGCCTCGACCGGGTGCCGGTCGCCGGTGGCAGCGGCGGCGGTCCGCACGTGCTCGCGATGTGCGCCCGGCACCCGGAGCGGGTGAGCGCCGCGACGGTGGTCGTCGGCGCCGCGCCGCTGACCGACGACGACCTGCCGTCGCTGATCGGGCTGAACGCCGACGCGCACCGGCGCATGCGCGACGGCGGCTGGGACGCGCTGTTCCCGCTGCTGCGCGACGTCCGGGAGAAGATCCTCGCCGACCCGCTCGGCGGATTCCGCGACGCGCTGCGGGACGCCCCGCCCACCGACCAGGCGGTGATGAGCGACCCCACCTGGCAGCTGACGCTGGAGCAGAACCTGGCCGAGGCCCTGCGGCCCGGCGCGGAGGGCTGGTGCGACGAGGCGCTCGCGATGTTCGAGTGGGACATCGCGCCGGAGGACGTGACCAGCCACATCGTCTGGTACCACTCCCGCCACGATGCCAACGCGCCGTTGCAGGCCGCCCGACGGGTGGTCGACCGGCTCCCGTCGGCCGACCTGCACGTGTGGGAGGGCGGTCACTTCGAGACGTATCACCGCGAGGAGGAGCTGATGCGCGACCTGCTCGCCCGCGCCTGACCGGACCGCCGGAACAGCGCCCCGCCCGGCCGCCGCGCGGTCGCCAGCGCGGCCACGGCGACCGCGGTCACCAGCAGGACCGTCCAGCGGTCGTGTGCCGCCGCCCAGGCCGGGGAGCCGACCTGCGCCATCAGCGCGAGCCGGTCCGGGAGCAGCAGCGCGCCGATCAGCAGGAGCAGCGCGGCCGGTGCCGCCACCGGCCCGGTCACCCCGCGGGCGGAGCCGCGCCACAGGCACACCGCCGCCGCGACGCCGACCGCGGCGAACGTCGCGGCCTCCAGGGTGAGGTCGCCGCGCGGCAGCGCGTCGCCGACGCCGTCCGCGGCGCCGGCGACCGTGACGCCGAGCGTCGCCGCCCACCACAGCGCGGCGGCCGCACCGGCCCACAGGGCACGCACGGCGGTGACGACCGTGGCCGACGTCGGTGCCGTGACCGTGCTCGGCTTCGCCGGGTCGTCGAACAGGAACACGATCCCGACGCCGAGGCACGCCGCCGCGACCCGGAGCAGCCCGACCAGGTCGCCCGGCTGGAGGTCCACCGACATGAGCGACGGGACGCCGGGGATCGCGAACCCGACGGCGGCGGCGATGCCGAACGGCAGCCAGCGGGCGGCCCGCAGCAACGGGACGGCCAGCAGCCCGGCGACGGTCAGGACGCGCACCCGGCGTGCCTCTCCTCGACGGGCGGCAGCGGCGCGGCGGGCACGCCGAGGAGGGCGGCGAACCGGTCGACGCCGACGGCCGGGTCCGTCAGTTCGGCCCAGTGCCGCCGCACGAGCGCGGTGCTCCCGGCCACCGGCCTGTCCAGCAGGGCCAGCCCGGACGCCGCGTCGGTGTCGGGAACGCTGAGCTGGATCCCGGAGAGCACCGGGTCCGACAGCGTCAACGCGCCCCAGCTCAGCTCGTCGGCCTCGCGCAGGCCGGCGGCGAGACGCCCGCCCGCCTGCCCGACCAGCCAGACGACCAGCGCGCCCCGGGCGCCGCAGACGAGCCCGTCGCCGTTGTCGGGGTCGGCGCCGGTGACGAGCCGGTAGGCCACCGCGGCGGCGAGCGCGGCGGCGGCCCGCGCCGACCAGTCCGTGCCGACCGCGACGGCGCCGGGCTGCCCGGCGGCGGTGTCGTCGGCGTCGCGACGCGCGGCGGCGGCCTGCCGCTCCTCCAGCGTGCTGGTGCCCGCGAGCCACGAGCCGTCGGCCGGGATGCGCTGCCGCACGGCGAGCGGCGGACCGGCGACCGCGGGCATCGGGCCCCGCACCGCGGCGACCACGTCGGCCCACTCGTCGATCCACGGGGTGAAGTCGTCGAACGCGCAGTACGTCGCGCCGTCGACGGTGCGGCAGGTGTGCAGCGGCGCCGGGGCGTCCACGGCGGCGGCACGGGCCCGCACCACGTCGGCCCGTTCGGGGAGCTGCGCCGCGACCCCGCCGGCGGCCAGCGCCGCGGCGAGCCCGGCGGCGACGTACGTCGCACTCCCCCGCGCGCCCGTGCGCACCAGCGCGCCGAGGGCGACCAGCAGGGTCAGCCCCACGAGGTAGGCCAGGTGACCGGCGGACGGCCGGTCGACCAGCACGTCGGGCAGCGCGTGCGGCGGGTAGCGGACCTGCAGCGGAACCAGCGCCATCATCGCGCGGCCCGGCTCCGAGGCGACGCCACCGACCACTGTGGACACCAGGACGGCGAGCACACCGACCGGTGCGACGACGACGCTGCGGACGAGCGTCGCCAGCAGCACCCCGACGGAACCGAGCAGCAGCACCAGAACGGGGCTGATGAGGACCTCGGCCCAGTGCGGGCGGCCGACCGAGCCCGGCAGCGCCGCGGACACGCCGAGCCGCAGCAGCACCAGCACGGCCGCCAGGGCACCGGTCGGCAGCAGGGCGAGCAGCAGCCCGCCGGTCCGCCGCGCGCGCGTCAGCGTGAGCACGCCGAAGAACTCGTCGACGTGGTGGCGGTGGCCGCGCAACGCGACGAGGTTGGCCGCGACCATCGCGGCGCTGCCGAACAGCAGGAGCACGAGGAACTGCAGTTCCAGCGCGTCGTCGCGCAGGGTCGGGTGGCGGTCGGCGCCATTGGCGAGGAAGAACACCCACGGCCCGAGGAACAGCACCGCCGCGACGACGAGGAGCGGGTGGCGCACCAGCCGGACGGACTCGACCCGGGCGAGCGCGAGCATCGCGCGGCGGTGGTCGACGGGCGGCGGTGGCGCCGGCCGCTCCAGGAGTGCGGTCACCGGTCCCCCTGGAGGCCGACGAGCGTGAGGTAACCGTCCTCTATGGACGGTTCGATCAGGTCGGCGCCGGGCGGCGGGTCGCCGACGTTACGGAACAGCCCGCTGCCGGTGCGCCACGACGCGAGCGCGGCTGTCTCGCGGGTGCCGCTCGTCCACACCCTTCCGGCCGCCAGCGCGGCCAGGTCGGTGGGTGTGCCGGTGAAGCGCACGCCGCCGTGGTCGAGCACGATGACCTCGCGGCACAACGACATCACGTCCTCGGTCTGGTGGGTCGACAGCAGCACCGCCCTGCTCTCCCCCAGGTCGGCGAACAGCTCCCGGAACCGCAGGCGCTGCTCGGGATCCAGACCGACGGTCGGCTCGTCGAACACCAGTAGATCGGGGTCGCCGACGAGGGCGGCGGCCAGCGCGACGCGTTGGCGCATACCGCCCGACAGGGTGCGGATCCGTTTGCCGCGCCGGTCACCCAGGCCGACCGCGTCGAGCACCCGGCGGACCTCGGCGTGGCGGGCGCGCCGGTCGGTGAGCTCCTTGAGGATCGCGACGTAGTCGACGAACTCGAACGCCGTGAACAGCGGGTGGAAGCCGGGATCCTGTGGCAGGTAACCGATCCGGCGCCGGGCGGCGAGCCGGCCGGGCCCGGTCCGCGGGTCGTGGCCGTGGATCGACAGCTCGCCGGCGTCGGGGTTGATCGCGGTCGCGACGATGCGCAGCAGCGTGGTCTTGCCCGCGCCGTTGGGGCCGAGCAGCCCGGTGACACCGGTGTCGAGCGTGAACGACACGCCGTCCAGCGCCGTCGTCCGGCCGTACCGCAGGGTGAGGTTGCTCGCCCTGAGCGCGACGGTGGTCGCGGTTGTCGTCATCGGTCGCTCCTTCTGAGGTGACGCGGGGAGAGGCCGGCCGTGTCGGACGCGTGGGCACGGCTGCGCAGCCCGAGGGCGGCGGCGGCCGCACCGACGGCGATGACCGCCTGGCCGGCGAGGGAGAAGAGCACGGTGTCCGTCGACAGCCCGGTCGCCACGACGAGGACCAGCCACCCGGCACCGACCACCGAGGACGCGGTCACCGGGCCGAGGCGCGGCGCCAGGAGCAGCGCCGCCGAGGTGAGACCGAGCGACGGCAGGAACCAGCCGACGACCGGCGGCCCCTCGGTGGCCATGACGAGCGTGGCGACCGCGGCGAGCACGGTGACCACCGACAGCACCGCCACGCACCGCAGCAGCACCAGCCGGAACGTGTGGATGGGCGCCACGACGGTCAGCTCGTAGGTCGGGTCGGTACGGGGCCCGAACGCGGCCGCCACCCCGAGCAGCGGCAGCAGCGGCGTCAGCACGAGGAACACGACCGGGTCGGCGACATACGCCATCAGTGCCGTGAGCGCGACCGTCACCGCGACCGCCGACACCCACGACAGGCGCAACGCCGGGGTCGCGGCGAGCAGCCGGGCCGTCGGTTCGGACACGCCGACCGCGACGAGCGCCCGTTCGACGGGACCGGGAACCGGCGCGTCGAGCGCGGCGTCGAGCCGCTGCCACCCCTCGTCGAGCAGGGCCGCCGGCGCGGCCGCCGTCAGCCGGGCGCGGCAGGGTTCGCACGCCGCGAGGTGCGCCTCCACCGACCAGACGAACGGCGCGGCGAGCGATCCGTCGGCGTAGCCGGTGAGGTCGGCGTCGGTGAGGTGCCAGGTGGTCATGCCAGCTCCCCGCGTAGCTGCCGGCGGGCCCGCATCGCCCGGGTCTTGACAGTTCCGGGTGGTATCCCGAGCAGCACGGCGGCCTCGCCGGTGCTCAGCCCGTCGAGGACCGTGGCCTGCACGACGGCGCGCAGTTCCGGCGAGAGGCGGTCGAGGGCGCCGCCGAGGTCACCGTGCTCGACGCCGCGCAGGACGAGGTCCTCCGCCGACGACTCGGTCGACGGGCGGAACCACGACAGCAGGTGCCGCAGCCGGTCCCAGGCGCCCTGCCGGCGCAGCGCGTCGACGAGCCGGCGCGAGCCGATGCGCCACAGCCAGCCGGCCACGTCGCCGGGCTCGCGGTACCGGGACGCGCCGCCGCGCCACAGGTCGAGGAACGTCTCCTGGACCACGTCGTCGACGAGCGACGCGTCGGCGCACCGGTACCGCAGCCGCATCGCCAGCCACACGGAGTGGCGACGGTAGAACGCCTCGAACGCGGCACGGTCGCCGACGGCGATCCGCGCCAGCAGATCAGCGTCCGTGGGGGTCGGTGTCACACCCCATCATCGTCGCGGGGCGGCAGTTCGGTTCACGGCCGCGCTCACGCGGTCAGAAAAGGATCGTCGCCAGACCGATCCGCACGCCCTCCGCGGGCGCGCCGTCGACCGGGGCCGGGTCGTCCGGCGTGGGTGCGATCCCGTCCGCAGCGATGCGGTCGAGGACCGCCATCCCCTCGGGGCTCACCGTGCCGAAGATGGTGTAGTTCGGCCGCAGCGCCGAGTCCTTGTAGACGAGGAAGAACTGGCTGCCGTTGGTGTCGGGGCCGGCGTTGGCCATCGCGAGCGTGCCGCGCTTGTAGACCTTGCGCTCGCCGGTGGGGTCGGTGGGGGCCGGCGGCAGGTTCGTCGGCAGCTCGTCCCGGTACCGGTAGCCCGGACCGCCCTCGCCGGTGCCGCTCGGGTCGCCGCACTGCAGGACGCTCAGCGTCGGGTAGGCGGTGAGCCGGTGGCAGATCGTGCGGTTGTAGAAGCCGAAGAGCGTCAGGTGCACGTGGCTCTGCACGGTGCAGGGGGCCAGCGACCGGTCGAGCGTCATCGGGATGCGGCCGTAGTTCGTCCACAGGGAGACGTCGATGGTGCCCCGGCTGGGCGTGCGCCGCGGGTCCGGCGGCAGCGGCACCGGGCGGGCGGCCGGGTCGTCGGGCGTCGCCGTGTACCGGCACGGACCGCGCGTCACCGACGGTTGCCCGCCCCCGGCGGCAGCGGTCCCGGCGGCGGGCTCCACGTTCTCGGCGGACGCCGCGCCGGGTGCGGCGACGACGCCGATGGCGAGCACACTCGCGGCGACGACCGCCGACAGCCAGCTACGCATGACACCTCCAGGGTCGCGGGTCAGCCTACATCGCCCTACATCGATGCGCGCGCCATCGCCCGGCGACCGTCACGGCCACCGCGGCCACCGACCGTCGCCGCCGGCCGCCGGCGGATCTCGGGCAGCCACCGCACCAGCGCGGCGGTGCGCGGGTCGGAGCCGTACACCAGCAGCGTGAGGAAGATGCCGTAGACCGGCAGGTGGCCCAGCAGCTCCGTGCCGCCGAAGAGGATCAGCGTCGCGTTGAACGGGATGCCGGCGACGAGCACCGCGACCTGCGGGAGCGCCCCGGAGATGACCAGCAGGCCGAACAGCAGCTCGGTGACGCCCGCGACCGCCACGAACGTGTCGACGGGCAGGTGGATGCCCACCAGCGAGAAGACGTCGAGCTGCGGGAACAGCCGCAGGGTCTCCCGGGCCAGCGCCGGGTTCGCCAGCTTCTCGGCGAAGGCGAGCGTGATCAGCGCGCCACCGGCACCGAGGCGCAGCGCCAGCAGGGCCCGCCGCAGCGTCGCCGCGTCCGGCTCCACGCGGCCGAAGGGCGCGTCCGACGGCGGGACGAACGCGAGGAACAGCGCCACACCGAGCAGGTCCATCGCCGACAGCAGGCCGACCGGTCCGGTCACCAGCAGGGCCAGGGGCCCGACGAGCGTCAGGCCGACGGCCGCGCCCCGCAGCCGGACGCCGGCGATGAACCAGATGCCGAGCGCGCCCTCGGCCAGCAGCAGCACCGAGCCGCCCGGCAGGTCGTCGACGCTCAGGTCGTGGGTCAGGAAGTGCCGCGACACGGCCGCGGCGAGCAGCGACACGCCGAGGTGGACCGCGAGCAGCCGGGGGACGTACGGCACCAGGCGGCCGAGGAAGCGCAACGGCCGCAGCTCCGGGGTCGGCAGGAACCGGACGGCCACGTACCGCCAGACCGCCGCGACCAGCACCACCGCCACGATGAGCCCCAGCGTCACCGGGCGCATCACGAACGCCCAGTCGCCCGGGTACGTGTGCGGGTCCTCGACGAACCACTTCTCGTGCGCCGAGGCCGCGCCCGGAACCGCCAGCAGGGCCGCCGCCACCGCGGTGACGACCGTCGACCGTCCCAGCACCGTCTTCATCTCAGTTCTCCACTTCCGAGCCGTGTCCGTGCACGTCCCGTCGACATTTCTAGCGGTGATCCAAGCCGGATTCAGCACGTGCGCCGCAGGTCAGGACCAAAGTCCCGCCGGGTCGGGACCGTTGCCGCCGTAAGGGGTCACCATCCGGACAGCCAATCGCCGATGGTCGATATACGGTGGGGCGTCCTTTCCGGCACGCGGTGACGGAGGTTGCCATGAGGCGTTGGCATCGGCGGATCCCCCTGCTCGTGGCGGCTCTCGCGCTCGTGGCGGCTCCGGCGCTCGCCGCACCCGTGGCGCCCGCCGCCGCGGCGGAGCCGGCCTCCGCGGCGCGGGCCAACCCCGTCATCACCTGGGACCTCAACGCCCAGACGGCGATCTGGGACATCGCCCGGCAGCAGCCGAACGTGCAGGCGCGGGCGTTCGCGATGGTGCACGGCGCCGCCTACGACGCGGTGAACGCGATCGCCGGCACGCCGTACCAGCCGTACCTGGGCGCCCCGCGCGCCGACGGCACCGAGTCGGTCGACGCGGCCGTCGGCGCGGCCTCGCACCTGGTTCTCGCCGCGCTGTTCCCCGACCAGAGCGACCGCCTGCGCGCGCAGTACGACGAGTTCCTCGCCGGGATCCCCGACGGCCGGGCGAAGCGGCGCGGCATCGCGCTCGGCGAGCGCACCGCGGCGGCGATGGTGGCCGACCGCCGCGACGACGGCGCGTTCGGCGACCAGACCTGGGTGGTCGGCACCCGGCCGGGCGAGTGGCGCCCGACGCCGCCGACGTTCGGCTCGGACTCGGCGTGGAGCGGGCACGTGCGGCCGTTCCTCGTCGGCGACGTGTCGCGGTTCCCCACGCCCGGGCCGCCGGCGCTCACCAGCGCCGCGTACGCCCGCGACGTCGGGGAGGTGACGCTCGTCGGCCGGGCCACCAGCACGGTCCGCACCGCGGACCAGACCGAGGCCGCAATCTGGTGGCACGACCGCAACAACGTCATGTGGCAGGTGAAGCGGCAGCTCGCGACGACCCAGCGGTTGAGCGTCCTGCGGACGGCCCGCCTGTTCGCGATGATCGACCTCATCGGCGCCGACGCGGCCATCGCCTGCTTCGCGCAGAAGGAGAAGTGGAGCTTCTGGCGGCCGGTCACGGCGATCCAGCTCGCCGACACCGACGGGAACCCGCTCACCGTGGCCGATCCCACGTGGATGCCCCTGCTGGTGACGCCGCCCTTCCCCGAGTACCCGTCCGGGCACGCCTGCGGAACGGCCGCGCGGATGACGACCTACACGCTCTTCTTCGGTCGCGACCGGGTCCCCTTCAGCGCCTACAGCGTCGACGCCGACGCGACCCGCCACTTCACCAGCTTCTCCGGTGCCCTCGCCGAACTGGAGGATGCCCGCGTGTGGGGCGGGGTGCACTTCCGCACCGCCGACACGCACGGCGCCGCCCTCGGTGCCGCCGTCGCCCGGTACGCCGCCGCACGCCACTTCCAGCCGCGCCACTGACCCGCCGCGCACTGACCCGCCGCGGCACTGACCCGCCGCGGCGGGCCTGTGCCGGGTACGGTCGCGGAATGACGCGGCCGTTCGTCTTTCTCGATGTCGACGGCGTCCTGATCCCGTTCCGCCCGCGCCCGGACAGTCCACCGTCGGGCGGCACCGACGTCGGCAACCCGCTGCTGCACAGGCTGAACCCGGACGACGGGCCCCGTCTCCTCGCCCTGGACGGCGACCTGGTCTGGGCGACGACCTGGATGGCCGACGCCAACGACGCCGTCGCACCACCGCTGGGCCTGCCGGCCCTCCCGGTCGTCGAGTGGCCCGACGAGGACGACGACGAACCCGGCGTGCACTGGAAGACCGTGTGCCTCACCCGGTGGGCGGCCGGGCGGCCGTTCGTCTGGCTCGACGACGAGACCACCGACGCCGACCGCCGGTGGGTCGCCGCGCACCACCCGGCGCCGGCCCTGCTCCACCGCGTCGACCCGACCGTGGGACTGACCGACGCCGACTTCGCCGCGGTGCGCCGGTGGCTCGCCCTGCCCGGCGGAGCCGGATGACGCGGCGGAGCCGGATGTCAGTCGTCCTGACCGGGCTCGCCGTGTTCCGCTACCGCCAGCGGACCGGGGAGCGGTGACGCGTACTCGGCGCAGATCTCGTCGACGACGCGCGCGGCCGCTGCCGCTCCCGGGCCGGCGTCGGCGTAGAGCAGCAGCGCCTTCCACAGCGCCCACGCCCGTCCCCGCGCCCACGTGCCGGCGTCGACGCCGAGCCGGGCGCGGAACGCGTCGCGGCTGGCGCCGGTGAACAGGGTCCAGGCGATCGGCAGGTCGCACGCGGGGTCGCCGACGCCGCAGGTGCCGAAGTCGATGACCGCGCTGAGCACGCCGTCGCGGAGCAGGAGGTTGCCCGGGGCCACGTCGCCGTGGAACCACACCGGCCGGCCGGCCCAGGTGGCGTCCACACCGGCCTGCCAGATCTCCAGGACGAGCGGACGCGGGATCCGCCCGCCGAGCCGCCCGACCGACCGGAGCACCTGCGCTTCGTAGCTGTGCGGTGGTCCGCCGCGGAACCAGTTGTGCGGCCCCGGCCCGGGCCCGCCGGTCGGGTCGACGCCCCGCAGGGCGACGAGGAACGCGGCCAGGCTGTCGGCGAACTCCACCGGGTCGCGGATGCTGTCGGCGTCGACCGTCACCCCGTCGATCCACGGATAGACCGACCACTCGAACGCGAAGTCCCCGTCGGGGACGCCCCGGGCGACCGGCACCGGCACGGTCAGCGGCAGCAGCGGCGCGAACACCGGCAGCCACCGGTGCTCCTTCTCCACCGCCAGCGCGTACTCGCGGGCGGTGGGCAGCCGCACCGTCAGGTGCTCGCCGAGCCGGAACGTCTGGTTGTCCCAGCCGCTGACCGGCACCGGCCGCACCGGAAGGTCGGCCCACCGCGGGAACTGGCTCGCCACGAGCCGCCGCGCCACCCCGACGCCGACGAGGCGGCGGTCCGGCAGCGGGACGTCGTCCATCCCTCGACGCTAGGACGGCGCGCAACCGGTTAACCGGGCGCGGACGTCCGCGGCCTCCGGGCCGCCGAGGTCGGTGTACCGGGCCAGCGCCCGCTCGTAGTGCCCGCGGGCCCGGTCGGGGTCGCCCAGGGCGCGGTACGCGTCGCCGAGGCCGGTGTGGGCGCGGGCGTACTGGTCGGCGCCGCCCGTCTCGGTGGCGGCGGCGAGGGCATCGGTGTGCCGGGCGACGGCCGCGGCCGGGTCGCCGCCGGCCCGGGCGGTCTCGCCGAGGCCGTTGAGGGCGTAGGCCTCGCCCTCCCGGTCACCGGTCTCGCGGAAGACGGCGAGGGCCTCGTGGTAGTGCTCCGCGGCGCGGTCGCGATCGCCGAGACCGGCGTGCGCGGTGCCCAGCCCGTCGTGCGCCCACCCCTCGCCGGTCCGCTCGCCGACCTGCCGGAACCGGTCCAGGGCCAGCCGGTGGTGCTCCATCGCCGACGCGTACCGGCCCAGCCGCGCCTCGACGGCGCCGAGGCCGTTGAGCGCCTCCGCCTCGCCGGCCGCGTTCGCGGTGCGCCGGAACAGGGCGAGCGCCCGCTCATGGTGGTCGACCCCGTCCTCGTACCGGCCGAGCCGCCGGGCGATGTGGCCGAGCTGGGTCAGCGCGAGCGCCTCCCCCGCCTCGTCACCGGACCGCCGGAACACGGCGAGCGCCCGCTGGATGTGGTCGCTGGCCGGCTCGTAGCGGCCCAGGTGCGCCTCGAGCATGCCGAGGTTGCCGAGGGCGCGGGCCTCACCGGTTCCGTCGCCGACCTTCTGGAACAGCACCAGCGCCCGCCCGAGGTGGTCGATCGCCGGGTCGTAGTCGCCCAGGCGTCCGTGGATGGCACCGAGCCCGAACTCCGCCTGCGCCTCCGCCGCCGGGTCGTCGGTCTGCCGCGCGGCGTCGCGGGCGTGCCGGTACACCGTCAACGCGTCGCCGTGGTGGCCGCCGCCGAGGTAGCGGTAGAGGGTGGCGGATAGCCGGATCGCGTGGCCGGGGAAGCCGTGTGCGGCGGCGTGCGCGACGACGGTCACCAGGTTGTGCCGCTCGGCGTCGAGCCAGCCGCGCGCGGCGTCGGGGTCGGCGAGCGCGGGCATCGGTGCGGGCGCGTCGACGCGCGGCCGGCGGTTCGCGTCGGCCGGATGCAGGCTGTCCATGGCCGCCGCGGCGTTGGCGAGGTAGTGGTCGAACAGCCGGTCCAGGGCCGCCCGTTCACCGTCGGCGGTGGCGAGGCTTGCGGCGTAGGCGCGCAACAGGTCGTGCATCCCGTACCGGCGCGGCGCGGTGCGGTGGACGAGGTTCGCGCGGGCGAGCTGTTCGAGTGCCCGCGCGGCCCCGTCGGGGTCGGTGCCGTCGAGCGCCGCGGCCGCGTGGGCGTCGATGTCGGGACCGGGGTGCAGGCCGAGCAGCGCGAACGTGCGGGCCGCCGGTGCGGGCAGGTGCCGCATCGACCAGGAGAACACGGTGCGCACGGCGGCGCGGGGATCGTCGCCGGCGTCGAGCAGCCGCAGGCGCTGCCGCTGGTCGGTCAGCTCCGCGACGAGGTCGGCCAGCCGCTCGGACGGGCGGGCGGCCGCGAGCTCGGCGGCCACCCGCAGCGCCAACGGCAGCCGCACACACAGCTCGGCCAGCTCGGCGGCGGCACCGGGCTCGTCGTCGACCCGGCGGCCGACGAGCCGCCGCAGCAGCGCCAGCGCGACTCCCGGCGCCAGCAGATCGAGGTGGACCCGGTGGGCGCCGTGCAGGGCCGCCAGCCCGGCGAGCGAGTCGCGGCTGGTCACCACCACGGTGCAGGACGCGGTGCCGGGCAGCAGCGGACGCACCTGCTCGACGCTGGAGGCGTTGTCGAGCAGGATCAGCATCCGCCGGTCGGCGGTCGCGGTCCGGTAGCGGGCCGCGCGGTCGTCGACGTCGAGCGGGATGTCCTGGCCGGGCACCCCGAGCGCGGTCAGGAACCGGGTCAGCGCGTCCGCGGCGGTCATCGGCCGGTCGGGGTCGTAGCCGCGCAGGTTGACGTAGAGCTGGCCGTCCGGGTACCGCGCCCGCACCCGGTGCGCCCACCGGACGGCCAGCGCGGTCTTGCCCACGCCCGCGGTGCCGGCGACGGCCGAGATGACCACGGCGGTCGGATGCTCACCGGCCGCGGCCGCCGCCGCGTCGAGGCTCGCCAGCTCCTCGTCGCGGCCGGTGAACGCGGGCACGTCGGCGGGCAGCTGTGCGGGGCTGTCACCTGGCCGGCCCGGTGCGTCGGCGGTGGGCGGTCCGGGCGGTACCAGCGTCGGGTCGTCGCGCAGGATCCGGACGTGCAGGTCGCGCAGCCGGGCCGACGGCTCGGTGCCCAGCTCGTCGGCGATGCTCGCGCGCACCTGGGCGTAGGTCGCCAGCGCCTCGGTGGACCGGCCGGCCCGCACCAGCGCCAGCAGCAGCGGGACCACGATCCGCTCGGCGGTGGGGTGCTCGGCCACGGGACCGCTCAGGTCGTCGATGACGGTGGCGTGCCGACCGGTGCGCAGGTCGGCCTCCGCGCGCAGGGCGAGCAGGTCGAGCCGTTCCCCGTGCAGCGCCTCCCGCATCCGGGTGGCCCAGCTGCCCGGAACCCCGGCGAGGGCCACCGACTGCCATTCGCGCAGCGCCCGGCCGAGGAGGTCGGCGGCGCGCCCGGCCGCGCTCCCTGGGCCGCCGTCGGCCGCGCTCCCGGGGCCGCCGTCGTCGAGCGCGGCGCGGGCCTCGGCGGCCAGCCGCCGGGCGCGGTGCAGGTCGACCAGGTCGGGGTCGCAGTCGAGCCGGTAGCCGCCGTCGACGAAGCGCAGCGTGCCGAGGTCCGCGCCGGGCGCGGCGGTGTCGATGACGCGGCGCAACCGGGTGACGTAGGGGGCGGCCGCGGTGCCGGAGCGCGGGGGCCGGTCGTCCCACACCCGGTCGATGAGCGTCTGGACCGGGACGGTGCGTCCGGGGGTCATCAGCAGCACGGCGAGCACCGAACGTTGCCGGCCCGGCCCGAGGTCGATCTCACGCCCGTCCACGGTCAACCGGACCGGGCCGAGGACGCGCCACAGCGTCTGACCTGCGCCGTCATCCCCCACAAACCAAGCCAACCGCACCGGCCGGAACCGCGCAACGATCGAAACAATCGAAAAGCAAACGCCGCGCTATCGACGGTCGCCATAGTGTCACCGATCTTCGGACCGGCAAGCACACGGGGGCGGCGGCATGACTGAGACGGGGCGCGCGGGCCAGAGCGCCGATTTCTACGAGTTCAGCTTCCGCCGTGGCCACGTCCGCGGGCGGTCGGCCCGGACGTGGGCGGTCAGAGATCGGCGGCGTCGTCGTAGCGGCGGCGCAGGTCGGACATCTCCGACGGGGCGAGCGCCTCTTTCTGCGCCAGTTCCGAGTACTTGGCCGGGAACATCTGGCGCAGCCGGTCGATGTACATGACGTCGGCGGTCGCCTCGACCACCTGGATGCCCGGCGGGTCGGTCGACATGTCCAGGATGACGGGACCGGCGAGCTTCACCGCCACGTCCCACGGGCGCTTCGGCTCGGCCACCCCGCAGAGGTGGAAGCCGTAGACCGTCTTCACGTCGGCGAGCGCGGTGGCGCCCTCCGGCTCGAAGCCGTAGACGTGGACCCCGCAGATCACCGGTGGCTTCGCCTGCCCGTCACCCTGCAGCGGGTTGTGCCCACCGTGGTTGTGCTGCCCCGGGTCGGCCTTCTCCAGGGTGGTGCGCATCCGGCCCAGGATCTGGCTCCGCACGTCTCCGGCCCTCGTCGGCTCCGCGTCGGAACCGGCCGTGTTGACCAGAGCGACGGCGCCGACCGTCGCCATCAGGATCACCGCCGCCCACGCGAAGCGGTTGCGGAACAACCCCGTCACAGCTGCCCGGGACATCATGATCGCTTCTCACCTCGTCGTCGGGGGGAGCTCCGGCCCCGGAGCGTCGGCTGACGCTCCGGGGCCGCAGTGTTGCCGGTCGATCAGCTGGTCGATCAGCTGAAGGTCACGTCACTGCACCACATGTAGGCCTGGTCGAGGTGCGAGGCCTGCCAGATGATGAAGAGGATGTGGTTGCCGGTGTAACCCGACGTCGAGACGTTGAACGAGATGTTCTGCGACGGTGCGTACCGCCCGGTCTGCGTGATGAAGTCGAGGTTGCCCCAGCCCAGACGCTGGGTCTGCGGGTTGAACCCCTGCTTGCTCACGTAGACCCGGAAGTAGTCGGCGCCGTGGCTGGCCTGGTCGTACAGCTGCACCGTGAAGTTGCGGCTGATGGGAGTGGTCTTCCAGGCACCGAGGTTGTTCAGGCTGTTGTTCCGCGACAGGTTGTTGCTGCACAGCGTCCCGTCGGGGGTACGGGCCTGGAACTGGGCACCGAGGCCGTCCCGCAGCGCGCTCATCCAGTTCCACATGGTGTCGGGGTTGGCCTGGAAGGCCTGCCAGCACATGGGGTCCTGCGTCTGCATGGCCGGGTTCATGTGCTGGCTGCCCCAGGTCTTCCAGCACTGGTAGGCGCGGGTCTGCGGGTTGATGATCGTGCCGTGGGCCTGGGCGGGGGCGACCCACGTCAGGATGCTGGCCATCGTGGCGAGCAGCACGACGAGTGCGGCGGCGGGCTTGCGGACAGCGGAGCGGGATCGCCGTCCGTCTAGGTCAGAATCGTGTGGACGCACGTACGTCCTCCATTCATCGGCGTACTGTGGGGGTGGGAGCGCTCCCACTGAGCATTGCATCTCAATGCCCTCATATCAACCGAGGTCTATGGATTTCGTGCCGCCCGAGCGCCCTGCCTCCCCGAAACAGCGGCCATGAGCAGGGAAGACGGCCAAATGCGCCAATCTGGAACCGTTCGAAACCGTGGGAACATCCACCGGGCCCGATATGGAAGTCTGTCACCGTGACGGAGCCGGTGCCAGGGGACGCGTTCGGAGATCTGCTGCGACACTGCTGGGCCGGCGGCGGCACGCCGGGCCGGTCGATCGAGATCGTCGAGCGCGACGACGGGTTCATCGGCGCCGGCGACGCCGCCCGCTACTTCGGCGGCGCCGACTCGTGGTCGCCGCGGGAGGCCGCGGTCCTCCCGCACGCGCGGGGACGGATCCTCGACGTCGGCTGCGGCGCCGGCCGGCTCATGGCCACCCTCCGCGAACGGGGCCTGGAGCCGGAGGGCATCGACCTCTCGCCGGGAGCGGTGCAGGTGTGCCGCGAGCGCGGGCTGACCGCCTCCGTCGGAAGCATCGACCACCCACCCGCCGGCCCGTTCGACACGTTCATGCTGTTCGGCAGCAACCTGTCCCTGCTCGGGTCGCCCACCCTGGCCCCCGCCCGGCTGGCGGCGCTCGCGGCCGTGGCGGCACCGGAGGCGCGGATCCTCGGCTCGTCCACCGACCCCTACCGCACGGCCGACCCGGTCCACACCGCCTACCACGCCAGCAACCGCGACCGGGGCCTGCCCGGCGGACGGCTGCGCCTGCGCGTGCGCCACGCCGACCGGGCGACCGACTGGTTCGAGTACTGGCTGCTCAGCGTCGCCGAACTGGAGGGCGTGCTGCGCGGGTCACCGTGGCGGCTCGACACCGTGGAACGGAGCGACGACGAACCGGTCTACGCGGTCGTGCTCACGTTGATTCACCCACAGCTTATATAAGCGCGAACTGAACAATGATGTAGGGTCGGCGGGTGACCGACGCGACGGTGTCCGACCTCATGGCCGAGCTCGCCACGCTCGACGACCCGAAGGTGCGGGCGGCCAACGGGAGACGCGGCGACGACCACGGCGTCAACCTGACCCGGCTGCGCGCGGTCGCCAAACGCCTGAAGACCCAGCAGGACCTGGCGCGCGGGCTCTGGGAGACCGGCGACACCGCGGCCCGCCTGCTGGCGCTGCTGATCTGCCGCCCGAAGGCGTTCGAGCGCGCCGACCTCGACGCGATGCTGCGCGCGGCCCGCTCCCCCAAGGTCCACGACTGGCTCGTGAACTACGTGGTGAAGAAGAGCCCGCACGCCGAAAGTCTGCGCCTGGCCTGGCTGGCCGACCACGATCCGGTGGTCGCGAGCGCCGGCTGGGCCCTGACCGTCGAGCGCGTCGCGAAGAGCCCGGAGGGCCTCGACCTGGCCGGGCTGCTCGACGTCATCGAGGCCGACCTGAAGGACGCGCCCGACCGCCTGCAGTGGGCGATGAACCACTGCCTGGCCCAGATCGGCATCGACCACCCCGGTTCACGCGCCCGCGCGGTCGACATCGGCGAACGCCTGGAGGTTCTGAAGGACCACCCCACACCGCCCGGCTGCACGTCGCCGTTCGCGCCGGTCTGGATCGCGGAGATGGTGCGCCGCCAGGCGTGACGGGTACGCCCTCGCGGACCGGGTAGACCGTACGTTGTGACGTTCGCCGACCGGGCGGAGGCGGGACGCGCGCTCGCGCGCCGCGTCGCCGCGCTGTCCCTGGAAGACCGGAGGGGGCCGCTCGTGCTGGCGCTCCCGCGCGGCGGCGTGCCGGTCGCGGTCCCGGTCGTCGCGGAGACCGGCGGGGAGCTCGACGTGGTCATCGCCCGCAAGATCGGGGCACCGGGGCAGCCGGAGCTGGGCATCGGGGCGTTGGCCGAGGACGGGCCGCCACTGGTCGACCGCGCCGCGATGGCCCACCTCGGCGTCACCGACGACGACCTCGCCCCGGTCGTCGGGCGCGAGCGGGCCGAGCTCGCCCGGCGGACCCGCCTCTACCGGGGTGACCGGCCGGCGCCGCGGGTCACCGGCCGCGCCGTGGTCGTGGTCGACGACGGGCTCGCCACCGGGGTCACCGCGGTCGCCGCGCTGCGGTGGGTGCGGGCCGGCGGCCCGTCCCGGCTGGTCATGGCCGTGCCGGTCGGCTCGCGGCCGGCGTGCGCCGCGGTGGCGCGGGTCGCCGACGACGTGGTCTGCCTCCGCACGCCCAGGCGGTTCCGGGCGGTGGGCCGCTGGTACCACGACTTCTCCCAGCTCACCGACGCCGACGTGGTCCGCGCGCTGGCCGGCTGACCGGTGTGCCGGTTTTGCGCCAGCCGGCATCGGGTAGCCCGTGAGTGCAGTCAATGAACAGCCCTGTCGATGCACCTCGGGGCTTCCCCTGGATACGAAGGACATTCTCATGCGTCGTCGCATCATCATGGCCATCGGCGCCGCCGCCGGTCTCGGGCTCGCCCTCACCGGGTGCGCCGAGGGCGGCACGCCCGGCGCGACCCCCAGCGGGTCCCCCGCGGGAAGCGGCTCGGCCTCGGCCGGCGGCCCGGTCGCGTCCTGCGTCGTCGGCTCGTGGCGCTCGACCGCGCTCACCGCCGACGCCGCCTCGCGGCGCAACAACGTCAGCGCGCAGCTCACCGGCGGCGCCGGGATCGGTGTGCGGATCGCCCAGAACGGCGCCACGAACATCGACTTCTCCAGCATGGAGCCGGTCAACTTCAGCGCGAAGGTCGCCGGTGCCGACGTCCGCGGGAAGTTCACGTACGCGGGCACCGCCTCGGGTCAGATCAGCACCGGTGCGGCGCCGGCCGGCACGTCCGCCACCCCGGCACCGAGCGGCTCCTGGGCGCCGGTCGGCGACCTGAACTGGGAGGCGACCCGGCTGACGCTCGACCTCACCCAGCCGGTGCAGGCGCGTCCGTTCGACAACACCCCGATCGGCCGGTACGTCGGTTCGGAGACCGGCAACGCGGTCGACATCGACCCGTTCTTCGACCAGGGCACCTACACCTGCAGCGGCGACACCCTGACCATCACGCCGGACAAGGAAGCCGACATCCCCTGGACCCTCAAGCGCACGTAGTCATCCACGGTCGCCGGACACGTAGGAACATCATCCGGGAAGTTCCTACGTGCCCGGTCGGCCCTCAACGGTCCAGGAACGCCAGCCGCGCGGTCTTGTGCGGCAGCACGACCCGGTCGCCGAACACGAAACCCAGGCGCCGCCAGCGTTTCAGGGCACGCTCGTTGCGGGCGTCGGGCTCCACGACGATCCGGGTGCGTCCCGGGTCCCGGAACACGAACCGCAGCAACGCATCCGCCACCGCGCCGGTGAACCCCGGAACGGGCGGCGACGCGGGCGCCAGGAACAGGTGGATGCCGAAGTCGCCGGGCCGCACCGGGTAGTACTCCCCGATCGGGTCGGCGTCGGGCTCGTAGGTCTGGAAGATGCCGACCGGGACGTCGTCGAGCCGCATCAGGTAGGCGTGGTGGGTGTCGAGGCTGTCGACGAAGCCGTAGACCTCGCGCACCTCGTCGAGCGTGTGGTCGGTCATGCCCCAGAACTCGGCCCGCGGTTCGGTGACCCAGCCGTGCACGAGGGGCGCGTCGGCCACCGGGTCGAGCCGGGTCAGCGTGAACCGGCCCAGACCGGCCAGGTCCTCGGAGTAGGCGGTCATCGCAGGTCACGCACCAGCATCCGGTGCGACCGCCAGCCCGGGAACGGCACCAGGTCGCCGACGTGCCGGAACCGCATCGCCTGCAACGCGCCCCACACGCGCGTGTTCGACTCGGCGACGGCCATCGACACCCGCTCCTCCGTCCGGCTCAGCAGCAGCTCGGTGATCATGCGGATGCCCAGCCGGTGGCGCTGGTACCCGGGCAGCACGAACGCCTCGCAGAGCGCGAACGTGCGGCCCTCCCACTCCGTCGTCACGCCGGGCTCGCCGGCCGAGGCGAGGTCGCGCCACCACAGCGTCCCGGCGGGGAGCGGGCAGCCCATCATCGCGCCCGCCAGCTCGTCACCGACGTATCCGACGGCGGCCGCGAACCCGGGCGCCTCCGCGGTCCAGCGCAGGCGGTCCCCGACGCTCGGGTGGCGGTGGTCGGTGAGGTGGAGGTCGGCGGCGTGCACCGTGCGGTAGACCGCCTCGAGCCCGTCGAGGTCGACGGCCCGGGCCAGGACAACCGTGCTTTCCATCGGCCACCTTCGGTGCTTGGTTTGGTAAGCCTTACCTAAGCAGAGGAGACCGGCCCGAGGCAAGGCTGTCCATATAACGGGAAAGTATTCCCGGATTTCGGGAAGCGAACCTACCGTCCCCTCATGGCTTCCGCTGTCTACACCCACGGCCACCACGAGTCCGTCCTGCGCTCGCACCGGTGGCGTACCGCCGAGAACTCCGCCGCCTACCTGCTGCCTCACCTGCGTCCGGGCCTGTCGCTGCTCGACGTCGGCTGCGGGCCCGGCACGATCACGGCCGACCTCGCCGACCGCGTGGCGCCCGGGCGGGTCACGGCGGTCGAGGTCACCGCGTCGGCGCTGGACCTCGCCCGGGCCGAGATCGCGCGCCGCGGCCTGACCACCGTCGACTTCGCGGTGTCCGACGTGCACGCGCTCGACTTCCCCGACGACACGTTCGACGTGGTCCACGCCCATCAGGTGCTGCAGCACGTGGCCGACCCGGTGCGGGCGCTGCGCGAGCTGCGCCGCGTGTGCCGTCCCGGTGGGGTGGTCGCCGTCCGCGACGCCGACTACGCCGGCTTCACGTGGTACCCGCGGCTGCCGGAGCTGGACGAGTGGATGGCGCTGTACCAGCGCACCGCCCGCGCCAACGGCGGCGAGCCCGACGCCGGCCGGCGCCTGCTGGCCTGGGCCCACGCGGCCGGCTTCACCGATGTCACCCCGGGCGGCAGCGTGTGGTGCTACGCCTCGCCGGAGGACCGCCAGTGGTGGGGCGGCCTGTGGGCCGACCGGATCCTGAAGTCCGACCTGGCCCGCGTCGCGCTCGCGAGCGGCGACGCGACGGAGGCCGACCTGCGCCGCATCTCCGGGGCCTGGCGCACCTGGGCCGCCGACGACGACGGCTGGCTGACCATCCTCAACGGCGAGATCCTCGCGCGCGCCTGACCGCCGGCCCAGGGCGCGGGCGGCGGGCGCGGGCCGTGTCAGGCACGCGCGGTGGCCGACGGTGTCGAGGCCAGCGCGAGCTCGACGAGCGCGTCAGCGGCCGCCCCGGCGCCGCCGGCGGCCCGGAACGAAGCGCCGATCCGGGCCGCGGCGGCAGCGTACGCCGGGTCACCGAGCACCGTGTCGACGGCCGCGGCCACCTGTGCCACCCCCGCGCGGGCGAACCGCAGCCGCACTGCCGCGCCGGCGGCGACCACCTGGGCGGCGACCGCGGGCTGGTCGTCGCGGATCGGGGCCACCACCAGCGGGATCCCGTGCCACAACGCGTCGCAGGCGGTGTTCTGGCCGCTGTGACAGATCACCAGGCTGGTCCGGCGCAGCACCGCGAGGTACGGGATCCACCGGACCGTCCGCACGTTCCCGCCGAAGGCGGCGTCCGGCCCGCCGAAGGCGGCGTCGTTCCCGTCGCGGGCGGCGTCGCCGAGGACGCCGTCCGGGTCGACCACCAGCGTGTCGAGGTCGGTGCGCGCGGACAGCGCCTCGGCGCACACCCGCAGGAAGCGCTCGCCGGCCGCGCCGTTGGCCGTCCCGAGCGTCACGACGACCAGCGGGCGCCCGCGGTCCCAGGGCGGCGTCCAGTCGTGGTCACCCGCCTCGGTGAGCGTCGGACCGACCCAGCGCACGTTCTCCGGGACCGACACCGGCCGCACCAGGTCGGGGGTCGTGTACGCGAGCACCAGCGACGGCGACCAGCGCGGGTCCGGCTCGGCGGGGCACGCGTCGGCCAGCCGTCGCGTGACCCAGGCGGCGATACCCGCCGGCAACGGCTCGACGAGCTCCGCCGTGGTCGGCGCCGAGGTCGCCCACGGCACGCCGGCCAGGTGCGCGGCGGCGCCGCCCGCCCAGGTGTGCTGGTCGGCGAGCACGAGGTCGGGCCGGTACCGCTCGATGGCCGACCGCACGCCGGGGAGCATCTCCGTCGCCAGGGGCACCAGGTACCCGTCCACGAGGAACTGGAACGCCGCCGGCCCGCGGAGGTCGGGCGGGCGCAACGACGTGTCGGCGAACCGCGGCGACGCGCAGTCGAACACCGTCGCGTCGGGGCCGAACCGCTCCCGCAGCCACCCGCCCGCGCCGGCCCACGCCACCTCGTGGCCGTCGGCGACGAGCCGGTCGGCGACCCCCCGCATCGGCGCGAGGTGACCGAACAGCGGCGCCACCACGAACAGGAACCTCACGGCACCGCCACCGCCGCCCGATCGGCCAGCCACGGCAGCACGGCCGCCCGGACGCGGTCCGGCGCGGTCACCAGGACCAGGTGGCCCTGGTCCGCGACGACCTCCACCGTGCACCGCCGCAGCAGCGGCACCAGGTGCGCAAGCTCGCCGTGCAGGTCCGACCGGCCGCCGACGACCAGCAGCACCGGCGCGTCGACCGCCCGGATCTCGTCGGCGGTCATCAGGCCCTCCGGACGCACGACGTCGGCGCCGATCGTGGTGGTCCCGGTCAGGATCCGGCCCGACGCCACCAGCTTGCGGGTCAGCTCGGGGTGCCGGTCGGTGTCGTCGCCGTCGTCGCGCGTGACGTCGTGCAGGACGCGGGCGATGCGCGTGCACCACGCGGCGGTCGGTGGCTCGGACTCGATGACGACCAGCGACGCCACCGACCCCGGGTGACGGTGGGCGTAGCGGAACGCGACGGTGCCGCCGAACGAGTTGCCGACCAGGTGCACCGGACCGGCGATCCCGAGCCCGGTGACGACCCCGTGCAGGTCGTCGACGGCGGCGTCGAGCGTGTACCCGCTCGCCGGCCGGTCGCTGCGGCCGTGCCCGCGCAGGTCGTAGGTCACCACGTCGAAGCCCAGCCCGTGCACCGGGCCGGCGAGCGTGAAGTGGAAGTCGGCCATCGACCCGGTCATCCCGTGCACGAACACCAGCGGCGGCCCGTCGCCGGCCAGCCGCTGGACGTGCAGCCGCACGCCGTCGACCGTCACGTAGGCCATGTCAGCGGCCGCCGGTCAGGTGGTCGACCAGGTCGCCGACGCGCAGCGCGATGATCTCCTGGAGGCTCAGCTCCGCCAGGAACGCCGGCAGGTTCGCGGCGGGGCCGTAGCGCTCGGTCAGCCGGGTGCCGAGCACCACGAGGTCGATGCTCTCGAACGCGAGGTCCTCCTGGAACGACGTCTCCCGGGTGATCGGCACGTCGAGGTCGGGCTCGTCGAGCACCTCGCGGATCAGGTCACCTATCTCGGTGAGGACGTCGGTGCCGGTCTGCACGCGGGTCACCTCTCGCTCGCGGGTGGGGTCCAGGCGACGACGTAGCGCCGCCCGTCGTAGGTCAGGTCGGTCACGCGCACGAGGACGTCGCGCACCAACAGGTCGTCGCCGAACACGCCGGTGATCTCCAGGTCGTCTGCCGCCCCGCCTTCCGCCCCGCCCATGGCCCGGGCGGCGGCGCCCTTCGCGGCCCGGAACCGCGCGGTGTCGGCCGTTGTGCCGGTCCCGCTCACCTCGACGACGTCAATGCCGATGGGACCGGCGGAGCGCACGATCGCGACACCGACCTCGCCGGCGTGGGCGAGGGAGACGGCGAGCTCAGGCAGGGTCCGGTCGAACCGTCCACGCACCCATGGCCGACCGTCGTCCTCCTCCACCGTCAGCTCGGCGGGGAAGACCTCGCCCGCCGGTTCGCGGTCGCGGACCAGGCCGCGGACGGCGTCCTTGACGGCGACCCGGCCGAGCAGCCACCGCCGGCGCCGCTGCGGGGGCTGCCGCTCGTAGGCGTCCCACTCGTCGCGGGTCAGGTACGTGCGGGCCATCAGCTCGCGGCTGGCCAGGTCGGGCCAGGCCTCGCCGACCCAGCACCAGCCCTCGGCCTGCCGGCGGGCCAGCAGCTCCGTGCCGGCGCCGCGGTCGACCGCCTGGACCTCGGGGCCGTACGCGAACCGGCGCAGCTGCCAGCCGTCGGCCTCGGCCCACACCGTGCCGTCGGCGCGGACCAGTTGCAGCGCGGCGACCACGGTCGTCGCGGTCACCGTGAGGACGCGGGCGTGGCACGTGACCCGCTCGCCGACCGGCGGTTCGGGCGAGTACGTCCGCAGCTCCCCGATCCGGACCGGGAACGTGCGGTTGTCCTCCTCGCACTCCTCCAGCACCCAGTAGCCGACGAGCTGGCCGGCCGCGTCGAGCAGCCCACCGGGAGCGTCGGGCACGGTCAGCTCCCCGACGACGTGGTCGGGCCCGATCGAGTCGATGCCCGTGATGCCGCGGTATCCGGGGCCGTGGAACATCCAGCGCCGGTCGTACACCTCGCGCGCGGTGAGGAGCGGTGCCCGCCCGGAGACGGTGGGCCAGCGCGCCGGCGGTGGCGGGTACGCCTCGTCGAGGTCCACCGTCGCCCGGGCGTACCCGCGCACGACGACGGCCATCCGGGCCGCGCTCACGCGGGTCCCCTCGAACGTGACCCGGACCGGCGGCTCGACCGCGAGCCAGCGCTCGAACCTGGCCTCCCGCACGGCGACCGCGACGCGGCCGGGCGCGCTGTCGCGGGCGAAGTCGGCCAGCTGCCGGACGAGCTCGGTGGCCGGCACGACCGGGAAGCCGTCGTAGGGGTCGGGCCAGTTGGCGGGCACCGAGAAGAAGGTGTGGTCGCGGAGGTAGGGCATGGCGCCCAGCGACATGTCCCGGGTCTGGGTGCGGACCGGCACCTCGCGCCGGGGTTCCGGTGCGGTGGACCGGGACCGGGTGGCGGTCAACACCGCCAGCGCGGCCTCCTCGGCCTCCGCCACCATCGCCGCGATGCCCGTGTGCGCCACACGCGGCGCCGCCGGGACCGGGCCGGCCGCTTCCGGCCTCACCGGGGCCAGGCCCGCCGCTCCCGGGCCGAGCGAGACCAGCGGGCTGCCGAGCGCCAACCGCACCCGCTCCCGCCGCGACGCCACCGCTCCGAGCAGCTCGTCGCCCACCCGCGCGCCCTCGACCCACAGCGCCGCCAGTACCCGGGTGAGCTGCCCGAGCCCCGTCTGCCGCGGCGAGCTGGCGGCGACCGCGAGATGCTCGCGCCCCCGCAGCACGTCGTGGACCAGCGACGCCAACTGCCCGACCCCGACCTGGACGAACGCCCGCACCCCGGTCTCGTACAGCCGCTCGACCAAGGGCCGGAAGCGCACCGGCTCCAGCAGGTGACGCGTGTGCAGCGCCCGCACGTCGGCGGGGTCGTCCGGGTACGGCGCGACGGTGGTGGCCGACCACACCGGCTCGCGCCACGGCCGCGGCTCCAGACCGGCGGCCGCGTGGGCGAACCGGTCGAGGTACGGCCGCAGGCGCGGCGTGTGGAAGCCCGACCGGAACGGCAGGACCTGCCCGAGGACGCCGTCGGCGCGCGCCGCGGCCAGCACCCGCTCGACCTCGACGGCCGGACCGCAGACGACGCTCTGGTGCGGCGAGTTGTCGTGGGACACGGTCACGGTGGTGCCGGCCAACCGGCGGGCCGCCGCACCGGCGGGTTCGCCGAGGACGCCGAACACCACGTCCGGCACCTCGCGGGCGGCGTCGGCGAACGCGGCCAGCACCGGCTCGATCTCGGCCTCGGTGTAGCCGGCCGCGATGCCGGTCGCGGTCCACTCGCCGATCGAGTGGCCGGCGAGCACGTCGGGACGCACGCCGTGCGCGCGCAGCGCGGCGTCGAGGAGCCGGCCGACCCAGAGCACCGCGGAGCCCTGCCGGAACAGGCTCTCCGTCCCCAGGTCGGGCACCGGCCAGCCGAGGTGCGCGGCGACGTCGGACACGCGCGGGTCGAAGTCGGCCTCCAGACCCGGGTACAGGAAGGCGATCCGGCCGCCGTCGAGCAGCGGACGGGGGCTGAACCAGATGTCCTGGCGGCCCCGCCACGGCCGTCCGGCGGCCAGTACCCGGCGGGCGGTCGCGAGCGTGCGCTCCGTCGGGGCCACGACGGCGATCCGGCACGGGCCGTCGGAGGAAGGCCGGCCGTCGGACGGGTGCCGGTGGTCGAGCCGGTCGGCGAGGTCGGCGACGGTCGGCGCCGCGAGCCGCAGCACCGGCTCCGGCTCCCGCACGCGGACCGGACGCGTCGCCCGCGGTTCGCCCTCGAGCACCACATGCGCGTTGATCCCGCCGAAGCCGAACGCGTTGACCGCGGCCCGGCGCACGCCGTCCGGCCACTCCCGCGCGGTGTCGATCGGCCGGAACCGGGTGGCCGCGAGGTCGGGGTGCGGGTCGTCGCAGTGCAGCGTCGGCAGCAGCATGCCGTGGTGCACGGCGAGCGCGGCCTTGATGAACCCCGCGATCCCGGCCGCCGGCATCGTGTGCCCGATCATCGACTTCACCGAGCCGAGCACGGCGGGCGCGCCGGCACCGAACACCTCGCGCAGGGTGGCCAGTTCGGCCGTGTCGCCGGCGGGGGTGCCGGTGCCGTGCGCCTCCAGCAGGCCGATCGACCCGGGTGCCGCCGCGTCGAGACCGGCCGCCGCCCAGGCCTGCCGCAGCGCCTCGACCTGCCCGCCGGTGCCCGGGTGCATGAGACTGGCACCGCCGCCGTCACTGGCGACGCCGGTGCCCCGGACGACCGCGTACACCCGGTCGCCGGCGCGACGGGCGTCGGCGAGCCGTTTCAGGACCACCACCCCGGTGCCCTCGCCGATCAGCAGCCCGTCGGCCGACCGGTCGAACGGCCGGATCGCACCGGAGCCGCTCACCGCGCCGAGGCGGTCGAACACGGTCCACAGGCCCGGTTCGTGCGCGTGGTGCACGCCGCCGACGAGCACCGCGTCGCAGCGTCCCCGGTTCAGCTCGCCCACGGCGTGGTCGATCGCCACGAGCGACGACGCGCACGCCGCGTCGACGGTGTACGCCGGTCCGCCGAGGCCGAGCCGGTTCGCGATCCGCGACGCGGTCAGGTTCGGCACGAGCCCGATCTCCGCACCGCGCGAGGGCGGGTCGAGCCGCGCGAGGAACGCCTCACGCACGCGCTGCCGGGTCCCGTCGTCGAAACCCAGCTCCGCGAGCAGGTGCGCGACCTGGTGCACGGTGCGGGTGCGCAGGTCCATCCGGGCCATGCCCGCGGTGAAGTACCCGCCGCGGCCCAGGATCACGCCGACCCGGCGGGGGTCGCCGAGCGGGCCGGCGTCGGCGAGCGCCGCGGTCGCCACGTGCAGCGCGATCAGCTGGTCGGGCTCGGTGTGCGGCAGCGCGGCCGGCATCACGCCGAGCGCGGCGGCGTCGACCGCGGCGAGGTCGCCGAGGAACCCGCCGCGTCCGGCCGGGAACACGTCGGCGGTCAGCCCGTACGACGCCGGCACGGGCGTGATGCAGTCGACCCCGCCGACGAGGTTGCGCCAGTACGTGTCCAGGTCGGGCGCGCCGGGCAGCAGCACCGACATCCCGACGACGGCCACCGGTTCCATCGGGCTCACCAGCCGGGCGCCGCGTACACGACCGACGTCAGCGCCGGATCGCCCCAGGCCAGCTCGTGCAGCAGGCCGACGGCGCCGCGCACCGGGTCGATCAGGCGCACGCCCTGGCGTGCGAAGCGCTCGGCCAGCTCGGGCGTCACCATGCCGCCGCCGGTCGGCGCCCACGGTCCCCAGTGGACGGTCAGGCAGCGCCGCCCGGTGTCGGCGGCCCAGCGTCCGCCGAGTTCGGCCATCGCGTCGTTGGCGGCGGCGTAGTCGCACTGGCCGCGGCTGCCGAGGACCGACGCGATGCTGCCGAACAGCGTCACGAACCGGGGACCTTCGGGCAGGTCGCCCAGCGCATCGAGCAGGTTCCGCGCTCCGTCGACCTTCGTGGCGAACACCCGCCGGAACGACTCCGGTGACTTGTCGGCCAGCAACCTGTCCTCGATGACGCCGGCGGCGAAGATGACGCCGTCGAGCCGGCCGTGCCGCGCGTACACGTGCTTCACCAGGCTGTGCACCGCTTCCGCGTCGGTGACGTCGACGGGGGTGTACCAGGCGTCGCGGCTGACGGCACGCAGCCCGTCGAGCGTCCGGGTCACCTCGCGGCGGGCGAGCGCGGCCCGCGCGCGGGCGTCGACCGCGGCGGCCGGCAGCCCGGGCTCGCGCGCGGCCAGCACCGCGCGCAGCCCGGCGAGGTCGACGGCCGCGGCCAGTTCAGAATCTTCGGGACCGGCGGGCAGCAGCGTCCGGCCGGCGACCGCGACCCGGCACCCGCTCGCCGCGGCGAACTGCCGCGTGACGACCGACGTGATCCCCCGTGCCCCGCCGACGGCGAGCAGGACCGACTGCGGCCCCAGGCCGATCGCCGCCGCGGCGTCCGCCGTCGCGGCGGCCGGTTCGAGCGGACGTGCGGACGTGGTGCAGATGAGCCGCTCGGATCCCAGCCGTGCCACGGGTTCGGAGTCCCGGACGGCCAGTTCGGCGAGCACGGCGCCGGCCGTCGCCGCCGCGGAGCGTCCCGGCTCGACGGCCACCAGCCGCGCGATCGCCTCGGGACGCTCGCGCCGCAGCGACCGGAAGAACCCGGCCAGCCCGTCGGCGCGCGGGTCGCCGTCGGCGACGACGACGAACACCCCCGAGCCGGTGAGCGCCGCGTCGCGGAGCACCGGGAACCACTCCGGCAGGAACGCCGGCTCGTCGTCGTCCGCCGCGCCGAGCGCGTCGAGCAGGACCAGGTCGTCGGCCGGCTCGTCGGGCCCGACGACGGTGGCCGCGCACCTCTCGATCAGCAGCCGCGCCAGCTCCGCGCCGACCGAGGCGCCCACCGACGCGTCGGGCCCGGTGCCGATCGGGCTGACCGCGATCCGCCGGCCGGCGAGGTCGGCCAGCCGCCCGGCGACCGGAGACGGCGTCCACGTGACCGTGAGCCGCTCGACGGCGGGGTCCGGCTGGAGGTCGGGTCCCGGTGCCGGTTCGGATCCCGCTTCCAGGGCCGGTTCCGGTGCCGGCTCCGGCCGGCCGGACCGGGCGTCGAGCCAGCCGGCGATCGCGACGGCCGTGCGCATCCGGGCCAGCTCCTCGATCTCCGAGTCGGCCAGCTGCGCCGCCATCGCACCGGCCGTGGCGCCGGCCAGCTCACCGATGATCTCGGTGCGCTTGATGGAGTCGATGGAGAGGTCGGCCTCCAGGTCGAGGTCCGGCTCGACGAGGTCCAGCGGGTATCCGGTGCGGTCGCTGATGACCTGGCGCACCCTGTCCACTGTGGACCGGGTGTCCTCCACCGGTGCCGGGCCGGCCTGGTGCGGGATCTCCGGGACCGGCGCCGGCGCGGGCTCCACGACGCGCGGCGGTGCGGGCGCGGTGCCGAGGTAGGCCAGCATGACCTCGCGCTGGGCGGCGATGAACTCGCGCGTGGTGCGCAGGTAGTCGCCGATCAGGTCGTCCGACGACGCGGTCACCGCCGGGGTCAGGTCGACCGGTCGGGGCGTGGTGACGCCGCCGGGCAGGAACGCGCCGTCGGCGGTGCGCACGGCGTGCCCGTCGACCGTCCACCGTGGAGCGACGGCCGGCGGGGCGGCGGCGAGGTCGACCGCGTCGCGGCCGCGGAACAGCCGGTCCGGACGCACCGGGACGCCGGCCAGCGCGAGGTCGGCCAGGGCCCGCAGCGCGCCGGGCAGCCCGCCGCCGGCCCGCTCGAAGTTCACCACCGTGTGCGGCCGGCCCTCGAGTGTCGCGCCCACGAGTCCACTGAGGACGGTGCCCGGCCCGCACTCGACGAACACGCGCGCGCCGGCCGCGTACATCGCCTCGACCTGCTCGCCGAAGCGCACCGGCGCACCGATCTGCTCGGTGAGCTCGAACGCGATCTGGCCGGCGTCGTCGGGGTACGGCCGCGCGGTGCGGTTCGACCACACCGGCACCGAGGGGGCGCGCAGCGCCACCCGCGCCACCGCCGCGCCGAAGGCGGCACCGGCGCCGGCGACGAGCGGGCTGTGGAACGCGCCCGCCACGTCGAGCGCGGTGACCCCGATCCCCCTGGCCCGCAGCCGTTCCACGGCCGACGCGACCGCGCCGGTGGCGCCGGACACCACCACCTGCCGGGGCGCGTTGAGGTTGGCGACCACCACGCCGGGGATCCCGGTCAACGCGTCGAACACCGTCTCCGCCCCGGCCTGGACGGCGGCCATGGTGCCGGGATCCCCGCCGACCGCGCCCAGGATCGCCGCCGCCCGCTCCGTGCTGAGCGCGGCCAGGTCGGCGGCCGGTACCGCGCCGGCGGCGGCGAGCGCGACGAGTTCGCCGTAGCTGTGCCCGGCGACCATGTCGGGCGCGACACCGGCCATCGCGAGGAAGCGGTGCGCGGCGAGGCCGGCCGCGCCGAGGGCGGGCTGGGCGTGCCGGGTGTCGCGCAGCAGGTCGCGCTGGCGGCGCTCGGCGTCCGGGTCGAACGCGGCGCCCGGGTAGAGCGCGGCGGCCCAGTCGCCACGCGGGTCGACGAGGTCCTGCAGTTCGGGGAACGCGACGAGCAGCGGCGCCAGCATCCCGACGCGCTGGCTGCCCTGTCCCGGGAACAGGAACGCGACCGGCGGGCGGTCGGCGGGCTCCCGGACCGTCACCGTGTCCAGTTCGGACACCAGCTCGTCCACTGTGGACGCCACGACCGCGGCGACCGCGACCCCGCCGGCCCGGTCGAGCCGCACCGCCGCCGTGCGGGCGAGGTCGCGCGGCCGCACCGGTCCGCCGGAGACGGCGCGGTCGCGCAGCCAGGCGGCGTCGGCCGCCGACGCGAACAGGAACAGCTCGGCCGGCCACGCGTCGTACCCGTGCCGGGGCGGCGCGTCCCCGCCGCCGGTGAGCACCGCGTGGAAGTTGGTGCCGCCGAAACCGAAGCCGCTCACCGCGGCCACGCGTCCACCGGCCGGCTCAGGCCACGGCCGCGCGGTGCGGTCGAACGCGAACGGGCTCTCCGACGCCGACCACTCCGCGTGCGGTTCGGCCAGGTGCGTCGTCGGCGGGCGGACGCCCACGTGCAGCGCCAGCGCCGCCTTGATGACCCCGGCCACGCCGGCCGCGCACTTGGTGTGGCCGATCTGCGACTTCACCGAACCGAGCGCCACCGTGCCGGGTGCGCTTCCCGCGAACACGGCCGTGAGTGTCGCCAGCTCGGTGCGGTCGCCCACCGCCGTGCCGGTCCCGTGCGCCTCGACCAGGCCGACGTCGGCCGGCGACACCCGCGCCTGCGCGTAGGCCCGTTCCAGCGCGGTCCGCTGCCCCTCGGGTCGCGGCGCGGTCAGCCCGCGGGCCCGGCCGTCGCTGGCGCTGCCGATCCCCCGGATCACCGCGTAGACCCGGTCGCCGTCGCGGCGGGCGTCCGCGAGGCGCTTGAGCACCAGGCAGCCAACGCCCTCGCCGAGCGCGATCCCGTCGGCCGACCGGTCGAACGGCCGCGACCGGCCGGTGGGCGACAGCGCGCCCACCGAGGCGAAGAGGCGGTAGTCGTAGACGCCGTTGTGGGTGTCGGCGCCGCCGCAGAGCACGAGGTCGGCGGTGCCGGCCACCAGTTCGCGGCACGCCACGTCGAGCGCGGCCAGCGAGGACGCGCACGCGGCGTCCACCGTGAAGTTCGACCCGCCGAGGTCGAGCCGGTTCGCGATCCGTCCCGCGATGACGTTCGCCAGCACGCCGGGGAACGTGTCCTCGGTGAACGCGGGCAGCTGTTCGTCCACTGTGGACGGTATCGTCGACAGGTAGCCCGGCAGCGTCGCGCGCATCATGGCCGCGCTCGACAGCTCGCCGCCCGACTCGGCCCCGAACACCACCGACGCGCGCGACCGGTCGAAGGAGCGCCCGTAGTCGGCCAGCGCCCGCGCGGCCACCTCCAGCGCCAGCAGCTGCACCGGCTCGATCGCGGCCAGCGACGCCGGCGGGATCCCGTACGCCAGCGGGTCGAACGGCACGCGGGGCAGGAACCCGCCCGCCGCCGACGCCATCCCGTGCCGCGCCGGATCCCACCGCTCCGCCGGCACCGGGGTCACCGAGTCGACGCCGGCCAGCACGTTGGACCAGTACGTGGCGGTGTCCGGCGCGCCGGGGAAGATCCCGGCCAGCCCCACGATCGCGACGTCCAGCGGCTCCGGCGGTTCCGGCGCGCCCGCCGTCGTCGTGAGCGGCCGTGCGGCCGCCCGTGAGGCGAGCCACGCCTTGGCCCCGGCGGTCACCTGGGTGTGCAGGTCGGCCACGGTGGTCACCCGGTCGCGCAGCACCGCGACCTGGCCGGCCATGAACAGGCCCTCGTCGCGCTGGACGGTCTCGTCGACGCGTTCCAGCCGCGCCCCGTCCCGGCGGATGCCCTTGCTGGCGATCCGGAGCCGCCCGAGGTTCAGGCGCTCCAGCTCCTCCCACATCTCCCGGTCGGGCGTGCCCGCGGCTCGGAGCCTGTCGCGGGTCCCGTTGAACTCTTCCGTGTAGGGCGAGGTGACGCACCGGGTGAGGTGGCCGGGCGCGGTCTCCAGCACGGCGGTGGACCGCGCGCCGCGCAGCTCGCGCTGGAACGTCGCACCGATCGCGCCGGTCTCGACGGCCTCCTCGGTGAACAGGTAGGCGGTTCCCATGAGCAGCCCGACGCCCGCACCCCGCGCGGTCAGCGGCGCGGCGAGCGCGGCGACCATCGCCGCCGACCGGGCGTCGTGGATGCCGCCGGCGAAGACGACGTCGACCGTGGTGCCGGGGTTGCGGTCGAGGTGGTCGACCAGGATCGGCAACTGCGCCTGCCACAGGCAGAAGCTCGACCGCGGTCCGATGTGGCCGCCGCACTCGGCGCCCTCGAACACGAACCGGCGCGCCCCGGCGGCGAGGAACTGTTCGAGCAGACCGGGCGACGGCACGTGCAGGAACACCGAGATGCCGACGTCCTCCAGCGCCGCCGCCTGCGACGGCCGTCCGCCGGCGATGACCACCGCGGTCGGCCGGGTGGCCCGGATCGCGTCGAGCTGGGCCGACCGCACCTCCTCCGGCGCGAACCCCAGGATGCCCGCCGCCCACGGCCGCCCGTTCACCTTCCGCGCCGTGTCGGCGAGCAGCGTCCGGCTGGACTCGCCGTCGGCCAGCGACAGCGCCACGCACGGCAGCCCACCGGCCGCGGCGACGGCGGCGGCCAGGGCCGGCCGGTCGCTCACGCGGGTCATCGCGCCCTGCACCACCGGAAGCTGAAGCCCCAGCCGGCGAGCGAACGGCGCCGACGCCTCCAGCGCCTGTACGGCCAGCTCACCGGTCGCGGCGGCGATCGCGAGGTCGACGGCCCGCACGGTCGACGCCACATCACCGGTCGCGACGCCCGCCGCGGGAGCGTCCGACACGGCGCCCCACCCGGCGGCGGCCGCGGCGAGGAACAGGTCCTGGCCGGCCGGCACGTCACGGGTCGCGCCGCGCGGCCGCCACACCCGGCGGCCGTCGCGGACCACGGTCCCGGTGCCGTCGGCGGTGGCCAGCGCCGCGGCCAGGTCCGGTGGCGGGGTCGCCTCGTCGAGCAGGGCGAGCGCGCTGTCGAGCACCACCCCGGCCGCGCCACCGGCGACGGCGGCCGCCGCGGTGTGCGGGCCGATCCCGCCCCACGCCCACACGGGGACCGGCACCGCACCGAGCACCTGCTGCAGCAGGACGAACGTGGTCAGCTCACCGGCAGCTCCGCCAGCCTCGCTGCCCCGGGCGAGCAGCCCGTCGGCGCCGGCGGCGACCGCGGCGACCGCCTGCGCCGCGTCGGTAACCTCCACGAGCACGGTGCGGCCGCCCGCAACGACGGCCGCCCACTCGGCCAGATCATGCGGGACCACGAGCAGGTCGACCGTGTCCGGCAGCGCGCCGAGGAGCCCGGCCGGCGGGTCGGACCCCAGCCGCACCCCGAACGTGCCCGGCACCCAGCGGGCGGCGCGCGCCAGCTCGTCCTCGGCGCGCTGGTCGTGCCCGGTCAGATCGAGGACCCCGGTGGCTCCCGCGGCGCGCAGTGCCGCCACGAGGCGCGCGTCCGGCAGCCCGAACGGGGTCACTCCGATGATCGTTCCGAGCGTCATTGACCTGTGACCTCCCCTGGTCGGCGGCGCGCCCGCTCGCACCACCCTCGGGGAAGTAACGCTCGTTTTGTCCACTTTGTTACGGCCGAATGCGGCCCCGGCACGCGGCAGGGCGGGCTCGGCCTCCCGCCTGCTGGGCCGGCGCGTTGCCGGGCGGCGTGGCGTGCTCACCGATCGACTCCCGAGTGGCTCGCGCGCCCACGCGCGTCTTCTCAGGTCTGGAGTTGCGCGACGGCCCGACGCAGCGCGACCGCCCGCGACCGCGGAGTGCGGGCCTTGAGCATCGGCAGGAACAGCGAGTACCGCTCGCTGCGGCCGAGGCCGTCGAACGCGGCCCGCGCCCGGTGGTCGCGCGCGAGTTCCGCGAGAAGATCCGGCGGGACCGGCGCGGAGCGCTGCGGCGCGTACGCCGCGTCCCAGCGCCCGTCGGCCTTGGCGGCGGCGACCTCGGCCCGGCCGCCGGCGCGCATCCGCCCGGCGGCCTCGAGGGTGGCGACCCGGTCGACGTTGACCTGTGACCACGGGCTGCCCGCCCGGCGCGGCGAGAACCGTTGGAGAAAGCGCTTTCCGTCGAGCCGGCGGCGGTGGCTGTCGATCCAGCCGTGGCAGATCGCGATGTCGCCGGCCTCGGCGGCGGTCAGGCCCGGGGTGCCCTTGCGGGCCACGGCGACCCACACCTCGCGCTCGCCGGGGTGCGCGGCGAGCCAGCGGTCGAAGGCATCGACGTCGGTGAAGGTCATCATTGTCCCTTCACCTCCACGTAGTGCGGGTTGTACATGACGCCGAACAGGTTGCCGAACGGATCGACCACCGTCGCCGTGACGAAGCCGGCACCACGGTCGGCCGGCGGCTCGTGCCCGGTGGCACCCATCGACAGAAGTCGCTCGAAGGCGCCGTGGACGTCGTCGACGTGCCAGTACACGACCACGCCGCCCGGGCCCTGCTCAATGCGCCCCGGCGGGCGGTAGCGGCTGTCGATCAGCCCGAGCTCGTCCAGGTCGTCGCCCAGCCGCCATTCGGCGTAGCCGTCGCGCAGGAAGTACGGCTCGGCGCCGATCAGCTCGGAGTACCAGTCCTTCGCGGCGTTCCAGTCGTCGGCCCAGTAGGAGACGTTCGCCAAACCCCTCAGTTCGCTCATGTGGACAACGCTAGGAGGGGTTGAGGAAGGTTAGATTCCTCAAATGCTGGAGACTTCGGTTCGACTCCTACGCCTGCTCTCGCTTCTGCAGCAGCGCCGGGAATGGACAGGCGCCGAGCTCGCGTCGCGCCTCGAGGTGACCACCCGCACGGTCCGCAACGATGTGGACAAGCTGCGCCAGCTCGGATACCGCATCGACTCGTCCACCGGCCCGACGGGCGGCTACCGGCTCGGCTCCGGCACCGCGATGCCGCCGCTGCTCCTCGACGACGACGAGGCGGTCGCCGTCGCGGTCGGGCTGCGCGCGGCGGCGGCCGGGTCCGTCACCGGCATCGAGGACGTCTCACTGCGGGCGCTCACCAAGCTCGAACGCACGCTCCCGTCGCGGTTGCGGCCCCGCGTGGACGCGCTGCGCACGGCCACGGTGTCGGCGGCCGGCGGTGGGCCGACCGTCGATCTGGAAACACTGTCCACAGTGGCGAACGCCGCTCACAACCGAGAGCGGCTGCGCTTCTCCTACGCCGGGCACGACGGGACGGTCAGCGTCCGGGACGTCGAGCCGCACACGCTCGTGTACACCGGCCGCCGCTGGTACCTGCTCGCCTGGGACACCGACCGGCGCGACTGGCGCACCTTCCGCGCCGACCGGGTCACCCCGCTGCCGCCGACCGGCGACGCGTCGGCCGCCGCACGGAGGTTCGTGCCGCGCGAGCCGCCCGGCGGGGACGCGGCCGCGCACGTGCTGCGCGGCGTGGTGTCGGCGCCGTGGCCGTACAAGGTGCGGGTCCGGCTGCGGGCGCCGGCGTCCGTCGTGGTCGAGCGGACCACACCGACCTCAGGCCGCGTGACCGACCTCGGCGACGGGACCTGCGAACTGGTGACCGGCTACGACTCGCTGGCCGACCTGACCACGTACCTGACCGGGTTCGAGGTCCCGTTCACCGTGCTCGAACCGCCCGAGCTCCGGGAGTTCCTCCGCGAGCGGGCCCGCCGCTACCTCGACGCGTCCTCCTGACGGCTCGCGTCGGCGAGCACCGCCTCCAGGGCGGGAATGTGGTCCAGGTCGTCGGCGTCGACCTCGATCACCGGGGTGTCGAGGCCGACCCGGTGGACGGTCAGCCCGTCGTCGTCGACCTCGACCCGGTCGACGTCGCCCCAGGGCACGGTGCCGGCCAGGTCGGTGCCGATGCCCCGCGGTCCGATCCGGACGTCGCCGAACTCCAGCTCCTCGCCGGCGGCGAAGCGGGCCCGGTGGTTGCGGATGATCCCGGGCAGCACCGCCTCCTCGATCGCCTCGGCGAGGGGACCGGTGTCGTGGAACTCGCTGTGGATCTCCAGCGGCACCCGGGCGGTGGTGAGGATGTAGTGGGAGTGGTAGGTGCGCTCGTCGGGCGTCCCGAGCAGGCGGGCCTCGTTCTCGTCGAGGTGGTCGACCGTGTGGTCGTAGTCGTCCACCTCGTTCCAGGCCACGACCTCCGGATGCAGGTCGCCCATGACGATCACGAGGCCGCCGGTGTACTGGTAGAGCCGGCGCAGCCGTTTGCGCCGGCGGTGCTCCCAGACCTGCCGGGCGAAGATGATCGTCAGGGGCAGGCCCAGGGCCAGGCCCGCCCAGGAGACCCAGCCGTGGGTCAGCGCGCCGAGCGTCAGCACGACGGGACCGAGAGCGGCGACGTACGGGTTCAACGTGGTGTTGACGTCCCGCGCCGACATCCGCAGGGTGCCGGCGTACCGGTACTCCCGGATCAACGTGCCGAGCCCGTGGTCGTGCGCCACGTCGGCGACGTCCTCCGGTACCTCGACGTGCCCCTCGTCGTCCACCTACCGATCACAGCACCCGCGGGGTGCGGAATGTGCCACTTTGGCCGATGGTGAGCACGACCTTCGCGCGCGCGTGCTCCTCCTCCAGGTAGCGGATCGCGTCGGACGCCGCGCTGAGCGGGTAGGTCCGGTCGATCGCCGGAACGACCGTGCCCGCTTCGAGGAGCGCGGTCAGCGCGTCGAACTTCTCCCGGGCCGGTTTCGGCTGCGGCGTGAGGATCCGGTGGCGCCGGCTGAACCTCGCGGCCAGCGACCCGCGGATGAACAACCCCATGGGACCCACGAGGCTGCCGCCGGTCGACGTCCCGCCGCCCGACAGCACCAGGGTCCCGCCGTCCGTAACGCACCGGCGCAGATCCTTCAGCGACCGGTTGCCGACGAGGTCGAGGACGACGTCGTACCGTCCACTGTGGACAAAGTCCTCCCGTGCGTAGTCGACGACGTGCCCGGCACCCAGGCTCCGGACCAGGTCGACGTTGCGGGTGCTGCACACCCCGGTCACGTCGGCACCGAGCGCGCGGCCGATCTGCACGGCGAAGGTCCCCACGCCGCCCGAGGCGCCGTTGACCAGGAGCCGTTGTCCCGCGACGACCTTCGCCTCGTCGCGCAGGCACTCCAGCGCGGTGTTGCCGGCCAGCGGAACCGCCGCCGCCTGTTCGTGGGTGAGGTTCGCCGGCATGACGCCGACGAGGCGCCGCGGCGCGCGCACGTACTCGGCGAACGCGCCATCGACCTCCCCGTAGACGTCGTCGCCCTCCTTCAGGTCGGTGACGCCCGTACCGACGGCGACGACCGTGCCGGCGAAGTCGGTACCGACGACCCGCCCCCTCGGCGCGCGCAGCGACATGCCGGGCGTGAGGCGGGCGACGTACGGGTCGCCCCGCATCAGGTGCCACTCGCGGGCGTTCAGCGACGCGGCGCGCACCGCGACGAGGACGTCGTCCGGCCCGGGCGTGGGCGTCGGCGCCTCGCCGTAGGAGAGCACCGCTCCCGGTGCGCCGTACCCGTTCTGGATGACCGCCTTCATCGCGCCGCTCCCATCAGAGTCCTCCGGTGTGCCCTTCCACGGATGGCGACCTCCGCCACCGCGAGATTGATCAACCAGCCGGCGAGCATCGCGAACGCCTTGCCGGTCCGGTCGACCGGACCTGTCGCGGCGATGAACACCGCGTGGGTGAACGCCTGCGTGCCGGCGCCGAGCCCGATCGCGTAGCCCCGGACCATCCAGGCGCGGTGGCCCGCGAAGTCACGCCGCCGGACGGCGACGGCACCGAGGACGACGGCCACGGCCATCGCGGTGCCGAACACCAGGCGGAACACCGTGACCAGCGTGCCCACATCGTCGGGCCGGGGAAAGAACACGGTGAGCCACAGCCCCGACAGCGCCGCGCCGAGCCCCGCCGGCACCAGGATCCGGCCGGTGACCCGGTGCCACGCCGGCCGCGCCATGCCGGTGCCCCGCCGGGGCAGGAACTGGAACGCGCCGAGGACGCAGAACACCGTGACCGTGACGATGTGCACCACGACCGGTACCGGGTCGGCGGCGAACCGCTCGTCGCCGGGGCCGGCGGCGGCGCCGGTCGACAGCTGCGTGACGCGGAACGCGCCGGCCGCCACCGGCACCGCGCTCAGCAGGAGCAGCCCCGTGGGGATGAGCCAACGTCGTGTCATACCGACGATCGTGCTGCGCCGTCGGCGCCGGATCATCGGAGCGGAGGCCGGCCGGACACCCACCGATGGACGGGGACGGCTCCCGTACTTTCGGCGGCCCGGCGGGCCGGCCCGAAGGCCCGGCCCGGCGGCCTACCGGCCGGGGACCACCCGGCGGGTCTCGTAGGCCCACATCGCGATCTCCACGCGGTTCCGCGCGCCCAGCTTCGCCATCAGGCTCGCGATGTGCGTCTTGACCGTGCTCAGCGTGATGTACAGGTCGCCGGCGATCTCGTTGTTGGTGCGGCCCCGCGCCACCGCGGCGAGCACCTGCTCCTCGCGGTCGGTCAGCGGGTCGACCGGCTGGCGGGGCGGTCCGGCCGGACCGGCCTCGACGAACGCGGTGAGCAGCCGCGTGGTGACGGCCGGCGCGATCAGCGCGTCGCCCTCGGCCGCGGCGTGCACGGCCTGGGCCAGCAGGGTCGGGCCGGCGTCCTTGAGGAGGAAGCCCCGGGCGCCGGCGCGCAACGCGGCGTAGACATACTCGTCGAGGTCGAAGGTGGTGATCACGACGACCGCCATCGGGTCGGGCACGTCGGGGCCGGCGAGCGCCCGCGTCGCCTCGATGCCGTCGAGCAGCGGCATCCGGATGTCGAACAGGCACACGTCGGGGCGCAGCCGGCGGGCCAGGTCGACGGCGCGCCGCCCGTCGCCGGCCTCGCCGACCACCTCGATGCCCGGCTGGGCGTTGAGGATCATCGTCAGCCCGGTGCGCACGATCTCCTGGTCGTCGGCGACCAGCACCCCGACCGTCATGCGGCGCGGCGCGGGAGCACGGCGGTGACCGTCCAGCCGCGGTCGGGGTTGGGACCGGCTTCGCACGTGCCCCCGAGGAGGTCGGCCCGCTCGGTCATGCCGACGAGCCCGTACCCCGGTGACCCGAACGCCGGCCCGGCCTCCCCGTCGTCGGTGACCCGCAGCCGCACCGACGTGTCGTCGGCCGCGACGCGGACCTCGATGCGGGTGGCGTGTCTGGCGTGCCGGCGCGCGTTGGTGACCGACTCCTGCGCGAGGCGGTAGATCGCGCTGTCGACCGAGGGCGGCAGGTCGGTGGTGTCACCGTCGATCGCCACGTCGACCACGGGACCGCCGCGCGCGCCACCGGCGAGCGCGCCCAGGTCGGCGATGCGCTCGCCGGGCGCGCGGACGGCCGCCGGCGGCTGGGCCCCTTCGGCGCGGCGCAGCGCCTTGACGATCGTGCGCATCTCCGCCAGCGTCCGCGTCGCCTCGGCCTCGATGACGCGCAGCGCGTCGGCCGCCGCGTCGGGGTTGGCCGCCAGCGTCGCCAGGCCCGCCTGTGCCCGGATCGCGATCGCGGAGACGTGGTGGGCCACCGTGTCGTGCAGGTCGCGGGCCAGCCGTTCGCGTTCGAGCAGCGCCACCGTCTCCAGTTCGCGCTGCCGGGCCTCCAGCTCGCGCTGCCGGGCGCGGGACCGGTACCGCAGCGCCACCCCGCACGCCGCCGCCACCGAGAGGACCAGCACGCCCACGGCCGCCATGCCCAGGGTGATCTGCTGCAGCACCACCGAAACGGCCAGCCGGCCGAGCATGATGCCCGATCCGAGCACCACCTCGCGTCCGGATCCCCACCGGAACAGCGCGTACGCCAGGATCGTCAGAAAGCCCGTCGTCTGCAGCTCGGCCAGCTCGCCACCGGTGACCAGCGGGCTCAGGCCGCAGGTGCCGAACGCGATCGCCACCATGAGCAGCGGCCGGGTGCGTCGCCACAGCATGGTCGGCACGAGCGCGAGCGCGAGGACGGTCGCCACCACCCGCCACCGGAGGTCGGGCGCCAGCACACCCTCGAGCACCACGGCGACGACCAGAACCGCGACGAGCAGCCAGTCGCGCCACACCCGCACGGGCGCACCGGGCGCCCGGGGCTCCGACCAGAGGGCACGCATGAACCACGGCACGCCACCGATGGTACGAGCGCGGAAGCCCGACGAGATCAGTCCAAAGGACTAGTCGCCGCCCAGGTGACGTTGGCTCAACGGGTTCACGTCGTTCCACACGGCGTCGATGAACGCGAGGCACTCGGACTTGGATCCCACGCGCCCGGTCGTCTGCCAGCCCTCGGGCAGGGGCTGGTCGACCGGCCAGATCGAGTGCTGCCGCTCGGGGTTCAGCACGATCTGGAACTGCTGCGAAGGATCGCTCATCGGCCCACCCGTCGTTGACGAAGCATCGACGACGGTACCATGTCTGATCAATCCACTGTGGACGGAAACTGTGGACGGAAGCCGGTCACCGTCCGAGTTCAGGCGGTGTCCAGTCGGCGTAGCGGGCCATCGACCGCAGCGCCGCGCGCGGCGGGGTGACGCGCATCAGCGCGTTGCGCGCGGCCACCACGACCGGGTTGGCGGCGCTGCTCATCCGGCCGATCCGGCGCGAGACGCGGGCCACCTTCTGGCTACGCGGCCGGCGGTCGCGGTCGTACCGGTCGGGCGAGCCGGCGGTCGCCGCCAGCACCACGGCGTCCTCGAGCGCCTGGTTCGCGCCCTGGCCCAGGTTCGGGGTCATCGCGTGCGCCGCGTCGCCGAGCAGCACGACGTCGCCGCGCACGTACGTCGGCAGCGGAACGTCGAGGCAGCGCAGGTCGTCGTGCAGGATCGTGGCCGGGTCGGTGGCGCCCACCAGTGCGGGAACCGGGTCGTGCCACCCGCCGAAGCGCCGCAGCACCGCCGCGACCGGGTCCTCGTCGGTGACGGGCGCGGGCCCGTTGATGGCGGCGAACCAGTAGACCCGACCGTCGAGGAGCGGCACGACCCCGAACTCCTCCCCGCGTCCCCAGCTGATCGCGACGTCGATGTCACCGGGCCACGGGTCGCGGGTGACACCGCGCCACACGATCACGCCGACGCGCGCCGGCCCCGGATTCTCCGGCCACAGCGCGGCGCGCACGGCGCTGTTGATGCCGTCGGCGCCGACCACCAGGTCGGCGTGCCGGGTGTGTTCGACGCCGTCGAGCCGGTAGGTGACGGTGCCGTCGGCCGACGCGCCGGTGACCGTCGCTCCCGTGTGGACGGTGCCGGACGGAAGCGCGTCCAGCAGGATCCCGTGCAGGACGGCGCGGTGGATGCCCACGGCCGACGTGCCGAGGATCTCGGCCATGATGTCGCCGTCGATCCGGGCGAGCCACCTGCCGTCGGAGGTCCGGGTGCCGCCGCCGGCGTCGGGCCGGCCACCGGCCCGCACCGCGTCGCCCAGGCCGAGCTCGTCGAGGCAGCGCATGCCGTTGGCCTGCAGCACCAGTCCCGTGCCGGCCGGCGCCGTCGACGGCCGCCGTTCCAGCACCGTCACGTCCCAGCCCGTCAGCCGCAACCCGACGGCGGCGCCGAGCCCGCCGATGCCGCCGCCCACCACGATCGCCGTCCGCATGTCCCACCGCTTTCTACAGATGTAGAAGACGATACTACGGGACGTGCCCAGCGACCGGATCCCCACCCTCGCCGACGCCGCGATCGACCTCCTCGCCGACGCCGGCATGCGCGGGCTGACCCACCGCGCCGTCGATGTGCGGGCCGGGATGCCGCAGGGCACGACGTCGGCCTACCTGCGCACCCGGCAGGCGCTGGTGGAGGCCGTGGTGAACCGGCTGGCCGACCTCGACCGGCGCGACCTCGAGGCCACGCCGCTGCCCGACGCCATCGTGGACATGACCGACCTCGACGCGATCGCCACCGGCATCGCGTACCTGCTCGACCGGTGGCTGACCACCGACCGCCGGCGGACGCTGGCCCGCTACCACTGCGTGCTCGCGGCCACCCACCAACCCGAACTGCGGACGGTGCTCGCGCACGGCGCGGCGTCACGCACGCAGGCCCGCGCGATGATGGCCGCCGCCGGCGCCACCGACCCCGACCGGGCCGGCGACCACCTGGTGGCCAGCATCGACGGGCTGCTCTTCGACCGGCTGGCCGGCGCGGGCGCGCTGACCGCTCCCCCGGCCGGCACGGAGGAAGGCCGTGCCGACCTGACGGTTGCCGTCCGCGCGTTGCTCACGGCGTACTCGACGGCCTGACCGCACCGTGATGCGCGCACGCGAGCGGGACCCCGGAGGGCATGTGGGCGCACGGCGTTGCGGGTCGTGTGGCCCACTGGTTGACCGCACGACCCGCAACCTCCCCCCGGAGCCCCAGCACTCAAGTCAAACGATCTCGGCTTCCGGGATCATGCCGCCTGCCTACCGGCACCGCTGCAACACGTAGTCCCAGTTGGTGCCGGCCGGACAGTCCGGCGCCGCGAGCACGTTCGACGGCGTGGCGTCGGCGGCCGCGACGGTCCCGCTCGCCGCAGGGAAGGCGGCGGCGACCAGGAAGCTCAGCAGCAGGTTGCGGAAGAATGCGCGCATGGTTCACCTCCTCTCAGGGAGAGGCGTCACGGAAAGGGCGAGACATCACCGGATCGGGGAATCCATTAATGTCATATCGACGTTAACTGTTGACCATGTTTGTGTCAAGGTGACAGAAAGGCGGTGTCCCATGTCCGACCGTTCGCACGAGACGCTGCGCCTGGCGGTGGACCTGGTCATCCTCACCGTGCGCAAGCGCACGTTCCGGGTGCTCCTGATCGCCCGCGGCAACGAGCCGTTCCAGGGCCGGCTCGCGCTGCCCGGCGGGTTCCTCCGCACCGGCGAGAGCATCGAGGCGGCCGCCGCCCGCGAACTCGAGGAGGAGACCGGCCTCAAAGGCGACGAGCTACCCCTGCAGCAGATCGGCACCTACGGCGACCCCGACCGCGACCCCCGCGGACGCGTGGTGTCGGTGACGTACCTGGCGATCGCGCCCAACCTGCCGACCCCGGTGGCCGGCTCCGACGCCGCCGACGCGCGGTGGAGACCGGTCGCGCCGCTGCTGGAGAAGCCCGGCCAGCTGGCCTTCGACCACGACCGGATCCTGGCCGACGCCGTCGAGGAGGCCCGCCGGCGGCTGGAGTACACGACGCTGGCGACCCGGTTCTGCGCCGACACGTTCACGATCGGCGAGCTGCGCGACGTCTACGAGCTCGTCTGGGGCATGCGGCTGGACCCGCGCAACTTCAACCGCAAGGTCACCAAGGCCGACGGCTTCCTCGTGCAGACCGACGCCAAGCGGGCGCACGAGACCGGCCGCCCGGCGGCGCTGTACCGGCGCGGCCCGGCCGAGAAGCTCCACCCCGCGATGCTGCGGAACGGCTCAGAGGAGTGACTTCCGCTCCGCCTCCGCGCGTTCGCGCAGGTGCGTGGCGGTGGCGGCGGTGAAGCAGAAGATCGCCCGGTCCAGCCGCGACCGGGCGTCGGGGATCCGACGCGCGGCCCGGAAGAGGGCCGCCTGCGACAGCGCGACGCGCCCCTCCAGGAGCGCGTCGCCCGCGTGACCGGCCAGCTGGGCGGCGAGGCCGAGGTGCTGGTCGGCGTCGGCGTGGCGGCCGGCGGCCAGGGCGATGTCGCCCAGGCCGAAGTGGCCCCACGCCATTCCCACCTCGTCGGCGTCGTCGACCAGGGCCAGCACCGACCGGAAGTTGTCCTTGGCGGCGGCCGGGTCGGCGGTCTCCAGGTGGGCCCGGCCCAGCCAGTACGCGGTCTGGGCCTGGGGCAGCGGGCGGCCGATGCCGCGGGCGGCCGCCTCGGCCTCGCGGAGCAGGCTCACCGCCCGGTCGGCGCGGCCGAGGTCGAGATGCAGCTGGCCGATGTAGCGCAGCGCCTGCCAGCGACCGACCGCGTCACCGACCGCGGTGTAGCCCTTCAGCGCGACCTGGAACGCGTCGAGGGCCTCGTCGAACCGGCCGGCGTGGCGCAGCGCGTTGCCCAGGGTCCGCTGGGCGATCGCCTCGCCGTGCACGTCGTCGGCCTGGCGGAACAGGCGGGCGGCCCGGTGGAGGTCGTCGATGCCCGACACGCCGGGGCGACGGCCGGTGACCAGCGCCGGCTGGCCCAGCACGGCGAGCAGCGCCGCCTCTCCGCGCACGTTGCCCGCGTCGCGGCAGGCGGCCAGCGCGACCTGGTGGGTGGCGGCCCAGTCGTCGAGGTAGCCGCGGCGGTTGTAGAACTCGTGGCTCGACACGGCCAGGTCCCAGGCGATCTCGGTCAGCCCGAGCTCGCAGCAGTGCTTCACCGCCGCGCGGATGTTCAGCCGCTCGGTCTCGTACCAGGTCATCGGTGAGCGCGTGATGGGTTCGAGGTGGCGGGAGGGCAGGTCGACCAGCGGCGTGGTGCCGTGCACGACCTCGTAGTCACCGCCGTAGATCGCGTGGTGGGCGTGGCGTACCAGGGTCAGCAGCGTCCGGTAGACCCGCTCGACGACGGCGTTGCGCCACGACGCGGCGGCGGAGTCGTCGCGGGCGTACAGGCCGGCCAGTTCGCGGTGCAGGTCGTGGAACCGGTAGCGGCCGCCCTCCCCCGCCGGGTGCAGCAGGTACCGCGCCGCCAGCCGGCGCAGCGGCTCGTACGGGTCGGCGTCGAGCACGGCCGCGGCCGTCCAGGGCGCGATGTCGGGCAGCGGCAGCAGGCCCAGCCCGAGGAACAGCGTGCGGGCCGACCCGTCGAGGCGGTCGATGCCCGCGCCGATCGTGCGGGCCACGCTGCGGTCGCGGAACACCAGCGACGCCAACGGCTGGTCGGCCAGCCGCGCCGCCAGCTCCGGCGCCGACGGGCCGCCGTCCTCGGCCCGCAGCGCCGCGGCCACCCACACCGCCAGCGGCAGGCCCGCGCACAGCTCCACGATCCGGGCCGCGGCCAACCGCTCGGCACCGCCACGCGCGGCCGGCGTCCGCACCCCGGCGTCGCGGACCACCCGCTGGTACAGGTCCAGCGACTCCTCCCGGTCCAGGGGCAGAAGCGCGGGGACGTGGTGCGCGCCGGCCAGCATCGGCTGGCGCTGCCGCGCGGTCACCAGCACGGCGCAGCCCGGGCTGCCCGGGATGAGGTCCTGCACCTGGGCCTCGTCGTGCGCGTCGTCGAGGATCAGCAGCGCCCGCTTGTCGGACAGGACGCTGCGCAGCAGCGCCGCCCGCTCCTCCCGCGACTCGGGGATCCGGGTCAACCCGAACGCGCGCAGCACCTGCGCCAGCACCTCCGCCGTCGGCACCGCCTCCGCGCGGGTGCCGCCCAGCTCCACCACCAGCTGCCCGTCGGGGTAGTTGTCGCGGACCCGGTGCGCCACGTGCACCGCCAGCGCCGTCTTGCCGATGCCACCGGGACCGGTGAGCACCACCACCCGCGGCCCCGACCCGGTACGGGAGAGCAGCCACTGCACCTCCTGCACCACCTCACCGCGTCCCACGAAGTTCGCCGGCGCCGGAGGCAGCTGCCGCGGCGTCACCAGCGGATCGACCGGACGCGGCGCGCGACGCGGCGCGACTCCCCCGCCCCGCGCGGCAACGGCCTCGTCGTCGCCGCGGGCGATCGCGTAGTAGAGGTCGCGCAGCCCCGGGTCGGGGTTGGTGCCGACGGTGCGGTCGAGCGTCTCCACGTGCGCGTCGTAGACCTCCAGCGCCTCCGTGGTGTGCCCGTTGTGGTGCAGCGCCAGCATCAGCTGCTCGGTGAGCCGCTTGTCGGTCGGGTGGTAGCCGACCATCAGCCGCAGGTCGTCGAGCACCTCGGCGTGCCGGCCCCGGGCGAACTCCAGGTCGCACAGCCGCACCAGCGCCCGCTTGCGGCGCGAGATCAGCTCGGCGCCGAGGGTCACCCCCATCGCGCCCGGCACCCCCTCCAGCGGGTGCCGGCCCCGCCACAGCCGCAGCGCCTGGCGCAGCAGCGACGCCTCCAGGTCGCCGGCCTCACCGGCCGCGCGCCCGGCGTCACGGATCAGCCGCTCGAAGGTGAGCATGTCGTGCTCGGACTCCGCCACCCGCAGCTCGTAGCCGAAGCCCTTGTACGTGACCAGGGAGTGCTTGCCCGGCAGGCCGGCCAGGAACGAGCGGACGTAGGACGCCTGCTTGTCCAGCTGGGTCGGGCGCACCTCCGCGGCGCCCCACGCCCAGCGCATCAGTTCCGCCCGCGACACGCGGCGGTTCGGGTTGACCAGCAGCACGGCGAGCACGGTCAGCTGGTGACCCGTCGGCAGGGCCACCCGACCGTCGCCGACGGCGAGCTGACCCAGGACGCGGAAGATCATCGGCACGTCTCCATCCCGTCTCCCCGTGCCGGTGCCTGTTCACACTCGCCCTGACGGACGACGGTACGTGCGACCGTGGCGGTGCCGCTACCCACAGCGTGCCCGGCATCACCCATGCGGAAGGTCCGCGGAAGCTGGACCTGCATCAATGACCCGCATGACCGAACCTCCGGTCCGGTACCTGCCGGGTCGGCCCGCCGTGGGTCTGGCGGCGACCACGGTGGTCACGGCGGGTCTGGTCGCGCTGCTGGCGCTCGGCGCCACCCTCCTCAGCGTCCGCGACCTCGACCCGCTCGGCCTGCTCGCGGTCGCCGTCCTGGGCGGCAGCGCACAGACCGCACGGCGCGCCTGGGTGCGGCTGCGCACCGCGCGGAGGGTGCGTGACCAGGTGCCGGCGCGGCTGCTGCGCCAGCGCTGGCACGGCGACCCCACCGCCGCCGGCGCCGACGAGTACCGCGCCCTGCGCCCGATCGGCATGGCCCGCTCCGACGTCGTGCGGCGCACCGAGGACCTGCTGCGCCCGTTGACCGACATCCCCAGCGTCCGGATCTTCCGCGGCGTCCAGGTCGGCGGCGCCACGCGGCCGGCCGGCGCGGGCGACGGCGCCGGGCGGCCGCGGATCCTCGCCGCCTTCGCGGTGACCGCCGGGCGGCTGGTGCTCGTCGTCGAACCGGTCGCCTGGCCGCCCGGCCGGTACCTGATGGACGCGACCGGCCAGCTCCGCTGCGACGGCCGGTTCATCGGGCAGAGCGCCGGCCCGCTCGTCTCGGGGGTGGCCGCACTGCGTGACCGGCTTCCGCGCACCCACCGCGTGCGGGCGCTCGTCGTCGTCCACCCCATCGCCGACGGCGCCGTCAGCCTTCCCGTCCCCACGAAGGAAGTGGCATGGACCCTCGCTCGCGATCTACCTACCACGATGCGTACCGAACTGGCCCGCCACCCGCGAACCGTCAGCCGGCACACCGTCGCCACGCTCGCCGTCGACGGCTGATCGGCGGCGACGGGCTCGTCGACCGCGCGGCCCCGCTGGGCCACCGGCGCGGCGCCGCCCGACCGCCGCACCGCGACCGCGTCGAGGTCGCGGACCCGGAGGACAGCCTCGACCCGGTCGCGGCGGCCCGCCGGGCGGTGCTGCTCGCCCCCGACCGGGCGGAGTGCCACGTGCGGCTGGCCGACGCGTTCGACGACCTGGGCAACTGGCGGGAGGCGCTGCGCTGGTACCGCACCGCGCGCCGGCTCGAGCCGGGCTGGGCGGTGCCGCAGCTCGGCGCCGCGGCCGTGCACCTGCGGCTCGGTGCGTCCGGCGCCGCCCTGGAGATCCTGGAGCAGCTCTACCGGCGCACCGACGGCGCCGAGCCGGTCGGCGACCACTGGGCCGCCGCGCTCGCCGCGGTCGCCGAGCAGGTGCCGGTCGTCCGCGAGGACGACGTGTACTTCATCACCCGGCGGGCGGAGATCCGCGGGATGCTGCCGCCGCTGGCCCGGGCCCTCGCCGTCGCCACCGACCCCGACCTGGTCGACCGGCTCACCCGCATCCGCCGCTACGTGCGCCGGTGCCGGCGCCGCGAGCTCACCGTGCACTGGCTGCGCCACCCCGGCAACCCGTGGCCGGCCCGCGCGCTCGCCGGTCTGTGCGGCGGCGCGCTGCTCGCCGCCGCGTACCTGACGACGGGCACCCGGTCGCTGCTGGTGCTCGCGGGCGCGCTGGGCGCGCTGGGCGCCTACGCCGCGGCCCGGTCGGTGCTGATCCCGCGGTGGCGGCTCAACGGGTGGGCCTACGAGCGGCAGGCCGAGGGGCGCGCCGTCGCTCAACCGGCCAGCGTTCCGGACGGCTCGGTGGCGTAGGCGCGCAGCAGCGCCGGCAGCGCCGACCCCGACCGCAGCTCGGCGGCCAGCCGGGACAGCGGCTGGTCGGGCCGTGCCGCCGCGTACGTGGCCACCACCGCGAGCGCGATCGGCAGGCCGCGACAGTGGTCGGCGAGGTCACGCACGGCCCGCGGCTCGGCGGCGGCCCGCGCCGCGCCGGTCCGGGCCGTCAGGAGGGCGCGCGCGTCGCGTGGCGGCAGGGGCTCCACCGGGACCGGCACAGCGACGGCCGACACCACGAGCCCGACCAGCGCGGACCGGCTCGTCACCAGACCCAGGCAACCGGACGCGGTCGGCAGCAGCGGCCGCACCTGTGCCGCGTCGCGCGCGTCGTCGAGCAGCACGATCAGGCGCCGGTCGGCGAGCAGGCTGCGGTACAGGCCGGTCCGCGCGTCGGTGCCGGGTGGGATGCGGTCGGCGCGGACCCCGAGCGCGCACAGCAGGTCGTGGAGCACCTCCGCCGGCCGCGCCGGCACGGCCGCCGACCCGCGCAGGTCGGCGTACAGCTGCCCACCGGGGAACCGCGCGGCGACCCGGTGCGCGAAGCGCACGGCGAGCGCGGTCTTGCCGACCCCGGGCACCCCGGTGAGCGCGGCGACCGCGGCCCGGCGGCGGTGCAGCAGGTCGTCCAGGGTCGCGAGGTGCGCCGTGCGCCCGGTGAACCCGGCGACGTCGGCGGGCAGCTGGGCCGGCACCGGCCAGTCGACCGGCGGGGGCGGGCCGGCGGCCCCGTCCGGGTCGACCTCGGCGACGTCGACGCCGAGCCCGGCGGCGATGAGCCGGATCGTGGCCGGCCGGGGCCGCAGCGTCCGGCCGCTCTCGATGTAGCGGATGGTCCGCGCGCTCAGCCCGGACCGCACCGCAAGCTCCTCCTGGGAGATCCCGGACCGCCGCCGGTACCTCCGAATCCGCTCCCTCAGCACGGGACCGATCGTGTCAACCGCCGATGTCCGCCGGCTTGCCGGGACGGGCGGGGCGTCGTCGGGCATGTTTCCTCACGTTGTCCGGGTGCGGGCGCCGTCGACGGGTGCGGCGGGCGCGCCGTTGTCTGCCGCTTTCTGCCGCCCCGCCGGCCCGCCCGGCGTGCGGGTCAGCTTGCCGCGGACGACCGTCGCGTCGTCGTGGCACAGCTCGTCGAGCAGGTCCAGGGCCGCCGACCACGCCGCCCGGGCCGCGTCGACGTCGCCGGCGGCCCGGTGGGCGTCGCCGAGCCAGTGGTAGGCGTCGGCCTCGGAGTACCGGTCGCCGATCTCCCGGTGCAGGGCGGCGGCGCGGGTGAAGTGCCCGGCGGCGGTGCGTGGCCCGCCCCGGCGCAGGTGGGCGCGGCCGAGCTGGTCGAGCGTGTCGGCGCGGCCGTACGGGTCGACGAGGTCCTGGTGCAGGTCCCACGCCCGGCCGAGGACGTCGAGCGCGTGCCCGGGGTCACCGAGGTCGACGAGGTGCCGGCCGGCGCTGGCGAGCGCGTGGACGACGCCCCGCCGGTCGCCGAGCTCCTCGAACATGGCCAGGGCGCGCTCCGCGTGCCCCAGCGCCTCCCGGTGGTCGCCGCGGAGCCCGGTGATCCAGCTGCGGCTGAGCGTCAGCCGGGCGAGGCCGGCGGGGTCGGCCAGGACCTCGTGCTGTGCCACGGCCCGGTCGAGGTGGCCGAGGGCGTCGTCGTACCGGTTCAGCCGTGCGTACGCGAAGGCGTAGCCGCGGTGGGTCAGCTCGAGCGCGAGGGGGTCACCGAGCCGGCGCGCCGACGCCAGGGCCAGCTCCTGCGTCGCGCACCACTCGGAGAGCCGGCCGCGGAACTCGAAGTACCGCCACAGCCCCCAGGCGAACTGCCACACGTGCGCGTCGAGCCCGGCCCGGGCCGCCTGCGCGATCACGGCCAGCAGCACCGGAAGCTCGGTGTCGAGCCAGTCCTGCCCCCGGTCGTGGCCGGTGAACGTCACGGTGGTGACCCCTGGCCCGGCCGGCACCGCCGGCAGCCGCCGGGCCTGCGGCGACTCCAGGTGGTCGATCCCGGTGACCGCCCGCAGGTAGTGGTCGGCGACCCGGCGAACGGCGGCCGTGCTCCCGGCCGGGTCACCGGCGGCGAGGGTGGCGGCGTAGGCGCGCAGCAGGTCGTGGAACGAGTACCGGCCGGGCACGTGTTCGGTGACCAGGTGGGCCTCGGCGAGCCCGTGCAGCGCGGAGCGGGCGTCGCCCACCGGGGCGCCGAGCAGGCTGGCCGCCGCCGCCACGTCGAGGTCGGGCCCCGGGTGCACGGCGAGCAGCCGGAACAGCCGGGCCTGCGCGGGCGGCAGCCCCCGGTAGGACCACGACAGCACCGTGCGCACCTCGTCGCCCGACGGTCCGGTCGCCAGGTCGCGGGCGATCGCCGTGAGCGGGAACGCCGGCCGGCCCGCTGCGTACGCCGCGACGACCGCGAGCGCGAGGGGCAGCCCGGCGCACCGGTCGACGATCTCGTCGGCCGCGCCGGGGTCGGCGTCGACCCGGGCCCGGCCGAGCCGGCGCACCAGCAGGTCGCACGCCTCCACCGGCGGCAGCAGGTCGAGGGGCACCGGCCGCGCGCCGGCGGTCGCGATGAGGCCGCCGAGCCGGTCGCGGCTGGTCACGACGGTCACGCTGGTCGGTGCGCCGGCGAGCAGGGGACGCACGTGCGCGGCGTCGCGGGCGTTGTCGAGCAGCACGAGGATCCGGCGCCCGTGCAGCAGGCTGCGGTACAGGCCGACCCGGGCGTCGAGCCCGTCGGGCATCCGCTCGGGGGTGACGCCCAGCGCGTCGAGGAAGCCGCGGGCCGCGTCGGCCGGGTCGAGCGCCGGCCCGTCGGGGTCGTAGCCGCGCAGGTTGACGTACAGCTGGCCGTCCGGGAACCGGTCGCCGACCCGGTGCGCCCACCACACGGCCAGCGAGGTCTTCCCGACGCCGGCCGTCCCCGACACCACGACGACCGGAGCGCCACCGGCCGCGCCGCGGGGCAGGGCCGCGTCGAGCGCGGCCAGCTCGACCGACCGGCCGACGAAGCCGTTGATCGCCGGCGGCAGCTGGGCGGGTACCGGCCGGTCGGTCGCGGAGCCCGCCGCCCGCAGGATCCGCAGGTGGGCGGCCCGCAGGTCGGGGCCGGGCTCGATGCCGAGGTCCTCGCGCAGCCGGGCGCGCACCGCGTCGAAGGTGGCGAGCGCGGCGGCCTGCTCGCCGGCGGCGGCCAGGGTCAGCGTCAGGGCGGCGGCCAGCCCCTCGTGCAGCGGGTCGTCGGCGGCCAGCGACCGCAGCCAGCGCACCGCCTCCGGCCGGTCGGCGGGCCCGGCCAGGCCGGCGTGGGCGATGGCCGCCTCGACGCGCAGCGCGGTCAGCGCGACCGCCGCGGGGTGGTGGCGCAGGTCACCGACGTCGGCCAGCACCGGGCCGCGCCACAGCCGCAGGGCCCGCGCGTAGTGGTCGCGGGCGCCGCGCCGGTCGCCGTCGGTCAGGGCGCGCGCGGCCGTGGTCACCAGGGCGCGGAAGGTGGACGCGTCCAGCCCGGTCCGCAGGCGGTAGCCGTCGGGTGCCCGTTCCACCGGCTCCGGCCCGGGGAGGAGGCGGCGGAGCTGGCCCACCCGCACGTGCACCTGGCCGCGGGCGCTGGGGGGTGGGTGGTCGCCCCACAGGTGGGCGATGACCACGTCGGTCGCGACCGGGCCGGGTGCGTACAACGCGAGCGTCCCCAGGAGGTTGCGAAGCATCGGTGCGCCAGGGCTTTTCCGGTGCCCGTCTCCCCTGATGACGAGCGGCCCGAGGATGCCGACGGTGGTCTCCATCGACGTGGCCGGCGCCACCGGTCCGGGCGGCGCCGCGCCGACGTGGGCCAGCAGTGACGCGCGTTCGGACGGGCACAGGCCCAGCGCCTCCGTCAGGCGCCGCACCGACGCGAGGTGCGGCCGGTTGCTGCGGCCGCTCTCGAGGTCGCGCAGACCGCGGACGCTGAGGCCGGCCCGGCCCGCCAGCTCGGCCTGGGTGAGGCCGCTGCGCATGCGGTAGCCGCGGATCAGCGGGCCCAGTGCCGGCCCGGCCTCGCTGTGGGCCACCACACACCCCCTCACGCGTCCGCGGCGCATCCGTTGCGGGACACCGGCTCAGCCTGCCGCCGCGGCGCGGGTGGAGTGGGAACGCGGACGTTCCCGTACGGGTACCGGGGTGCGGACCGGCGCCTCATGGACAATTCTTGGGTGACGGAGATCCGTTCGCGATCGGGGAGGCGACAGAACGTGCCGGAGCCCATCCGGGTGACGCTGTGGAACGAGTTCGTCCACGAGCGCAAGGACGACAGTGTCCGGTCCATCTATCCAGACGGCATGCACGCGGTGTGGGAACAGGCGCTGCGCACCCATCTCGGCGACGCGGTGAGCGTCCGCACCGCCACGCTCGACCAGCCCGGGCACGGTCTCGGAGACGGCGTGCTGGAGAGCACCGACGTGCTGTTCTGGTGGGGGCACATCGCCCACGGCGACGTCGCCGACGAGGTGGCCGCCGCCGTGGCCGACCGGGTCCGCCGCGGGATGGGCCTGGTGGCACTGCATTCCGCGCACTACTCGAAGGTGTTCAAGCTGCTGCTCGGCACCACGTGCTCGCTGCGCTGGCGCAACCAGAAGGACCGCGAGCTGGTGTGGACGGTCGACCCGACGCACCCGGTGGCGCGCGGGGTCCCGTCGCCGATCGTGATCCCCGAGCAGGAGATGTACGGCGAGTTCTTCGACGTGCCGCCACCCGACGACCTGGTGTTCATCAGCAGCTTCACCGGCGGCGAGGTGTTCCGCGGCGGCTGCGGCTGGAAGCGGGGCTTCGGCCGGGTCTTCTACTTCAGCCCGGGCGACCAGGAGTACCCGGTGTACCACCACCCCGACGTGCAGCGGGTGCTGGCGAACGCCGCCCTGTGGGTCGCTCCGTCCGACATCCGCGGGAAGGCGTACACGGCCGACTTCAGCCCGACCGGGTGGTTCGAGTGACGGGGCCGCTGCGGGTCGGCGTCGTCGGCCTGGGATGGGCCGGACGCACGCACGCCGAGAGCTTCCAGGCGCACCCCGACGCCGAGGTGGTCGCGATCGCCGGCAAGGAGGGCGAGCTGGCCGCCGAGGTGGCGGCACGCCTCGGCATCCCGAACACCTACCCCGACTGGGCCGACATGATCGACGCCGGCGGGCTCGACGTGGTCAGCATCGCCACGCCGAACGCGCTGCACCTGCCGATCGCGGTCGCCGCGATGAAGTCGGGCCTGCACGTGCTGTGCGAGAAGCCGCTGGCCGCCGACGCCGAGCAGGCGGCGGCGATGGTCGCCTGCGCCGAGGAGACCGACCGCGTCCTGGAGACGGTGTTCAACCACCGCAACCGTGGCGACATGGCGCTGCTGCGCCGCATCGTCGACGAGGGCCGGCTCGGCGACATCTACTACGCCAAGGCCGCGTGGATGCGGCGGCGCAACTACGAGGTCCGCGGCTGGTTCGCCAACCGTGAGGCCGCCGGCGGCGGTCCGCTCATCGACCTCGGTGTGCACATGCTCGACATGCTGCTCACCGTGATGGGCGAGCCCGAGGTCACCCGGGTCACCGGCTCGACCTACGCGACGCTGGCCCCGCGCTGGCTCGAGGCGCAGGGCCGCGACCCCGCGGCCTGGCAGGTCGAGGACCTCGCCACCGGCATGCTGCACACGGCTGACGGCGCGACCCTCCTGCTGGAGGCCAGCTGGGCCGTGCACGGCCCCTACGCCGACGACGACATGAGCATCCACCTGCACGGGGCCCGGGGTGGTGCGAGCGTGCGGGTGCAGGACTACGTCGTCGGCCCGGTGCGCGTCTACCACGACGTGGCCGGCCAGCCGACGGAGTCGGTGGTGACCCCGGGCGCGAGCACCGGCCACCTCACGGTGGTGCGCGACTTCGTCGAGGTGGTCCGCGGTGGTGACTGGGACCGGCACCGCGGCCAGGCGGGGCTGAAGCGGTCACGGATCATCAGCGCGCTGTACGAGTCCGCCGCCACGGGCGCCGAGGTCCGCCTGTAGAGGTCTGGGCCAGGCCTGCCGGGTCACGTCGACGATCTCGCGCAGCGTCGCGTGGAAGTCGGCGTAGCGCTCCTCGCCGACGGCCCGCGCCCAGCGTTCACCGATGGTGCGGCTGAGGCCGCTGCCGGTGTCGAACAGGCGCCAGCCCCGCTCGGTGTAGCGGATGATGCGGGCCCGGCCGTCGGTCGGGTCGCGGTCGAGGCGGAGGTAGCCGAGGCGCTCGAGGTCGCGGAGCAGGTCGTTGGTGGCCTGCTTGCTCAGGTTCAGGCGCCCGGCCAGGTCGGTCGGGCGCAGGCCGTCGATCGGCGGGTATCTCAGTACAGGGCGGTGGACCTCGCGCAGGTCGTCGAAGCCGGCGGCGCGGAGCTCGGCGTAGAGCTCGGCCTGCAGCGCCTCCCACGCGATCCGCAGCAGCGCGCCCACCTGCGGTTCATACTCCCGGGGTTCCATGGTGCTTGACAGTGTAGTACGCCCAGCCGTACTTTTTTAGTACTGCGAACCGTACTATCTGGGAGACCCGCGATGACGTCACACGCCGAGATGGACCGCCTCATCGATCAGCACATCGCCGCGGAGATGGCGTCCGACTCCGCCGGCGCGGTGGCGGTCTACACCGACGACGTCGAGCACGACGTGGTCGGGTGGCCGACCGGCCCGGTCACCGGACCGGCGGCCGCGAAGAACTTCTACGACCAGCTCCTCGCCGCGTTCATCAACGAGGAGATGACCCCGGTGCGCACGGTCTACGGCGACGACCACTGCGTGGTCGAGCACCGCACCCGGGGACGCTTCCCGCACGGGTTCCTCGGCGCGCCGCCGAGCGACCGGCAGGTGGAGTTCCGCATGCTGCACGTGTTCGAGTTCCGCGGCGGCGCGATCAGCCGGGAGAACGTCTGGCTCGACGGCGGCGCGATCGTCGCCCAGCTCACGGCCGCGTGAGACACAGCGCGGCTCAGGGACGCGTGACCTGAGCCAGGGCGGCGCCCGCGGCGGCCGCCGCCACGCCGAGGGCGACACTGGCCAGCACGTACGTGAGCGCCCGCGCCCGCGGGAGACGCAGGGTCTCGTAGCTGAACGTCGAGTACGTCGTCAGGGCGCCGCAGAAGCCGGTGCCCAGCAGCGCCGCCGCCGACCGGTCCGCCGGCAGCGACACCAGGAAACCGAGCAGGAACGACCCGGCGACGTTCACCAGCAGCGTCCCCCACGGGAAGCCGGCGCCGACCCGGACCCGCAGCCAGCGGTCGACGAGGTACCGGGTCGGCGCGCCCACCGCCGCGCCCAGGGCGACCAGCAGCACCGTCACCGGGCCAGACGCCCCGTCACGGCCCTGCCGACCCACACCGCGGCCACGGCGGCGACGACCGTTCCGCCGAGGTATAGCAGCGGCGCGCCCCGCTGGACGTCGACCGCGTACGCCGAGAACGTGGTGAACCCGCCCAGCACGCCGGGCCCGACGAACGGCTGCAGGAGCGGCCGCTCGGCCACCAGCGGCATCAGCGCGCCGATCAGGAGACACCCGGCGACGTTGATGGCCCACGTGGTCCACAGCGACGGGAACGCCGACTGCAGCCCGTACCGGCCGAGGGCGCCGACCACCCCGCCGGCCGCGACCGCCACCACCGGAGCCCACCGCACCGACCCAGTATCGGCTCCTCCCGTGGGAGGAGGCGGTCGGACCCGCGGGCGGGTGTCCGCCGCCCGCCGGTTCACGACCGTGAAGGCATGCATCGTCCACTTGTCACCCTCGCCGGCGTGATGGCCGGCCTCGCCGTGTTCTCGCTCGTCGGCACCGTCGTCGACGACCGCACCGTGCTCGGCGTCAACACGTGGCTCAAGCCGCTGAAGTTCGGCGTCTCGTTCGCCCTCTACGCCGTGACCATGGCCTGGCTCATCGGGCGGCTCACGAGGGCGCGGCGGACGGCCTGGTGGGCCGGCACCGTGATCGCCGTCTTCGGGTTCCTCGAGGTGGCCCTCATCGCGTTCCAGGCCGCCCGGGCCCGGATGAGCCACTTCAACGCGACCACCGACCTCGACGACCGGGTCTTCACCGCGATGGGTGTCACGATCGCCTTCTTCTACGCGGCGACCCTGGTGGTCGTCGTGCTCCTGATGATCCAGCGTCCGGGCGACCGCGCGCTCACCTGGGCGCTCCGCCTCGGCCTGGTGATCGCCGTGGTCGGCATGGCGCTCGGTTTCCTCATGCTCGTTCCCACCGAGGCGCAGGTCGCGGCCGACACGGGGGTGATCGGCGCGCACAGCGTCGGTGTCGAGGACGGCGGGCCCGGGCTGCCGGTCACCGGGTGGAGCACCACCGGCGGCGACCTGCGCATCCCGCACTTCGTCGGCATGCACGCGCTGCAGGTCCTGCCGCTTCTCCTGCTGGCCCTGAAGCGGTTCGACGAGGTGACGAGGCTGCGCCTGGTGGTCGTCGCGGCGGCGGGCTATGTGGCCGTGCTGGCGCTGGTCACGTGGCAGGCGCTGCGCGGCCAGCCGCTCGTGCACCCGGATGCCGCGACGCTCGTCGTGGCCGGGCTGGTCGCGGCCGGCACCGCCGTCGGGGTCCTGGTTGCCGTCGGGGGACCGCGTGAGCACAGCCTTCGTGCCTAGGCTGAACGACGTGGTGACGCGCTGGGTGCCCCGGATGTTCGACGACCGGTTCGCGCGCGGGCGGATGGTCGTGCTGGGACTGGGCGGCGTCGCGTTCCTGGTGCTCCAGCGCGACGACCGGTACGAGCCGGTCGACTGGTTCTTCGCCGCGGTCGCGATCGCGCTGTGCCCGGTGGCGTGGCGCTGGCCGTTCGTCGCGTCGCTGGCGGGCTCGCTGACGTACGGGGTCGCCGCGAACGTCGGGGTGGCCGAGCCGATGGTGCCCGAGGTCGGTGCCACGTTCATGCTGCTGGAGGTGGCGCTGCGCGAGCCCGGCCGGCGCATCGGGATCGCCGCCGGTGGCATGGTGGCGGCGCACGTCGCCGACATCTTCCCGCATCTGCCGGGCGCGCTCGGCCACCTGGCCTTCGACCTGGTGGTCACCGTGGGGCTGCCGCTCCTGGTCGGCGCGAACATCCGGGGCAGCCGGCGGCTCGCCCGGCAGGCCGAGCACCGGGCGACCGCCGAGGCGCAGGCCGCCCGGGTCGGCGAGCGCGCCGCGATCGCGCGGGAGCTGCACGACCTCGTCGCGCACCATGTCGCGTCGATGGTGCTGCGGGTCGGGGTGGCGCGGCACGTGCTGCCGGTCGCCGACCCGCGCGTCACCGAGGTGTTCGACGACCTGCACGCCACCGGCACCACGGCCCTGGCCGACCTGCGCCGGCTCGTCGCGTTGCTGCGTGACCCGACGGCGGACGCGTCGGCGTACGCGCCGATCGACCCGGGTGCCCTGCCCGACGCGCTGGCCACCACCGTCGAGCGGGCGACCCGTGCCGGCCTCACCGTCGAGGCGACGATCGACCCCGCGGTGGCGACGCTCGACGCGGTGCGCGGGCTGGCCGTGCTCCGCCTCACGCAGGAGGGGCTGACGAACGTGGCCCGCCACGCGGGCGCGTCCGCGACGGCGACGCTCACGGTGCGGGTGCGCGCTGACGCGGTCCACTGGGAACTCACCGACGACGGCGGCCGCGGCGACGTTCTCGCGGTGCCCAACGGCGGGCCCGGGCACGGCCTGGTGGGGATGCGCGAACGCGTCGAGGTGCTGGGCGGGTCGCTGACCGCGGGGCCGAGCGGTGCCGGGTGGCGCCTGGCGACCGTGCTGCCGGCCGGGGTGGGCGCGTGATCCGGGTGCTGCTGGTCGACGACCAGCGGCTGGTGCGGGCCGGGCTGCGGATGCTGTGCGAGTCGGCGCCCGACCTGGAGGTGGTCGGCGAGGCCGAGAACGGTCAGCAGGCGATCCGGCTGGCCGAGCAGGTGGCGCCCGACGTGGTGCTCATGGACCTGCGCATGCCCCTGGTCGACGGCACCACCGCCACGACGCGGATCCGCGCCGCCCGCCCGTCGGTGCGCGTCGTCGTCCTGACCACGTTCGACGACGACGACCACCTGTTCCCGGCCCTGGCCGCCGGCGCCTGCGGGTTCCTCGTGAAGGACGCGGCGCCGTCGGAGCTGCTGGCGGCGGTGCGCACGGCCGCCGCGGGCGAGAGCCCGTTCAGCCCGTCGGTGCTGCGCCGCCTGGTCGACCGGGCGGTGCGGTCGCGGGAGCCGGCGCCGAGCACGCTGCCGGCGTCGGTGACCGCCCGGGAACGGGAGGTGCTCGCGCTGGTGGGCGCCGGCCTGTCGAACAAGGAGATCGGCGACCGGCTCCACCTGGGCGTCACGACGGTGAAGACCCACGTGACGAGCCTGCTGGCGAAGACCGGCGCGTCCAACCGCATCCGCCTCGCGCTGCTCGCGGTCGAGGCGGATCTCTGACACCGCCAGGTTGACAACCTCGCACTGTTCTAGAACTCTTAGCTGAAATCTAGAACAGTGAGGTGTGAGCATGAGCGACCTCCAGGTGCGGCCGCGCCCCGCGTCGATGGGCGAGCCCGCGGCGCGCGGCCGGTTCGGTGAGTTCGGTGGCGGGTACGTGCCCGAGTCGCTCGTGCCGACCTGCCACGAGGTCGAGGACGCGTTCCGGGACGCCTGGCGCGACCCGGGTTTCCGGAGCGCCCTCGACACGTTGCTGGCCGCCCACGCCGGTCGCCCCACGCCGTTGACCCCGGCGTGGCGGCTGTCCGCCGAGCTCGGCGTCACGCTGCTGCTCAAGCGCGAGGATCTGACCCACACCGGATCCCACAAGATCAACAACGTGCTCGGGCAGGCGCTGCTGGCCCGGCGGATGGGTCGCCCGCGGCTCATCGCCGAGACCGGTGCCGGGCAGCACGGCGTGGCCACCGCGACCGCCGCCGCGCTGCTCGGGTTGCGGGCGACCGTGTTCATGGGCGAGCGCGACGTGGAACGCCAGGCGCTCAACGTGTTCCGGATGCGGGTGCTGGGCGCCGAGGTCGTTCCGGTGCGCACCGGCAGCCGCACCCTCAAGGACGCCACGAGCGAGGCGATGCGGCACTGGGTCGGTGCGACCGCCGACGCGTACTACTGCGTCGGGTCGGTGGTGGGCCCGCACCCGTACCCGTGGATGGTGCGGGAGTTCCAACGCGTCATCGGCGACGAGGCGCGCCGGCAGTGCGCCGCCGAGCTCGGCAGCGGGGTGCCGGACCTCGTGGTCGCGTGCGTCGGCGGCGGGTCCAACGCCGCCGGCACGTTCGCCGGGTTCGTCGACACGTCGGCGCGCCTGGTCGGTGTGGAGGCCGACGGCGGCGCGAGCGTGAGCCGGGGACGCGTCGGCGTGCTGCACGGCGCCCGCTCGCTGTTCCTGCAGGACGACGACGGGCAGATCAGCGAGGCGCACTCCGTCGCGCCGGGGCTGGACTACCCCGGGGTCGGCCCCGAGCACGCGTACCTGCGCGACCTCGGCCGGGCGCGGTACCACACGGTCAGCGACGCCGAAGCGGTCGGCGCCGCGCTGCGGCTGGCCCGCACCGAGGGCATCATCCCGGCGCTGGAGTCGGCGCACGCGGTCGCCTGGGTGATCCGCGCGGCGGAGGCCGGCGAGCTGGAGCCGGGGTCGACGGTGCTCCTCACGCTGTCCGGGCGCGGCGACAAGGACCTCACCGCGCTGATGGAGCTGATGTGAACCGCAAACTCCTGATGCCGTACCTCACCGGCGGCCTCACCCCGGACTGGGCCGACCATCTGCGCGCGTTCGCCGACGCCGGCGCCGACCTCGTCGAGGTCGGGCTGCCGTTCTCGGACCCGACGCTCGACGGCGCCACCGTCCAGGAGGCCAACGCGGCGGCGCTGGCACGCGGCGCCACCGCCCGCGGCATCCTCGACGGGCTCACCCGGCTCGCGGCCGGCCTGCCGCCGCTGGTCGTGAGCACCTACAGCAACCTGGCGCTGCGCGACGGCTTCACCGCGGCGCTGGGCGCGGCGGGCGTCACCGGTCTGCTCGTGCCGGACCTTCCGCTCGACGAGGCCGACGCCCTCTCGGCCGCCGCCGCCGGCGCGGGTGTCGACCTCGCGCTGCTCGCGGCGCCGTCGACCCCACCGGAGCGGCTCGCGGAGATCGGACGCCGCAGCCGCGGCTTCGTCTACGCCGTGTCACTCATGGGAACCACCGGCGAGCGCGCGGAACTGTCCGGCTCGGCGGCGACGCTCGTCGGGCGGATCCGGGCCGCCACCGACCTTCCGGTGCTCCTCGGGTTCGGGGTCTCCACGCCCGCACACGCGGCCGCCGCCGCCCGCTGCGCCGACGGCGTCATCGTCGGCGCGGCCGTCGTGCGGCGCGTCCTCGACGGAGCGGGGCCGTCCGACACCGCGGCGTTCCTCGCTACGATGCGGCGAGCACTCGACGAGCTCCACGAGTTCCACGAGGAGGAGGGCCCGCCGTGACGCCGACGCCCGTGCCCTCGTCCGCGCCCTCACCTGCGCCCGGCGCGAGGTACCGGAGCATCGCCGCCGACCTCGCCGCGAAGATCCGGGCCGGGGTGTACACCGCGGGCGAGGCGCTGCCGCCCCAACGCGAGCTGAGCGCCGCGTACGGGGTCACGCTGATGACGCTGCGGCAGGCCCTGCGTCAGCTCAGCGACGACGGTCTGATCGTGCAGCGGCCGGGCCGGGGCACGTTCGTCGCCCCGCCGCACCTGGCCTACCAGCTGGGCGCGTTGCAGAGCCTCGCCGACGACCTGAAGAAGCAGGGACACGACGTGCGGACCACCGTGCTGTCGCGCGCGGTGCGACGAGCGCCCGCCGGCATCGCCACCCAACTGCGGGTTCCGGCCGGCGACACGGCGTTGCGGCTCGAGCGCCTGCGCGAGTTCGGCGGGCGGCCCGCGATCCACCAGGTCTCCTGGGTCCGCCAGCCGCACGCCGACCGGATCCGGGAGCACGACCTCGACGCCGTGCCGTTGTACGGCGCGCTCGCCGACGCCGGGGTGGCCGTGGCCCGCGCCACCGAGTCGATCCGGCCGGACACGCTCACCGCTGCCGTCGCGCGGCACCTGCGCGAGCCGGAGGGAAGCCCGGTCTTCGTCAGCGACCGGGTCACCTACACGCTCGACGGCGCGGCGGTCGTGGCCGACCGGGCCACGATCCTGGGCAGCATGATGGAGATCCGCACCGAACGGGCGGCCACCGGTCTGTCCCTGAACTGGGGCGCCGCCTAGGGATCAGTCGTCGTCGGCGCCTTCGCTGTCGCCGCCACCGTCAGTGTCGCCGCCACCGTCAGTGTCGCCGGCACCGTCACTGTCGCCGGCACCGTCACTGTCGCCGGCACCGTCACTGTCGCCGGCACCGTCACTGTCGTCGGCGCCCTCGAAGAGGTCCAGGCCCTCCAGTCCCGCGGCGCCGGCCAGCGCGAGCACCGCCAGCCCGGCGACGACCGCGAGCATCAGCCGGCGCCGCCGCCAGCCCGCGCCGTGCCGGCCCACCAGCAGCATCAGCCGCGTCCACGGTGCGCCCGGAAGCACCCGGCGGGCCCGGGGCAGGTCGAGCACCAGCGCGTCGAGCTCGTGCCCGTAGCGCGCCGCGTACGCGCGGGTGAGGCGCTCGTCGAGCTCGTCCATCGTCAGGTAGCCCTCGGCGGCCGCGGTGCGCAGGCGCTCGGAGGTCCGCTCGCGGTCGGCATCGGAGCACCGGACGCCCCCGGTCATCTGCACGTCTGTCATGCCCGCATGGTGCCTGATGGCAGCTGAAAGCACGCTTAAAGCGTCAGCCGCCGTCGGGGTCGAGGAGGTAGCCGGCGCCGCGGACGGTGCGGATCGCGGTGCGGCCGATCTTCCTGCGCACGTAGTTGACGTACACCTCGACGATGTTCGGGTCACCGTCGAATCCCGCGTCCCAGACGTTCTCCAGGATCTGCGTCTTGCTGACGGCCACGCCGGCGTTGCGCATCAGGAACTCGAGCATCGCGAACTCCCGCGGCGTCACCGCCACCGGGGTGCCGGCCCGGCTCACGCGGCGGGCGGCCGGGTCGACCTCGAGGTCGCCGGCGGTCAGCACCACGGGCCGCTGCGGCGCGCCGCGCCGGACCAGTGCCCGCAGCCGGGCGAGGAGAACGGGGAACGAGAACGGTTTCGTGAGGTAGTCGTCGGCGCCGAGGTCGAGCGCGTCGACCTGGTCGTACTCGCCGTCCTTGGCGGTGAGCACGAGCACCGGCGTCCACACCTCACGCGCGCGCAGCTGCCGGCACACCTCGTAGCCGTTGAGCCCGGGCAGCATGAGGTCGAGCACGATCACGTCGTAGGCGCCGTGCGGCGTCTCGGTCGCGGCCCACAGCCCGTCGACGCCGTCGGCCGCCACGTCGGTGGTGAACCCCTCCGCGGCCAGTCCGTCGCGGACCGTCGCGGCGAGGTTCTCCTCGTCTTCGACCAGCAGCACCCGCATGAGCCGACGGTAGCGGGATTTCAGCGCTCCTTCAGGTCGTAGCCCGTACAGTGCCGCACCATGCGGTCTCTGCGTCCCCGGTCCGGTGTCCGGTTGCGGTCCGCGCTGGCCGCGGCCGCCGTCGTGGCGGCGGCCACGGTGGTGACCGGGGTCGCGCTGGTCGTCACCGCCCGGCTGCTGCTGGCGGACCGGGTCGACAGCGCCACCGCCGAGCGGGCCGCCCGGGTCTCCGCGATGGTGGGCGGTGCGACGGACGCCGACCTCGCCGCCGCGGTGCGCTCGACGCCCGGCGACGACATCGTCGTCCAGGTGCTCGACCCGTCCGGTGCGGTGCTCGCGGCGTCGGCGTCGGTCGCCGGCGCGGGACCGGTGTCCCCGCTGCGCCCGGCGGCCGGTCGCATGGCCCGGGAGGGCCGGGACGTCGACGAGGACGAGTTCCGCGTCGTGGCCGTGGGCGTCGGCCGGCCCGACGGCACCTACGTGGTGCTGGCCGCCGGCTCGATGGACGAGGTCGACGACGGCACCGAGGTCGCCGGCACGGCCCTGCTCGTCGGCCTGCCGCTGCTGACGCTCGTCGTGGGCGCGGCGACGTTCGTGTTCGTGGGGCGCGGGCTGCGTCCGGTCGAGGCGATGCGCCGGGAGGCCGCCGCGATCAGCGCGACCAACCTGCACCGGCGGTTGCCGGTCCCCGACTCCACCGACGAGATCGCCGCGCTCGCGACCACGATGAACACGATGCTCGACCGCATCGAGACCGCGACCGCCGCGCAGCGCCGGTTCGTCGCCGACGCCAGCCACGAGCTGCGCAGTCCACTGTCGACGATCCACGCCGGTCTCGACATCCTGTCGGCGGCGCCGCTGCCCGACCACGCCGCCGCGCAGGTGACCCGCATGCACCGCGAGAGCGGCCGGATGGCCCGGCTGATCGACGACCTGCTGCTGCTCGCCCGCGTCGACGAGTCGGGGCTGAACGTACGCCGCGACGACGTCGACCTCGACGACCTCGTGCACGCCGAACGCGACCGGATCACCGCGTCCCGCGCCGATCTGCGGGTCGACGTGCGCGCCGCGCCGGTGCGCGTCACCGGCGATCCGCACCACCTGCAGCGGATCCTGCGCAACCTCGCCGACAACGCGGCCCGGCACGCTCAAACCACGGTGACCATCACGCTCGCGGAGACCGCCGGCGCCGCCACCATCGTCGTCGCCGACGACGGACCGGGCATCCCCGAGGCCGACCGGGAGCGGGTCTTCGACCGGTTCGTCCGCCTCGACGAGGACCGCTCGCGGCAGCGTGGCGGCGCCGGGCTGGGCCTCGCAATCGCGCGGGAACTGGCCGCCGCGCACGGCGGAACGGTGAGCGTCGCACCGGCGTCCGGCGGCGGCGCCGAGTTCCAGATCACCCTGCCGAAGCCGTGATCGACCGGCCGGGTCCCGCGATACTGGTCGGGCCCGCCAGCCCCACCGAGCACGGAGCCACCGGATGAACGACCTGGTCCACCGCACGCGGCGGTTCGTCCGCGATGTCGTCCTTCCCAGCGAGCCCCGGCCCGGTGGGTACCTGTCCGACGCGGAGCGCGGCCGGCTGCAGGAGGCCGCGAAGGAGCACGGGGTGTTCGCCCCGCACGTGCCGAAGGAGTACGGCGGCGCCGGGCTCACCATCGCCGACTGGTCGCCGGTGTTCCAGGAGGCGGGGTACTCCCCCATCGGACCGGCGGCGCTGAACTGCATGGCGCCCGACGAGGGGAACATGTACCTCCTCGAGAACGTGGCCACCGACGCGCAGAAGGAGCGCTTCCTGCGTCCCCTCGCCGAGGGCCGGGTCCGGTCGTGCTTCGCGATGACCGAGCCGCACCCCGGCGCCGGCTCCGACCCCGACGCGCTCACCACCACGGCCACGCGCGTCGACGGTGGCTGGCGGATCGACGGCACCAAGCGGTTCATCAGCGGCGCCGAGGGTGCCGCGTTCGCGATCGTCATGGCCCGCACCGACGACACCGGCGCGACGATGCTCCTCGTCGACACCGCCAACCCCGGCTTCCGCGTCGGCGGGCAGGTGCACGCGATCGACCGCGCCATCGCGGGCGGCCACCCGTACGTCCACTTCGACGGCTGCGTCGTCGCCGACGACGCGGTGCTCGGCGCCGTCGGCGAGGGCTTCCGCTACGCGCAGGTGCGGCTGGGCCCGGCCCGGCTCACGCACTGCATGCGGTGGCTCGGGCTGGCCCGGCGCGCGCTCGACATCGCGCTCGACCGCGTCGAGCACCGCCGCATCTTCGGCTCGGCGATGAAGGACCTCGGGCTCGCGCAGGACCTCGTCGCCCGCAGCGTCATCGACATCGAGACCTCCGACGCGATCATCACGAAGACCGCCAACGCGCTGGCGACCGATCCCCGCGCCGGGTCGGCGCTGTCGTCGGTGGCCAAGGTGCACTGTTCCGAGGCCGTGTTCGCGGTGATCGACCGGGCCATGCAGCTGTGCGGCGGCGACGGCCTGTCCGACGCGCTGCCCCTGGCCTCGTTCATGAACGAGGTGCGGCCGTTCCGCGTCTACGACGGGTCCACCGAGACCCACAAGTGGGCGATCGCGCGACGCGCGAGCCGGGCCCGGGCGAAGGCCGTCGCGTCGGGTACCGAGCGCCGCCAGGACGAGGTTGTCGAGCCCTAGCGTCCGGTGCTCTCCCGCACGATGAGGCGGTGCGGCACGGTCTCCTCGCGGGGTGGCACCGGCTCGTCGCCGCCCGCGATCCGCGCCGCCAGCAGGTCGACCGCCACCCGCGCCAGGTCGGCCTTGTCGGGGGCGACGGTGGTCAGCGTCGGGATGAAGTAGCGACCGTCCTCGATGTCGTCGAAGCCGGCGACCGCCACGTCGGCCGGCACGCGTAGGCCGGCGTCGTGCAGGGCGCGGATCGCCCCGAGCGCGAGCGTGTCGTTGAAGCAGAGCACGGCGTCGGGGCGGGTGCCGCGGGCGAGAAGGTCGCGCACGGCCGCGGCGCCGTCGGCCCGGTGCCACGACGGCGCGGGCGCGACCAGGGCGGGGTCGGGGTCCAGGCCGGCGTCGGTGAGCGCGGCCGACCAGCCGGCCAGGCGTAGGCGCGCGGTGGCGGCCTCGGCGGTGTGCTGGGCGCCCACCGCGGCGATGCGCCGGCGTCCGAGCGCGATCAGGTGGGCGGTCGCGTCGCGGGCGGCGGCCACGTTGTCGATGGCGACGTGGTCGGCGGGGCCGTGGTCGACGCGCTCGCCGAGCAGCACCATCGGGGTGCCCTGGGAGCCGGCGTTCAGGTCGGCACCGGTGAGCGCCAGCGGGCTGAAGATCAGCCCGTCGATGAGGTGGTCGCGGATGCCGCCGGCCACCAGGCGCTCCTGCTCGCGGTCACCGCTGGTCTGGTCGATGAGGACGGTCCAGTCGTGCCGGGCGGCGGCGGTGACCACGTGCCGGGCCAGCTCGGCGAAGTACGGCAGGTCGAGCTCGGGCACGGCCAGCGCGATGATCCCGGTGCGGCCCCGGCGCAGGTTGCGGGCGCTGATGTTGGGCCGGTAGTCGAGCTCGGAGATGGCCTCCAGCACGCGGGCCCGGGTGTCCGGCCGCACGTGGACGTAGCCGTTCACCACGTTCGACACGGTCTTCACGGACACGCCCGCGCGCTCGGCGACGTCCTTCAACCTGTGCCGCACCCCCCGCACCTCTCTCTCGATCAGCTGGCACTTTACCGTGCGCATGCCTCTTTACAACGTTGAATACAACGTTGTAAAAAGTAGCCACACATCGAAGGCGAGGTGACTGCCGATGACGACGGCGCGCGTGACGGTCGATCCGTCGTTCCGGGTGGGCCCGGCCCACCGGCGGCTGTTCGGGTCGTTCGTCGAGCACATGGGCCGCTGCGTGTACGGCGGGGTGTTCGAGCCCGGCCACGCGAGCGCCGACGCGCTCGGCCTGCGCCGCGACGTGCTCGACCTGACCCGTGAGCTGGGCGTCTCGGTGGTTCGCTACCCCGGCGGCAACTTCGTCTCGTCCTACCGTTGGGAAGACGGCGTGGGCCCGGTCGGCGACCGGCCGCGCCGCCTCGACCTCGCGTGGCGCTCGATCGAGACGAACGCGTTCGGCCTCGACGAGTTCATGCGCTGGACCGCGGAGGCCGGTGTCGAGCCGATGCTCGCGGTCAACCTCGGCACCCGCGGCGTGCAGGAGGCGTGCGACCTGCTCGAGTACGCCAACCACCCGGGCGGCACCCACTTCTCCGACCTGCGCCGCAAGCACGGGGTCGACGAGCCGTACGGCGTGCAGCTGTGGTGCCTGGGCAACGAGCTCGACGGGCCGTGGCAGGTGGGTCACAAGACCGCCGACGAGTACGGCCGGCTCGCCGCCGAGACGGCCCGGGCGATGAAGCTCATCGACCCCTCGGTGAGCCTCGTCGCGTGCGGAAGCTCCAACCGCGGCATGCCGACGTTCGCCGGCTGGGAGGCGACCGTCCTCGAGCACACCTACGAACACGTCGACTACATCTCCGCACACACCTACTACGACCCGTCCGACGGCGACCGGGCCAGCATCCTGGCGTCGGCCGTCGACATGGACGCGTTCATCCGCGAGGTGGTCGCGACGGCCGACCACGTCGCGGCGAAGCAGCGGCACAGGAAGAAGCTGCAGATCTCCTTCGACGAGTGGAACGTCTGGTACCAGTCGCGGCTGCGCACCGACATGGACCGCGGCTGGGTCGAGGCGCCCGCGCTGATCGAGGACACCTACACCGCCACCGACGCCGTCGTCGTCGGCGACCTGCTCGTGACGCTGCTGCGGCACGCCGACCGGGTGGGCGTGGCGTGCCAGGCGCAGCTGGCCAACGTCATCGCGCCGATCCGCACGATCACGGGTGGCGCCGCCTGGCGGCAGACCATCTTCCACCCGTTCGCGCTGACGGCCCGGTACGCCCGCGGCGCGGTCCTGCTGACCGAGCCCACCGGACCGACCCACGACACCACGAGGTACGGCGAGGTGTCCTCGGTGGACACCGTCGCCACCCACGACGAGGAGACCGGCGCGCTGGCCGTCTTCGCGGTCAACCGCGGCGACACCGACCTGACCCTCGACCTCGACCTCCGCGCCTTCGCCGCGCCACGCGGCGAGGAGCACATCGCCATCGACGCCGGCGACGACGTCAACGACCCGGCCGCGCCCGACCGGGTCACGCCCGTCACCCTCGGAGCTCCGACCGTCGACAGTGGACGGTCGTCGGTGCGGCTGCGCGCCGCCTCCTGGAACCTGATCCGCTTCACCGCCTCGTAGAAGGATCCCGCCATGAACCTTTCCCGCCGCCACCTCTTAGGAATGGGCGCCGGCATCGGCGCCGCCGCGCTGGGCCTCTCCGCCTGCGGGAACGACGACGACAACGCCGGCGCCGGCTCGAACACCGGCGGCAAGGAGTACACCGGGCCCAAGGTCTCGCTGAACCTGTGGAACGGGTTCACCGGCGGCGACGGCGACATCTTCAAGAAGCTCGTCGACCAGTTCAACACCGAGCACGCCAACATCGCGATCACGGTCGCCACGTACCGCTGGGAGGACTACTACGCCAAGCTGCCCGGCGCGGTCTCCAGCGGCAACGGTCCCGACATCGCCGTGATGCACATGGACCAGCTCGCGACGTTCGCCGCCCGCAAGGTGATCGCGCCGGTGGACGACGTCGCCAAGGCGCTCGAGCTGACGGAGGCCGACTTCGCGCCCACCGTCTGGAAGGGCGGGCTGTACCAGGACAAGCGTTACGGCATCCCGCTGGACATGCACCCGGTCGGCTTCTACTACAACAAGGCGCTGCTGCAGCAGGCCGGGCTCGACCCGAACAAGCCGCCGACGAACCGGTCGGAGCTGGAGCAGGCCCTCTCGGCGTTGAAGGGCAAGGGGATCCAGGGCTTCTGGATGAGCCCGTTCCAGTTCACCGGAGGCATGACCGGCTACTCGCTCGTCTACCAGTTCGGCGGCTCGCTCTACAACGACGACGCCACCAGGGCGACGTTCAACTCGCCCGAGGCCGTGGAGGCCGTGAGCTGGTGCGCCAAGCTGGTCGCCGACGGCCACTCCCCCGCCAACGTCGGCCAGGACGCCGACTACCTGGCGTTGAAGAGCAACAAGAACGCGTTCAACGTCAACGGAATCTGGCAGGTCAACGACCTCAAGAAGAGCCCGGAGATCCAGTGGGGCGTCGCGCAGATGCCGCAGCTCGGCTCGAAGAAGTCCGTCTGGGCCAACTCGCACAACTTCACGATCGTCCAGCAGCCGCGCGGTGCCGACGGCAACAAGGTCGACGGCGCCAAGGTGTTCATCAACTGGCTCAGCCAGCACTCGCTCGACTGGGCCGCCGGCGGCCAGGTTCCGGCCCGCAAGCAGGTGCTCGAGGACCCGAAGTTCAAGGATCTCACCGAGGTGAACACGCTCGCCGCCGAGCTTCCCGACGCCGCGTTCCCGCCGGCCGCGCCCGGCATCGGCGACGTGACCAACCTCTTCTACACGGCGTTCAACGAGGCGGTCCTCGGCAAGAAGCCGGTGAAGCAGGCGCTCGACGAGGGCGCCGCCAAGGCCGACAAGCTCCTCGAGGACAACCGCAAGAAGTACGGGACCTGATCCCTCATGGCCGCTCCACTGCTCGCCCAGCCGGCGGAGCCGGCCAAGCCAGCTCGGCCCACGGTGACCGGGGCGGCGGACGTCAAGCCGCCGTCCCGTCCGGCCACGAGCCGGCACGGCCGCGCGACGCCGTACCTGTTCCTGCTGCCGTACCTGGTCATCTTCGGCGTGTTCGGGCTGCTGCCGGTGTTCCTCGGCATCTGGCTCAGCCTGCACCAGTGGGACTTCCAGCTGCCGAACAAGCCGTTCGTCGGCATCGACAACTACACGGAGCTGTTCACCTCCGACTCGCTGGTCTTCGAGGACTGGTGGGAGAGCGTGCGCGCCACGGCCATCTTCACCGTGGCGTCGGTGCCCCTGCTCGTGGTGGTGCCGCTGGGAATGGCGCTGCTGCTGAACCGGTCGTTCCCCGGCCGCACGTTCTTCCGGGCGGTGTACTTCGCGCCGTACGTGCTCGGCGTCGCGGTGATCGGTCTCCTGTGGCGGTTCCTGCTCGACGCGAACCTCGGCTTCGTCAACCACCTCCTGGGCACCGACACCCCCTGGGTCACTGCGACGCCGTGGGCGTGGGTGTCGCTCGTCGGGGTCACCGTGTGGTGGACGTGCGGGTTCAACGCGGTCATCTACCTCGCCGGCCTGCAGGACATCCCGCGTGAGCTGTACGAGGCGGCCACGATGGACGGCGCCAACGCCTGGGACCGGTTCCGGAACGTGACCCTGCCGGGCCTGCGGCCGGTGCTGCTGTTCGTCGTCACCACGACGATCCTGGCCTCCGCCAACATGTTCGGCCAGTCCTACCTCATCACCCAGGGCGCTCCGGGCGACGAGACCCGCACCGTCGTGTCGTACATCGTCGAGCGGGGCCTCGGGCAGAACGACGCGGGGCGCGCGGCGGCGATGAGCGTCACGCTCACGCTGATGCTGATCCTGGTGAGCCTGGCCAACTTCCGCATCTTCCGGTACCGGGAGGACTGATGAGACGCACCCTGTTCTACGCGGCGCTCGTCGTGCTCACGGCCGTCTTCGTGCTGCCGCTCGTCCTCATGCTGGTCACGTCGTTCAAGGACTACTCGGACGCGCAGCAGAGCCCGCCGACGTGGCTGCCCGACCCGGTCTCCACGTACGGGTACGGGCAGCTGCTCGAAGCGGGCTCGCAGAACCCGGTGCTGCGCTGGTTCGTCAACAGCATGCTGGCCGCGACGCTGCACGCGGGGCTGGTCCTGGTGACGGCGTCGACCGCCGCGTACGCGTTGGCCCGCATGCGGTTCCGGGGGCGCGGCTTCATGTTCGCGTTGATCGTCGCGACGCTGTTCGTGCCGCCGGCCACACTGATCATCCCGAACTTCCTCGTCGCCGACACGTTCGACTGGCTCGACACGCTGACGGTCGTGGTGGTGCCGGGTGCGGCGAGCGCGTTCGGCGTGTTCTTCCTGCGTCAGTTCTTCCTCTCGCTCCCCAGCGAGCTGGAGGAGGCGGCGGTGCTCGACGGCGCCAACCAGTGGCAGATCTTCGTGCGGGTGGTGCTGCCGCTGTCGAAGCCGGCGCTGGCGACGCTCACCGTGTTGTCGTTCCTCAGCAACTGGAACGACTTCCTGTGGCCGATCTACGTGCTGTTCAGCGCCGACCGGCTGACCCTTCCGGCCGGGCTCGGCCTGCTGCAGGGCGCGTACGTCTCCGACTACCCGGTCATCATGGCGGGTGCGGTGCTGGCGAGTGTGCCGGCGCTGATCCTGTTCGTGCTCGCGCAGCGCTACATCATCGAAGGCGTGTCACGGAGCGGGCTGAAAGGGTGAGACGTGCGCTCGTCCTGCTACTGGCTTTCCTCACGGTGGGTGGATGCGGGGGATCCCCGTCCTCACAAGGGAACGGGGATCCCCCGGTGACAACGTTCACCAACCCGGTGTACACGGGCGACGCGCCCGACCCGCAGGCGTTCCGGGCCGGCGACGCCTGGTACCTCGTGCACACCAACGCCGGCGGCCGCAACGTGCCGGTGCTCACCTCGCCCGACCTCGTCACGTGGACGCCGAGGGGCGACGCGCTGCCGACGCTGCCCGACTGGGCCGACGGCGGAAAGACGTGGGCGCCGGAGGTCATCGCGCTCGCGCCGGACCGGTTCGTGATGTACGTGACCGTCGCCGACCGCGCGTCGGGGCGGCAGTGCGTCGCGGTCGCGGTGGCGGCACAGCCGGCCGGACCGTACACGGCGGCCGGCACCGGTCCGCTGATCTGCCAGGCCGACCTGGGTGGTTCGATCGACGCCGGCCCGTTCCGTGATACGGACGGCACCCTGTACCTGCTGTGGAAGAACGACGGCAACGCGATCGGCGTCGACACGTGGATCTACGCGCAGAGGCTGTCGCCCGACGGGCTGACACTCGTCGGTGCGCCGGCGAAACTGCTGAAGCAGACCGAGCCGTGGGAGGGTCGGGTCGTGGAGGGCCCGTTCCTCTGGCGCAACGCCGGAAAGCTCTACCTGTTCTACGCCGCCAACGCCTACGACAGGGCCGAGTACGCCGAGGGCTACGCCGTCTGCGACACGCCGTTCGGCCCGTGCGTCAAGGCGCCGGAGAACCCGGTGCTCGCTTCGCGTGACAAGGCCTCCGGGCCGGGTCACGCGTCGATGGTCGAGCACGCGGGACGCACCTGGCTGCTGTACCACGCCTGGCCGAAGGGCGCCGAGGGCGCCGTGTCCCCCGGCCGCCAGCTCTGGCTCGACGAGGTCACCTGGTCCGACGGACGCCCCGTCGTCCACGGACCGACCTCGGCTCCCCAACCGCTTCCCGAGGAGCGCCGATGAGAAGACCCCTTGCCCTGACCCTGGTCGCCGCCACCCTGTTCATCCCGGGCCGAGCGGCCGCGGCCACCCCGCGGTACGAAAATCCCGTCTCCGCGCCCGCCGCCGACACGTTCGCCGATCCGGCTGTCATCAAAGGGAAGGACGGTGTCTGGTACGCGTTCGGCACCAGTGATCCGCTGAAGGCCGGCGAGACGACCCCGCACGTGTTCCCGATCCTCACGTCGAGGGACCTCGCGAACTGGACGTACGCGGGCGACGCGTTCTCCGCCGCGAACCGGCCGGCCTGGGCGACCCCGACCGCGGGGCTGTGGGCGCCCGACATCCGGTACACCAACGGCACGTACGTCCTCTACTACACGGTCACCGACACCACGCTCAACGCCGGAGAGGACTCGGCGATCGGGGTCGCCACCGCGCCGTCGCCGCTCGGCCCGTGGACCGACAGCGGCGCACCCCTGGTCGCGCCGCGTCCCGCCGCGGGTGGCGGTTTCCTGTGGACGTTCGACCCGGCGCAACTGGTCGACGCGGGCGGGAACCTCTGGCTGTACTACGGCTCGTACTTCGGCGGCATCCACGTCGTGCCGCTGAGCCGCGACGGCCGCACGGTCACCGGCGCGCCGACCCAGGTGACCATCGACAACCGCTACGAGGGCGCGTACGTCGTCCGGCGCGACGGCTGGTACTACCTGTTCGGGTCGGCGGCCAACTGCTGCGCCGGTCCGACCACCGGGTACAGCGTGTTCGCCGGCCGGTCCCGCACGCCCACCGGCCCGTTCGTCGACCGCGACGGCGCCTCGCTGCTGACGAGCCGCGTCGGCGGCACCCCGGTGATCCAGCCGAACGGCAACCGCTGGATCGGCACCGGTCACAACGCGGTCGTCACCGACGAGAGGGGCCGCGACTGGTTCGTGTACCACGCGATCGACCGGAACCAGCCGTACCTCAACGGGACCGACGGGATCAACCGGCGCCCCATGCTGATCGACCCGCTCACGTGGACCGGCGGCTGGCCGTCCGTCCGCGATGGACAGTGGGCCTCCGACGGCCGGAACCCGGGTACGGGCCGCGAGCCCCGCGCCGGCCGGGTGCTGCTCCGGGACGACTTCGACCGCCCCCCGGGCCCGGGCTGGACGTGGATCCGCCAGGACCCGCGGGCCACAGTGGACGGTGGCGCGCTGCGCTGGCCGACCCAGGCCGCCGACCTCGTGGGTCCCGACAACACCGCCGCGGTCCTCGTGCGCGACGCGCCGCGCGGCGACTACGTCGTCGAGACGAAGGTGACCATCGACCTCGGCGTCGACACCGTGCGCAACTACCAGCAGGCCGGGCTCGTCGTGTACGCCGGCGACGACGACTTCGCGCGGCTGAGCCACGTCGCGATCTGGAACACGCGCCAGATCGAGTTCGGGCGCGAGCTCCCGTACGCCGGAAGGCTGTCCTACGGCGGCATGGTCGAGGGACCGCCCGCCGACACGACGTGGCTGCGCGTCGCGCACACGGTGGTCGGCGGCGAGCACCGCTACCGCGCGGGCTGGAGCACCGACGGGCGCCACTGGTCGTGGGGCGGGGTGTGGGTGCTCCCCACCGCCGCGCGGATCGGCCTGATCTCACACGGCGGCGAGGGTGCCGTCGCGAGCTTCGACTACGTGAAGGTCTACCGCGCCTAGGGTTTACGCACCTCGAGCCGGTCGCGCACCACCCGGGCCTCCAGGAGAGGCTGGTTGGTCGCGGCCGGCCCGTGCACCACGCGGCCGTCGGCGAGCCGGAACGTGCTGCCGTGCCACGGGCACACCACGCACGGCTCGCCGTCGACCTCGACCTGCTCGCCCGCGCCGAGCGGACCGGTCTGGTGGCCGCACCGCTCCATCATCACGGTGTAGTCCTCGCCGCGCCGGTACACGAGCACCGGCACGTCGCCGATCCGCCGCACCACGGGCGTCCCGTTGGGATACTCCGACCGCGGACCGAGGTCCTGCCACTCTTCGGGAACCCGCATGAGGTCGGCGACGGCCTGGTTGACGTTCGCACCCTGCTTGTAGGCGAGGTGGCCGCCCAGGTACGCGCCCGCCCCCATCGCGCCGAGCCCGAGGAAGCCGAGCAGCCTGCCCCGCGCGTGCCTTCCCTTGAGCCGGGCCACGAGCGATCCGCCGTACAGCGCCACCGCCGCCACGTTGCAGGCCGCGTGCGCCAGGCCGGTGCGCCGCTGCTCGCTGTCGAGGGCGGCCCAGTCGTTCCAGCCCGCGGCCGCGGTCGGCACCGCGCCGGCCACGCCGGTCGCGACCAGGGTCGTGGCCGCCTTCTCCTGGCCGGGCATGAGATCGAGGATGGACGCCGAGATCCACGCGCCGATCGGGGCGTGCATCAGCGCCGGGTGCAGGGGGTGGCCGAGCCACACCCCGTGCAGGAAGTCGCGCAGCCGCCGGGGCGCCCTGTCGACGGTCCTCTGGATCCTGTCGCTGACCGGATCGAGTCGTTCGGCCTGTTCAATCGCGTCCACCAGCACCATGGCCCTTCGGCTACCCACCGCGGGTGGCACGAAACCGACCACTGTGTACTATCGCACTAGTACAAGCACACGGGAGGTCGCGCGTGTTCGCGTTCCGGCTCGATCCACGCTCCGGCGTGCCGACGTATCTGCAACTGGTCGACCAGGTGCGGCGCGCCGTGCTGCTCGGCTACCTCCGCGAGGGCGACCGGCTGCCGACGGTGCGGGAGGTGGCCGCCGCGGTCGTGGTCAACCCGAACACCGTCGCCAAGGCCTACCGCGAGCTGGAGCGGGCCGGCCTGGTGACCCCGCGCGCCGGGCAGGGCACCTACGTCAGCGGGCAGGTCGGCGAGGTCCCGGCCGCCGCGTACGCCCGGCTGTCGCACGGCCTGCGCGACTGGCTGCGCGCGGCCCGCGCCGCCGGTCTCGACCGGGAGCAGATCGGCGCGCTGGTCACCGCGACCCTCGACGACGAGAGCCGCGCGGCATGACCACGGCTCTGCGCTTCGACGGCCTCGGGAAGCGGTACCGCCGGCGGTGGGCGCTGCGCGACTGCACCCTCGACCTGCCCACCGGCGCCATCGTCGGTCTCGTCGGCAACAACGGCGCCGGCAAGACGACGCTGCTGCACCTGGCGATCGGGCTGCTGCGGCCCACCGCCGGCGCGGTGTGGGTGTTCGGCGAACCGCTGCGGATGGACCGCCCGGCCGGGCTGGCCGAGGTCGGCTTCATGGCACAGGACCACTTGCTGTACCGCGGCTTCACCGTCGCCGACATGCTCCACTATGGACGGTCGTTGAACCCGCGGTTCGACACCGCCTCGGCCACGGCACGGCTGACCGCGCTCGACATCCCGCTCGACCGCCGGGTGAACCGGCTGTCGGGCGGCCAGCAGGCCCAGGTCGCGCTCAGCCTCGCACTGGCCAAGCGGCCGCGGCTGCTGGTGCTCGACGAACCGGTGGCGAGCCTGGACCCGTTGGCCCGCCGGGAGTTCATGCGGTCCCTCATCGACGCCGTCGCCGGCAGCGACCTCACCGTGCTCCTGTCCTCGCACGTCGTCGCCGAACTCGAACGGGTCTGCGACCATCTGGTGCTGCTGCACGAGGGCCGCGTGGTGCTGGCCGGTGACATCGACGACCTGCTCGCCAACCACCGGCTGCTCAGCGGTCCGCGGTGCGACGACGCGGTCGACGGCGTCGTGGAGGCGACCCACGGCGAACGGCACAGCACCCTGCTGGTGCGCCAGCACGTCGACGTGCCGACCCACCCGCGCTGGCAGGCGCGGCCGGTCGGGCTGGAGGAAGTCGTGCTCGCCTACCTCGGTGGAGGCGCGTGATGCTGTGGGTCACCTGGCGGCAGCACCGCTCCGAGCTGCTCGTCGCGGCGCTGCTCCTCGCCGCGGTCGCCGTTCCGGTGCTCGTCACCGGCGTCGACATGCACCACCGCTACGTCGCCGACGGCGTCTCCGCATGCGCGCACGCCGCGACCCCGGCCGACCGCTGCGAAGCGGTCGTCTCGGCCTTCCTGAACCGGTACACCGAGTGGGGCAACCGGTTCGCGTGGGTCGCGTTGCTGCCCGGGCTGGCCGGGGTGTTCGTCGGCGCGCCGATGCTGGGCCGGGAGTTCGAGACCGGCACCTGGCGGCTCGCGTTCACCCAGAGCGTCACCCGGCTGCGCTGGCTGGCGGGGCGGCTCGCTGTCGTGGCCGTCGGGGTCGCGGCCGTCAGCCTCGCGTTCGCGCTGCTGTTCACGTGGTGGCGGGCGCCGCTCGACGAGCTCGGCGGCCGCCTGCGGACTGCGTCGTTCGTAGTGAGCGCGCCGAGCCTCGTCGCGGCGTCGCTGTTCGCGCTCGCGCTGGGTGCCTTCGCCGGCGCCGTTCTCCGCCGGGTGGTCGTGGCGATGGCGGTGACGCTCGGCGGGTTCTTCGCGGTGCGCATCACCATGGAGGAGCAGGCCCGGCCGGGCTACCTGACGCCGCGGGTGCGCGTCACCGACCCGATGACCGACCCGGGGACGGCCGGGCTGACCGACACCGACTGGTCCGTGGGCGCCGGGTGGATCGACGCGGCCGGCCACCGGGTGTCGTCGGCCGAAGAGGCGGCGATCATCGACCGGGTCTTCGGCGACTCGGCCGGCGCGGTGCACGGCGCGGGCAGCCCGCTCGAGAAGTACCTGGCCGAGAACGGGCTGCGCCACTACACCGAGTACCACCCCGACAGCAGTTTCTGGGCGATGCAGGCGGTCGACTCGGCCTGGTTCCTCGGTTTCGCCGCGGTTCTGGTCGTAGCGACCGGGTTGGTGGTGCGGCTGCGCTGAACGGTCAGCCGCCGGGCACCACGAGCCCGCTCTCGTAGGCACACACGACGAGCTGGGCCCGGTCGCGCGCCGACAGCTTCTGCAGCAGCCGGCCGACGTGCGTCTTGACCGTGTTCAGGCTGACGACGAAGTGGTCGGCGATCTCCGCGTTCGACCGGCCGGCCGCGACCTGCACCAGCACCTCGCGTTCCCGCTCGGTCAGGTCGTCGAGGCCCACGGGCGTCCCGGTGGACACGCGGCCGGTGGTGCGCCGCACGAACTCCGCCACCAGCCGGGTCGTCACGCGCGGGGTCAGCAGCGCCTCCCCGCCCGCGACGACCGAGATGGCGCTCAGCAGGTCCTCCGGTGGGGTGTCCTTGAGGATGAAGCCGCTGGCGCCGGCCCGCAGCGCGGCGAACACGTGCTCGTCCTCGCCGAACGTCGTGACGATCAGGACCCGGGCGTCGACGCGGTCGTCCCCCGCGATGTGGCGGGTCGCCTCGAGTCCGTCCATCACGGGCATGCGGATGTCCATGAGGACCACGTCGGGCCGCAACGTGCGACACTGGCGCACGGCCGCGGCGCCGTCGGCGGCCTCGCCGACCACCGTGCAGTCGGACGAGGTCTCGAGGAGCACCCGGAACCCGGCGCGCACCAGCGCCTCGTCGTCGGCGACGAGAACCCGCACGGGGTCACGCACCGCGGTCCCCTTCCGCTTGTCGCAACGGAAAGTGGACCCGGAGCGCGAACCCGCCGTCGGCGAGCGGGCCGGCCTCCACCGTCCCGTCGTGCAGGGCGACGCGGTCGCGCATCCCGGTGAGGCCGAGCCCCGAACCCGGTCCGGCACCGGTGGAACCGGGTCCGTTCGTCACCGCGACGGTCAGCCCGTCCGCGTCGCGCGACACCTCGACCGAGGCCGGCACGCGGCCCGCGTGGCGCACCACGTTCGTCAGCGCCTCCTGGACGATCCGGTACGCCGACTCCGCCACGAGCGGCGGCGCGGTCGCGTCGGCCGGCAGCACGAGGGTCACCGGGTATCCGTCGCCGCGCATCCGGTCCACCAACGAACGGACGTCGGAGAGCGCCGGGCGCTCGACGGCCGGGCCGCCGACCGGCGGGGCCTCACGCAACGAGGACAGCACCGCGCGGAGGTCGTTCAGCGCGCTCCGGCTCGCGGTCTCGATCGACGACAACGCCTCGCGCGCCTCGTCGGGACGTTTGTCGAGCACCATCCGCGCCACGCCCGACCGTACCGCGATCATGCTCAACGTGTGCGACACGATGTCGTGGACGTCGGCCGACACCCGCAGCCGTTCCTCGGCGCGGATCCGGCGCTCGGACTCCTTCGCGCGCAGGTCCTCCTCGACGCGCAGGCGGGCCTCGGCCCGCCGCCGGCTGCCGAGCGCATACCCGACGAGCCACGCGGGAACGGCGAGCATCAGCTGGATCGCGTTCTGTTCGGTCTCCCGCGGCAGCGTCATCGCGACGACCTCCGCGGCCGTGAGCAGCCCGACGCACGCCCCGCAGACCCGCAGCGACGCACCGCGCGGAAGCCGCTCGGCCACGGTGAGAACGGCAATCCCCAGTGCCGGCCCCGCGTTGCTGACGAACGGCGTGAACCGCACGTCGGCGAAGACCGCGACGACGAGCGCGAGCGTCACGGCGACGAGCACCGCCACCGGCGCGGTCCGTCGGGCCAGCAACGGAACCGACACCGCGGCGCCGAGCACCGCGACCGCCGCCACCGGACCGTGCCCGGTGCCGCGGATCAGCACCGGCAACGTGAACACCCCGAACGTCCCCACGGCGAGGACGACGTCGACAGGCGTGGGACGGCGCATGCCGGTCACGCTAGCGGCGCGCCGGGGTGACCGCGTCACGCCCGGGAATGACGCGACGGATCATTCCGGGGCGTGACGCCCGTAGGGTGCGGTCCGGACGAGTGTGGAGGCCATGACGAACCTGTCCCGTCCCGCGGTCGCCGTCGCGGCCGTCGCCCTGCTCCTCGGACTCGCCAGCGGCGTCGTCTGGTACGTCAACCGCGACCCCGTCGTGGAGCGGCACACGCCCGGCACCGAGGCGTGGGTCCCGCACCTGGTCGTGCTCGCCGTCGTGTCGGTCTGGTTCCTGGTGGTTTCCAACCGCAGCCCCGCTGGCTGGCAGGTGATCCTCGCGCCGCTCGGCCGTCCGACGGCGGCCCGGATCGGCGCGGCGTTCCGCACGCGGAACCCGTTGCGCTGGTTGGCGGTGGGGTTCCTGGTGTTCCTGGAGGTCTACGTGGTGTGGCGCGTCGGCGAGCAGGTCGTCGCCGGGCTCGACCCGAACTTCACCCACAACGCGTGGGGCGGGCCGTCGTACCTCGGCGCGATGGCGTGCCACTACCTCGACGCCGCGCTGCTGCTCGCGGTCTGCCACGCTCTGCTGACGGTCGCCACGCCGCCGTCACACCCACGATGAGACCTGGCGCCGGAGGTCGTCGAGCTCCGCGGAGTCGCGGCCGGCGCCCGGTGCCAGCTGCTCGTCGACGAACGCCTGTCCCGTCGCGAGGTCCCGGACCACCACGTGCAGGATCCCGTCGACGTCGTACTCGTACGTGATCTCCACCGCCGAGTCGGCCAGGGGCCGCTTCTCCGGCAACGGGATCAGCCAGTCGGCGAGCAGCACGTTGTCCTCGTGGTCCAACGGCTTGTCCGGGTGGCCCTCCACCACGAGGACCGCGATCTCCTCCTGGAAGTCCTGCACCGGCGTGTAGACCTGCGTCGTGCGGGCCGGGTACTTGGTGTTGCGCCCGATCAGCACGGAGAACCGGCTCTCGCCGGTCACGTCGTCGCGGGCCACGGTGCCCAGCGCGTGCTCCGCGCCGACGTGGAAGTCGACGTCCGTCACGGTCCCCTGCAGCACGCCCGCCGCGATCGCCGCGCCTTCCGCGATCGCGGTCATCGGGTCGATCTCGGTGTTCGGGTCGACGCCGACGATCCCGGCCACGAACCGCTGCACGGCCGGCATCCGCGAGCTGCCGCCGACCATCACCAGGTGGTCGATGCGGCCGGGGCTCTCGCGCAGGCACACCTCCAGGGGTTCGCGGGCGCGCTCGAGCAGCGGCGCGATCGCATTCTCCAGGAAGTTGCGGGCCACGTTGAGCGCCACCTTGCCGTCGGGGAGCAGCACGTCGACCGCCTTCTCCGTCGACAGCTGGATCTTCCCCAGCTCCAGGTTGAGCCGGAACAGGTCGCGCTCCTCCGGCGACCAGCCGGCCGCCGCGGGAACGTACGGCTCGACGGCGGCGAGCAACGCGGCGTCGAGGTCCAACCCGCCGAGCCGCTGGATCCCCATCGACGACCGCTCGATGAACGACCCTTCGACGGCCTGCAGCACGGTGACGTCGAGCGTCCCGCCGCCCCAGTCGAACACCAGCACCCGCTGGTCGGCGGCGATCGCCCTGGCGTGCGCGAGCGCCGCCGCGGTGGGTTCGTTGATGAGTGCGAGTACCTCGATGCCGGCCAGGTCGGCGGCGAGCTTCGTGCGGGCGCGGGCCAGCCCGCGGCTGTTCGCCGGGATCGTGACGACCGCGCGCGTCAGCGGTTCCCCGCCCAGCTGGTCGACCCGCCGGCGCACCTGACGCAGCAGCAGCGCGCCGGCCACCTCGACCGGCACGGTGACGCCGTCGGCCTCGACGACGTCGTCGGTCGCGAGGAGACGCTTGACCGCCTCGACCCGGCGGCCGGTGCGGGTCTTGGCCGGCCAGCCGAACACCGGGGCGCCGTTGTCCACGGTGAACGCCGAGGGCAGCACCCGGTCGAAGCCGAGGTCGGCCCAGGCGGCCGGGATCTCGTCGACCAGCGGCAGGGTCTCCACCCGACCGTCGGTCACGCGGGCGAGCACGCTGTTCGTGGTCCCGAAGTCGATTCCGTACGCGGAGGTCATGGCGCCGGCGGTCCCAACCGTTGGCCGCGGGCCCGGACGACGAGCCGCAGGTACTCGAAGGCCGCCGCGCGGCGGAGGTCACCCACGTCGGGCGTCTGCGTGAGCGTCTCCGGTTCGGGCGCGAACACGCCCGGTCCGAAGACGCCGTCCGCGGTCAGCTCGGCCGTGCGCGGGTCGGCCGGGATGCGGTACGGCGCCATCCGCGCGGCCGGATCCGGCGGCGCGGTCTCGAGCTCGTGCAGCGCTCCGGTGAGGTCGGTGTGCCGGGCCCGGCTCTCCGGCCCGAGCCGGCGCAGGAACTTGGTGCGCCGGGCGAACGCCCGCACGGCCTCGTCCCGGGAGGCGCCGAAGGGCAGCCCGAGCACCAGGTAGGGGTTGCGCCGTTCCACCGCTACACCGCCCTCAGTGACCGGCGTACCCGGGAGCTGATACCCGTCCACCCGTCGATCGCGTCGCGCACCTGCCTGACGAACCCTTCGTTGACCGGCAACCCGTCCATCGCCTTGAGGTACGCGCGGCAGCGCCGGACGTGTCCGTCGAAGCGGTCGAGCACGTACATCCGCTGGGCCACGACCCGTCGGCCGTCGGCGTAGTCCTGCACGGGCTCCATCTCCAGCTGCCGGAACCGGCGGACGAGCTGGCGGTTTCGCGTCACGGTCACCGTGACGATCGCGCCCGTCGCGGCCTCGAGCCCGGCGGCGAGCGCCGCCTCGACGCTCTTCCGGTCCTGTTCGTCGAGCTCCGCGCGCCGCATCCGGTAGGTACGCACGGGGTCGAGCACCAGTTTGCGTTCGGTTTCGGAGGGCAGCGACCGGCCCCGCCGCTCCGCCGCCCGGGCGAGGTGGGCACCGGCCCGCACGCTGAGGATCAGCGACGGCGCGAGGTCGAGCACCTCGGTGCCGAGCAGCGTCTCGACGGCGGGCACCGGGTTCGTCGCCGAGTCGAACGGCGCCTCCAGCAGCCGCTCGAACACGTCGGTGAGCCAGGCCAGCTCGGCGGTGGCCCAGGCCGGACGCGGGTGCAGCCGCCACACGCCGACCAGCGCCACGGTCACCGCGCGCAGCGTCACCTTCGACGGTCTGGTCTCGTACGCGGCGCGCCGCTGCACGTACCGGGTCGTGCGCTCCTGGAGAGCACCGCTCACGGTGACCGACGCCGATGCCAGCCACGCGCGGTCGTTCCGGAACGACAGTGTGAGCAGCGTCCGGTGCAGCTCGTCGTCGTCCTGCGGCACCGCGAGCCCACCCCGCACCATCGCGGCGAGCGCCGGTGGATAACCCGGCCCGCACATCCCCGCCGTCCACAGGTCGATCGCCCGGGTCAACGCCCCGGCCCGCACCGTCGGTGACGCGGTCAGCCCCATTACCCGGGCCAGGTAGGGCAGCACGGCCGCCCCGTCCGCGACGAGAGCGGCGTTCACCGCCACCCCTTCGGTGGGGTGCACGGCGAGCGCCTCGTCGAGGCGGCGCAGGGCGTCGTCGGTGCGGCCGAGCTGCCAGCAGGCGTAGGCGGCGAGGTTGAGCGCCTCGGCCCGCAGCGTGAGGATCCCGCTCACCGAGGCCACCGCGTCGGCAGCCGCGGCGGCTCCCGCCCAGTGGCCATCGGCCAGCGACCTGTGGACGGCGCCGAGGTCGAGCCAGCACCCGAACTCGGGGTGCTCCGCGCGGAGGTCGTCCTCGACGAGCAGCCCGCTTCGGGCGCCGCTTCGCACCCCTGCGACACCTGCTGCGTCGACGCCCGCAGGCTCTCCGTCGGCGCCCGCAGGCTCTCCGTCGGCGCCCGCACGCTCGACGCCCGCACGCGCTTCCTCGGCGCCGGCCCGCGAGCCCCCGACCGCCGCTGGTGATCCCTCGACGGCGACCCGCGGTCCCTCGATCGCCGCTCGCCACAGCGCCGGCCACGCCGACGGGTCCGCCGCGACCTCGGCGCCCGCGACGGATCCGTCGAGCTGCGCGACCACAGAGCGCGCGACCGGACGGAGATCAGTGCTCTCGAACGGTTCACCCGCCCGGTACGAGAGCAGCGCCCGGTAATGCCGTTCCGCCTCATGGTCCCCGGACAGCGCCGCCGCGTCGCCGGCCAGGTACGCGCGCCGCGCCCGCTCGGCGACGAAGCCCACCGTCGCCAGGTCCTCGTCGGTGGCCCCGCCCGGGTCCTCGCGGCAGCGCGCCAGCGCGGACGCGTGGCGGCGCAGGTCAGCCAGCGCCGGAGCGTTCGTCCCGGGTGCGTCCGGCAGCGGCCCCCCGTCGACGATCGCGCGGGCGAGAGCGACCTCCCCCTCGGTCCCGGCCGTCCGGACGTACTCGCCCAGAAGCTCCTCAACGTCCTGTTGAGGTGACGCGCTGAGCACCGCCACCAGCGCACGCGCGTCGGCCGAGGAGGTGGTGAACGGCTCGACGAGCTCCGAAGCCGTCCCGCGGAGCCGGGGGTCGGCACAGAGTTCGGTGAGCCAGGGCATCAGCAGGCGCACCCGGTCGGGGTAGCCGCCGGCGGGCAGCTCTGCGAGCAGTCGCAGCAGCGCGGCCGGGTCGCCGGGTCGGCCCGGTGGCGGGTACGCCACGCCGCGGGCCTGGTACCACGCGGTCTCGAAGCGGCTGAGGCCCAGCTCCGGGCGGGGCGCCAGCCCCAGCGTCACCAGGTCGAGCGCGGCGGACCGCCGGGTGCCGAGGCTGATCGTCGCGGCGTCGACCGCCGCCGAGTCGACCGCGGCGTCCGACCAACGCGCCCGGAACGCGCCGGCCGCCCGTGCCCGGATGGCCGCCCAGAGCCGGCCGGCGGCACTGGTGACGGCCGGCACCGGCAGGGTGACCTCGGGCAGCCGGTCGAACCGCTCGACCGCTATGGGGACGGGCGTGTCGCTCCGATCGAGGACGAGCACCTCGATGCCCTGGTCGCCACCGTGCCCAGCCTGGCGCCCGACGTGCTGCCTGGCGTCCCGCTCCGCCGGGTGGTCCGCTTCGTGCGAAAGATGCTGCTCCGCTTGCTGTCCCGCTGCCGGCCCCGCGCCCTGACCGACCCCGACCACCCGCTCGGCCACCGCGACCGCGTGCCGCGGGAGCAGCCGGTTGCCGACCAGCACGATCCGGCCGATCCGCTCCGGCCCGGGCTCCGGCGGGTCGAGCGGCGTGCCGCACGGGCCACAGCTCTCGCCCTGTGCCTGGTGGAGGCGTCCCCTGGGAACGGCTCCGCACGCGCGGCACCACCGCGTATGCGGTGGTTCGGCCGCGCTCGGCTCGGACCTCGCGCGCAGGGTCAAGGGCTCCATTCGGACGGTGGCACACACGCCACGGGACGATGGATGCAAGTTTCCCAGTTGCCACCCGCGTCGTCACATCGACGAAGTGGGTGAACCGCGTCCCCTGATCAGAAGCCACCTGTCTTCCATAATATTCTGGTGGGCGATATATTCGCGCCATGAGTTCCGCTACGGAGCCCGCGTTCTTCGTCCTCACGGCGCTGGTCGGCGCCTCCCGCCACGGGTACGGCATCGTGGAGGAGGTCGCCCGGCTGTCCGGTGGGCGCACGCGGCTGAAGGTCGGCACCCTCTACGGCGTGCTCGACCGCCTGGTCAAGGAAGGCCTCGTCGAGCTCGACCGCGAAGAGGTCTGGCAGGGCCGGCTGCGTCGCTACTTCACGCTCACCGACGACGGGCGCCGGTATCTCGCCGCCGAGGCCGCCCGGATGGCGGAGAACGCCCGGCTCGCCGTCGGCCTTCTCCAGGGTGGAACAGCGTGAGCACCGCTCTCGAAGAGCGCTACCGCTCTCTCCTACGAATCCTTCCGGCGGACTACCGCGCCGAGTGGGAGGAGGAGATGGTCGCGACGTTCCTCGTCTCCTCCGCACCGGACGACCCCGAGGACGCCGAGTACCACGCCGAGTTCGGCCGGCCGCCGCTCTCCGAGGTGGCCAGCGTGGTGGGACTGGCGATCCGCCTGCGACTGCCCGGCTCGTCCACCGACGCCCGCCGCCCCCGGTTCCTGGGCGACGCCGTGCGGCTCGTCGCCCTGATCGGTCTACTGGTGAGCGCGTCCGCGGGCGTGGTCGGCACCGCCGCGCACCTGTGGGTGATCGGCAAGCTGCCCGGGTTCTCCGCACCGAACCTCCCCGGCGACCCCGTCACCGGGGTGCTGCCGATGACGCAGGCCCTGCTGGTGGCCACCGCGCTGCCGGCGTACCTCGCGCTGGTTCTCGGGTACCGGTCCGCCGCCCGGCTGCTCGCCTCGATCTCCGTCGGCGCGGTGCTGCTCACGGCGACCGTCGACCTGGTCGCCGGCCACCCGCCGCTGGCCGGGCGGTGGATGTCGCTGCTGCTCGACCTGCTGGTCTTCGCCGCCCTGTGGGCCCACCACGACGACGCTCCGCCGGTCCCGCGAAAGCCGTGGCTCCTGGCGCTACCGGCCGTGACCGCGGTGACCACCGCGGTGTTCGTCGCGACGGCGTCGTTCCGGATGGCCGGATGGCTGGTGGACTGGCCGGCGATCGCGTGCGCGCTCATCACGGTGGCGCTCGCCGTTCACCTGGTGGTCGGTGGACGGCCGGAGTGGTCGCTCGCCATGGCAATGCTGGGCGGGATCGTGCTCGTCCAGCGCCTGGTGACCCTGCCCGAGATCGTCGCCGGCGCGACGGCAGACCACCGTGGCGCGGCCGTGGCCGCCGGGCTGATCGAGATCAGTGCTCTCGTTCTGGTGGGGCTGCCCGTGGCGCTGCGGGCCCGACGCGCCTGGCGGGAGCTGCCGGCCGAACCCGCTCCAACGATTTAGCGGACCCGGCGCGTCTTGTGGACAGAACCCGCCCCGACGACCAGCGGACCCGGCACGAACCACCGGCCGACCCGCACCGACGACCCGGCGGAGCCGGCGTGACCCGCCGGCCCGGCCAGTACCGACGACCCAGGGGGCCCTCATGAGGGAATGGCGTGTCGAGGCCGACCCGGAGTGGCTGGCGACCCACAGCTCCGACACGTTCCAACGGCTGCGCCGCCGCACCCGTCTCATCGCGGGGCTCGCCGACGGCATGTCCAACGCCGAGCTGGGACCGTTCGGCGGGGCGCCCCGCAACCCGACGCTGAAGGTCGGGCGCAAGGAGTACTCGGTCGTCCGGTACGCCGACCACCACCTGTCGTACACGGTGATCCAGGTCGACCCGGTGGTGTGCCGCCGGTGCGGCGCGGCGGTGGCCGAACGGCACCTCATCGCGCGGCTGAGCGAGGGGCTGCGCACCCCGGTCGGCGCGGTGCGCATGTGCCGCAACTGCCAGGCCGAGGCGTGGTTGTTCCATTCGCACATGCCCGCCACGCGACGGGCCCGGGAATGGGGCCGCAAGGTCGTCCTGTAGCTTTCATCGATTTCTCATCGATCTGCCACACATTTCCCATCATTGACGCTTGTCGACCTGCGCTTTTACCGTCCTCACCGGGCGGACGCATCGACGAGGAGCAATGATGGACATTCCACGGGGGTTCACGTCACGACGATCGCTGCTCACGGCCGGACTCACGGCCGGGGGCCTGATCGTCGTTCCGCCGGCCGCGGCGTACGCGACCCGGATCGAGGACCCGCCGGTCGACCCGGGTGACCCGACCGAGCCGCACCACGACGTCACACAGGTGACGCCGGAGGACCTCGTTCCGCCGGACGGGCTCGACCCGGGAGCATGCGGGTCGACGATCTGGCAGCACAACGAGATCCTCGGCTTCGTCACCCCGTACGAACCCGACGGCGACGGCGCGACGAACACCTTCTACTACAACGCCGCGTTCTACAACCGCATCGAGACGTGGTTCCAGTTCTTCCGGGCGAACACCCCGATCGCGTGGGGGCCGCCGTTCCAGATCCGCACCTACGGCGTGTACGTCAACCGGGGCGACGGGTGCTCCTCGTACCACAACTTCGGGCGGGCCTTCGACCTGAGCCGCATCTACGCGACCGACCCGGCCACCAGGACGCTTCACCAGGTCTTCAACGCGCGGTACGACCAGTGGAGGAGCCAGACCGGCAGCACGCTCACCACCACGCGCAAGCGGTACTGGGCCACGGCCGCCAGCGTCCACTACCACTTCCGCAGCACGCTCACGTACCTCTACAACACCGCGCACCACAACCACATCCACTTCGACAACGGCGTGTCCGGCAGCGGCAACACGGCGTTCTCGAGCGGATCGTCGGCGCAGGTCGAGCACGTACAGGCCTGCCTGGTGTACGTATGGGGCCAGTCCCTGGCGATCGACGGCATCTGGGGTCCGCAGTCGTCCGCGGCGGCGGGTCGGGTGCTCACCCGCATCGGCCGCAGCGGTTCGCTGGGCACGCAGTCGAACTGGCTGGAGTTCAACCGGGCGACGCTCCGGTTCGGTAGCGGAACGCAGACCTACTGATGAGGGTCGTCACGGTCGCGGGCGTCGTGCTGGCGTCGTGTGCCGCGGCGTTCGTGCCGGCCGCACCGGCGGCCGCGGCGGCGGCGCCGGCCGCGATCAACGCGCGCCAGTTCTTCGTGACCACCGACACCAGCGGCCTCGCCGCCAACGTCGCGGCGCTGGACAGCGCGCTCGGTACCGGTCGCAAGCGCACCGTCGGACAGGTCATGACCGCGGCGAACCGCGAACGCACCGGCCTGTGCAACGCGGCGTCGTACGCGCAGCTGTCGGCACGGTCCACAGTGGAGGGATTCTGCTGGAACGACGGTGACGACGCGGTCGACTACTGGTACCCGCAGGGGATCACGACGTCCCGTGACGCGGTGTCCTCCGGTCACGTCGACAGCCACCAGATCGTGCTGACGAGCTGGTACCACATCCCCGAGAACGAGAGCGCCTCGGCGCCGGACAAGGGGTTCCGACTGTCCTTCGTGGACTGGGACGCCGACTGGCCGAACACCTACCGGCACGTGATCGCGGTGGAGCCGACGGCCGGCGGCAACTTCAAGGCGGTACCCGTCCACGCCGGCGGCATCATGTGGTACGGCAACCTGTTGTACGTCGCCGACACGTCGCGCGGGTTCCGGGTGTTCGACATGAACCGCATCTACTCGGTGAACACCGGTGACGGCAACAGGATCGGTCGCCAGTCCGACGGCACGTTCCACGCCTTCGACTACGCCAACGTCATCGTGCAGGTGGGCTGGGTGCGGTCGGCCGGCGCGGCGTTCCGCCACTCGTTCGTCGCGCTCGACCAGGCCTCGTCACCGCCGAGCCTCGTCGTCGGCGAGTACTCCCCCGACGCCGACGGCAACGGCGTTCCCGACGAGAACGCGCGCGTCATCCGCTACCCGCTGAACGCGTCGTCGAAGTGGCCCGCCACCGAGGCGGACGGGCGGACCTACGCGTCGGAGGCGTACGACACGCACATCCCGCAACTGCAGGGCGCGACGGCCCGCAACGGCCGGTTCTGGTTCTCGTCGAGCAACGGCCAGTCGCCGGGCTACCTGCGGGTGTGGGACCGCGGTACGACGGCGGTGCGCAGCTACCGCTGGCTGGTGGGTGCGGAGGACCTGTCCTACTACCCGCACCCGGACCAGGCGGACATGCTGTGGTCGCTGGCCGAGTACCCGAACAAGCGGGTCGTCGTCGCCGTCCCCCAGGCCGACTGGGACTGACCGCCCCGAGACGCGACGGCCGGCCGCAGCCCCCCGC
>NZ_BOPH01000024.1 GCF_016863655.1 Virgisporangium ochraceum
GGGTCCCCTTCTCAGTCGTACGCCAGCTCGCCCGCGCGGATCTCCGCCGTCACGCGGTTCTCCGGCGGCGCCAGCGGGCACGCCCACCGCGCGTCGTACGCGCACGACGGGTTGTACGCGTAGTTGAAGTCCACCCGCACACGGCCGTCGTCGAGCGGCACCAGACCCCGACCGTGCGTCCCCTTCACCGTGTCGGTCAGGTACCGCCCGCCGCCGTACGACCCGTTCCCGCACGTGCCGTCGCGGAACGGCAGGAACAGCCCGCCGCCGTAGGCGCGGAACCACCACAGGGTCAGCTGCCCCCACGGCGTGTCGAGGATGCCGACCCGCTCGTACCGCAGCACGCCGTCGGGTCCGCCCGTGTCGACGTCGATGTGACCGTCGGCGGGGCGTACCGGCACCTCCGCGACGAACTCGTCCGACGGCGGAAGGTACTTCAGCGGTCCCGGAGCCGCCGACTGCGGATGGGTGCGGAACAGCTCGTCCCGGGCCGCGCGGAACCCGTGTATGTCCACATCGGACAGGTACATGGCGGCCGTACGGGCCCGGAAGTCCGCCAGCGACAGGAGCTCGTTCACCAGGACGCGAACACCCGCGCCTGGCCGCCCGAGCCCTCCTGGTACGGGATGAGCCCGACCGTGATACGCGCGCCGGTCGGCGGGATGCGGTGCAGGTTGGCCAGGTTCTCCAGCCCGTACCGGTCGGCGCCGCCGAGGACGTGGTGCACCTCGAACCCGGTCGAGATGCCGGGGTCGGTGCTCAGCGTGTCGACCCCGATGGCGCGGATCGCCCGCCGCCGCACCAGGTACTCGACCGCGTCGACGCTGAACCCCGGGAAGTGCAGGGTTCCGGAGGCGTCGGTGCCGCGGTACGCGTCGGCGTTGCCCACCTTCGCGCCCCACCCGGAGTACATGAGTACCGCGGCGTCGCGCGGGATGGTTCCGTGCCGCCGTTCGAACGCGCGGAGGTCGTCGACGGTCACCGTCGTGTCCGGGTCGCGGCGCGCGCGTCCCGAGACGTCGACGACCACGGCGGGCACGATCAGCTCCGACGGCCGCAGCTCGGGTGCGAGCCGGCCGCCGGTGACGAAGTGGCCGGGCGCGTCGACGTGCGTGCCAATGTGCTCGATGATGCGCCATTCCTGCAGGTAGTACCCGTCCGGATCGATGTTGACCACCGTCCGGCGCGCGGCCTCCTCGCCCGGCGAGAACGCGGGGAACGTGGTCGTCAGTTCGTACGTGAGGTCCTCGAGGCCGTGCTTCGCGACGCGCGAGGCGGCGGCGGGCTCGGTGTCAGCGAGCCCCAGTGCGGCAGTGGTGGCCACGGCGGCCCCGCCCAGCAGGGCGGCGCGCCGGCTCAGGTGTGACGTCCCGGTGCACATCAGGTCAGCGTTCCAGCCCGGGCGACCACGCGTCCAGCTTTCAGCACAAGGTCACGCGGCGGGCGGGTCACCACGGCCGCCGCCGGCGTCGCGGCGTCGACCACGACGAGGTCGGCCGCCGCGCCCTCGGCGAGGCCGTATCCGGTCAGACCGAGAGCGGCGGCGCCACCGTGGGTCGCCGCCCGCAGCGCCAGCTCGATGTCGTCGTCGCGGCGGAAGAGACTGCGGTAGGCGACGTGGTGAGCACGATCGAGCATGTCACCGGTGCCGTAGGGGCCCCACAGGTCACGGATGCCGTCGTGTCCGGTGGCGACGTTCACGCCGGCCTCCGTGAGCATGCGGACCGGCGGCACCGGGAAGTCGTAGACGGCGGCCGTGGTGATCGTGACGCCGGCCGCCGCCAACCGGTCGGCGAGCCGCGCCTGATGGGCCGCGTCGACCTGGCCGAGCGCGTAGGCGTGGCTCACCGCGACCCTGCCACCCAGCCCGGTCGCCGCGGTGCGCTCGGCGATCAGCCCCAGCTCCCAGGCGCCGAGCGTGCCTCCGTCGTGCAGGTGGATGTCGACGAACGCGCCGTAGCGCCCGGCGAGCCCGAACACGATGTCGAGGTGGCGCACCGGGTCACCGTCGACGCCCGCCGGGTCGATGCCGCCGATCGCCTCGACGCCCCGGGAAAGCGCTTGCTCCAGGAGGTCCGCGGTGCCCGGGTTGGTGAGCAGCCCGTGCTGGGGGAACGCCACCTGGGTGACGTCGACGCGTCCGTCGAGGCGGCCGACCGCCTCCCGCACCGCGTCGACGTGGGTCGTGCCCACCTCGGGGTCGATGTCGGTGTGGGTGCGCACGTGCGTGGTCCCGTTGACGACCATCGTCTCCAGGAGCGCGGTCATCGCGTCGACGTCGGGCAGGCCGAGCGCACCGCGCCGGCGGCGCTCGTTGCCGATGCGGTCGCCGAGCGTGTCACCGGCCGAGTGCGGTACCCACTCCCGGCCGTACAGCGTCTTGTCGAGGTGCGTGTGGGCGTCGACGAGACCGGGCAGCACCAGCTTCCCGGTCACGTCCATCCGCTCGGCGGCGGGTGACCCCGTCCCCGCGCCGATCCCGACGATCACGCCGTCGCTCACGTGGATGTCGGCTGTTCCTGTGTGGCCCCACGGACGGCCACCGACGAGCAGCAGTTCGGACATGCGTGGAAGCCTGCCACGCCGCGACGTCAGAACCGCTTCGTGCCCAGCACCGAGCCGGTCAGCGCGTCGTAGCGGTACTCGACGCTGTCCCGCACCGGGTCGCGACCCGCGCCACGCACGTCGGTGCGCAGGATGCCGGCCTTCACGTCGTCGTCGCTCGCCGCCCACCGCCAGAGCTTTCCGGCCTTGAGGATCTGCACCGGACCGGTGTAGTCCCCGTCCGGCGAGAACACCGTGTACCGCAGGCCTTCCGGCGTCTCGACGTCGAGGCCGCCGTGTGCGCGGATCGTGGTGGTGACGACGAGCCCGCCCTCGGCGTCGAGGATCGGCGCCGGGTTGTCGACGCGGTACTGGGTCCGCCCCTCGCCCTGCCTGTCCTGGCCGTTGTAGAAGACCTGGCCCCGGCTGTTGATCCAGAAGTGCGGGACCGTCTGCTTGGGAGCGCTCATGTCCGGTCCGGGGTAGTACGACATGTGCCAGTGCGGCGGGTTGTCGGCGTGCAGCGTGTTGTTGGTCTCGAAGCCCATGAGCGCGAAGAAGTGCCCCCGCTCCCGTGCCCGTGCCACGAGCCCGGAGTCCTGCAGGATCTCGTGGGTCGCCAGGACCCAGGTGGTGTTGGCGCGCACGGCGCCCGCCGGCCACGCCACCGTGGTCCACGGCCCGGCGACACGGTCCGGGTCGTTGTGCTCGTACTTCAGGTACCCGCCCGTCGCGGCACCGGTGATGTGGCTCCACACCTGGATCGTTCCCTGGTCGGCGCCGGCGCTCGCGCGGAACACCGGAAGCCGGAACGACACCCGGTCCGGGTCGTCGGGGTCCGGCGTCAGGACGAGGCGGTTCTCCCCCGCCACCACGGCCGCGACCCGCTGACCCGGCCAGCGCACCGAGACGGTGACTCCGGCGTCGTCCCGCTCACCGGTGACGAACGCGTAGAACTCCGCCCGGCTCGCGACGTTGTAGGTGGCGCCCGGTACCAGGGTGTAGCCCGCCGGCAGCGTCACCTCGGGTACCGACGGCGTTCCCGGCACGGCCCGCACGACCCGGAAGCCGGCGAACGCGGCCGCGGCGGCACGGCCCGCGCCGTCGCCGGCCGGGAAGCCGGCCCAGGGCGAGTCGTCGAAGCCGACGTCGGCCCGGGCCGTACCGGCGGTTCCGATGAGTGTCACGGCTCCCGCGGCGAGCCCGGAAAGGGCTTTCCGGCGGGTGATCGGGTCTGGCATCGGGCGCCTCCCCCGTGGAGTCGCCGGCGCGGCGGATCGCGCCGGCCGTGGTCTTCACGCTAACGAACATCGATGGCCAAGCGATAGATGGAGATCGACGTAATCATGAACCGGTCGCCAGCACCCGACCCACCGCGGCGCGCGACGGCACCCGCAGCTTGCGCAGGATCCGCGACACGTGCGCCTCGACGGTCTTGTCGCTGATGACGAGCCGGCTCGCGATCTCCCGGTTGGTGTGCCCGGTCGCGACGAGGTCGGCCACCTCGCGCTCGCGCACGCTGAGCGGTTCGCGGCGGGTCCCCCTCCCGCCCGCGTCCTCCGACCCGGCCGCACCGCGGGGATTCCCGGCTCCGGCCGCTCCGTGTGCCGGCGCCCGCCTGCCCAGCCGGCGCAGTTCGCGGGCGGCCTGTTCGCGGCACCGGTCCGCGCCCATGCCGGCCGCGTCGCGTTCGGCGCCCAGAAGCGCGGTGACCGCGTCCGCGCGGCGTCCCGCCGCCGCGAGTGCCCGTCTGGCGAGAACCCGCGCGCGAACCGCTTCCACCGCACGACCCGCGTCGTCCGCCACCGTCGCCGAGGCGTGGGCGACCTCGGCGGCCCGCTCCGGTGCTCCGCCGTCGAGGAGCACCGCCGCCTCCGCGGACCGGAGGTAGGCCGTACCTGCCGCCGACGTCACCCCGGCCGCGTTCGACCGGGCCCGCTCCAGCCACCCCAGGGCCGCCGTCGGGTCACCGGTGGCGAGCGCCGCCCGCACCAGCGTCTGGCCCGCCCGACTGAGAACCGTGAGATAGAAGGGGTTCCTCCGGTGTCGGCGTGCAGGGCGTCGAGCCGGTCCGGATCGGCTCCGGTGAGCAGTCGCGCTGTTTCGACGCGGGTCAGCGGTGCCGGCCGGAGTTCGGTGCACCGGCAGCTCGCCAGCGCGACCGCCAGCCGCGGCGGGCAGCCCGCGGAGCGCAGCGCCCCCGCGATCAGCACGGCGCCACGCGGCGGATGCCGCAGCAGGTAACCGAGAAGGTCGACGGACGCGGCGTCGGCCCACTGCAGGTCGTCGAGCGCGAGCACGACCGGCGCGAGGCCGGACAGCCGGGACCGCACGGCGTCCGGGACGGACAACCGGTCCACCGACGGGTTCGTCGCGACCAGCTCCCGGAACACGGAGTACGGGTCGTCGCGCTCGAACTCGGTCGCACGCCCGTCCAGTACCCGACAGCGCGCCGCGCGGGCCCTGCGGCCGAGCGCGGACAGCAGCGCGGTCTTGCCGATGCCGGGCTCACCGGTGATCAGCACGGCCCCACCCGTGCCGGATACGAACCGGTCAACGGCGGTGTCGAGGGCGGCGAGCTCGGCGTCACGGCCAACCAGTGACATCGGGTGACGGTCGGGGCGGTCAGGGTGGCTCCGGAACGGGATAGGGGATTTCCCGACTGTCGGCCGACCGTCGTACGCGCCGACGCTGTCCGCACCTCGACCCCGCTCCGGCGGTCGACCGTCCACAGAGGAGTCACCATGACGCTCCGACTGCGTCTTCTCGCCCTGCTCGCCGGGCTGATCGCGAGCACCGGTCTCGTCGCCGCGACAGCCGCGGCGGCGGCCAACTGCGTGTTCCGGATGGACTCGCTGACCGCGAAGAACCTGCTGAACGACGGCGGAATCGACTTCGTGTTCCTGAAGTTCAACAACAACTTCTACCCTGTCAACGACAACGACGGCGTGCCGTTCGCCGAGGGCGACAAGAACGTGCCGCGGCCGGCCTCCGTGTTCGGACAGCCGGTCGAGGGCGTCGGCGCCGCGGGCATGCCCAACCGGCTGATCTTCGACCGGTTCCCGGTCAACCACCCGATCGACGGCCGCAAGGTCACCTGCGGCGACCAGGTACGCGAGCTCACCTACGACGGCGGTGACGCCAAGTACGTCGTCCACTACCGGCTGACCTTCTAGGCCCCGCATGTATCAGGTGGGCGACAGTTCGAACCGTCGCCCACCTGCTGCCGTATAACCACTGCAACGGCGGCCAGTGAACGAGGAGCGCGACCATGACCGCAACGACCCAGCCCTACACCGGGGCAAGACCGGCGATTCCACCTTCCACGGTCGCGCAGGGCGTGCTGTGGGCCTTCGTCGCGGTCAACCTCCTGGTCATGTGGACGCTGTTCGCCACGTCCGACGGTGGTAAGAACACGATCCTCACGATCGCCAAGTTCTTCGGCATGCACGTCGCCCTGATCATGATGTTCCAGTTGCTGCTGATCTCGCGCCTGCCGTTCCTGGACCGGCGCATCGGCATGGACCGCCTCACCGTCTGGCACCGCTGGGTCGGCTTCACCCTCCTGTGGTTCGTGGTGGCGCACGCGACGTTCGTGATCCTCGGCTACGCCGCCCTCGACGGCGTCGCTCCGTGGCGGACGTTCTTCGCACTGGCGTCGGTCCCCGCGACGATCCTGGGCATGTCCGCCGCCACGATCATCGTGTTCGTCGCGATCTCCTCGGTGCGCTACGCGCGGCGGAAGATGTCGTACGAGACGTGGCACGCGATCCACTTCCTGCTCTACGCCGCGCTCCTCCTGGGTCTCATCCACCAGTTCCTCGAACCCGCGACCTTCCAGACCTCGACCTGGTCGACCGTCTACTGGTGGGCGCTGTGGGCGCTGGTGCTCACGTCGCTCGCGATGGGTCGGGTCGTGCTGCCCGTCTACCGCAACCTCTACCACCAGTTCCGGGTCGCCGCCGTGGTGCCGGAGTCGGACAACGTGGTCTCGGTCTACGTGACCGGGCGCAACCTGGAGAGGTTCCCCGGCCGCGCCGGTCAGTTCATGATCTGGCGCTTCCCCGGCCACAACCGGTGGTGGCAGGCCAACCCCTTCTCCCTGTCGGCCGCGCCGAACGGCCGCTCACTCCGGCTGACCGCGAAGGGCGTGGGCAAGACCAGCTCCGGGCTGCGCAACCTGCGCGTCGGGAACCGGGTGTTCGCCGAGGGCCCGTACGGCGCGTTCACCGCGATGCACCGCAACTCCGAAGCGATGCTGCTGATCGCCGGCGGCGTCGGCATCACCCCGATCCGGTCGCTGCTCGAGGAGTGCGGCGGCAACATCGTGGTGCTCTACCGCGCGGCCACGCCGGCCGACGCCGTGCTGTTCCCCGAGTTGCAGGCGCTGGCACAGGCCCGCGGCGCGCGGCTGCACCTGCTGACCGGTCGCACCGGCGCCGGCCAGCCGCCCAACACGCCCTTCGAGCCGGCGAACCTGCTGCACCTGGTCCCCGACATCACCCACCGCGACGTGTTCGTGTGCGGCCCGCCGGCGATGACGAACGCGGTGCTGCGCACGCTGCGGACGCTGCGGGTGCCGAAGCGGCAGGTGCACGCGGAGAAGTTCGGCTTCGCATAGGCGCCGCCGCCTGCGTCGCCGCGTCCCGCTCCGCCTGAGTCCACCGGGCCGGAGCAGACCAGCACGGCGGAACGGGTCGACAGCCGAAGAGCTCACGCCGACGGACGCAGGCACTGCTCGTCTCGCAGGACCGCCAGGTGCAGGTCACGGGTGGTCCGGGCGGGGTCGCACCCGAGCTCGCGCGCCAGTGTCACCCGCAGGTGCTCGTACGCCCGCAACGCGCGTCCCGGTTCACCCAACGCGCAATGGGCGCGCATCAGCAACCGGCACGCGGTCTCGTCGAGGGGGTCCGCCACGACGCCCGCCCGCGCGGCCGCCAGCGCCGTCGCGTGCTCACCGGCCTGGATGGCCGCCGCGGCGGCGGTGTGACGACCGCGCCGCAGCACTTCGCGGTGCGCGACCCGCGCCGTTTCGGCCCAGGTGGTGTCGGGCTGGTCGGCCAGCACGACGGCCCCGGCACCCCGGTACCCGTCCGGACGCAGCGCCGCACCGGCCAGTTCCAGCGCACCGGTTGCCGCGGCCAGCGCCCGCGCCGGGTAGCCGGCGGCGAGCCGGGCCCGCGCGGCCGTCAGCATCTCCATCGACTCATCGAGATCCGTCGTGACGTCGTCGCCGAGCCGGTAGCCGCTGCGGCCGCCCACCATCATGGTCGGGCCGAACGTCGACCGCAGCCGGCTCACCAACGTGGCCACATTCGCGGGTGGACGACGCGGTGGCCGGTCGCCCCACAGCATCTCCACGATGCGGTCCATGCCCACCAGCCGGCCCGGCTCCACGCTGAGCAGCGCCACCAGCGTGCGGGCCTTGCGGCTGCCCAGATCCCGTCCCGCGTAGCCGCGGCCGTTCCACCGGACCGTCACGGGCCCCACCAGTCGAACACACAGTTCCGTCATGGATCCCCTCCCACCGTCAAAGGCGTGACATTGATGGCATTCGCCGTGACACGGAATGGCACACTCGTCACGTGATCGGTGGGTTCGTCGGCCGGGCACGGGAGCTCGCCGTCCTGGAGACCGCGCAGCTGGTCGTCCGCAACGGCGACTCCTGCGTGGTCGTCGTCACCGGGGAACCGGGGATCGGCAAGACCCGGCTGTGCCGCGAGGTGGTCACCCGGGCCGACCGGGCGGGCTTCGCCGTCGCCTGGGGATCGTGCTGGCCCGACGGTGGCGCGCCACCGCTGTGGCCGTGGCAGCCCATGCTGAGCAGCCTGGGAGCCGATCCGGCGATCGAACTCCCGAGCGATCCGCAGGGTCCGGGCGTCGGACCGGAGCGGTTCGCGCGCTTCTCCGCCGTGGCCGATCTGATCGCGTCGGCGTGCGGCCGGTCGCCGGTCCTGCTTGTGATCGATGACGCGCATGCTGCCGATCCTGGTGCGATGCTGCTCGCCCGTTTCGTGGCCCGCGCGCTGGTGCGGCAACCGGTTCTGCTCCTTCTGAGCAGTCGGATAGCGGACCGTCCGGTGTGGACCGACAGCGACGCCACGTTCGTGCCGCTGGGCCCGTTCGACGTCACCGAGACGGCCGAGTTCCTGCGGTCCCGTGGCGGCAACGCGCCGGCCGCGGCCGAGACCCGTGCCCTGCACCGGCTCACCGGCGGGCACCCGCTGCACCTGCACCACGCCGTCCGCGCCGGTACGGCACACACGAGCATCCGCACGGTCATCGACCGCGCGTTGGCGGGCCTCGCCCCCGACACCGCCCGGGTGCTGCGGTTCGCGGCGGTGCTCGGCGCCGGGCCCGCCGTGGCCGACGTCGCCACCGTCGCCGGGGCGCCGGCCGCCGCCGTGCGGGCGGCACTGGCGGAGGCGTCGCTCGCCGGTCTGGTCGACGTCGAGGACGTCGAGCGGTTCGCGTTCGGCCACGAACTGGTCCGCGAGGTACTGCACGAGCAGCTGCCGATCCAGGACCGGGTGGACGCACACGCCCGTGCCGCGGCCGCGTTGCGTGCCACCGCGTCCGCGCGGTCGGACCGGCTGGCCCGCTACGCCCACCACGCCCTGGGCGCGGCGTCCCGTTCGCGCGAGGACGCGGAGAATGCGGTGACCGCGTGCCGCGACGCCGCACGCGCGCTGGTGGCCGGCTCCGCCTACGAGCAGGCGGCGGCACTGCTCGGGCAGGCGTGCGCGGTGCACGAGGCCGCGCGGTTGGCGTCCCCGCTCGCGCCGCTGCTCGTCGAGCGCGCTGACGCGGTCCTCCAATGTGGACTGTTGACGGCGGCCCGGCGCCTGTACCAATGGACCGCGACCACGGCGGACGCCGAGCGCGACCCGGTGACGCTGGCGCGGGCGGCGGTGGGCATCGGTGGGGTGTGGGTGAACGAGCACCGTTCGCGGCTGGACTGGGAGCGGGTCGTCGGCCTGCAACGCCGAGCCCTCGCCGGGCTGCCCGAGACCGAACCCGTGCTGCGCCAACGGCTGGTGACCCGGCTGGCCGTCGAGGACGTGTACCGCGGTGGTCCGATCGCGCCGGCGCTCGACGCGCTGTCGGCGACGCGGCGGCTCGGCGACGGCGTGGCGTTGGCCGAGGCGTTGTCGTTGTGCCACCACGCGTTGCTGTCGCCACCGCACGCCCACACCCGCCCGGCCCTTGCCGACGAACAGATCGCGGTCGCGTCGGCCGCCGGCGCGGGCATGCTCGCGCTGGTGGGCCTGTGCTGGCGGACCGTCGACGCGTTCCATCTCGGCGACCCGCGCGCCACGCAGATGCTCGCGGAGCTGCGCGAGCGGTGCGACGTGCTGGGCTGCCGCAGCATCCTGTTCATCGTCGAGTCCATCGAGGTGATGCTGCTGATCCGGGCCGGCCGGCTCGACGAGGCCGAGGCCAGGGCGGGCGCCTGCCTGAGCCTCGGTGACGAGGTCGGCGACGCCGACGCGCTCGGCGTGTACGGCGCGCACCTGTTGACGATCCGGTTCATCCAGGGCCGCGACGCCGAACTGGTCGACACCGCCATCGAGATCGCGGCGTCACCGACGCTCAACCCCGCCGAGTTCTCCTTCCTGGCGACGGCCGCCGGTCTCGCCGTCCGCGCGGGCGACCTGGCCCGTGCCCGCACGATGCTCGACCAGGTGACCGCGCCGGGGCTGGCCACGCTGCCCCAGTCGAGCACGTGGCTGGTCGGGATGTACTCGCTGGCCGATGCCGCACACGGGATCGGCGACGCCGCACTCGCCCGGCAGGTGGAGGAGCTGGTCGAGCCGTACGCGGCGCTGCCGCTCACGCCGTCGCTCGCGGTGACCTGTCTGGGCTCCGCGGAACGGATTCTCGGCCTGACCCACCTCACGCGCGGCGACCTCGACGGCGCGGTCGCCGCGTTCGAGCGCGCCGTCGACGCGACCCGGTTGCTCGGCAACCGCCCGCTCACGGCGGTCAACTCGGCCGACCTGGCCGCGGTTCTGGTCGCCCGCAACGCATCCGGTGACCGCGTACGCGCCGCCGAGCTCCTCACGTTCGCCCACGCGGAGGCGACGACGATGGGACTCGACCGCCGCGCCGCCCGGTGGGCCCAGACGCTGGCCGGCCTCACCGAGCCCGTCGCCTCGATCGTGCGCACCGGGCGGCAGTGGGTCCTCACCGCCGACGCGCTGCGGGCCGTGGTGCCCGACCGGGTCGGCGTGCGGTACCTGGCGCGGCTGCTGACCAGTCCGGGACAGCCGATCTCCGCGCTGCAGCTCACCGGCGCGGCCGACACGCTCGCCGGGGTCGGTCAGCCGGTGCTCGACGAGCGGGCCCGGGGCGAGTACCGCAGGCGGGTCGCCGAGCTCGGCCGGCAGGCCACCGCGGCCGAGGCCGCCGGCGACGCCCAGGGCGCGGAGTCCCTGCGCAAGGAGCTCGACGCGCTGCTCGACGAGCTGCGCCGGAGCACGGGACGCGGCGGGCGGACCCGGCAGTTCGCCGACGCGGGCGAACGGGCCCGTACCGCGGTCAGCAAGGCGATCAAACGGGCGGTCACCGAGATCCGCGAGGCCGAGCCGGCGCTGGCGGACCTGCTGGACCGCACGGTGACGACGGGCACCACGTGCGTCTACACACCCGATCCGGCGCGGCCGGTCGCGTGGACCGGCTGACCACGCCGATGTCCCGCGGTCCCGGCCGGGACCGCGGGACATCGGCGCGGAACCTACGCGTGGCGGCGCGACTGGAGCACGAAGAACCGACCGGTGACGAACGCGGCGTCGGCGTACGCGGCGGTCGCCGCCGGGTTGGCCCCGGTGCCGTGCAGGTCGCTGAAGGCGGCCGTCTGGTTGACGAAGACGCCGCCGGTCAGGTTCTCCGAGAGGTGCACTCCCGCGTCGAGCGCCGCCTCCCGGGCCGCCTCGATCACGGCGCCCTCGGTGGAGTAGACCGACGCGGTGAGCGCGCCGTGCCGGCGTACCGTGTCGCGGAACAGGCGCAGACTGTCCTCAGTCGACGCCGTGGTGACCAGGAAGCTGATCGGCCCGAACCACTCGCTCGTGAACACCTTCTCGTCCGACGCCGACAGGCGCACCACCAGCGGCGTGCGGATGGTCGCGTCGGGGTTGCCGGGGTCGTCGACCGGTTCGGACGCGCGGACGACGGTCCCGTACGAGGGCGCCTCCTCCAGGCGCGACCGCACACCGTCGTTCACGATCGCGCCGAGCGTGCCGGCGGCCCGCGCCGGGTCTCCGAGCAGCTTGCCGAGCGCGCCGGCCAGGTCGGCGCCGAACTCCTCCGGGCTCCGGTGCCCCGCGTCGGTCTCGATGCCGTCGGCCGGAACCAGCAGGTTCTGCGGCGTCGTGCACATCTGTCCACTGTAGAGGGACAGGGAGAACGCGAGGTTGCGCAGCATGCCCTTGTAGTCGTCGGTGGAGTCGACGATCACCGTGTTGAGCCCGGACTTCTCCGTGTACACGACGGCCTGCCGGGCGTTGAGCTCCAGCCAGTTGCCGAACTCGCTCGACCCGGTGAAGTCGATGACCCGCACCCGCGGGTCGGTCGCGAGGGTCTTGGCGATCTCGTCACCCGGTTCCTCGACGGCGAGCGTGACCACGTTCGGGTCGATGCCGGCCTCGGCCAGCACCTCGCGGGCCACCTGCACGCTGATCGCCAGCGGCAGTACCGCACCCGGGTGCGGCTTGACGATCACCGGGTTGCCGGTGACGAGGCTCGCGAACAGGCCCGGGTAGCCGTTCCACGTCGGGAACGTGGTGCAGCCGATCATCAACGCCACCCCACGCGGCACGACGGTGAACGTCTTGTCCATCGCGAGCGGGTCGCCGCCGCGCTGCGGCTTCTCCCACCGTGCCGCCCCGGGGATGCGGACCGACTCGGTGAACGCCTGGACGGTCGCCTCCAGCGCACGGTCCTGTGCGTGCGGGCCGCCGGCCTGGAACGCCATCACGAACGCCTGTCCGGTCGTGTGCTGGACGGCGTGCGCCATCTCGAAGCTGCGCGCGTTGATCCGGCGCAGGATCTCCACGGCCACCCCGGCACGCCCCTGCGGGCCGACGGCACGCCACTGCGGCAGGGCCGCCCCGGCGGCGGCGAGCAGCGCCTCGGGGTCTGCCCGCGGGTAGCTGACGCCGAGGTCGAGCCCGTATGGCGAGCGCTCGGTGCCCACCTGGCCGGTCGCACCCGGCACCTCGATGGGAAAGGGCTTTCCGAGCAGGGCGCGGAACGCGGCCTCACCGTCGGCGGCGGCCGACTCGCCGTAGACCGACTTGCTCGGCGACTCGGGGAACGGGCTCCAGTACTCGCGGGTGTCGAGTGCGGTACGGGCACGGTCGAGCAGGTCGCGGTGGCGCTCGTACAGCTCGGCCGGGGAAAGGGTCGTCATGAGACTCCTCAGGCTCCTCTGGCGGGAGGGATTCGGTACCCCGTGTCTACCAGAGGTCCGGCCGTGATCACCCGACGCCGTTCAGAAGCCGACGGATCACCGCCCGCGGGTACCGGGCCGTCCCGGCGTGTCCCGGCGTGTCCCGCCCTGCGCGGAGCGCGCCAGCCCACACGCGGTCTGCCCGCGTACGCCCAGCCCACACACACCCGGCCCGCGTACGCCCAGCCCAAGCACGCCAAACCCACGGCCGCCCAGCCCTCGCACGCCCGCCGTCAGCACGGACCGTCCGATCACCGCACGCCGTGCATGAGCCGCCGGATCACCGGCGTCAGCGCCGCCAGCCCCAGCCCCAGCACGATCGCCACCACACCCAGCACCCCGAAGTAAGCGCTTTCCCGCTCCTCGCTGTAATAGCTGGCCAGCGTCCCGGAAAGCGCTGTCCCCAGCGCCACCGACAGGAAGAACAGCGCCACCATCTGGGTGCGGAACCGGTCCGGGGCCAGCTTCGTCGACACCGACAGCCCCACCGGGGAGAGCAGCAGCTCCGCGATCGTGAACACCAGGAGGATCCCGACCAGCGCGAGCAGCGGCGCACTGTTCTCCCCACCGCCGGCCAGCGGCAGGAACAGCAGGAACGCCACACCCATGGTGATCGTCCCGGCCGCGAACTTCACCGGGGTCGACGGCTGACGGTCACCGAGCCGGGTCCACAGAGCGGCGAACACCCCCGCCAGCACGATGATGAACACGGGGTTGATCGACTGGACCCACGACACCGGCATCTCCCACCCGAACAGGTCCCGGTCCAGCCGGGTGTCGGAGTAGATCGTCACGACCGTGAACTGCTGCTGGTACAGCGACCAGAACGCGGCGCTGGCCACGAACAGCGGGATGAACGCCACCACCCGCTGCCGCTCGACGCGCGACAGGTGCCGGTCCAGGAGGATCACCGCCAGGTACGCGACCGCGGCGACCCCGCTGACGACGACCACGATCGTCGACAGCCGCCGCGCCGGCAGCAGGCCGACGATCGCGAGCAGAGCGATGCTCACCAACGCGAGCACCCCGATCCCCACCGCCATGAGCCGGCGGTTCGCCGGCAGCGGGTTGGGTACCTCCCGGCCCACCTCGGCGAGCCGGTGCCGGCCGAGCGCGTACTGGGTCAGCCCGATCGCCATCCCCACGGCCGCGAGCCCGAAGCCGACGTGGAAGCCAACATTCTGTTGAAGCAGCCCCGTGAGCAGCGGACCGGCGAGCGCACCGATGTTGATGCCCATGTAGAAGAGCGAGAACCCGGCGTCCCGCCGCTGGTCGTCGGGGGCGTACAGGGACCCGACCAGCGACGTCGCGTTGGCCTTGACCCCGCCGCTACCGAACGCGACCAGCACCAGCCCGACCCCGACGCCGGCGAGGCCCGGCAGCAGCGCCAGCGCGATGTGCCCGGCCATCACCATGACCGCGCTGTAGAAGAGCACCCGCTCCGCGCCCCACACCCGGTCGGCGAGCCACGCGCCGAGCACGGTCGACAGGTAGACCAGCCCGCCGTAGGCGCCGACGATGCTGGTCGCGGTCGTCTTGTCGATGCCCAGGCCACCCTCGGCGGCGCTGTAGTAGAGGTAGATCAGCAGGATGCCCTGCATGCCGTAGAACGAGAAACGCTCCCACAGCTCGACACCGAACAGGTTCGCCAGCGCCGGCGGCTGCCCGAAGAAGGTCCGCGTACGGGTCGGGGCATCGGTCGTCATGAGCACGCCATACCCAGAAATATCCGGTCTAGCAAGACGGACGTACGGTTTGTTAGGTTCGCGGGGATGAGAGTCAGCCTGTGGACGATGGGACCGACCGTCTTCCTGCCGTCGCTGCTGTTCGGCATCGGTCAGGGAGCAGTGCTCCCGGTTCTCGTGGTGTCCGCGCGCGATCTCGGAGCATCGCTCACAGTTGCGGGCTTCGTCGTCGCGCTCATGGGAATCGGGAAGATCGTCGCCGACCTGCCCGCGGGCGTCCTCGCCGACCGGCTCGGCGAGCGCGCGGCGATGCTGCTCGCCGTCGTCGTGGCACTCGTGTCGCTCGTCGTGTGCGTGTTCGCGCCGTCGGTGTGGGTCCTCGGCGCCGGCGTCGCCGGGCTCGGGCTGGCGCAGGCGGTATGGGGCCTCGCGCGACAGGCCTATCTCACCGAGGTCATGCCGTACCACCTGCGTGCCCGCGCGATGTCCACCCTCGGCGGCACCCAGCGCATCGGCCTGTTCGTCGGCCCGTTCCTGTCCGCCGCCGCGGTCAGCGTGTGGGGAACCGGCGCGGCGTACGGGATCCACATCGTGGTCGTGCTTGTCGCGGGCGTCGCCATGCTCGCGCTTCCAGAACGGTCGATCGGACCGCGTCAGCGCACGCCGGCACCCGGCGGCACCCTGGGGGTGTTCCGTCGGCACCTGCCCGTGCTGCGAACGCTGGCCATGGGCGCCCTTCTCCTCAGCGCGGTGCGCGCCGGCAGACCGGTCGCGATTCCCTTGTGGGCAGAGCACATCGGCCTCGACGCGGCGCAGACGAGCCTCGTCTTCGGCATCTCCGGCGGCATCGAGGCCCTGGTGTTCTACCCCGCGGGCTTCGCGATGGACTGGTTCGGGCGGCTGTTCACGGTCGTGACGTCGACTGTCGGCCTCGGGGTCGCGTACCTGCTGCTGCCGTTCACCGACGGCTTCACGGCGCTGATGTGCGTCGGCGCCCTGATGGGTCTGTTCAACGGGATGGGCAGCGGCATCAACATGACCATCAGCGCCGATGTCTCACCACCGGACAACCGACCCACGTTCCTCGGCGCCTGGCGGCTGCTGAGCGACATCGGCAGCGGTCTCGGTCCGTTGCTGGTCGGTGGCGTCGCGGCGGTCGCGCTCGCACCCGCGGTGGCGTCGCTCGGTGTCGTGTCGGGACTGGCCGCGCTCATCATGAGCGTGTGGCTGCCGCGGTACTCCCGTCGTCCACCGGAGGATTCCGTTCAGGCGTCGGCGTCGTAGGCGTGCAGACCCACGAGGAAAGCGCAATCCTCAGAGCGCGAACGCGTCGTGGTCGTACAGCCAGCCGACCGCGTTCAGCGTCCACGAGGCACCCGCGACCATCTGGGCGTCGCGCTGCTCCTGTTCCGGTCCGTCGGGCAGATGGAACCGGGCCTTGTTGTCACCGGAGATCGCCTGCAGCCGCGAGGCCCGGGGCAGCCGGAGCCGTTCGTACCGGCGCAGCGCGTCGGCGACCGCCGTGGGCTCCGTGACCGCCGCGAGGCACGCGGCGAGCGTCGCGCCGTCCTCGACCGCCTGCGCCGCGCCCTGCGCCATGAAGGGGAGCATCGCGTGGCAGGCGTCGCCGAGCAGCGTCACCCGGCCGAGCGACCACCGTTCCAGCGGTGCGCGGTCGAACAGTGCCCACACGAAGGTCTCGTCGACCGATCCGAGGATCTCCCGCACCTGCGGGTGCCACCCCTCGAACGCGGCCAGCGCGTCTGCGACCTTCCCGCGGTCGGTCCACGACTCCGCGGTCCACTCGTCGCGCTCGACCACCGCCACGAAGTTCACCAGGCGGCGGGCGGACACGTAGTAGTGCACGAAGTGCTTACCGGGTCCCATGAAGATCTGCGCGGTCGTCTCCAGATCCAGGTGGGCGAGGCGCTCGGCCGGAACCAGGCCGCGGTACGCCACGCAGCCGGTGAACCGCGGATGCTGCGGGCCGAACAGCAGACCGCGCACCACCGAGTGGATGCCGTCGGCGCCGACGAGGACGTCCACCTCGGTCGAAGACCCGTCGGCGAACCGGATCTCGACGCGGTCACCGTGGTCGGTCAGACCGGCGAGCCGGTGCTCGAGGTGGATGCGGTCGGCCGGCAGCGCACCGGCGAGCGCGGACACGAGGTCGGCGCGGTGCATCTGGTACTGCGGGAACCCGTATGTCGCCTCGAGAGCCTCGGCCAACGGCGCCCGCAGCAGCGTCCGTCCGTCGTCCCACCGGCGCTGGTGCCACGCCAGCGGCTTCACGCCGGTGGCCGCCAGGGCGTCGGCGAGCCCGAACCGGTGCAGCACCCGCGACGCGTTCGGGCTGACCTGGACGCCGGCGCCGACCTCGCTGAGCTCCGACGCCTGCTCGAACACGCGGACGTCGAGCCCGACGTGCCGCAGTGCCACGGCGGCCGAGAGCCCGCCGATTCCCCCGCCGACGATGCCGACCCGGATGCCGGCCGAGATCCCCATCAGCCCACTCTGCCACGGGCATCACGGCCCATCGATGAGCTGTCGGACTCGGGACTCTCACACGCGCGTGGCGACCTTCTCCCGGAAGGTGTCCATCCAGCGGCGCGTCCCGTCACCGGGTTCGAGGAAGAAGCCGGGGACGATGAACTCGTCGAGCCCGGCCGCCTCGTACCGCTGGAGGGTCTCCACCAGCCGCTCCGCATCGCCGGCGATCACCGGGAAACGGCTTTCCCCGGGCGGTTCGGCGTCGAGGTAGACCACGGCCTGCGCGCTGCGTGCGATCGTGGACGGGTCACGACCCGCCTCGGCGCAGTGCCGCTCCAGCACGGCGGTCTTGTGCTCGACCGTTTCCGGGGTGCCCCAGGTGTTCCACTCGTCGGCGTGCCGCGCGACGATCCGCAGGGTGCGCTTCTCGCCGCCGCCCCCGATGAGGATCGGCAGCGGCGACTGCACCGGCTTGGGCTCACACGTGGCGTCGACGAGCTGGTAGTGCGCGCCGTCGAAGGAGAAGCGGTCGCGCGTCAGGAGACCGCGCAGCACCTGCACCGCCTCCTCGAACCGGTCGAGCCGCTCGCGGACCGGTGGCAACGGGATGCCGTACTGCTCGTGCTCGTTCACCTGCCAGCCCGCACCGACGCCGAGCACCAGGCGGCCGCCGCTGATCCGGTCGATGGTCGCCGCCATGTTCGCGACCACCGCCGGATGCCGGTAGGTGTTGCCCAGGACGAGCGTGCCGACCCGCACCCGGGGCACCAGCGCGGCCAGCGCCGCCACGGTCGCGCCGGCCTCCAGGACCGGACCGGCACCGCCGTTGGGCATGAAGTGGTCGGCGACGTAGACCCCGTCCCAGCCGGATGCGTCGGCATGCCGTGCGGCGTCGAGGAAGTCGTCGAACGGCAGCCCGGCGCCCGGCCAGAACGAGAATCTCACGTGAAGAGCTTAGCGGCCGTCACGACCGTCTGGATCACGCCGTAGCCGAGCAGCGCCGTGACCAGCGCCCACGACACGACCAACCGCACCGTCTGGCTCATGTCGCGCTCCTTTCCAGTTGCTCCTGACCCCGCGCCTCGTGGTACTTCTCCGGAACCGGCCGGATCAGCAGGTTCGCGATGAACCCGACGGCGAGGATGGCGACCATCGTGAACAGCGCCGGCCGGTACGCGTCGGCGGTGAGCGTGCCGGGTTTGCCCTGCGCGTCCAGGAACCCGTTGATGATGAGCGGACCGGCGACGCCCGCCGCCGACCACGCCGTGAGCAGACGGCCGTGGATCGCGCCGACCTGATAGGTACCGAACAGGTCGCGCAGGTACGCCGGCACGGTGGCGAAACCGCCGCCGTAGAACGACAGGATGACGCCGGTGAAGAGGACGAAGAGCGCCGTCGCGGCCGTTCCGACGGTAGCCACCAACGTGTAGAGCACCATGCCGCCACCGAGGTACAGCATGTAGATGGGCTTGCGGCCGACGACGTCCGATGTGGACGACCACACGAACCGCCCCGTCATGTTGAACAGCGACAGCACGCCGACGAACCCACCGGCCGCGGCCACGGCGACCGCCGACTTCCCGTTCTCCCGGAAGAAGTCCTGAATCATCGGGCTCGCCTGTTCGAGAATGCCGATGCCGGCCGTCACGTTGCAGAACAGCACCGTCCACAGTAGCCAGAACGAGCGGGTCCTGATGGCGTTGGCGGCCGAGACGTTCGCGGTGGTCACGAGCGGCTTCGAGCGCACCGTCGCCGGGTCGAAGCACTCCGGTTTCCATCCCTCCGCCGGCACGCGCACGTTGACGACGCCGAACATCATGATGACGAAGTACAGGATGCCGAGCGTCAGGAACAGCAGCACCAACGCGTGCCCGTCCGCGACCGACGCGGCGTTGTCCGGGTTGTAGTCGGAGTCGTAGAACGACATCAGCTGACGCGACAGCGGGCTCGCGATCAGCGCGCCGCCACCGAAGCCCATGATGGCCAGTCCGGTCGCGAGGCCGGGTCGGTCGGGAAACCACTTGATGAGCGTCGAGACCGGCGAGATGTAGCCGATGCCGAGGCCGATCCCGCCGAGGAAGCCGTACCCGAAGTACACGAGCCAGAGCTGCTTCGTCGCGATGCCGAGCGCCGCAACCAGGAAACCGCTTGCCCAGAAGACCGCCGAGACGAACATCGCCTTGCGCGGGCCGTTGTTCTCCACCCAGGTGCCGCCGACCGCGGCCGACAGCCCGAGCATGACGATCGCGATGCTGAAGATGATCCCGATCGCGGTCTGGCTGACGCCGAAGTGGTCGATCAGCGAGTTCTTGTAGACGCTCGTGGCGTACGCCTGGCCGATGCACAGGTGCACCGACAGCGCCGCGGGCGGGATGAGCCACCGGCTGTACCCCGGTGGAGCAACGGTGTGTTGCCGATCAAGGGCGGAAAGTATCGACACGACCGACCTCCTTGAGCCGGTGGGAGACCCGCCGGTCACCTACCACATCGACGACCATCGCAAACACGATCGTTGACGACGCAAGGACGGCCCCACACGATCATCTGTCCGGTACGGTGAGCGGCGGATCGACGTCGATGAACGGACGGTTGGCGTGGACGAGACGCTGGGCCTCCTCGGCCACCCCGGTGGCATCCTGGTCGACCATCCCCGGCTGCGGGTCGGGCTCGTCGCGGCGGTCAGCCGTCCCGACAGCCTCGAGCTCGACCTGATCGGGCGCAGCCCCCGCAACCCCACCTCGATGACCGACCCGCCGGCACCACGGGTCCTCCTCCCCCGCTACGAGGAGGGAATGGACCTGCGGGTCGCCCGGCTCGACGCCGACGGCCGTCCACAGTGGATGTACGGCGACACGGAGACCGGCACCGGGACGCCGATCGACGTCACCGTCGTGCGGACCAGGCTGCGCCTGCCGCCGACGTTCGACTCGGCACGTATCGTCCTCGCCTGGCCGGAAATCGGTTTCCCCGAGGCGGTCGTGACGCTGGCACTCCCCGACCGCGAGGCGGTCGCCCGCGCGGCCACCTCGGTCTGGACCGCGCCGGTCGACCACCGACCACCCCCGCCCGCGACCGCCGGCGCCACCGCCAGCATGCCGCCGCTCGACGTCGAACCCGAGGCCGGACTCGTGCTCACCGGCCAGCGCGTCCTGCACCGCGGCGACGACGCCGTGGTCGTGCTGGCATGGCTGTCGTCGGTGGGACAGGCGCTCGCGCTCGAGGTCCGCAGCTTCGCCCGGGGCCGCCGCGGCGGCGCCGCCACCATGGCCGCCATGTACGGACCGGGCCGCCGGACCGGCTCGGACGGCCCTCGCGACCACCCGGCCGGCGCGTCGATCGCGCTCCTGCACGGCGACGGGACGAGCTGGCCGACCATGACGAGCGGCACCACCTCCGGCGGCGACGACGTGTTCGACGGGCGCGCCGAGTACGCGCTCGACCGTCCCGACAGCGACGTCCTCGACCTCGTCGTCGGCTGGCCGGAGGCCGACCTGCCCGACGCGCACGTGCGGCTTCCCGTGTTCTCGTAGCCGCCGGGAAAGCGCTTGCCCGGACGGATTCCGGGAAATGATCTACGATTGGCCGGTGATGGAGCCCGCCACCTACGTGGCCAACGCCGTCGCCATGTGGAGCCACCTCGCCCCCGTCGCGACCCGGACGCCCCACCACCTCCGGGCCGACCTGTCGACGTCCACCCGGTTCGTCCTGACCGAACCCGGAGCGGGAGCCGTCGACGAACTGCTCGCAGCGGCCCCCGCGACCTCGAAGGTCACCGTCGAGGACTCGTGGGGTGGCGGCGCCGACGGACCGGCGCACACCACCACGCTCCGGATGCCCCTGATGGTCCGACCGCCGGGCCCGACCGCGACGCTCGAGCGGCCCGGCACCCGCGTGGTCCGCGTCGGCGACCCCGACGAACTGGCCACGGCGGAGCGGGTCATGGTGGACGGGTTCCCGTTGCGGGCGTTCCAGCCACTCACGACGGGTGCCGCCCTCCCCCGGCGGCTACTCGACACGCCGGGCTTCGACGTCTGGCTCGGCTACCGCGACGACCGGCCCGCCGTCGCGGGCTACACCTTCGACGACGGGCACGCGGTGGGCGTCTACTGGCTCGCGACGCTGCCCGACCACCGGTCGACAGGCATGGGACGCGCGGTGCTCGCGACCGCGTTGGCCGGGCGGCCCGGGCGACCGTGGACGCTCGTCGCCACCGACGCGGGCCGGCCACTCTACGAGTCGCTGGGGTTCGAGACCGTGTCGACGGCGGTGTGGCACACCCGCGGTTGACAGCAATTCATGTCGATGTCTCGACACGTTGGCCGGGATCCGGTCAACTGTCGGCATGACAGCGCAGCACATCGATCACGGTCACAGCCACGATCATGGAGTCGGTCGGCGGAGCCTGCTCGCCGGCGTGGGCGGCGGCCTGCTCATGCTCGCGGCCGCACCCGGCACCGCCGAGGCCCGTCGCACCCTTACCGCCGGGACAGCGACCGCCGGGACAGCGACCGCCGACACCGCCGCCGGCGCCGCCCGGCAGTCGGCGATCACGCAGGGCACCACGTTGGTGCACGCCGACCTGCACAACCACACGCTCATGTCGGACGGCGACGGCGACCCCGCGCTGGCCTTCGGGTCGATGCGGGCCGCCGGGCTCGACGTCGCGGCGATCACCGACCACACCACGCTGTTCGCGATCGAGGGCCTCAGCGGACGCGAGTGGGACCGCGTGGGCGCGCTCGCCGACGCGGCCGACGACCCCGGCACGTACACCGCGATCCGCGGCTTCGAGTGGTCGCATCCGTTGCTGGGACACGTGAACGTCTGGTTCACGCCCGGCTTCACCGACCTCGGCGGGTCGTCGGGCATGAGCCGCCTCTACAGCTGGATCACCGCCTCGGGCGGCATCGCCGGGTTCAACCACCCCGGCCGGGAACTGGTGCGGTTCGACGACTTCCGGTTCAACGCCGCGGCGCGCGACCCCATGGTCAGCATGGAGATCTTCAACCGCGGCGACGACTACCTGTTCGACGGTTGGGGCAACGGCCAGTCCTCGCCGCTGAACCGGTGCCTCAACGCCGGGTGGCGCACCGGGCTGACCGGTGTCTCCGACGAGCACGGCACCGACTGGGGCTTCCCGGAAGGCAAGGGACGCACCGGAATCTGGGTCACCGAGAACACCCGCGCACAGGTGCAGGCCGCCATGCGGTCCCGGTGCTTCTTCGCCACCCGCGTCTCCGGGCTGCGTCTCGACGCGACCGCGAACGGCGTGCGCATGGGCGGAACCACGACCGCCGGCGACGTGCGGTTCCGCGTCGACCTCGACCGGGGACCCGAGTGGGTCGGAAAACCGTTGCGGATCCAGGTACTCCGGCCGGGATCACGTGCGCCCTCCGTCCCGCTCGTCGTCGACACCGAGGCGGGCCGGGTCGCCGAGTTCACGGTGCCGTCGACCGTGGACGACGGACCGTGGGTGGTGCTGCGCGTCTCCGATCCCACCCAGGCCAACGCCAGCCCCGGCCCCGCCGGACATCCGTGCAACGACTGGGGCGTGGCGTACACGAGCCCGTGGTGGCTTACTTGAGCGCTTCCCGGATGGCGTCGGCCAACGGCGTCACCGGGCGGCCGAGGAGGTTCGCCAGGTCGTCGCTCGGCACGTCGAGGTCGCCACGCGCGATCGCCTCGTCCAGAGACGCCACGAAACCGGCCGTCCCGGCGTCAAGACCGTTGCCCTGCAAAGCGTCCACGAGTTCGGCCGGCGACACCGTCCGGTGCGTCACCGTCGTGCCGGTGACGTCGGTGATGACGGCGGCCAGTTCGTCGAACGTGAACGGAGGCCCACCGAGCTCGTAGACCCTGCCCTCGTGGCCGTCGCCGAGCGCGGCCGCCACCGCACCGGCGGCGAAGTCCGCCCGCGGTGCGGCGCCCACGCGCCCCGTGCCGGCGGCGGTCACGATCGCGCCCTCGGCCAGGTACCGGTCGAGCTGCGGCGTGTAGTTCTCGACGTACCAGTTGTTGCGCAGGATCGTCCACGCGAGCCCGGACGCGCGCAGCACCTCCTCGGTCGCCTTGTGCTCGGGCGCGACCGGCAGCGCCGTGTCGTCCGCGCGCGGCGCGCTGGTGTACAGCACGCGCGTCACCCCGGCCGCCTTCGCCGCCTCGATCACGTTGGTGTGCTGCGCCACCCGCTTGCCGAACTCGTTGCCCGACACCAGCAACAGGACATCGACCCCATTCAGCGCGTCGACAAGCGCCGACGGCTGGTCGTAGTCGCCCGGCCGCACGTCGAGCCCGTCGAGCCCGGAGACGCGGGAGGGGTCGCGGGCCAGGCCCACCACCCGCTCGGACCCGCCCCGGGCCAGCAGCCGCTCGACGGCGAGCCGCCCGAAAGGTCCGGTCACCCCGGTCACGCCGATGGTCGTCACATGAACCCCCTACCGTTCGATCAGGAAGCACTAACTATTACACAGTGCAGCAGAGACGGGTAGTGCCGTAAGATCGAGGCGTGACGGATCACAGTGAGCCCACCGACGAGCTGATCGCCGACGTGTTCGCGCGCAACTGCGCGTCGCGTGCCGCGCTGGAGGACGTCGCCAGCAAATGGGGTCTGCTCGCCCTGATCGCGCTCAGCGAGGGGTCCTACCGGTTCAACGCGCTCCGGCGCCGGGTCGACGGCGTGAGCGAGAAGATGCTGTCGCAGACCCTGCAGGCACTCGAACGCGACGGCATCGTCCACCGCGAGGTGATCACCACGATCCCCCCGCGGGTGGAGTACACGCTCACCGTGTTCGGCCGACAGGTCGCCGCACAGGTGAGCAGCCTGGCCGCCCTATTGGAGAGCACCGCTCCGGAAATCGCCGCCGCGCGCGAGGCCTACGCGAAGGCCCAGGCCGCCTCGGCGAAGACCCCGATGTGACGCACGTGAACGCCGGCCCGCGAGCAGGCGCCGCCCCGACAGCACGCGTAACCGCCGGCCCGCGACCGGGAGGCAGCCCCGGTCGCGACTCGCGAGGCCCGGCTCCCGTCGACTGGCCGGGGGCCCGGAGAGGAGAAGTCAGCGGCCGGCCGTGGCCAGCTCCCGCACCCGGTACGTTCTCGACCGCCCATGGTCGGACGCCGGCACCATGGCGGACTGCACGTTCGACCGCCGCTCGGACGGTACGTGGTCAGGCATGTGGGTCGGGCGTCCGCTGATCATCGGGGAACGCTAGCAACGGCGACGGAACGGCGGCCACGTCCCCAATGTCGAGTTAAGGAAGATTAAAGATCCGCGCCCGGACCGGGCAGCACATCGATGTCCGTGGCGTGCATCGGTTCGCCGCACTCCGAGCAGCGCGGGTCGACGTGGCTGATCCGGCCGCACGCGCGGTGCCGGTAGAGGACGGGCGGACCTGCCTCCCCCGCCAACCAGCGGTCGCCCCACCGCACCATCACCATGAGCAGGTCGACCAGCTCCATCCCCTTGGGCGTGAGTACGTAGCCGGCGCCGCGCGGCTCCTTACGCTCCAGCACACCTTGCGAGCACAGCCAGGCCAGCCGCTCGGCCAGGACCTTGCGGGAGATTCCCAGGTCACGCTGGAGCTGGTCGAACCGCGAGATCCCCACGTACACGTCACGCAGGATCAGCGGCGACCACGGCTCGCCGATCACGTCGAGGGTGCGGGCGATGGAACACGCCGCCAGGTCCGCGAAGCGGGTGCGCTGCATGACCCGAGAGTACGCGACGAGGTTCCCTCAAGGAACTATCTCTGCTAGCGTCGGCTCATCGAAGTTCCCTGAAGAGACCAGGAGGGACCATGAACCGCCCAGCCGTGGTGTCCGCCGAGGAGTGGAAGTCCGCCCGCGAGGAACTGCTGACCAAGGAGAAAGCGCTTACCCGCGCGCTCGACGCGTTGGCCGCCGAACGCCGCCGTATGCCGATGACCCGCCTCCCGACCGGCCACACGTTCACCGCGCCCGACGGCGCGACGGTCGACCTGCCCGGTCTGTTCGACGGGTACCGGCAGGTCGTGATCTACCACCACATGCTGGAGCCGGGCCAGGACTGGCTCTGCAACGGTTGCTCGTCCTTCACCGACAACATCGCCGACCAGTCGCACCTCAACGCACGTGACACCCGCGTCATCCTGATGTCCCGGGCGCCACAGGAGGAGATCGCACCGGTGCGGAAGCGGTTCGGGTGGACCGTGCCGTGGTACTCGTCGTACGGCACCACGTTCAACGACGACCTCGGCCTCGACGGCGGCTTCGGCCTCAGCGTACTGCTCCGCGACGGCGACGAGGTCTTCCGCACCTACTTCACCAACGGGCGCGGGGTCGACCGGCTGCGCATGGACTTCAACCTGCTCGACCTGACCCCCTACGGCCGGCAGGAGGAGTGGGAGGACTCCCCCGACGGCTGGCCGCAGACGCCCACGATGCAGTGGATCCGCCACAAGGACGAGTACGCGACGGAGGACCCCCGATGAAAGCGCTTTCCCCGACCGAGCGCGACGCGTTCCTGTCCGAGCCGCACGTCGGTGTACTCAGCGTCGCCAGCGACGACGGCCGGCCACCGCTGACCGTGCCCGTCTGGTACGCGTACGCGGACGGCGTCATCACGTTCTTCACCGGAACGCAGGGGCGCAAGGCGCGCAAGACGCGGCTCATCGAGCGGGCCGGCGTGCTGAGCTTCTGCGTGCAGAAGACCGAGTTCCCCTACCGGTACGTCACCGCGGAGTGCACCGTCGTCGGCGCGGAGCGCGAGCCGTCCGTGGAGAAGGTCCTCGCCGTCACGAGCCGCTACCTTCCGGCGGACGCCGCGCGAGGCTTCGCCGAGGCGGAGACCTCGAACCCGACGGGCACGTTCGTCCTGTTCACCGCGCGTCCTGACCGGTGGTCGAGCGTCGACTTCGCGGGCGAGTAGGAAACCACACGTACGGGTGGAGTCCGGCGGCGCGTGTTCACAGGGGACGCCCATCCCCGGAATGATCGTCGCCATGCGCCAGGCCGACGTCGAACGCCTCGTCCGAGACACCCTCGCGGCCCACGCCTCACTGTTCCTCGCCACCGCCGGCGAGGCGGGGCCGTGGGTCAACGGGGTCTACTTCGCCGAGGACGACCTGTTCACGCTCTCGATCGTGCTGGAGAGCGAGGGCCGCACGATCGCCGCGATCCGCTCCCAGCCACGCGTCGCCGTGATCGTGTCGACCGGTTCCCCGGGCGACCCGTTCCTCCAGGCGACCGCCGACGCGCAGGTGCTCATCGGCGGCGGCGCCGGGTACGCCCGGGAACTGCTGCGGGCCAAGGTTCCCCAGGCGGGCCCCTTCCTCGCGGCGCCGGTCGAGGCCGTGCGGCTGACCGTCAACACGTGGCGGGTCACCGACATTCCGAACGGCTGGCTGCCGGGCGTGGAACTGCCCAACCCGAACCGCCTTCTTCCCGTGGGGTAAATCTTCACAACTCGGCCACCGGTCGCGCCCGGGTCGGGCCGTACGGTCGAAGCCGTGCCCCTGACGCTTCCCACGCATCCGCTCGCCGTGGTGCCGCTGAAACTGTGGCGCCCGCGGTGGTTCGACGGGGTCGGCCTCGTGCTCGGCGCTGTCGCGCCGGACCTCGCGTACACGGCCGACGGGTACGGCGTCACCATCCACAGCCACGCGTGGCACGCCCCGCTGTGGTGGGCGGTGCCGCTCACGCTGGTCCTGGCTCCGCTCGTGCGATGGGCGGCCGCGCCCGTCGCCGCGCACCTGCCGCACGGCGGACCGCTCGCGCTGCGCGACTACGGCGCGCTGCCGCCGTCGCGGCACCGGTGGTGGGTGACCGCGTGGTCGGCGGTCCTCGGTGCGGTGACCCACCTCCTGTGGGACGCCGTGACGCACCCGACGGTCGACGGCGGCCGCGTGCCGTTCCCGCCGCTCACCACCGAGGCACTGCCCGGTTGGCCGTGGTGGCTGGTCGTGTCGCGGGTGTCCGACCTCGTCGGTTTCGGGGTCGCGGCGCTCCTCGCCGTCCACATCGGACGGTCCGGGCTCATCCGACGGTGGTACGGACCGCCGCCGCCGGTGCGCCGCCGACCCGTGCGTTTCTGGGCGACCGCGGCCCTGGTGACCGCGGCCGGAATGGCGTTGCTGCCGCTGCAATCCGTGCGGCTGTTCCACGATCAGGCGATCCGCGCGCTGGTCGTCGTGTCGCTGGCACTGCTCGCCGGTGCGATCGCCGCCTCGCCGAAACACCGTGCACGCCTGCCGGTGCCTTAAGATCGATGCGTGGAGCCGGTACGGGTGGCGATGTGGTCGGGCCCGCGCAACGTGTCCACTGCGCTGCTGCGCAGTTTCGGCGCCCGCGCCGACACGCTTGTCGTCGACGAACCTCTGTACGCGCACTACCTCCTCGCCACCGGCCTCGACCATCCGGGGCGCGAGGAGGTCATGGCCAGCCAGCCCACGCGGTGGCAGGCCGTCGCCGCCGGGCTCACCGGTCCGCTGCCGGTGGGCGTGAAGGTGTACTACCAGAAGCACATGACCCACCACCTGCTCCCCGAGATCGGACGCGACTGGATCGGCAAGCTGTCCAACGCGTTCCTGATCCGCGACCCCGAGCATGTGGTGGCGTCGTACGCGAAGGTACGCGGCGAGCCCACCCTCGCCGACCTCGGCTACGCCCAGCAGGCCGAGATCTTCCGCGCCTACGGCGGTCCGGTGGTCGACGCGGCCGACCTGTTGCGCGACCCGCGCGGCGTCCTGGAACGGCTGTGTACGGCGCTGGGCATCGTGTTCGACCCCGTCATGCTCTCGTGGCCGCCGGGCCGCCGCGTCACCGACGGGGTGTGGGCGCCGCACTGGTACGCCTCGGTGGAGAAGTCGACCGGGTTCGCACCCTACGACCCCACGCCGCCGGTGGTGCCGGACCGCCTGCGACACCTGGTCGAGCAGGCGCGGCCGTACTACGACGAACTTGCCGCCGAGAAGCTCTAGAGGACCGGAACCCCGGTGGCCGTCGCGTGCTCGCGGTAGAGCGTCGCCACCCGCTGCGTCACCGGGCCGACCTTGCCCGTGCCGATGGGCCGGCCGTCGATCTCGGTGACCGCGGCGATCTCGCCCATCGTCCCGGTGCAGAACACCTCGTCGGCCGTGTACATCTCCGTCAACGAGATGTCGCGGACCACCGCCGGGATCCCGTTGCCGGCGGCCAGCTCCAGCACCGTCTGCCGGGTGATGCCCTCCGGGCAGGCGACCGTGAACGGCGTGTGCAGCCCGTCGCCGACGACGGCGAACAGGTGGGTGGCGTTGGTCTCCGCGACGAAGCCGCGCCTGTCGAGCATCAGCGCGTCGTCGGCGCCGGCGACGTTGGCCTCCATCTTCGCGAGGATCGAGTTCAACAGGTTGTTGTGATGGATCTTCGGGTCGAGCACGTCGGGCCCGGGCCGGCGCACGCTCGACGTCACCAGCTTCAGCCCGGTCGTCTCGTACACGGGCGCCTTGTGCTCGGCCAGCACGATCAGCGTGCACCCCGCCTGGTTCAGGCGCGGGTCCATGCCGCTGGTCACCTTCACGCCCCGGGTGAGCGTCAGTCTGATGTGGACACCGTCGGTCATTCCGTTCGCGCGCAGGGTCGCGGTCACCGCCGCGATCAGATCGTCGTCGGACGGAACAGCGGCGAACCCCAGTGCCACGGCCGACCGCCGCAGCCGGGCGAGGTGCTCGCGCAGCCCGTAGATGCGGCCCGCGTACAGCCGCAGGCCCTCCCACACGCCGTCACCACCCTGCACCACCGAGTCGAAGGGCGAGATGCCGGGCTCGTCGCGGTGCCGCAGGACACCGTTGACCCAGTACCGGATGTCGGCGTTGCGCTCGTCATAGCGCTGGAGCATGGTCGTGATCGTACCGTTCCGTAGAATCTGCCGGCGTGACCACCGATGCCCGCCGCGCCTTCCACGCCCTGCACGAGTCCGGCACGTTCCTGCTCCCCAACCCGTGGGACGTCGGGTCGGCGAAGCTCCTGGAACAGCTCGGGGCGGTGGCGCTGGCCACCACGAGCTCCGGGTTCGCGGCCACTCTCGGTCGCAACGACCAGGAGGTGACCCGTGACGAGCTGGTCGCGCACGTCGCCGCGCTCACGGCGGCGGTGAGCGTGCCCGTGAACGTCGACGCCGAGCGCGGCTACGCCACCGACCCGACCGGCGTCGCCGAGACCGTGGAACTGCTCGCCGCGGCGGGGGCGAGCGGAGTGTCCATCGAGGACTACGACCCCGCCACGGGCGTGGTCGATCCGCTCGACGTGGCCGTGGAACGGATCGCCGCGGCGGCCGAGGTCTGCGCGAGGCACGGGATCGTGCTGACCGGTCGCGCGGAGAACCACCTGTACGGGATCACCGACCTCGACGACACGGTGGCCCGGCTGAACGCCTACCGGGAGGCCGGCGCGGGGTGCGTCTACGCGCCGGGGCTCAGCGACCTCGCCGACATCGCGCGCGTGGTCGCCGGAACCGGTGCACCGGTGAACGTGCTCGCGCTGCCGAACGGTCCCTCCGTGCCCGAGCTCGCCGGTGTGGGCGTGCGTCGCGTGTCGACCGGCGGGTCGCTGGCGTGGGCCGCGTACGGCGCGCTGGTGACGGCCACCCGCGAGCTGCAGGAGACCGGCACCAGCACGTACCTCACGCGGGCCCTCCCCCGCGACCTACGCGACGCCGCCTTCGGCGGCTGACCCCGAGGCCGACCGCGCGTCGCGCCAACGCAGGAACTCCGGCGACTCGCGCAGATCCGCGAAGTCGCCGAAGAGCGGGTCGCGGGCCAGGACCTGGTCGACCACGACGTACGCGTCGTGGTCACGGCCCTGGCGCAGCAGGATGCGGACCTTCGTGTCGCGGATGTAGTCGTGCTCGCCGCTCGGTGCCACCGTCAGCGCGTGCTCCACAGTGGACAGTGCCCGGTCGAGGTCACCCCGCTCCATGAGGTGCCAGGCGAGCGCGTTGCCGCAGCGGCGGAGCACCTCCTCCTGGAACGCGCCGAGGTCGGTGAAGTGCCAGATGGCCGCCGGCACCTCCGCCAGCGCCGCCTCGGCGTGCGCGATCAGCCGGTCGCCCTCGCCGAGCCGGCCCAGTGAGTCCACGATGGAGTACCGGGCGTAGAGGTGGTCGTAGTCGGAGTAGCGGGCACCGGGACGGCACAGGTCGACCGCACGCTCCAGGGTCGCGACCGAATCTTCGTAACGGCCCTCGGCGGCCGCCGTGGCGCCGGTCTTCACGAGGTCGTTCACGCGCCGCCAGGTGGGATCGTCCACATCGGACCGGGCCTCCACGTGCCGCAGGTCCATCCGCACGCGCGGGAACGTGGCGGCGATGCGGTCGAGGGTCGCACCGTCGAGCTCCGTGTACCGGAGGTCGACGAACTCGAGGTCGGTCAGGCGGTAGAACGGCTCGGGCAGCGACGTGAGGGGGTTGAACGACAGGTCGATCCGCTTCAGCCCGGGCATCCGGACGAACGCGTCGGCCGGCAGCACCAGCGCGGGACGGCCCTTCTCCTTGCCCCAGCGGTCGATGCCGAGGTCCTCCAGCGTGGTGATGTCCCAGATGCCGGCGAGCAGGTCCCGGCTCGGGTAGCGGCCCCCGTTGCCGCTGCGCCCGTCCATCCGCAGCACCCGCAACCGGGGCAGCTTCGCCAGGTCGGGCAGGCGCTCGACGCCACCCAACGCGCCGTCGAGGTACAGCTCCTCCAGTGTGGACAGTTGCAGCAGGTCGTCGGGCAGCTCGTCGAGCACCGACAGGCTGAGGTCGAGCACCCGCAGCCGCGGCAGCCGCGTGACCGCACGCGGGAACCCCGTCGACAGGCGCCGGATCCGCAGCTCGCGCAGCTCCGCGAGGTCGCCGAGGGTGTCGGGCAGCCGCCTGAACCGGTTGTCGGAGATGTCGAGCGCGCGCAGCCGTGACAGCGCGCCGATCGCCTTCGGCAGCTTGCGCAGCCCCGTGTCGCTGAGGTCGAGCACCTCCAGCGCGGTCAGCGTCGCGATCGCCTTCGGAACCTTGCCCAGGCCGTCGTTTCCGGCGAGCGAGAGCCGGCGCAGGTTCGGGAACCGCAGTACCTTCTCCGGGAAAGCGCGCAGCCGCCGCTCGCTCAGGTCGAGCTCGGTGACCTCGTCGGCGCGCTCCAGCAACGCGTCGAGCTCCGCCTCGGCGGCGAGGTGCGGCGGCAGAGCGCCGGGACGCAGTACCGGCCTGCCCCCGGTCAGCGCGGCCGCGACCCGCTCGTCGTCGAGCGTGCCGTCCGCCCCGACCACGTACGGCCACGCGGCCGCGGCCAGGTCCTCGTCGTCCTCGAAGTCGACCTGGCCGCCCATCCGGTCGGGGTCACCGCATACGACCGCCTCCGGCGGCCGGCCGAACTCCATGTTGAAGTACAGGAGGTTCAGCACCACCGGTGCGCGGGTGTGACCGGCGACCACGAGCAGCCCGCCGTCGTCGCCACGCCGCCCGAGCACGCCGCCGGTGGCCGTGAGGTCGCCGCGCACCACCACGTTGGGGCAGCCGGCCATGACCACGCTGCGGGCCCGCAGGTCGCCGGTCACCACGAGGAAGTGGCCGCTGCCGTCCTCGTAGAGGTCGACGTCGCCGTCGGTCACGAGGTCGCCGTCGACGATCACGTTGTACGGCGACCAGTCGGTGTGCGGATGCGACATCACCCCGCCCGGCACATGGAGTCCGCCCTCGTACAGGCGGATCTCCTGCTCGTCGGCGAAATCCGTGTACGGGTACCAGATGTCGGCGGAGACGGCGAAGCGCTCCTCGGCCTCGGCGGCGCTGATGACGCTGTAGCCGGGCGGAAATTCGACGGTCACGGGCGGGCAGCATAGGGGATCATCACCGCCGTGAGTGTTCCCCAACGTCAGGTCCGGGCTCTGTTCACGACCAGTACGGTCACCGTGTACCAGGCGTACGCGCCCGGGATCGCGCTGCCCGCCGTGGCCGCCGGACGGTTCGTGCCGCCGTTCAAGCGTGACCGCATGACCTGGATCAAGCCGTCGTTCCGCTGGATGATGTACCGCTGCGGCTGGGGCACCAAGCCCGGGCAGGAGCACGTGCTCGCGGTCGAGATGACCCGTGACGGCTTCGAGTGGGCGCTGGAGAACGCTTGCCTGAGCCATTACGTCCGCGACCTGTATCCCGACCAGCGGGCCTGGCAGGAGCGGCTGCGGGTGAGCCCGGTGCGCGTGCAATGGGACCCGGAGCGCTCGATCCGGCTCGCGCCGCTGCCCCACCGGTCGCTGCAGATGGGGCTGTCCGGCGTGGCGGCGCAGCGCTACGTCGACGAGTGGATCGTCGGCATCACCGACGTCACCGGGTTGGCGCACCGGGTCCACGACCTCGTGCGGCAGGGCCGTGACGACGAGGCGACCGCCGCCCTGCCCCCGGAAAGCGCTTACCCGCTCCCACCGGCGGCCCGCGACGCGGTCGGGGCATCGGAGTGGGACGCGGTCGGGGCAACGGAGTGACCCGCGTGATCCGCCCCGCGACGGCCGACGACCTGCCGGTGCTGCGCGACGTCGAACGCGCCGCGGGCGAGGCGTTCCGCCAGTTCGGCATGCCCGAGATCGCCGACGACGAGCCGCTTCCCCTGGACGTGCTGGACGCCTACCGCCGGGCCGGCCGTGCCTGGGTCGCGGTAGACGAGGTCGGCGCCGAACCCGCCGCCGCGCACGTCGGTGCCGAACCCGCCGCCGCGCACGTCGGCCCGCCCGTCGCCTACCTCATCGCCGACGTCGTGGACGGGTGCCTCCACATCGAGCAGGTATCCGTGCATCCGCGCGCGGCCCGTCAGGGAATCGGGCGCCGCCTGATCGAGCACGCCGCCCTGTACGCCCGGCAGCACGGTCTCGCCGGGCTGACCCTCACCACGTTCGCCGACGTGCCGTGGAACGCCCCCTACTACGAGCGGTGCGGCTTCCGCGTGGTGCCCGACGAGGAGCTGACCCCGGGGCTGCGCGCCGTACGGCGGAACGAGGCCGCCCACGGCCTCGACCGCTGGCCCCGCGTCGTCATGCACAGGCCCGCCGGGAACTGAACGGCGACCGGGCCGGAACGGGGCTTCCCCCGTCCGGCCCGGCCGTCCCCCCTCTGGCGGAATCAGGGCCTGTGACCCGCACCCACCGGCTCCGTGGCGACCGGCGCCACCGGCGGGAGCGGGGTCGACGCCGAGGCGCCGTGCTCGATGTGCGGCAACCAGCCCAGCCAGCGCGGCAGGTACCAGTTCGCCTTGCCCAGCAGGGCCATCACCGCGGGCAGCAGGATCGCCCGGATGATCGTCGCGTCCAGGAGGACCGCCACCGACAGGCCGACGCCGATCTGCTTCATCGAGGTCAGGGGCATGAAGGCGAACAGCGCGAACACCGCCACCATCACGACCGCGGCACTGGTGATCGCTCCCGCGGTGCCGGCGATGCCGTCGGCCACCGCCTGCCGGGTGGTCAGGCCCCGGTCGTAGCCCTCGCGGATCCGCGACAGCACGAACACGTGGTAGTCCATCGACAGGCCGAAGAGAATCACGAACAGCATCAGCGGCAGCCAGTCGGTGATGCCGCCGCTCGGCGTGAAGTCGAGCAACCCGGAGCCGTGACCGTCCTGGAAGACCAGCACCAGCACGCCGTACGCGGCCGCCACCGACAGCAGGTTCAGCACGATCGTCGTCACCGCGATCACCAGGGACCGGAACGAGAGCAGCACGAGCACGAACGTCAGGCCGAGCACGAACAGGAACACCAGCGGCATGCTGCGCTTCAACGACTCGTTGAAGTCGTACGAGCCGGCCACCTCACCGGTGACGGCCACGTCGGAGACGCCGGCCACGTCGTCGAAGGCACCGGGGATCACCGTTCCGCGGAGCAGTTTCAGGGCATTCTCGGACGCCGCGTCGGTCCCGCTGCCCGAGAGCCCGACCGAGACGATCGCGACCGTGCGGTCGGGGCTGACCACGACGGAGATCGGCTCGTGCATCTGCCCGGTCGCCAGGGCGGCGGCGCGGAACCGCTCGATCGCCCCGGTCACCGGCGCGGCGGTGACGTCGTCGGCGGCGATCACGACCCGCGCCGGGTCGGCGCCACCCGGGAACTCGTCGCGGATGTCCTTGAGCGTGTTGATCGTCGGGATGGTGTCGCCGAAGTCGTCGAGGCTCTCGCCCACGAGGTTGAGGCGCAGCGCCGGCGTCGCCAGGGCGCCGAGAGCGACCGCGGCCAGCAGCGCCGAGACGAGCGGACGCCGGAGCACGACCGAGAGCAGTGCTCTCCACGCGCGTCCCGTCGACCGCGGGCTGTGGACGGCCCGGCGCCGACGGATGCGGCCAAAGTTGATCTTGTCACCCAGGAGGGACAGCATCGCCGGCAGCACGGTCAGCGAGCCGAGCACGGCGGTGGCGACGACCAGGATCGTGCCGATGCCGATGCTCATGAACGTGCTGTCGCCGGTGAACAGCAGGCCGGCCATGGCGACCATGACGGTGAGCCCGGAGATCCAGATCGACCGGCCGGAGGTCTGCGCGGCGATGAGCAGCGCGGTGTCCTTGTCGTTGCCGCGGGCGCGCTCCTCGCGCTCCCGGCGGATGTAGAACAGGCAGTAGTCGACGCCCACCGCGAGGCCGATCAGCAGCATCACGTGCGGGGTGGTGTCGCTCATCGGGATCGCGCGGCTGGCGAACGCCGCCAGTCCCATCGCCGCGATCACCGCGGTGATCGCCAGCCCGACCGGCAGCAGCGCGGCGACGAGCGCGCCGAACGCGATCAGCAGGATCCCGAACGTCACGGCCAGCGACGCCAGGCCGACCTTGTTGAGGATCTTCTCGAGCTCCTCACCGATGAACTTGTCGCCGCTGGCGTCACCGGCCTGCGCGACGTCGAGCGACGGATGCGCCCTCCGCACCGTGTCGACCGCGGCGAGCGTCTTGTCGACATCGTCCGGATCCGCCAGGTCGAACGTCACCAGCGCGGCGCCGCGGTCCTCCGACGGGATCGGGTCGGACCGGTCGAGCGCGACCCCGGTGCCGTCGAGCGCGCGGGCGAGGTCGGCGAGCGCCGCTTGGACCTCCGGGTCGTCGATGGTGCGCCCGTCACCCCGCACGAGCACCATCTCGCCGGACCGCTCCGGGAAGTCCGCCGCTTCGACGAGCTTCTCGGCGCGGGCCGACTCGCCGTGGTTACCACCAGTCTCGTCGTCGATGGTGCCGAGCACACCGCTCAGGACCACCGTTCCAGCCACGAACACCAGCCAGCCGAGCACGGCGAGCGCGCGGTGACGCATGCTCCAGCCCGCCGTGCGGGCCGCGATCCCTTTGATTTCCGCCATGGTCAGGAACGCTACGGAGAGCAACGATTTTCATCGATCCAGCCACCTTGCGTCTACGCGGTGGTGCCAGCCTTCCGAGTTTGGTGGTGCTAGCCGGAGTGCCGGGTGGTGCTCTAACGTTTCGGCATGCGTAGCACGATGATGACACTGCCGTTACAGGTCTCCCGCATCCTGCGTCACGGCAGCACCGTGCACGGCGGGTCCGAGGTCGTCACCTGGACCGGTACCCCCGGTGCCTCCCGCCGCGCGTCCTACGCCGAGATCGGCCGCGACGCCGCCCGGCTGGCCAACGCACTCCGTGACGACCTGGGCGTCACCGGCGACCAGCGGGTCGCCACCCTCATGTGGAACAACGCCGAGCACCTGACCACCTACCTCGCCGTGCCGAGCATGGGCGCCGTGCTGCACACGCTGAACCTGCGCCTGTTCCCCGACCAGATCGCCTACATCGCCAACCACGCCGAAGACCGGGTCGTCATCGTCAGCGACACGCTGATTCCGTTGCTGGCCAAGGTGCTGCCCCATCTGTCCACTGTGGAGCACGTCGTGGTCGTCGGCGAAGGCCCCGCCGAGCTCGACGGCGTGCGGGTCCACCGCTGGAACGAGCTGCTCGCCGGCAGGGAGGACACCTTCGACTGGCCCGACGTCGACGAGAACGACGCCGCGGCGCTGTGCTACACGTCCGGCACGACCGGGAACCCCAAGGGGGTCGCCTACTCGCACCGCTCCATCTACCTGCACTCGATGCAGGTGTGCGCGGCGGAGACGTTCGGCCTCACGCCCTCGACGCGCGAACTGTGCATCGTCCCGATGTTCCACGCGATGGCGTGGGGCCTGCCGTACGCGGCGTTCATGAGCGGCGCGTCGCTGGTGATGACCGAACGCTTCCTGCAGGCCGAGCCGATCGCCCAGATGATCGCGACCGAGAAGCCCAACCTCGCCGGCGCGGTGCCCACGATCTTCACCGACCTGCTGCGCTACCTCGACGCGAACCCCACCGACACGTCCTCCCTCAAGGAGGTCATCATCGGCGGTTCGGTGTGCCCGCCCGCGTTGATGCACGCGCTGTCGGAGCGCCACGGCATCGAGGTCATCCACGCCTGGGGCATGACCGAGACCTCGCCGCTCGGCTCGGTGGCCCGCGCCCCGGGCAACCTGAGCCAGGACGAGCAGTGGGCCTACCGGTACACGCAGGGCCGCGTGCCGGCGTCGGTGGAGGCGCGCATCGTCGGACCCGCGGGCGACGTGATGCCCACCGACGGCGAGGCCGTGGGCGAGCTCGAGGTTCGCGGCCCGTGGATCACCGGCCGCTACATCGGTGACGACGACGGCGCGGACCCCGAGAAGTTCCGCGACGGCTGGCTGCGCACCGGCGACGTCGGCAAGCTCACCGCCGAGGGCTACATCACGCTCACCGACCGGGCCAAGGACGTCATCAAGTCCGGTGGCGAGTGGATCAGCTCGCTGGAGCTGGAGAACCACCTGATGGAGCACCCGTCGGTGGCGGAGGCGTGCGTGGTGGCGGTGCCCGACGAGAAGTGGGGCGAGCGTCCACTCGCGACGGTCGTCGTCGCCGAGGGGCAGACGGTCACCGCGGCCGACCTCAAGGAGTTCCTCGCCGGGCGGGTGGCGAAGTGGCAGCTGCCCGAGCGGTGGGCGTTCATCGAGGCGGTGCCGAAGACCAGTGTCGGCAAGTTCAACAAGAAGGAGCTGCAGTCGGGCTACGCCAAGGGCGACCTGACCGTGGAGGAGCTCCACTAGTCAGGCCGCCCTCGGGCGGAGAGCGCTATGGCCGGGCGGTGATCTGCTGGACCGCCCAGCTGTTCCCGTCGGGGTCGGTGAGGAACAGGAAGCCGGAGTTGTTGAGGTCGTCGCCGTCCTCGGCCGGGCGGAAGCCGCCGTCGCGGCTGGCGTACATCACCTCGCCGCACTCCACGCCGCGCTCCACGAGCAGGGAATGCGCTTTCCGCACGTCGTTCACCACGAGCTGCGTACCCTGCAGCGACCCCGGCTTCATCTCCGACATGCCGACCACGATCGAGCAACCCGACCCGGGCGGGGTCAGCTGCGCGAACCGCACCGACCCGGCCCGGGTGTCGTGGTCGACCGCGAAGCCGAGCTTGCCCACGTAGAACTCGATGGCCCGGTCGACGTCGGAAACGGGCACGTGCACGACCTCGAGTGTCCAGTTCATGGCATATCTCCCTCACCTCAGAGTTGCTGTCACCCACGCGTCGAACGGCCCGCGGCGGTTTCTACACGACCTCGGGAACATTTTCCGAGAACGCCGCCCGCAGGGTGGCGAGCCAGTCCTCGTCCACCGGGACGGCGACGCCGTCGATCGCCGCGATCGGGCGGGCCGGGGTGTGCGAACTGGTCCAGACCGCGCCCCGCATGGAACCGAGGTCGTCGACGTGCACCGGCCGGTCGACCACCGCCCCCGACAGGCCGGCGCGGATCAGCCGCACCGTGGTGCCCGTGAGCATCGGCGCCACCGGGAACACCGTCGTGCCGTCGGCGTCGAGGAAGAGCACGTTCCAGGTGGACCCCTCGGCGACGAGCCCGTCGTCGCCGACGAACAGCACGTCGTCGAAGCCGTCGACGCGCGCCCGGCGGCGCAGGTACACCGCGCCCATCCGGGCCAGGTTCTTCACCTCCGGCCGCCACCGGCCGAACCGGGCCGTCCGCACCCCGACGGGCGTCGGCGACGGGTGCACCGGCTCGTCCGCACGCACCAGCACCGAGGGCTCACCGGAGTCGGGGCCGAACATGTACACCTCGACCGAGGCGTCGCCCACCAGGGTCGCCCGGATGTACTCCCGCACCCGCTCGTCGGGCACCGCGGCCCCGAACAGCTCGACCGACGCCTCCCGCAGCCGGCACAGATGCAGGCCGAGGCCGCGCACCCGCCCGTCGCGCACCTGCATGGACGAGTAGTGGCCGTACCCCGCGAACGCCAGCGGCACGAGGTCGTCGAGCGTCGCGGGAACACCGTTCACTGTCGCGTGCGCCATGCCACCACCGTAGGCTGCGGACATGGCCTACTACCGTCAGGTCGGCAGCGTCCCACCCAAGCGGCACACCCAGCACCGCGGGCCCGAGGGAACGCTCCGCTACGAGGAGCTGATGGGCGAGGAGGGCTTCTCGTCCGACTCGTCGCTGCTCTACCACGTCAACATCCCGTCCGCGATCGTCGACGCCCAGCCGTGGGAGCCGCCCGACGTCTCCACGGTGCCCAACCACCCCCTGCAGCCGCGCCACTTCCAGCTGCCCGGCCTCTTCGAAGGGGAGGACTGGAAGGCCACCGACGTCGTCTCCGGCCGTCGGCTGGTGCTCGGCAACGCCGACGTGCGGCTGTCCTATGTGGTCGCCGGCACGCCGTCTCCCTTGTACCGCAACGCGATCGGCGACGAGTGCGTGTACGTCGAGAAGGGCGGGGCCACGGTCGAGACGCTGTTCGGCGCGCTACAGGCCAGGACCGGCGACTTCGTCGTCCTGCCCCGCAACACCACCCACCGGTGGATCCCCGACGACAGCGGCGAGCCCCTGAAGGCGTACTGCATCGAGTCCTCGACGCACATCGCGCCGCCCAAGCGGTACCTCAGCCGGTACGGCCAGCTCCTCGAGCACGCCCCGTACTGCGAACGCGACCTGCACGCGCCGAGCGAGCCCATGAGAGCAGAAGGCGACGACGTCGAGGTGTTCGTCAAGCACCGCACCGCCGCCGGCGTCACCGGAACCCGCTTCGTGTATCCGAAGCACCCGTTCGACGTGGTCGGCTGGGACGGCTGCCTGTACCCGTACACGTTCAACGTCAGCGACTTCGAGCCGATCACCGGCCGCGTGCACCAGCCGCCACCGGTGCACCAGGTGTTCGAGAGCGTCAACTTCGTCATCTGCGCGTTCGTGCCCCGGAAGGTCGACTACCACCCGCTGTCCATACCGGTGCCGTACTACCACTCCAATGTGGACAGTGACGAGGTCATGTTCTACTGCGGCGGCAACTACGAGGCGCGCAAGGGCTCCGGGATCGCGCAGGGGTCCGTCTCCCTGCACCCGGGCGGCCACCCGCACGGGCCGCAGCCGGGCGCGTACGAGCGCAGCATCGGCGTCGAGTACTTCGACGAGCTCGCCGTCATGGTCGACACGTTCCGCCCGCTCGAGCTCGGCGAGGGCGGTCGCGCCAGCGACGACGGAAAGTACGCCTGGACCTGGGTGGGCGGCCGTGGCTGAACAGTACGGCGCGTTCACCACCGGCACCGGGCCACCGAGAATCGGCGTCCGCACGGACGACCATGTCCTCGACCTCACAGAAGCGGCACACGCGCAGCGCCGCCCCTACGCCCACCTCGTCGAGGGGCCCACCCTCAACCCCCTGATGGCGGCCGGCCCGGAGGTCTGGGCCCAGGTGCGTGAGGACGTCGGGCGGTGGGAGCCGACGATCGCGCTCTCCGACGTCACCCCGCATCTGCCCTTCGAGGTGGCCGACTACGTCGACTTCTACTCCTCGGAGAACCACGCCGCCAACGTGGGCCGCATCTTCCGCCCCGGCGGCGACCCGTTGCCACCGAACTGGAAGCACCTGCCCATCGGCTACCACGGCCGCGCCGGCACGGTCGTCGTCAGCGGCACCGACGTCGTGCGTCCACGCGGTCAGCGCAAGGCCCCCGACGACCCGGCGCCGACGTTCGGACCGACGCGACGCCTCGACATCGAGGCCGAAGTGGGGTTCGTCGTCGGCGTACCGGCCACCCGACCCGTACCGCTCGGGGACTTCGACCGGCACGTGTTCGGCGTCGTGCTGCTCAACGACTGGTCGGCCAGGGACATCCAGGCATGGGAGTACGTGCCGCTCGGGCCGTTTCTCGGCAAGAGCTTCGCGACGTCGGTCTCGGCGTGGGTCACCCCGCTCGCGGCGCTCGACGGCGCCCGCACGCGACCGCCGGCCCGCACCGGCCCGCTGCTGCCCTACCTCGACGACACCGGTACACCGCCGTGGGGCCTCGACCTGACGCTCGAGGTCGAGCTCAACGGCACCGTCGTCAGCCGGCCGCCGTTCGCGACGATGTACTGGACGCCCGCGCAGCAACTGGCCCACCTGACGGTCAACGGCGCGACGCTGCGCACCGGCGACCTGTTCGCGTCGGGAACCGTGAGCGGACCGGCGAAGGACGAGCTGGGCTCGCTCCTGGAGCTGTCGTGGGGCGGCCGCGACGAGATCGCCACCGGGGCCGGCAAGCGCACGTTCCTCGAGGACGGCGACGAGGTGGTCCTGCGGGCCACCGCGACGAACGGCGTGCGGCTCGGCGAGGTCACCGGCCGCATCCGGCCACACGGGGCGTGAGACCGCACCGGGCGTAGGGCGGATCCGCGCGCACGCCGGATCCGCTCACACCGAGTAGCGGTTCAGGAATCGACTCCGGTCGCTGGCGTGGGGAACGTCTCAGGCCTGGGCGGCCGTCGCCGCGGCTTTGGCGGCCGCCCGGGCCCGTGACCGCACCACCCGCTCGGTCCGGATGGCCCGGCGGCGCTGCATCGCCGTGGGTTCCAGGTCGGCCTCGCGGGTCGGCAGGCTGAGAATCTCGATCAGCGACTGGATCGTCGTGGCGAGCTGCTCCGCGCCCGCGACACCGAGATGGTCGCCGATCTCCTGCTCCTGCTGCCGGCGCACCGGCGCGATCCGGGTGATCAGCGCGCGCCCCAACGGGGTGACCGTGAACTCCGGCGACCGGCGGTCGTTGTCACGGGTCGACCGCTTGATCAGATCCTGCTCCTCCAGCGCCGCCACCACGCGGCTGACCTGCGCCTTGTCGACGAACGTGCGGGCCGAGATGGCGCGGACGGTCGACCCGGGGCGCAGGGCGACCTGCAGCAGGACCCGGTACTCGGCGACCGCCAGGCCGAACCGCTCGCTGAGCATCCGGGCGAGCCGCCGCTCGAGCAGCTTCGCCAGGATCGTCACCCGGAACGACAGAAAGCTCTCCAACAGCATTCCGTCGTCGATGCCAGGTCCGGACCGGGTGCGTGGCTTTGGTCCTTCATCCACCCGATCATGCTGACACCGCACGGTCGCGGATATCAACGCACCGGTTGTCCCGGACACGCGGAACGCCGCTACTCTGCGCGGTCGTTCCTGCCCACGACCTGGTGCACCAGGCCGTACTCGACCGCCTCGGCGGCCGTGAGCATCTTCCCCGCGGACAGGTCCGACTCGATCCTGCTGCGGGCCTGCCCGGTCACCTCGGCCAGCCGTACCGCCAGCTCCTCCAGCTCACGCAGGTACCGACCGGCGGCCGACGCCACCTCGTCGGCGGTGCCCGCCACCGTGGCCGAGCGCGGCTCGGTCAGCCTGATGCGGGCGTGCCGGTACGCGAGCCGGCGGTGGGCGGCGGCCAGCACCGCGACGGCGGCTCCCCCGGCCTCGCCGGTGACCGTCGCGTGCAGTTCGCACCGCATGGCGTCGACGGCGTCGACCACGGCGAACGCCGCGTTGAGGTCGCCCTCCGGCGCCGACAGGTGCAGGTGCACCGGCTCGGTGCCCAGCGCGTCGAGCGTGAGGAGCGACGCGGCCGCCTGGCTGGCCGAGCCGCCGGTGATCACACCGGTCAGCATCACGACCCGCCGGTCGAACAGCTTCTCGGCGAGCCACGGCGCGACGCCCTCCGACGGGCCCGGCATCGGGCGGTTCTCACGCATCCGGAACCTCCAGCTTCAGCTCGGCACCCACCGCCGCGGCGTACCGCCGCAGGGTCGACATCCGGGCGTCGACCTGCCCGGCCTCCAGCCGCGCGACGGCCGGCTGCGAGGTGCCCATCCGCTCGGCGACCTCCCCCTGCGACAGCCCGGCCGCGCGCCGGCGCGCGACCAGCTCCTCGACAAGATCATTGTTGGCGGCCATCTCCCGGAACCCCGGAAGACGCGGCAGCCCGTCGTCGGTCATATCAGAAACGATATACCCACCCCGTAAACGTCCCGGACCCCCGCGGTGTCTGAGTCCATGACACCCTCGCGGAGGACCGATGGATGAGTTCGACGACTTCGTTCGCGCCCGCGCCGACGAACTGCTGCGCCTGGCCTTCCTGATGTGCGGCGACCGGCACCAGGCCGAGGACCTGCTCCAGGAGGTCCTCGAACAGCTGTTCCTGCGCTGGCGGCGCGTCAACGAGCCGGAGGCGTACGCGCGGCGCGTCCTGGTCAACCGCACGATCAACCACTGGCGGTGGCGGCGCCGGCACCGGGAGGCGCCGCTCGACCACGCCGCCGAACCGCTGGTCGACGACCACGCCGCCGACGTGTCCAGCCGCGCCGAGGTGCTGCGCCTGCTCGGCACGCTGGGCGGCCGTCAGCGCGCGGCCGTCGTCCTGCGCTACCTCAACGGGCTGTCGGTCGCCGAAGTCGCCGACCTGCTCGGCTGCTCGGAGCCCACCGTACGCAGCCACACCTTCCGCGGCCTGGCCAAACTCCGCGAGGTCCTCCCCGAGGCCGCGCTCGTCCGCAACGGAGATCTCGATGGTTGACCACGAAGAGCGCATCAGCGCGACGCTGCGGGCGGTCAGCGACGACCTGCGCGCCCGCCCCACCCTCCTCGCCGAGGTCCGCACGGGCGCGCTGCGTCGGCAGCGGCGCCGTCGCGTCGCCGGTGGCGCCGCGATCGCCGCGGCCGCGGTCCTGGTCGCTTCGGCGGTCGCCGCCGGCGGCCTGCGGTCCGTCGCCGGTCCCGAAAGACCATTGGGGACGCACGTGAGCACGTCGCCCAGCCCGACAGCTTCGCGTTCAGCCGAGGTGGCAGCGCCGGGTACGTGCCGGATCGACCGCCTGCCCGTCCCCGAGGGGCATCCCCGCAGCCTGGTCACCGGCGGCGACCCCACCGGCCGGTTCCTGGTCGGACGGGCGTACGGCAGCACCGGCTTCGTGGCCAGGCACCCGCTGCTGATCTGGGACGACGGCGTGCCGACCCGGGTCGACATGCCCGGCGACGACGAGGCCTTCGACGACATCACCAGCACCGGGATGGCCGTCGGGTCAGCTTTCACCGGCCGCGACACCCAGAGCGCCTTCGTCTACCGCGACGGGAAGCTGACCCGGCTGCGGGCACCGGCGGGCAGCGTCCAGGCGCGGGCGGTCGCGGAGAACGGGACGATCGTGGGCAACCTCGGTGGCGGCTCCGAGCCGTACCAGCCGCTGGTGTGGAGCGGCCCCGACGGCGAGGCCCAGTTCCTCCCGCTCCCCGACGGCTTCCCGGAAGGGGAGACCGTCGACGTCGACGACGACGGCACGGTCCTCGCCAAGGTCAGCGTCGCGGGCTCGCGAGGTCCCGACGGCGGAGACCACGCCCACGTCTGGGCCCCCGACGGATCCGGCCGGCTCCTGCCGATGCCGGAGGTCGGTGGGAAGCCCGCGCAGACGTTCTGGCCGATCTCGATCCACGACGGCGTCGTGTTCGGCCGCGCCGCCAGGCCCATCGGCAGCGGCGGGGTCTCCTTCGACTCCTTCCTGTTCAACCTGCGCACCGGTACGTACACGCCGCTGACCCACGCGTTCGGGCTCGTCGGCACCAGCGAGGGCTGGATCGTCGGCCAGGAGTGGGACGGTCCGTTCGTCGCCGCACCGGGCGGCCGGGCCCCACTCCCGATGCTGGTACCGCTGAGCGAGGATCCCGTGACGCGCCTGATGAACATGGCCGTGCACATCAGCGCCGACGGCACGGTGATCGGCGGGCAGGCGGTCGACGACAAGAGCCAGATCCAGGCCGTTCGATGGCGGTGCACGAAAGTGGTGTGAGTCTTCTCGCCCCGGACGGACGCGGTGCGCGTAGCCCACAGCCGTGTGGGGTAAGGACGTTACGTGCTGCGTCCAGGAGAACTACTCAGTGACCGCTATCGACTCGACGCGTTCCTCGCCAGTGGCGGAATGGGTGAGGTGTGGCGCGCCACGGACGTCGTGCTCGGCCGCACCGTCGCGGTCAAGGTGCTGCTTCCGGCGCTCCTCACCGACGCGGCGTTCCTGGCCCGGTTCAAGGCCGAGGCGCGCATCCTGGCCGCGTTCCGCCATCCGAACGTGGTCGACGTCTACGACTTCGGCGAGAGCGAGCTCGACGGTCGGACCGCGGCCTACCTGGTGATGGCCTACGTCGACGGCGAGCCGCTGTCGCACCGGATCGCCACCGACGGCAGGCTGCCGGTCGTCGACACGCTCTCGGTGGTCGCGCAGGCCGCCGACGCGCTCGCGGCCGCGCACGTCGGCGGCGTGGTCCACCGCGACGTGAAGCCGGGCAACCTGCTGGTCCAGGCCGACGGCACGGTCGTCCTGGTCGACTTCGGCGTGGCCCGCTCGGCGGACATCACCGCGATCACCGCGGCGAACGCCGTTCCCGGCACGGTGCTCTACATGGCACCCGAGCAGGTGTCGGGCAAGCCGGTCGCGCCGACCACCGACATCTACGCGCTGGGCGCGGTGGGCTACCAGTGCCTCGCCGGCGTGCCGCCGTTCAACGGCGAGGCGCCGATGGAGATCGCGCTGCGGCACCTCAACGACGAGGTCCCGCCGCTGCCCGACGACACCCCGGAGCCGGTCCGGACGCTGGTGATGCGCTCCCTGGAGAAGGACCCGGCCGACCGCTACCAGTCCGCCGCCGAGTTCGCGGCCGCCGCCCGGGCCGCCGCCGCCGCGGTCGGCGGCACGGTGCCGGGCGCGGTGTCCACGACGCAGGTTGCCCCGGTGGCGCCGGTGGGGCAGGCGTCCGTCGGCACGCCCGCGCGCACCGCCGTCGACCTGCCGCCGGTGCCGGCGGGTGGCGGTTTCGCGCCGGGACGCGCCCGCACCGGCGGCCCGGAGTCCGACGGCCTCGGCGGACGCCGCACCGAGACGATGCCCGCCGGCTTCGACGACTCCACCGGCGGCCTGCGCGGAGCCGGCGTGGCGGGCGCCGCCGCCGTCGGTGCCGGCGCGGGCGTCGCGGGTGCCGGCCTGGCGGGACGCGCCGCACCGGTGAGCGGAGGTGCCGTCCCGGTGAGCGGCGGCGCCCCTCCCGTGGGCCCGGCCGGCGGGCCGGGTGGGCCGCGTAGGCGGATGGCCGCCCTGGCCGGTGCCGCCGCGCTGGTCCTCGCCGGCGCGGCGCTCGCCGCGGTGGTGGCGTTCACCTCCGACGACGCGCCGACCAACACCCCCGAGACCACCACGCCTACCGTCAGCACGAACCCGACCCAACCCACACAGACCACCACCGGTCGGCCGACGTCCACCGGCACCCGCGGCGGCACCCCGACCAACCCCGCCACCTCGGCACCGGCGGAGAACCCCGGGACCACCGATCCCACCACCGAGGCGCCGCCGGCGAGCGACCCGCCCACCAACGAGCCCGACCCGGGCGGAACCGGCGGCTCCCCCGGCGGCAACACCGGCGGCGGGAACACCGGCGGGAACACCGGTGGCAACGCGGGCGGCAACACCGGCGGCGGGGTCGGTGCCGGCGGCGAGGACGGGTCCGAGGTGGGCACCGACGGATAGCGCGGGCTCGCGGCTACGGCCGGAGCCGCCCCGCGCTCCGAGCCGCACGGGCCTCCTGGAACGGGAGCCGGTCGAAGATGAACCGGCTGTGGGCGATCCTCCCGTCGCGCACCGTCACCAGTTCGGCGGCCGGCGCGCTCGCGACCAGCGTGGTCGCCGAGTCGTAGACCACCACGGCCCGTTCCCCGTCGCCGAAGGCCGCCAGCACCTCGGCGCCGATCAGCATCTCGACGTACGGCTCCAGGAACGCGCGGTAGCCCGCGGCGCCCTCGATCCGGCCCGCCGGCGCGTCGAGCACCACGTCGTCGGCCACGTACGCCATCGCGGCACCGACGTCCCCGCCCGACCACGCCCTCTGGTACGCCAGTGCCACCCGTACCGCCTCGTCCATCGTCACTCCCATCCTCGATCCCCCTGCCGGTCCGATCTCTGCACCTGGTATCGACACCGGCCGGCCCCGATCCGGAACGGTCGTCACATGCGAGGATCCCGGGAATGACGGATGCGCTGCTCGCGCGGGCCCGGGCCGGCGACGCCGAGGCGTTCCGCGACCTGGTCGACCCCTACCGGGGCGAGCTGCGCCTGCACTGCTACCGGCTGCTCGGGTCGTTCTCCGACGCCGAGGACGTGCTGCAGGAGGTGCTCCTGGCGGCCTGGCGGGGCCTGGCGACGTTCGAGGAGCGGGCCAGCCCGCGCACCTGGCTGTACCGGATCGCCACCAACCGCTGCCTCAACGCCATCCGCGACGGTCGGCGGCGGATCCCCGTCGAGCCGGTGCCGCCGTTCGAGCCGCCGGAGCCGACCCGCCGGTCCGACGTCCCCTGGTTGCGGCCCTACCCCGAGTCGCCGGAGCTGCACGCCGCCCGGCGGGAGACGGTGGAGCTGGCGTTCGTGGCCGGGCTGCAGCGGCTCCCGCCCCGGCAGGCGGCCACCCTCGTGCTGCGCGACGTGCTCGGGTACACCGCGCCGGAGGTCGCCGACCTCCTCGACACCACCGAGACCGCGGTGAAGGGCACCCTGCAGCGGGCCCGCGCCACGATGACCCGCCTGCGGCCCGACCGCGAGCGGGTGGCGGCCGGCTCTGCGGAGGAGCGGCGGCTGTCCCGCCGCTTCGCCGAGGCGTTCGTCGCGGGTGACCTGCCCGGCCTGCTCGCCCTGCTCACCGACGACGCGTGGCTGGCCATGCCGCCGGCCCCGCACGAGTACCACGGCCGCGACGCGGTCGCGGCGTTCCTGCGGGTGGGCTGGGCCGCCACGACGAGCCGGCCCGACCTGGCGCCCACCCGCGCGAACGGCCAGCCCGCGTTCGCCTGCCACCTGTCCGGCAGGCCGGCCGGTCTCCTGGTCCTCACCTGTCACGAGGGCCGGATCAGCGGCCTGACCCGCTTCCTGGACGGCTCCGCGGTCAGGCGCGCATGACGGTCGCGATCGGGATCCGCGCGGCCCGGATCGCCGGGATCAGGCCGCCGAGGATGCCCGCGCACAGGCCGGCGATCACCCCGGCGACCCCGGCCTGCCAGGGGAACACGAGGTTGCGCAGCGCCGGTTCCTGGTTGCCTATCACGTCCGCGATCACCGGGATCGCCGCGGCCGCCAGCCCGATCGCGGCGCCCGCGGTGAGTAACCCGGTGATCAGCGTCTCGGCCAGCACGATGCCGGCCAGGAGTATTCGCGACATCCCCACCGCCCGGCGCAACGCGAACTCCTCGACGCGCTCCCCGACCGTCGCCAGGCCCACGTTCAGGATGCCGGCGACGCCGATGAGCAGCACCAGCGACGCCAGCCCGAGGAACACGTACCGCACGATCTGGATCTCTTTGCCCAGCTGCTTCTCGATGTCGACGGTCTGCACCCGGATCGCGTCGCCCGGCAGGCCGAGGCCGGCGAGCTTGGCGCGCAGCGCCGGCACGAGGTCGGCGGCCTCCGGGGTGAACAGCACCGTGATGTCGTAGAACGACCCGGAGCCCTGGGTGGAGTTCAGCGCGCTCTCGGGCAGCCAGTTCAGCAGCTCGTCGGCGCGCAGGTAGGCGCGCGGCTGGTATCCCGAGTCGTCCATGACGCCGACCACGCGCGGGGTGGTGTTGGCGATCGCGCCGTCGACGCGCATCTCGGCCGGCACCCGGTGCAGCGCGAAGCCCTCGGCGGCCTGCCGGTTGAGGACCAGCCGCGGCGCCAGCGACGGCGGCGAGGCGAAGTCGAGCCACTCCCCCGACTCGGCGCGGTAGGGGCGGAACTGGCGGATGTCGCCGGTCACCGCCATGAGCTCGACCTCGATGGCGGCACCGCTCGTCTCCCGCGGCGCGCTCTCGTCGACCCGGCAGTTGCCGGCCTCGTCGCAGATGATCGGCGGACCGCCGAAGTCGAGCGCCCGGCCGTTCTCGAACGGCGCCGCGCCCGGGTTCACCGGGCGCACGTTCGGCTCGCCGATGATGGCCCGGCCGAGGATCGCCGCGACCGCGCCCGTCCTGCCGCGCAGCTCCTCCAGGACGATCGGCACCGACCCGTTCATGTTGGGCAGGTTCATCACGATGGTGCCGTCGGGCCCCTCGGTCAGCTCGATGTTCGACCGCACGGCGGACTCGGCGGTCGACGCGGCGGCCTGCACGACGATCACCGCCATCACGCCCATGAACAGGCTGATCATCGACAGGAACGTGCGCAGCTTGCGGGCCCGGATGCCCTGGCCGCCGATGATCAGCGCGGACCGGAACCGCCCCCGGAACCGGATCACGAGCCCACCCCGGCCGGAAACTCCTGCGTCACCTCGGCGTTGGCCACAGGCTCGACGGGACGGTCGTCGTCGCCGACCTCGTGCAGCGTGCCACCGGTGAGCCGGAGCACGCGGTTCATCCGGCGCGCGTGGTCCCAGTCGTGGGTCACCAGGATCAGCCCGCAGCCCTGCCGGGTCGCCTCGTACAGCGTCGAGACGACGAGGTTGCCGGTCTCGGTGTCGAGCGCGCCGGTCGGCTCGTCGGCGAGCAGCACCTTCGGCTCGCGCACCAGCGCGCGGGCGATCGCGACCCGCTGCTGCTCGCCGCCCGACAGGCGGGGCGGCCGGTGCTTCGCCAGGTGCGCGACGCCGACCTTCTCCAACGCGGCCATCACCTTCGCCTTCCGCTTGCGGCGCGGCAGCCAGCCCTGCCCGTTGACCAGCGCCATCGCCACGTTCTGCGCGGCGGTGAGGTGCTTGAGCAGGAAGAACCGCTGGAACACGAACCCGAACTCGGCGCTGCGCAACGCCGCCGCCTTCCGCTCGGGGAGCCTGGTGATGTCGCGGCCGTGGAGGAGGTACCGCCCGCCGTCGGCGCGGTCGAACAGCCCGATCAGGCTCAGCAACGTGCTCTTGCCCGAGCCGGACCGGCCGAGGATCGCCACGCTGTCGCCGGCGTGCACGGCGAGGTCGACCCCGGTGAGGATCGGCCGGGGCTCCTTCTGGCCGCGCAGCGTCTTGGTGAGCCCGATCAGCTCGATCAGCGCCTGCGGGTCCGACGCCGTCACTTCTGCCCCGGAAGGCCGCCCGGACCGTTCTCGCCCGGCGCCGGCGTCGGCAGGTTCGGACCCGGCACCGCGATGTTCTCGTCGCCGGTGAGGCCCGACCTGATCTCGATGACCTTTCCGTCGGTGAGCCCGAGCGCCACCTCGCGCGTCTGCCGCTGGCCGTCGGCGCCGACGACGTCGACCTGGCCCTTGCCCTGCCGCCCGGCGACCGCCTCGACCGGCAGCGTCAGCACGTTCTTGGCCGACTGGGTCACCACCTCGAGCGTGGCGGCCGCGCCATTGATCATCTTGATGTCGGCCGCACCGGTGCAGGTGAGCCGCAGCCCGGTGGGCTCGGAGTTCTGCGAGTCGCCGGGCCCGCGCACGGGCGGCGGCGCGGCACTCGCCGACGACGACGCTGCCGGCGGCGGGTCCTCCGGCACGGTGCCGGCCGGCAACGCCGCGATCGTGCCGAGCAGCGCGCACGGGAACGGACCCGGTCCGTTCTTGATCTGCGCGACGACGCTGCCGGTGCTGCCGGCGATCTGGTACGCCTGCCCGCCGTCGAGGTCGGCCACGAGCGCGTAGCCGGCGAACTTGGCCGACACGACCGGCATGCCCACGGTCACGTCGGCGCGGTCGTCGACGAGCCGACCGGCGAACGCCGACCCCGCCGGAACCTCGATGTGGTGCGGCTTGTCGTCGTCGTCCCAGACGGTGGCGACCCGGGTCGACCGCGTAGGCGTGCGCGTCGGCGGCCGGACGTCGAGGTACCGGACCTCGCCGTCGACCGGCGAGACCAGCCCGTACAACGGATTCAGCACCACCTTGCCGGTGAGGCTCACCTTGTTGGCGAGATCGCGCCTGGTGGGCTTGACCACGGTCATCGCCGTGCCGCGGGCCGCGAGGTCGGGGGTCGGCGACTTCTCGTCGGACCCGCACGCCACCAGCGCCGTACCGGCCAGCAGCACGGCGGAGACGACCAGCGCGCGTCTCGTGAAAGGCAACGGGCACCCCCAGATCGCGGCCCCGCATCGGAGCACCAACCGGTTAGACGCCCGGACTGTAGCGGATGGTTGTCTATGGAAATGTGAAGCCCGGCCCCCGCCGGAGGCCGGGCTCCACCCGGCTATCGGCGGGCCCTCGCCGCCACGGAGTTCAGCATCGCCAGGTATCCCTGCGTGTAACCGGTGGTGTTCGGGTGGTAGGAGTCACCGATCGCGAGCAGGTTGAACCGGTTGATCCACGGCGACGTGCCGCACGCGCCGTGCCCGGTGAACGGCCCCCGCGCGTCCAGGTACGTGAACCCGGCCGCGGCGGCCCGCGCGCCGATCACGCCGCTGAGCACGTCGGCGCCGTTGTTCAGCGCGGTGCGCTTGGCCGTGCTGAGGTTGAACAGCCCGCACGAGCCGGTCGGCGAGATGAGCCGCGGGTAGCCGAGCACGACGACGCGCGCCGACGGGGCACGCGACCGGATCGCCGCGTAGGTGGCGTCGAGCTTGGCCGGCAGCGTCGTGTTCGTCGCGGTGATGCCCTGGTTGACGGAGTTGATGCACGCGCTGTCGTTGCCGACCGTGCAGTTGACCATCGTGTTGGCGAACCCGACGTCGTTGCCGCCGATCGTGATCGTCACCAGGTCGGTGTTCGCGGTGAGCGCCGACACCTGCGAGGCCAGGACGTCGTCGGTCGTGGCGCCGCCGCAGGCCACGAACGCGAACGACGACACCTGGTGGGTGGCGGCCCACTGCGGCGCGTAGCTGTTGTTGCTGCGGCTGCAGCCGCCGGACAGGTAGGGCGGCGCACCGGCGCCGGAGGAGTAGGAGTCGCCGAGCGAGACGTAGTCGACGGGTGCGGCGGCGGAGGCGGGTCCTGCGGTCACGGCGACGGAAATGGCCGCGGCGCCCACTGCCGCGGCCAGTCCCAGGAGACGGTGAACTTTCATCGTCCAGCTCCGTTCGATGGTGACGGGTACACATTGTCATCCATCGATTACAGGAGGGGAAGATACCGCGACCCCTATAGCTTCCAGCGCGGATCGGTACCCATCTTCAGGAGCTGGTCGAGCGTGAACACCGGCTCGTCGAGCGACTTCATCCGGGTGTTGTGCTCGCTGCCGTCGTCGGTGATCAGCGCGACCGTCGTGCCGTCGGCGCGGGTCACGTAGACGATGAACGCCATGCCACCGAACGACTTCTGGACGACCCGCAGGATCCTCTCGCCGTGGGGACCGGTGGCCTCGGCGCACTCACGGTTCGTCGCGACCCCCAGTTCGGCACATTTCGTCGACGCGGAGAACTCCGGTTCCCGACCGATGCCGATGTAGAAGTTGCCCGTGCCGCCGCGCACCGTCAGGTCGGCCGAGGCCTCGAACGTCGCCCCGCTGCGCGACACCGCCGACGCGCCGCTGCGCACCTCCAACGGCGCCCGGCCCGACCGGTCCGGCGCGGCGGTCGCACCCGGTGCGTACTGCTGCACCATCGCCTTCACGACGGCCGACAACTGCTTCTCCGCATCGGTCTGCGGCGTCAGCGAGGGCAGGGGCAACCGGCTGCCCGGCAACGACCCGTCCGGCGGGGATGTCGGGTCCAACGACCGCATCTCGTCCGGGAGGGACTCCGAGGCCCGGGCGGAGGGCGGTGCCGCGACGCCGCCCGGTCCCGGTCCCGGACCCGTGAACGCCACCGCGACCGCCGCGCCCAGCGCGACCACCGACAGCCCCGCGCCGCCGCCCACCGTGACGAGCCGCCGCAGCCGCGCCCGTCGGCGGCCCCGCGCCAGCAGCGAGTCGACGTCGAAGGACGCCGGTGGCGGCGGACCCATCTCCTCGTCCAGCCGTGTCTTCATGCCTCTACCCCCAGGGTCGCGATCGAGACGCGAAGGGTGTCGAGCGCCCTCGCGGTGGTGCTCTTGACGGTGCCGACGGACACACCGAGCGTCGCGGCGGTCTCCTCGACCGAGAGGTCGCAGTAGAACCGCAGCACCAGAACCGCCCGGCGGCGCTGGGGCAGCTGACGCAGGAGCTCCAGCAGCCGCCGGTCGTCGACCGGAGCGGGCAACGGCGCCGGATGGTCGGGGACCTCGTCGGTCGAGGACTCCCGCCGCCACGGCCGGCGCCGCTCGTCGAGCCACGAGCGCAGCAGGATGCGGCGCACGTACGCGTCGAGGTTGTCGGCCCGCTGCGCCCTCGACCAGTTCCGGTACAGCTTGAGCAGCGCGTTCGACACCAGGTCGTCGGCGGTGTGCCAGTCGTGGCACAGCAGGTACGCCATGCGGCGCAACCGGTCCATGCGCGCCACGACGTACTCGCGGTACGCCTCCTCGTTCACCGTCACACCCAGGGGACGGAATCGGCGGCCCCGCGGGTTGCTCGGTACCGTTCTCCCTCGTGAGCAGCACACGCCGGGTGCCCGAGACGAAACTGATGGGCGACGAGGATCTGTCGGCCGACGACGCGTGGCTCGCGTTGCGCCACTACGGCGGCTGGCACCTGGTGCACGACGCGTTCCTCCGGTTCCGCTACGGCGACGGGTTCAGCCACTCCCGCGCCCTCGGCCTGCAACTGTGCCTGGCCACGGTGCCGTTCCTCATCGCGCTCACCGGCCTGTCGAGCGACCTCGGCGTCGAGGAGGGCGGCAAGGTGGTCGCCGACGTCGTGCTCGAGCTCACGCCCGGCGCGAGCGACAGCGTGGTGAGCGACCTCCTCGGCGGCGACGAGACCACCGAGGACGCGGGTGAGGTCGCGCTCACGCTGGGTCTGATCACGGGCATGGTGGCGCTCAGCACGGCGATGGCGCAGATCGAACGCGGCGCCAACCGCATCTACGGCGTCGAACGCGACCGGCCGGCCCTCGCCAAGTACACCCGGGCGGTGATCCTCGGCCTCGTCGCCGGGCTGCCCGCGCTCATCGGGTTCCTGTTCCTCGTCGCCGGCGGACCGGTCGGCGACTCCATCGAGCGCCACTACCACTGGGGTGGCACGGCGCACACGATCTGGAACTGGGTGCGGTGGCCGGCCAGCCTGGCGCTCACCACGGTGAGCATCGGCCTGCTGTTCCGGCACTCCCCACGCCGCCGCCAGCCCGGCCTGTCGTGGCTGCTGTTCGGCGCGGCCGTCGCCACCGCGATCTGGTGGCTGATCAGCGGCCTGCTGGCGTTGTACGTGCGGACCAGCGACGCGTTCGGCGCCACGTACGGCGCGCTGACCGGCATCATGGCGCTGCTGCTGTGGGCGAATCTGACCGGCATCGCGCTGTTCCTGGGGCTGGCGTTCTCCGCCCAGCTGGAGGGCGCCCGGGTAGGAGCGCCCGACCCCGTCGAGGACGACGTGTGGCACCCCCTACCGGACGACGACAAGGCCTCGTGACGACCGCCGGCGGGTGACCGCGCAGTCGGCCCCCGGCGGGCGTCATCCCGGTGCGACGATGATCATCGGCGGCGGTTTCGCTCCTCTTTCGGCGGGCCGGTAGACCCTGTTCGAGGCGGTTCCCGGGGCCGGAACTCCGCACAGGGGGCGCACAGGAACCGCTCCGGTGGCACACAGGATCGGAGCGCACGGTGATGGGCATGACCGCACACGACCACGACGACCTTCACGACCGCGGCCTCCAGTTCGACCTGTCGACGTTGACCGGTCTGCTCCGCCGCCGCCGGCTGCTGGGCCTGTTCGCCGGCGCGGGTGCCGCCGCGGCCCTGGCCGCCTGTGGCGACGAGGCGACGCCGACCTCCGCCTCCCCGTCCACCTCCGCCCCGTCCGCTTCGGCGTCCACGCCGGCTTCCGGCGGCTCGTCGTACACCGAGATTCCCGAGGAGACCGCCGGCCCCTACCCCGGCGACGGGTCCAACGGCCCGAACGTCCTCTCCCAGAGCGGCATCGTGCGCAGCGACATCACCACGAGCTTCGGCTCGGGCAGCGGAACCGCCGCCGGGGTGCCGCTGACCATCAACCTCACCGTGCTCGCCCTGGACCGCGGCGCCGCCGCCTACTCCGGCGCGGCCGTGTACCTGTGGCACTGCGACCGCGAGGGCCGCTACTCGATGTACTCCGAGGGCGTGCAGAACGAGAACTACCTGCGCGGCGTGCAGGAGGCCAACGGCACCGGGCTGGTGACCTTCCGGACGATCTTCCCGGCGGCGTACTCGGGCCGCTGGCCGCACGTCCACTTCGAGGTCTACCCGACGCTGTCGGGCGCCACGTCCTCCGGCAACAGGATCACCACATCACAGCTGGCGCTGCCGGAGGCGGTCTGCGACGCGGTGTACGCCACCGACGGCTACTCCGCGAGCGTCCGCAACATGGAGCGCACGTCGCTGACCTCCGACATGGTCTTCCGCGACGGCTGGACCACGCAGCTCGCCACCGTCACCGGTGACGTCTCCTCCGGTTACGTCGCCAACCTGACGGTGCCGGTCTGAACCTTGCGCCTGATCGAGACCGACAGGATCGCGCCGATGATCGCCAGGCCGCCGGCCACGTACCAGGCCAGCGTGTACTCGCCGAGCCGGTCGCGCACGAGTCCCGCGCCGGCGGCGGCGATCGCGGCGCCGAACTGGTGCGACGCGAAGACCCAGCCGAACACCACCGGCCCCCGGTCGCCCCAGTACTCGCGGCAGAGCGCGACCGTCGGCGGCACGGTGGCCACCCAGTCGAGCCCGTAGAAGACGATGAAGACCACCATCGGCGCGGCCGAGGCGTTGAACAGCGTCGGCAGGATCAACAGCGACAACCCGCGGCCGGCGTAGTACACGCCGAGCAGGATGCGGCTGTCGACCCGGTCGGTCAGCCAGCCCGACACGATCGTCCCGACGATGTCGAAGAGGCCGATCAACGCGAGCAGGCTCGCGGCGGCGGTCGGCGCCATCCCGTGGTCGTGCGCCGCCGGGATGAAATGCGTGCCGACGAGGCCGTTGGTGGTCGCCCCGCAGATCGCGAAGCCGCCGGCGAGCAGCCAGAACGGCCTGGTCCGCGCGGCCATGGTGAGCGCGCCGACCGCCCGTCGGCCGGCACCCTCGGTCGGCGCCTTCGACGACGCTGACGATGTTGACGGCATTGACGGCTCGGCGTCGGCTTCCGCCCCATAGGGGCGAACTCCGACATCCGCCGGGTAGTCACGCAGCCAGAGAAGCACCAGTGGAACCACCGCGAGCGCGGCACCGGCGACCAGCAGCGACGCCGTCCGCCACCCGCTGTTCTCCACGATGACCGCGAGGACCGGGAGGAACACCAGCTGTCCGGCCGCGCCGGCCGCGGTCAGCACCCCGGTGACCAGCCCGCGCCGCTTGACGAACCACCGCCCGGTCACCGTGGCGACGAACGCGAGCGCCATCGACCCGGTACCGAGGCCCACCAGCACGCCCCAGAGCATGATCAGCTCGAAGCTCGACCGCATGAACACCGTGAGCCCGCTGCCGGCGCTGACCAGGAGCAGCGCTCCCGTGGTCACCTTGCGGACGCCGAACCGGTCCATGAGGGCGGCCGCGAACGGCGCGGTGAGCCCGTAGAGGACCAGGTTCACCGAGACGGCGGCCGAGATCGTGGCCAGCGGCCACCCGAACTCCTCGTGGAGCGGATGCAGCATGACCGACGGGGTGGCCCGGAAACCGGCGGCACCGACCAGTGCCACGAGGGCGACGCCGGCCGCGAGCCAGGCGGGGTGGACTCTTCTCACGGTTCCCCAGTGTCCCGATCAACGGTTGCCGCGAGGAGTGGCCCGTAGGCCATCATGCGCAATAATCGGGCCATGGCTCCTTCGCGTCACCGGGTCGCGGTCCTGGCCCTCGACCACGTGGTCGGGCTCGACCTCGGCACGCCGTCCCAGATTCTCGGTGCCGCCCGCGACCACGACGGCAACCGGTTCTACAAGGTGCGCACGTGTACCCCGGGCGGCGCTCCGGTGCGCAGCACGGCCGGCTTCACCGTGCTGCCCGACCACGGTCTCGACCTGCTCGAGGCCGCCGACACGGTGATCGTCCCGGGAATCCACGACGGCCCGCCGCTGCACTCCGGGGTGCTCACCTCCGAGGTGGCCGACGCGCTGACCACCGCACACGCGCGGGGCGCCCGGATCGTGTCGATCTGTACCGGCTCCTTTGTGCTCGCGGCCACCGGCCTGCTCGACGGGCGCCCCGCCGCCACCCACTGGGCCCACGCCGACCGCTTCGTCGGGCTGTTCCCGCAGGTCAAGCTCGACGCCGACGTCCTGTTCGTCGACGACGGAGAGATCCTGACCTCGGCCGGGGTGGCCGCCGGCATCGACCTGTGCCTGCACCTGATCCGCCGCGACCACGGCACCGAGGTCGCCAACCGGGCGGCCAGACGCTGCGTGGTGCCACCCTGGCGCGACGGCGGCCAGGCCCAGTACACCGAGCGCCCGGTCCCCCCGCCGACCAGCACCGGCACCGCCGCGACGAGGGAGTGGGCCCTGCGACGGCTGGGTGAACCGCTCACCCTGGAGCGGTTGGCGGCGCACGCCCGGATGAGCGTGCGCACCTTCACCCGCCACTTCCGCGACGAGACCGGGTTGAGCCCGGCCCAGTGGCTCCTGCGCCACCGCACCGACCGGGCGCGCGAGCTGCTCGAGTCCAGCGACCTGAGCGTGGCCCGCATCGCCCGCGAGACCGGCTTCGGCAGCGCCGCCGCGCTACGGCAACGCTTCCAGCAGGCGCTGGGGGTGTCGCCGCTGACCTACCGCCGCACCTTCGCCCCCCGCTGAACCCTCCTACCGAGGCCCTACGCTGACGCGCCACGCCGTCCTGCGTGGAGCGCGGTGGAAGTCCTTTCGACTTCCGCCGACCCCTCCCGCCCGAGCGCATCGCGTGTCCCCGGCCCTCGCGGCGACGGGCGCACGCTCAGGACAGCGGAAGCAGCAGGTGACTCAGCCCCAGCTCCGCCTCCACCACGGTGCCCGTGCGGTACCGCAACGTGTGGTCACGGTCGGTCGAGATCAGGACCAGCCCGATCCGGTGGCCGGCCTTGAAGATGTGGTCCTGGGGCTGCAGATCCCACGACAGGGTGTACGTGCGTCCCGCCGCCACCGGGGTCTCGTCCCACTGCGAGTACCGGTTGCGCACGTCGAGCCACCCGCGGCTGACGATCTTCCATGGCGTCTCGCGCGTCACGTACGCCCGCTTGTTGAAGCACCCCGGATCCTCCGGAATGCCCGGACCGATGCAGTCCTGCCCCGGCACCGTCGTGATCCCGGCGAACCGGGTGTCGGTGCCGTAGTCCACCAGCAGCGCGGTCAGGTAGGGCGAGCGTCCGTCGAGGCTGGCCCGCACGGTGAACCGCGGAGTGCCCGACAACCGCACGTCGTTGGTCAGCGAGGTGGTGAGGAAGGCCAGCCGGTTCGGGTCGGCTGCCAACTCGTTGTCCACGAGCTGCTCGGCGGTCTGGCTGGTGTCGTCCACGAAGGACTGCTCCGTGCCGAAGCCGCTGGGCCAGCGTCCCAGGGTGCCCGGACGCCCGTCGGCGGACGCCGCCCCGAGGAACAACGGCGTCGGTGACGTGCGCGGCACCGGCCAGCTGCGGCTGGTGACCCACTGGTTCGGCGCGGTCTCCACGTCGGCCATGGGCTCGTTCATGATCCCGTTGCGCACGCCGTGAAGCCAGAAGTCGAACCAGCGGTGCAGCGTCGCGATCCACTCCGCCCGCCGCACGTTGAACGGGTCGGTGTGCGGACCCTGGTGCAGCCAGATCTTCCGCTTCACGCCGTTCGCGGAAAGCGCGTTCCACCACTGGATGCCGTTCTTGGTGCGCACGTTCCAGTCGTTGAGCCCGTGCACCAGGAAAACGCTTGCCCGGACCTTGTGCGCGTCCTTCACGTAGTTCCGCTCGTGCCAGTAGGAGCTGTAGTCACCGGTCTCGCGGTCCTGTCGCCGTTCCAGGTCGGCCATGACGCCGGCGCACACCTCGGGATTTCGACGTGTCAGGACGAGCTTCGCCAGGATGTCGGTGTCCTCGCCCTGGAACGGGAACGGCGCGACCACGCCGCCGTTGGCCCGGTAGTAGTCGTACCAGCTCGAGATCGCGGCGATCGGGACGATCGTCTCCAGCCCCCGCACCCCGGTCGAGGCGACGGCGTTCGGCAGCGTCCCGTTGTAGGAGACGCCCGTCATGCCGACCTTCCCGGTCGACCAGGTCGCCGCCGCCTTCGCCCCGTCGGGGGTGAACCCCCGCGCGCGCCCGTTCAGCCAGTCGACGACCGCCTTCATGCCGAGGGTCTCGTTCGGGTCACCCGACGTCGGGCAGCCGTCGGATCCACCGGTCCCGATGCTGTCGGCGAAGATCACGGCGTACCCGCGGGGCACGAAGTAGTTGTCCAGGTAGCCGGCGAACACGATCGTCTCCGCGGCGCGGTCGGCCCCGCCGGCCGATCGGGCGGCCGAGGCGTCGTCGCGGTCGATGTCGTCGTGGTTGGGGATGTCGTTGAGACCGGCGTAGTACGGACTCGGTTGGAAGATCACCGGGACCTTCAGCCCGCGCTCGGTCTCGGCCGGCCGGATCACCCGCACCTCGACGCGGTCGCGCCTGCCGTCCTTGTCGCTGTCTATCTCCGTCTCGACGTACAGTCGCTCGCGGATCGCCTGCGTGTAGTCGAAGACGGGCTGCGTCACCCCGTTCTCCACGACCACGCCCGGCGGCGTCGGCACCGCGGAGGCCGGGGCCACCGTCAGCGCGAGCAGGGCCGCCGTGGCCGCGGTGGTGAGGGTGAAGAGTCGACGGACCGATCGCATCGAGCCTCCCGAGTCGGAGCACCGGTGCGTGGAGCCTATTCGCGCACGTCGATCAAAAGCCAGAGATGCCGACAGATGCGCGGGTCCGGTTCAAGGGTGTCGGCCCGGCGACGCACCCGTGATACGTCGCGTTTCCGGCTGCCGACCAGCCCCGGCGTCCGCACCCTTCTACCGTGACCGGCGACAACCTCGACCTGACCCGCTGCCCCGATCCGGTATGCGGCGACCTGGCCGAGGTCGCCCACCGCTGGACGCTGGGCTCCACCACCGGCGGCCTGCGGATGGCGCACACGATCTGCCTGCGCCGGCACGTCTTCGTGCTGCCGGAGTCGTGGCTACCCGAGCTGCCCACTCCCGAGTTCCCCTGGCCCGACCTGGCCCATTGAGGGCACCCACGCCCGACTGGCCCACCGACGGACCTCCACGCCCGAGGCCGCCCCGGCGACAGACTGCCCGCCCATCGCGTCAGCGGATCTGCAGCCCCAACGACCGTGCCACCACCAGCGCCTGCTCCGGGTCGATCACCGCGTCGCGCAGGTCGGCATCGCGGGGGTCCAGGGCGCTCAGGTCCGATCCCCGCAGGTCGCACCTGCCCAGCTTCACGCCGGCCAGCCGTGCGCCGCTCAGGTCGACACCGGTCAGCGACCCACCGGTCAGGTCCGCCTTCGACAGGTCGGCCTCCCGCATGCGGGTCCCGGAGAAGTCGACGCCGCGCAGGTCGGCGCGGGCCAGCGTGACGAACGACCAGTCGCCGCCGCTGACCGTCAGCGGCCGCAGGTCGCACTCGGTGAAGGTGCTGCCGACCAGCTTGCAGCCGGTGAACGACGCCTCGAAGAGGTTGCAGCGGTCGAACGTGCAGCGCAGGAAAGCGCTGTCCTCGTGCCGCGACGCGTTGAAGCGGACCCCGCCGAACGAGCACTCGGTGAACACCGCTCCCCGGCTGACCGCCTCGGTCAGGTCGACGTTCGTGAAGAAGCATCGCGTGTAGACCCGGTCGCCGAGATCCTCGCCGTACCAGTCGTCGCCCAGGTAGGACTCGTCCTCCACCACGAGGTGGGAGCCTACGCGGTCAGCGCGAGCACCTGCGCCTTCGCGTCCTCCAACCAGAACGGCCCAGGCCCGGCGACGGGGAACCGGGCCACCGGCCCACGCACCGGACGGCGCCGGCCCTCGACGTCCACCAGCAGTGTCCCGTCCGCGTCGACGGCGACCAGCTCACCGTCGACGCACAGCAGCGCCGGCGCGTCGGGCGCCGCGGTCACCGCCACCCGCCCGGCACGCAGCCCGTCGAGGATGCCGGCCACCGACGGCTCCGCGACCGCCACCCACGTCGTCGGCAGCCCGGGCCGCTCCGGGCCGTCCATCGTGTGGAAGTCCGACCCGCCGACCGGCACCGCTCCCGGCGCCCAGGCCAGCAGCCACGCCAGCGGGGCGCCCCACGTACGGTCCCACCATCCCGAGTGCCACACCTCGGCCAGCGGTGGCCGGCCGGTCATCGGCATCAGCCAGGCGCAGTCCCCACCCAGCGGATGGTTCACCGACAGCAGTCCGCCCCCGGCGTCCACAGTGGACAGCCAGGAGTCCGGAGGGTTCCGGAAGTCCACCCAGTCGACGGCGCCGAACGCGTTGGCGTGGCCGCGCCCCGTGGTCACCTCCTGCCCGGGCACCAGCAGGATGCCCGCGCCCGCACCGGCCGCCGCGAGCTCGGCGTGGTGCGACACCGTGTTGTGGTCGGTCACCGCGAGAAAGTCCAGGCCAGCGCCGGCCGCCAACGCGGCCAGCGCCGGCACCGTCAGGCTTCCATCGGAATGGACCGTGTGCGCGTGCAGGTCTCCCGCCAGCCAGGTCGTTCCGGGGGACGCGGGAAGCACGCGCCGCCGCACGCCGGTGCCCGCCGCGGGTGGCGCCGCCTCCACCGGTACGACAACCGGTTCGGCGACCGCCGGCTCCGCGGTGACCCGCCACGCCACGCCCTCCGGCGGCACCCGGTGCAGCCCCAGCAGCACCTGCCAGGTACCTGCCGGCACGGGGCCGGGCAGATAGCCGGGCGTCGCGACCGACTCCCCCACGACGAACGTGTCGCGGGCGCCGCCCGAGTACCCGCGGAACGCGCCGGACGGGTCGAAGCAGCCGAGGTCGAGCACTCCGGCCGACCGGTCGTAGTCGAGCTCCACGCGTAGCGTTCTCGCCCCGGACGTGACATCGACCGGGAGGTACCGGTACGGCGCCTCCGCCCGGTCCTCCGGCTTCCACACTCCACGGTGGACGGTGCTCACGTCACACGTTCCCCATCGGACGCCCGGTACACCAGCAGCCGCCCCGGCTGCGGCACCAACCATACCGGCGTCTCCGCCGGCGGTTCCGCCTCTTCCGGCACCACCGCACCGACCAGTTCGTCGCCCACCGCCACGCTGACGAGCGCCGACGTACCGAGGTTCTCCGCCACCGACACCGTCCCCCGCCACGCCGGACCGCCGGGGTCGGTCGTGCCGAGCGTCAGGTACTCGGGCCGGATGCCGACCACGACCTTCTCGCCGTCGGGCAGCGTCCCCTTCCAGGACAGGAGCGCTCCCGCGACGGACAGCTGTCCATCGTGGACCGAGCCCTCCAGCAGGTTCATCGGCGTCGACCCGATGAAGTTCGCGACGAACGTGTTCGCCGGTCGGCCGAACACGTCCCGCGGCGTGCCGACCTGCCGGATCCGGCCCGCCTCCATGACCGCGATCCGGTCGGCCAACGCCAACGCCTCGGCCTGGTCGTGGGTGACGAACACCGTCGTGACGGCGAGGTCCCGCTGCAGCCGCTTGAGGTAGGTACGGGCCTCGAGCCGGAGCCGGGCGTCCAGGTTGGACAGTGGCTCGTCGAACAGGAACGCGGCGGGGCGCACGGCCACCGCACGCGCCAGCGCCACCCGCTGCTGCTGTCCACCGGACAGCGCGGCCGGCCGCCGCTCCAGCAGCGGCGACAGCCCCAGCTGGGCGCCCACCTCGGCCGCCCGGCCGGAGCGTTCGGAACGCGACCGCCGCCGCACCTTCAGGGGGTAGGAGATGTTGTCGCTGACCGTCATGTGCGGGAACAGAGCGTAGTCCTGGAACACCATGGCGACGTCGCGGGCACCGGGTTCCAGCCGGGTGACGTCGCGGTCTCCGATGTGGACGGTGCCGCCGGTGGGCGGTTCCAGCCCGGCGATCGTACGCAGCAGCGTCGTCTTGCCGCACCCGCTGGGCCCGAGCAGCGCGAAGAACTCGCCGTCCTCGATGGTCAGGTCGAGCTTGTCCAGTGCCCGGACGCCGCCGGGGAACTCCTTGACGAGTCCGCTGAGGACGATGGCCGCCATCAGCTCTTGATCCCGCCGTGGAAGCGGAACCCGTAGCGGCTCCAGGCGAACAGGTACATGAGCACCACCGGTATCGAGTAGAGCAACGAGAACGTCGAGATCAGGGCGAGGTTCGGCGAGCCGCCCTCGGTGTAGAGGGTGCGCACGAGCACCGCGGCCGGCTGCTTGTCCGGGTCGCGCAGCAGGATGAACGGGGTGAGGAAGCTCCCCCACACCTGCACGATCGTCCACACGCCGATGGTCGCGAGGCCCGGCCGGGCGACCGGCACCACCACGTGGCGGAGCACCTGCAGCGGAGAGGCGCCGAACACCCGCGCGCTCTCCTCGTAGGACCGTGGGATCGTGTCGATGAAGTCCTTCAGCAGGAAGATGGCCGCCGGCAGCAGGCCGCCGGAGAGCACGAGCACCACGCCGGCCCGCGAGTCGATCAGCTTCAGCTCGAACACGAGCAGGAAGATCGGCACCATCGCCGCCGTTCCTGTGATGACGCTCGACAGCAGCAGCAACGCGTACAGCAGCGCATCGCGTCCCGGTATGCGGACGCGCGACAACGCGTAGGCCGCGAGGGCCGCGGCCGTCACCACGACGACCATCGTGCCCACCGACAGCAGGACCGAGTTCACCAGTGACGGCACGGCGTACCGGTTGTCGCCGATCTGGGCGAAGTTGTCGAACGTGGGCGCGCCCGGGAACCGCACGGCGTACGTGGGGGTCTCGTCGAACGGCGCCGACAGCAGCCACAGCAGCGGCAGGGCGAAGAACGCCATGCCGAGTCCGCTGAGGACGTAGACCCCTATCCGCCTGACGAAGAGCCCGGTCATGCCGCACGCACCTTCGACGCCCGCAGGTAGACCAGAGCCAGCCCCAGGTTGATGAGCAGGACCAGCAACGAGATCGCGCCGCTGTAACCCATGTCGCCGCCGACGATCGCGGTGTTGTAGATGTACGCCGGCACGATCTCCGACTCCCTGCCGGGCCCGCCCGCGGTGAGCAGGAACGGCGTGAAGTCGTTGAAGGTCCACAGGCTGATCAGCAGCGTGTTGGTGAGCGCGTACCGGCGGATGTGCGGCAGGACCACGTCACGCAGGGTCTGCCAGCGCCCGGATCCGGCCAGCCGCGCGGTCTCCAGGTGTGACGGCGGAACGCTGGTGAGCGCGGCGCTGTAGAGCATCATCGAGAACGCGGTGCCCCGCCAGACGTTGAACACGATGATCGAGACCATCGGGTACTCGACCAGCCACGCGAGCCCGGTGCCGAGCAGGTTGTCGAGGGTTCCGGCGTCGCGGTCGAGCATCGCGATCCAGAGGAACGCCACCACCGAACTCGGCAGGATCCAGGCCAGCAGCACGAGCGCCTCGACCGTGCGCCGCACCACCTTCGCGGTCGTGCGCAACGCGTACGCGAGCAGGAAACCGAGGACGTTCTGGCCCAGCACCGCCGACCCGAGCACGAACAGCAGCGTGAGCCACAGCGAGTTCCAGAACGTCTCGTCGCTCAACGCGCGGCGGTAGTTCTCCAGCCCCACGAACGACGGGCTGCGGGCCTCGGCACCGGTGAGCCGGAAGTTCGTCACTCCGATGTAGAGCGTCCACAGCGCGGGGAAGACCAGGAACACGGCGATGAGCGCCAGGGCCGGGGCGGTGAACCCGAAGGCGCGCCACCGCCCCAGCCCCGCCGCGTCCGCACTGCCGTCCACCCGCGACGGCGCCGCGCCGGCGGCCTCGGGGGCCACGGGATCCGCTACGGCGGACGGGGTGTCAGCCGGTGGCAATCTTGTCCGCCCCGCCGACGATGGTCTCCAGCTTCTTCTGGTACTCCGCGGCGGCCGCCGTCGGCGCCGTGCCCGTCACCACCGACAGCGTCGCCTGCTGCAATGCCTGCGACACCCGCGGATACTCGGCGAACCCGGGCCGGAACGAGGTCAACGGCAGCACCTTCTGGGCGATGAACGTCAGCAACGGGTCGTTCTTCAGGATCTCGTCGTTCACGTCCTGCCGCTGCGTGAGCCGCGGAGCCCCGCCGACCTGTGCCGCCGTCGCCTCCTTGGAGTTCATGAACTGCAGCAGTTCCCAGGCCTGGCGCGGGTAGTCGGACGACGGGTTCAGCACCCGCCCGGCGCCGCCGGACATCGACACGTAGTCCTGACCGCGCACGCCGGCACCGGCACGGACGGCCGGGATGAGCGCGTAGCCGACGTTCTGGTCGCGGTCGGCCATCTTCGCGATGCCCTTGTTCGGCTCGACCACGCTGCGCCAGAAGTAGTCGCCCTCCAACAGGATCGCGATCTTCCCTTCGGCGAAGGCCTGGAACGACTTGTCACGGCCCTTGGCGTCCTGCTGCAGCACCGGATCACCGAGGCCACCACCGTAGACGCGTTGGTACAGGCCGAGAACGTCGCGAACCGCCGCGGTGTTGCCCTGCCACTTCCCCTCGGCCCAGATCTGCTGACCGGTACCGACCAGCAGCGGCAGCACGCCCTGCATCGTGGTCGCCTCGCCCATCGCGGTGCCCGCGTTGAGCTGGATCGGAGTCACGCCGGGCACGCTCGACCTGATGGTCTGCGCGGCTGTGACGATCTCGTCCCACGATTTCGGCTGCCAGTCGCGCGGCAGGCCGGCCCGGGCGAGCAGCGACCGGTTGTAGTAGATGACCCGGCCGTCGGTCCCCTCCGGGACGCCGTACCGCTTGTCCTTGTAGGACATGTTGCCCTGTACGGGTTTCGGGATCTGGTTCCAGCCGTCCCAGCCGTTGACGGCGTCGGCGCCGACGAGGTCCTCCAGCGGCTTGATGTAACCGGCGTCGGCGAACTCGCCGACCCAGATGCCGTCGAGGGAGTAGATGTCGGCGCCGCTGCCCGTCTTCAGGTCCAGGGCGACCTTGCTCTTGTAGTCCTCGTCGCTGGCGCCGGACGGCTGGAACTCCACTTTCGCCGTACGCCCCTTGGCTTTCTGGTCCTCGACGAAGCGCGGGATGACCCAGTTCTCGATCCACTCGGCACCCGCGGCGTTCTTGCCGCCGGCGATCGCGTTGGCCGCGATCGTGAGGGTGAACTCCTTGGCGTCTGCGTTGCGGGTGGTGTCGGGCTCGTCGTCGCTGCCGAGGCACGCGGAGGTGGCGGTGGCGGCGAGCAGGACGGCGGCGAGCGCGGGCAGGATGCGTCGATGCATCGGTTCCTCCCCGAAGGAAACGGCGGATGCTCGTTACCCGACCTTGGCACGGGTACGGGGCGCTGTCCATTCGAGGCGATCACTGTTTCGCGACGTCGGGGTCGCGGAAAGCGCTTCGGGACGCACGAAGCGGCGGCGCCCTTCCCCGACGCCGCCGCTTACCAAGAGGATACGGAGTCTCACGATGAGCAACAATGTGTGTCGATGACATCGGCACACAATCCAGCGATGAGGCGTATCGACATATGGCTGGAGACCGTGCGCCCGCCTCGGTACAGTGCGCCCGTGCCCCGCCGCCCGGCCCGCGTCCGCGAGACGGACCGCCTGCGCCTGGAACCGGTGACGGAACGGCACGGCGCCGAGCTTCTGGCCCTGTATTCCGACCCCGCCGTCGCCGATTGGTACGGCGAGTGGACCCGCGAGGGAACCGACCGCGAGGCGGCCCGCATGGCCGACGGCTGGCGGACCGACGGCGTCCACAAGTGGTTCGCCTTCCACCGCGGGACGGGCGACCCGGTCGGCCGCGGCGGCCTCTCGCGCGTGCACATCGACGGCGCTGCCCGCCTGGAGCTCGGCTGGGTGCTGCACCACCGGTTCTGGGGACACGGCTACGCCACCGAGATCGGCCGCGCCGGCCTCGAGGTCGCCTTCACCGAGCTCGACGCCGCCGAGGTGGTCGCGTTCACCGAGGTGCACAATGCCCGCTCGCGCGCGGTGATGGAGCGCCTCGGCATGGTCTACGCGAAGGACATCGAGTGGGACGGCGCACCATTCGTGCTGTACCGCAAGATCCGGGGACTACGGTAGGGCCATGCGGATCGGGTTCGGGTTGCCGGTGTCCGGGGCGTGGGCCACGCCCGCGAACATCACACACTTCGCTCGGCGGGCGGAGGAGCTCGGCTACGGCTCGCTGTGGACGTTCCAGCGCCTGCTCGTCGACGCCGACCAGCCGCCACCGCCGAACTACCGCAGCGTCCTGGATCCCTTGCTGGCGTTGACGTTCGCGGCCGCGCACACCACCCGCATCCGGCTCGGCGTCGCCGTCGTCAACCTGCCGTTCATCTCGCCGGCCTACCTGGCGAAGCAGGCGACGACCCTCGACGTCCTGTCCGGCGGCCGGCTCGACCTCGGGCTCGGCACCGGACACTCGCCGGCGGAGTTCACCGCGACCGGCGGCTCGATGGAGCGGCGCGGCGCCCGCGCCGACGAGTACCTGCGCGTGCTGCGCACCCTGTGGGCCGACGAGGTCAGCGCTTTCCAGGGCGAGTTCTACACCGTGCCGCCCACCCGCATGGATCCGCGACCGGTGCAGAAGCCGGGCCCGCCGGTCCTCGTCGGCGGTGTCGCGAAGGCGGCCCTGCGGCGGGCCGGCCGCCTCGGCGACGGCTGGGTCAGCCGCAGCGCCACCGACCTGTCCTCGATCGGCGCCGACATCGCGATCGTGCGGGCGGCCGCCGCCGAGGCCGGCCGGGACCCGGCGGCGCTGCGTGTGGTCTCACGCGGCGTCCTGCGCCTGGGCGAACGGACGGACGCCCCGCTGTCCGGCACCCCCGCCCAGGTCCGCGCCGACGTCGAGTGGCTCGCCACCCAGGGCGTCACCGAGATCTTCTACGACCTCAACTGGGATCCGGCGATCGCCGCCCCCGACGCCGACCCCACCGCGGCGGTGGCCCGGGCCGAGGAGATCCTCGAGACCCTGGCACCCGCCCGGTAGGCCCTTTCCGCGACCCGGTCCACGTCGGTCAGAGAAGCTCGGAGCCCTCGAACCGCCCGAGCTCCTCCCGGTACAGCTCGACACCCACCCCGTTCGGGTCGCGGATGTAGAGGCTGTCCTCCACGCCCCGGTCGGGCCCGAGGTACTCGATCCCCGCCTCGTCGAGTTTCGCCTTCGCGGCGGCGAACTGCTCCGGGCTCACCGACAACGCGATGTGCTGCACCGCACCGATGGTCTCGCTGAACGGCGGGTGGTCGTGACCGGGGAAGTCGAAGAACCCGAGAAGATTGCGGTTTCCCAGGTCGAAGAAGAAGTGGCTGGAGCCGGCGTAGTCGCGGTTCTCGACGAGCTCTACCAGCGGGAACCCGAGGAACTCCTGGTAGAACCGGATCGTCTCCTCCACGTCGCGGCAGATCAGCGCCGCGTGGTGGATACCCCGCGTGGTGGGCGGCTTCCGCTCGCCCCGGGGACGGAGGTAACGCTCGCGGATCTCGTCGCGGCGCTGCCGTACGGCGGCGAGTTCCTCACCCTGTGGCTGCGGCATCTCCGTCCCCTTCACCTTGTTGTCGACACAAGTAACTTACTCCCAGCGGAACAGCTTCGAGGCCGCCCAGAACGCGATGCCCGCGAAAGCGGCGAGGAACACCACGAGGATCCATTCGGGCGAGTGACCCGACCACGAGTCCTGCACGGTGATGCGGAACGCGCCCAGCGGGGTGAAGTCGCCGGCCCGGCTCAGCCAGCCGGGCATCTGCTCCTTCGGCAGGTACGCCCCGGCGAAGAACAGCGACGGGAAGAACAGCAGGAACCCGTATCCGCTGCCGCCCCGCGCCGTGCGCACCACCGCGGCCACCAGGATGCTGATCCCGAACATCGCGGCGAGACCGAACACGTACGAGAGGACGAAGCCACCCACGTGCTGCGGCGGCCGCATGTCCACGGCGAGCATCCCCACGACGAGCGTCAGCGCCAACGCCGCGAGCGCGAGCGTCACGTGCACCGTCAGGTAGGCCAGCAGCAGCGCGCTCGGCTTCGCCGGCGTCGTCGACAGCCGCTTGAGGATTCCCCTTTCCCGGTACGCGCCGAAGTAGGCCGGCAGCACGGTCAGCGCGAGCGCCGCCACCGCCAGCGTCGCCGCCAGGGCCGGCAGGGCCGAGTCGACGGCGCGGGCGCCGCCGAACGCCGGGTCGGGTACGCGGCTGCTCCCCGGAAGCCCGAACGCCAGCACCAGCGCGGTCGGCAGCACCAGCGCGAGCGGGATCGTGATGTAGTCACGCGCGGCGAGCCTGAACTCCATCGCGGTCAGTTGCTTGAGTCCGGTCGTCATCACAGGCTCCCGTTGGTCGTGAGGGTGACGTAGGCGTCTTCGAGGGATGCGTCGGGCCCGCCCCGGGCCCGGATGCCGGCGGGCGTGTCGAGGGCCGCCACCCGGCCGTCGTTGATCACGGCGATGCGGTCGCACAGGCGCTCCGCCTCGTCCATGTAGTGGGTCACGAGCAGCACGGTGACGCCGCGGTCGCGGATCCGCTCGACCATGCGCCAGGTCTCCCGACGGGCATGCGGGTCGAGGCCGGTGGTCAGCTCGTCGAGGATCGCCACCTCGGGGTTGCCGATCAGCGCGAGGGCGATCGAGACCCGCTGCTTGAGGCCGCCGGAGAGCTTGCCGAAGAAGGTCCGACGGTGACCGTCCAGGCCGAACTCGGCGAGCAGCTGCTCCGGGTCGGCCGGGTCCGGGTAGAAGGACGCGTACAGGGAAAGCGCTTCCCCCACGCGCATCCGGTCGGGCAGCTCGCCGCTCTGCAGCTGCACTCCGAGGCGCAGCCGCAATGCGGCGCGGTCGCGGCGCGGGTCGAGCCCGAGCACGCGGATCGTGCCGTCGTCGGGAAAGCGGATTCCCGCGATCGACTCGACCGTCGTGGTCTTGCCGGCGCCGTTCGGACCGACGATGCCGAAAATCTCTCCCGGCTCGACCGAGAACGTGACCTCCTCGAGCACCCGGCGCTCGCCGTAGCTCTTACGGAGCTTGGAAACATCGATGACTGGCATGCATGAAACGCTATGGATCACCGGCGCCGGCGGTAATGACGCTGGATACCCGGCGGGGTGGAGCTAGCTACACCGTTAGGCTTCGGCCCATGCGCGTCGTGCTGGCCGAGGACCTGGCGATTCTGCGGGACGGCCTGCGTCACCTCCTCGCCGCCCACGGCTTCGAGGTGGTCGCGGCGGTCGCCACCGGCCCGGAGCTGGCCGCCGCCCTGCCCGCCCTGCAGCCCGACGTCGCGGTCGTCGACGTGCGGCTGCCGCCGACCCAGACCGACGAGGGCCTGCGGATAGCGCTTTCCGCCCGCCGCGACCGGCCCGGCCTTCCCGTCCTGGTGCTCTCGTCACACGTCGAGCAGCTGTACGCCCGTGAACTCCTGGCCGACGGCTCGGGCGGCGTGGGCTACCTGCTCAAGGACCGGGTGTTCAACGCCGAGCAGTTCGTCGACGCGGTGCGGCAGGTCGCCGCCGGCGGCACCGTGATGGACCCCGAGGTCATCGCGAAGCTGCTCGCCCGCAACTCCACCGACCAGCCGCTGGCCGCCCTGACCCCGCGCGAGCGGGAGGTCCTGGAGCTGATGGCCGAGGGCCGTTCGAACGCCGCGATCGGGCAGCGGCTGTTCCTGTCCGACAGCGCGGTCGGCAAGCACACGGCCGGCATCTTCACCAAGCTCGGGCTCACGCAGTCCGACGACGACAACCGACGGGTGCTCGCCGTGCTCGCCTACCTCGACGGCACGCGGTCCTGAGCCGCAGGGCTCAGGACCGCGACGGCCGCGACGCTCAGTGGTGCAGGTCGAGCTCCTGGAGCATCTTGTCCAGGATCTCCACCGTGCGGGTGGGCGCCTCGGCCTCGATGCAGAGCTGCTCCATGGCCAGCGCGTACTGGTCGCGGTCCTCCGGCTTGTCGAGGTAGAGCGCGCTGGTGAGCTGCTCGACGTAGACCACGTCGGGCAGTTCCTCCTCGGGGAACCGCAGGATCGTGAACGCGCCGCCGGCGCCGGCGTGACCGCCGGCCAGGAACGGGATGACCTGCAGCCGCACGTGCGACATCTGCGCGACCTCGATCAGGTACTCGAGCTGGGCGCGCATGACGTCGCGTCCGCCGATCGGCCGGCGCAGCGCCGCCTCGTCGACGACGAACCACATCTCGGGCGGCGCGGTGCGGGTGAGCAGCCGCTTGCGGTCCATTCGCAGTTGAACCCGGCGCTCGATCTCCGCCTCGGGCGCGTCGGAGTGGCCGAGGCAGATGACCGCGCGGGCGTAGTCGGCGGTCTGGAGCAGACCCGGCACGAACTGCACCTCGTAGGTACGGATCAGCTCCGCCGCCGACTCCAGCCCCATGTAGGACTGGAACCAGCTCGGCATCACGTCGCCGTACCGGTGCCACCATCCGGGCGTGTTCGCCTCACGGGCGAGGGCAAGCAGCGCCGCGCGCTCCTTCTCGTCGGTGACCCCGTACAGCGAGAGCAGGTCGGCGACGTCGCGCTCCTTGAAGCCGACGCGGCCGAGCTCGATACGGCTGATCTTCGACTCCGAGGCACGGATCTCATACCCGGCCGCTTCCCGGGTGACACCGTTCGCCTCGCGGAGCGCGCGGAGCTGGTTGCCCAGCAGGATGCGCAGCACGGTCGGCCCGCCGGCCGACCCACCTTCCGACTGGGCCGTCGTCACGAAATACCTCCGGTTGTCGAGCCGACCCCCGGTCGGGTACGGCTCTCCCCCGTAGGGATGTTATGACCAATTGGTAACCAGCGAAACTGCCGGTATTCGTCAGGTGATCAGATCGTCGAAGTCGCCGTCCTTCGCGCCAAGGATAAATGCCGCAATCTCGGCGGGCGTGTAGATCAGCGCGGGACCCTCCGGATCGCGGGAGTTCCGCACAGCGACACCCGAGCCGTCGGGGAGCTCGGCAACCTCGACACAGTTGCCGCTGGGATTGCTCCGCCGGCTCTTACGCCAGGCCAACGGGGGTAGATCGTTGGCTGACGATCTCACACTTACTTGAGTCATGTGTGTCTCTCTATGTCTCAGGCGGGTCTGGGTGCTCTGTCGAGCGGTGAATCCGTCATCTGCACGTGCATCCGCTCTTGCGCCTGCATGCGACGCGGAGGATGATATCGCACAGGCAGTGAGGATCAGCCAGCCGAATTCATGGTCAATGACGACTTATGAGGCTTAAACGGTTGCTCGTCATCCAGACGGGTGACCAACGGAAACGCCAGGGAACGTCGAGGAAACTCCGCGCTACTTCCCCAGCTACACAGCGCATTTCTTCCCCACCAGGACGGCACGCAGGCGGGAGGCAACCAGGCATGCCGGTCCCCACCATCGATCCAGATCTCCGCGATCCAGCAGAAGTTGCCCCTACCGACAGTTACCGGCGAGACGACCCGGTGTGGGTCTATCGCGGTGGCGTCTGGCGAGCGGGCGTCATCGAGGCCGCATCCGCCCGGGCGGCCATGGTGACCTACCGGCCCAACGACTCCCGCGGTACCGGTGTCGACACGTTGACGGCCCCGTTCGTGCTTCCCCGCGACGACCGGGACCCGTTGATCGACCGGCTCCATTCCGCGTGACACTTCCCGCCCCCACCCCCTCGAAAGGTTCGCCATGATCGCCATGGTCGGACTGCTGGCACTTCTCGCCGGCGTCGCGATCGGCTGGTATCTGCGTCGCATCAACTCCTGGTGCCCGCAGTGCGGCGACAACGTGACATGCGCCAGCTGCGGCGAACGGCCGATCCTGTCCGTTCCGGCCAGGTCCTGGCGAGGCCGCTGACGAACACCCGGCCACCGCGGCCGGTCCGATGGGAGGGCGCCGCCATGGACGCTGCGATGCGGCCGGAACGGGAGCCTCCGCGCGGCACGAACGGCGACCACAACCGCGAGCGCGCCTACAACGGCGCCGACCTGCGCCCGGCCCAGAACCTCGACACGGCCTACCGGTCCCGCTGGGCGGTCAACACGGCCGGCAGGAGACGCCGCGATCACCCGGGCATGCCCGACGGCCCGCTGCCGATCACGACGGTCCCGTACGACCCGCCTTCCGAGGAGCGACGAGCCGACCGGCCACCGGCGCCCGGAGCGGGCGCACGCCGCCCGATCGACCTCGGGCCCCTGATGCGCCTGGCGCACGAGTCCTACTGGGCCCGCTTCTTCAACCGCCCCCGGCATTCGGCGATCGCCGACGCCTGAGTCAGCGGGCGCCGCCGTTGACGTACAGGGTCTGGCCGCTCACGTACGACGCCTCGTCGCTGGCGAGGAACGCGATCACCGACGCCACCTCCTCCGGCTGCCCCACCCGGCGCAGCGGCGTGGCGGCCGCCGCGTGCTTCTGGTGGTCCTCCGGCGTCGCACCCACGCGTTCGGCCGTCGCCGCGGTCATCGCGGTCGCGATGTAGCCCGGGGCCACGGCATTGACCGTGATGTTGAACTGGCCGAGCTCGATCGCCAACGTGGCGGTGAGCCCCTGGACGCCGGCCTTGGCCGCCGCGTAGTTGACCTGTCCGCGGTTGCCCAGCGCCGACCGGCTGCTCAGGTTCACGATCTTGCCGTAACGCTGGTCGACCATGTGCTTCTGCACGGCCTGACAGCACAGGAACATGCTGGTCAGGTTCGTGGTCAGCACCGCGGTCCACTCCTGCTCCGGCATCCGGAAGAGCAGGTTGTCGCGCGTGATCCCGGCGTTGTTCACCAGGATGTCGACGCGTCCCCACTCTCCGACGACCCGCTCGACCATCGCGGTCACGGCGGCTCCGTCCGTCACGTCGCAGCCGACGGCGAGCGAGCGTCCACCGTCCGATGTGATCCTTTCCACGATCGACGCCGAGCGATCCGCTGTGAGATCGACCACTGCGACGCTCGCTCCGCCCGCCGCGAGGAGCGCGGCGGTCGCGGCGCCGATGCCCTGGGCACCACCGGTGACGACCGCGACCCGGTCGGTGAACCTCATGACTGGCCTCCGAACGCGTTGATACCGGTCAGGGCCCGGCCGATCAGCAGTTCCTGGATCTGGCTGGTGCCCTCGTACAGGGTCATCACCCGGGCATCGCGCAGGTACTTGCCGACCGGGTACTCGTCGATGTAGCCGTAGCCGCCGAAGACCTGCAGCGCGTTGTTCGCCGCCCGAACCGCGGCCTCGCTCGCGAACAGCTTCGCCATCGACGCCTCGGTGGCGAAGGGCTGGCCGCGCTCGATCAGGTCGGCGGTCCGCCACACCAGCATCCGCGCGGCCTCGGTGTCGACCGCGATGTTCGCGAGCAGACTCTGGACCAGTTGGTGCGCCGCGATCGGCTTCTGGAACTGCTCCCGCTGCTTCGCGTAGCCCACAGCCGCGTCGAGGCAGCCCTGCGCGATCCCCACACACCCCGCGGCGACGGACATGCGCCCCTTCGCGAGCGCGGCCATCGCGACGTGAAAGCCCTTTCCTTCCCCGCCGACCATCGCCGACGCCGGCACGCGCACCCGGTCGAACGTCAGCTCCGCGGTGGCCTGCCCGCGCAGGCCGAGCTTTCCGTGGATCTCGCGGCGGGTGAGCCCGTCGGCGCCGGTCGGGACGAGGAAAGCGCTTACCCCTCGGTGACCCGGCCCGCCCGTGCGGGCGAACACGAGCACCACGTCGGCCCACGTGCCGTTGGTGATGAACATCTTCGAGCCGGTGAGCAGGAAGTCGTCGCCGTCGCTCTCGGCGCGGGTCTTGAGGGAGCCGGCGTCGGACCCGGTGTCGGGCTCGGTGAGCGCGAAGCAGGCAAGCGCTTCCCCCGAGCACAGCCGGGGCAGCCACTCCCGCTTCTGCTCGGGCGAGCCGTAGCCGGCGATCGACTTGCCCACCAGCCCGAGAGACACCGAGACCATGCCGCGGACGGCGGAGTCGCCGCGGCCGAGCTCCTCCAGGACGAGGCAGTAGGTGAGGTGGTCGCCGCCCGACCCGCCGTGCTCCTCGGGGATGGTGAGGCCGAGGAAACCGAGGTCACCGAGCTTCCTCACGATGGAGACGTCGACCTGCTCACGCCGGTCCCAAACGGCTGCGTACGGGAGGATCTCGCGGTCGACGAACCCGGCGGCGAGCTCGCGGACCGCCTGCTGTTCGGCGGTGAGGGACAGATCCATGGCGGGAGACTACCCCCATTAAACTTCCAGTGTTAGGTTTCCGGCGGAGGAGATCTGGCGCGCGCGAGCGGGTGATGCCGAACCGCCGCGGGCGCCGGTGACGCCGAAGCGCCGTGGCGAGCCGGTAACGCCGAAGCGCCGCGGGCGCCGGAAAGGGGAAGACACGGTGACGGTCAGGGCACTCGTTTCGCGTGGCGTCGGGGAAGCGCTTTCCGTGGAGGAGGTCACGCTGCCCGACCTCGGGCCCGACAGCGTCCGGGTGCGGGTGCGCGCCGCCGGGGTCTGCCACTCGGACCTGTCGATGGTCAACGGGACGCTCGCGCCCACCTTCCCGCTCGTGCTCGGCCACGAGGCCGCCGGCGTCGTGCTGGCCACCGGCGACCGGGTGACGCACGTGCGCCCCGGCGACGAGGTGGTGCTCAACTGGTCACCGGCCTGCCGCGGGTGCTGGCACTGCACGCACGGCCAGCCCTGGCTCTGCGAGACGGCCGCCGGACCCTCGAAGCCCGGCGGCACCACCGCCGACGGCACCCCGGTCAGCGTCACGCTCGGGCTGGGCGCGCTGGCCGAAGAGGTGCTGGTACCGGCGAACGCGGTCGTCCCGGTGCCGGCCGGAGTCCCGGCCGACCAGGCGGCGCTCCTCGGATGCGCGGTGCTCACCGGCACCGGGGCCGTACGCAACACCGCCGCCGTGCGGGAGGGCGAGTCGGTCCTGGTGGTGGGGCTCGGCGGGGTCGGGCTGTCGGTGCTGCTCGCGGCCCGGGCCGCGGGTGCCGCCGTCGTCATCGCGGTCGACGTGTCCGAGGCCAAGCGCCCGCTCGCCGAGGCGGCCGGCGCCACCGACTACCTGGTGTCCGACGAGCGGCTCGCCAAGGCCGTCCGCGGCCTCACCGAGGGCCGTGGCGTCGACCACGCCTTCGAGTGCGTCGGCCGGTCGTCCACGATCCAGGCCGCGTGGCGCGCCACCCGGCGCGGCGGCCAGGTGACCGTCGTCGGCATGGGCCGCCGCGACGACCTCGTCAGCCTCAGCGCCCTGGACATCTTCCACTCCGCGAAGGTGCTGCGGTCGTCGGTGTACGGCGCCGCCGACCCCGACCGGGACGTGCCGGCGCTCGCCGCGTCGGTCCTCAACGGATCGTTGAAGCTCGGACCGTTGATCACCGACCGCATCGACCTGGACGGCGCGCCGGCCGCCTTCGAGCGCATGGCCCGCGGCGAGGGCGGCCGCTCCGTGGTGCTGTTCCAGGACTAGGAGAGCAGTGCGGTGACCGTGCGGTGCATGATCCCCTTGGCCTCGTCGACCGGCATGCCGAGGGTGTCGCGCATCATCGACCACGACGACCAGGTGCTCGCCACCGTGACCGCCATCACCAGCTGCTCCCGCTCCTCGGCCTCGGCCAGCTCCGCCTCGAAGGTCTCCTCGACCTGGCGCCGCGCCCGGGCGATGTTCCCGACCCGGTTCACCCGCAGCTGGGCAGAGAACGGTTCGCGCAGCGCCGACGCCCGTGCCGTCGGCGCCAGCATCTCCAGGACCTCGATCCGCTGGGCGCAGAACCGCTCGACCCGCTCGGCCAGCGGAAGCTCCGGCTCGATGCGCCGGTACATCGAGTCCTGGCGGTCCTTGACCAGCTCGCCGGTGGCCGCGAACAGCGTCTCCATGTCCTTGTAGTTCGTCCACAGGGTGCGCAGCGACACGCCGGCCCGCTCGGCGATCCGCTCGCCAGTGGGCTTCAGGTCGCCCTCGTCGATCAGCGCGAGGTGGGCGGCCACGATCGCCCGCCGGGTGCGCTCGGAGCGCGCCGACCGGCCGTCGACCCGATTCGACGCTTCGATGTCGGTCATCGCAAGCTGTCCTTCTCGAGGTTTGTAGTGGTCAGGGGCTCGCCAGGCCAACCGCGAAGTCTAGACCTGTCCTGATGCGGCCCGGTATGGGGCCAGTTCGCGCCGGGCCAGGGACCGGCGATGGACCTCGTCGGGACCGTCGGCCAGGCGCAGTGACCGGGCGCTGCTCCACAGCCGGGCCAGCGGGGTGTCCTGGCTGACGCCGGCCGCGCCGTGCGCCTGGATCGCCTTGTCGAGGATCCACTCGACCGTCGACGGCACCGCGATCTTGATCGCCTGGATCTCGGTGTGGGCGCCCTGGTTCCCCACGGTGTCCATCAGCCAGGCGGTCTTCAGGACCAGCAGCCGCGCCTGCTCGACACGGACCCGGGCGTCGGCGATCCACTCCTGCACGACCCCCTGGTCGGCAAGCGCTTTCCCGAACGCGGTCCGCGCGACCGCCCGGCGGCACATCAGCTCGATCGCCCGCTCGGCCGTGCCGATGAGGCGCATGCAGTGGTGGATCCGGCCGGGTCCGAGCCGGGCCTGCGAGATGGCGAACCCGTCGCCCTCGCCGCCGATCAGGTTCTCGGCCGGCACCCGCACGTCGTCGAACACGACCTCTCCGTGCCCGCCGTGGTCGTCGTCGAGGTAGCCGAACACCGACAGACCGCGACGCACCGACAGACCCGGGGTGTCGCGCGGAACGAGGATCTGGCTCTGCTGGCGGTGCCGCGGGCCCGACGGATCCGTCTTGCCCATCACGATGAAGATGCGGCAGTTGGGGTTCAACGCGCCGGTGATGAACCACTTGCGGCCGTTGATGACGTAGTCGTCGCCGTCGCGCTCGATGCGGGTCTCGACGTTGGTGGCGTCGGACGACGCGACAGCCGGCTCGGTCATCGCGAACGCCGACCGGATCCGGCCCTCCAGCAACGGTTCCAGCCACTCCTTGCGCTGGGCCTCGGTGCCGAACTGCGCCAGCAGCTCCATGTTGCCGGTGTCAGGGGCGGCGCAGTTGAGCGCCATCGGCCCCAGCCCGCTGCGTCCGGTGACCTCAGCCAGCGGCGCGTACTGCAGGTTGGTCAGTCCCGCGCCGTGCGAGCCGGGAAGGAACAGGTTCCACAGCCCGCGTCGCCGCGCCTCCGCGCCCAGCTCCGCGACCACCGGTGGGATCGACCAAGGGTCGTTGCGCTCCCTCAGCTGCGCCGCGAACACCGGCTCGGCCGGGTACACGTGCTCGTCCATGAACGCGACCAGCCGCTCGCGGTAGTCGAGCGTGGTCGGGTCATAGGCGAAGTCCATCGGTACCTCCCAGAAAGTCGTGGCCCTGCGCGGCGAGTGGGGCCACCCGCTCACCGACCCGGTCGAAGCCGTCCCCCACGGTGAGCCCCTGGGTGAACCGGTAGTGGATGCCCTCCGAGATGACGGCGAGCTTGAACGCGGCCATCGCCCGGTACCAGCTCAGGTCCGACACGTCGCGCCCGGACCGGGTCGCGTACCGCTCGACCATGTCGTCCAGCGACGGATGGCCGGGGACCGACAGCGTGCGGTCGCTGGTGTAGAGCAGGAGCAGCGCGACGTCGCTGAGCGGATCGCCCACTGTGGACATCTCCCAGTCGAGCACGCCCACGATCCGCGTCCCGTCCGCGATCGCGTTGTCGATGCGGTAGTCGCCGTGCACGATCGTCCCCTGCCGCACGGGCGGTGGTGCGGCGGCCAGCCGCTCGTGCAGCTCGTCGAGGTCTTCCACCGAGCGGCTGCGCGACAGGTCCAGCTGCTTCTTCCAGCGCCGCACCTGGCGCTCGTTGTACCCGGCCGGTCGGCCGAAGTCGCCCAGCCCCACCGCGTCCGGGTCAACGGCGTGCAGATCCGCCAGCCGGTCCACGAGGTCGAAGATCAGCGATGGGACCAGTCCGGCCAGCGACGAGGGCTCCCGGTGCACCGTCCCCTCCACGAACCGCATCACGTAGAACGGCGCACCGATGACGTCCGGGTCGGTGGCGAGCGTGATCGTCTCCGGTACCGGATAGCCGGTCGGGAAAAGCGCTGTCAGTACCCGGTACTCCCGGCCCATGTCGTGCGCGGTCGCGAGCACGTGCCCGAGCGGCGGTCGCCGCACCACCCACCGGTCGGTGCCGTCGGTGACCACATACGTCAGGTTCGACCGTCCACCGGCGATCACCTCGCCGGACAGGTCGCCGGTCACCAGGCCGGGGACGGCGCGGTCGAGGTAGCGGCGCAGCGTGGGCAGGTCCAGCCCGGGAAGCTCGGTCATGGGCACCGTCATAGCAGGTCCGGCTCGGGAAGCGGGTCGGCGGACTCGCGCTGCATCCGGTTCATGCCCCGCAGCCACCGGTCCGGACCGGCGGCGCGGTGGGCGTAGTACCCGGCCACCTCCGGGTGCGGCAGCACGAGGAACCGGTCGTCGGTCATCGCCTCGAGCACCGAGTCGGCCACCCGCTCGGGGCTGATCGCCGTCCGGTCCAGGAAAGGCCTTGCCCCGGTGAGCATCGGCGTGCGGACCCCCTGCGGGCACAACGCCTGCACGACGATCCCGCGGTGCGCGTAGGTGACCCGCAGCCACTCGGCGAACGCGACCGCGCCGTGCTTCGTCACGGAGTACGCCGGCCCACCGAGCAGGGTCAGCAGCCCCGCCGCGGAGGCCGTGACGAGCAGCCGCCCCTTCCCCTCGGCCAGCCACCCCGGCAGCAACGCCCGCGCCGCGTAGACGTGCGCCATCACGTTGACCCGCCAGGCCTGTTCCCACCCGGCGTCGCCCGTGCCACGGGGCGGCGACACCCCGGCGTTGGCGCAGAACAGGTCGAGGCCGCCGAAGCGCTCGCGGGTCAGATCGACCAGGCGGCGCACCTCGCCCTCGTCGGTGACGTCTCCCGGCACCGCGACGGCACCGGGCAACCCCGGTGCCGCGGGAGCGCCGATGCCGGCGGCAACCGCTTTCCCCGCCGCCGCGTCGAGGTCGTTCACGACCACCCGGGCACCCTCGGCGGCGAACCGCCGCGCCAGGGCGGCACCGATCCCCGAGCCACCACCGGTGACGACGACCACCGAGCCGCGCACGGCCAGCCCCGGGCCGCTCATGCGCGTCCCAGCAGAGCGCCGCCGTCGATGGCCAGGGTCTGTCCGGTCATCCAGGCCGCGTCGTCGGAGACCAGGAACGCCACCGCGCCCGCGACGTCCGACGGGATGCCCAGGCGCTTGAGCGGGTAGGTGGCGGCCACCGCCTCCTCGTCGTTCTCGTACAGGGCGGTCGCGAAGCGTGTCTTCACCACCGCCGGCGCGACCGCGTTGACGCGCACCGAAGGCGCCAGCTCCGCGGCGAGGTTGAGCGTGAGGTGGTTCAGCGCCGCCTTGGTGATGCCGTAGAACGCGATCCCGCCCGACGTGCGCAGCCCGGCCACCGACGACACGTTCACGACCGCGCCGCCCCGCTCGACCAGACCGGTGCGGCACACCTCCTGCACCCAGGCCAGCGAGCTCAGGACGTTGACCTCGAAGATCTTGCGGGCGGCGGCCAGGTCGAGGTCGACCAGCGGCCCGTACACCGGGTTGATGCCGGTGTTGTTCACGAGGATGTCGACCGGCCCGAACTCCTCGGTGACGCGCCGCACCGCCTCCGCCCGGTGCTCGGCGTCGTCGGCCTTCCCGGCCACCGCCACCGCGACCCCGGCACCGCCGAGCGAGGAGACGGCCTCCGACAGCGCCTCCGGCTTCCTGGCCGTGATGCACACGCGGGCGCCCTCGGCCACCAGCCGCGACGCGACCCCCAACCCGATCCCGCGGCTGGCACCGGTGACGATCGCCACCCGGCCGGCAAGACGTCCAGTCACGCTCGCTCCCTATTTATGCATCCTAAGTGCAGATACTATGAAGCCCGCCCCAGGAAAGCAACGGCGAATGAAGGGAACCCCCACCGTGCCCGAGGCCGTCATCGTCTCCACTGCCCGATCCCCCATCGGACGCGCCGGCAAAGGGTCCATGACCCAGCTGCGTCCCGACGATCTCGCCACCACGATCGTGCGCGCCGCGCTCGACAAGGTGCCCCAGCTCGACCCCGCGACGATCGACGACCTGATGGTCGGCTGCGCCCAGCCGGCCGGCGAGCAGGGCTACAACCTCGCCCGCGTCATCGCGGTCAAGCTCGGCCTCGACACGCTGCCGGGCACGACCGTCAACCGGTACTGCTCGTCGTCGCTGCAGACCACCCGCATGGCGTTCCACGCGATCCGGGCCGGCGAGGGCGACGTGTTCGTCTCCGCCGGCGTGGAATGCGTGTCCCGGTACGGCAAGGGACGCAGCGACGGTCTGCCCGACACCCACAACCCCGACTTCGCCGAGGCCCTCGAGCGCACGGCCAAGCGGGCGGAAACCAACGAGCCCTGGCACGACCCCCGGCAGGAAAGCGCTGTCCCCGACATCTACATCGCCATGGGACAGACCGCCGAGAACCTCGCGTACGCCAAGAAGGTCAGCAGGCAGGTCCAGGACGAGTTCGGCGTCCGCTCCCAGAACCTCGCCGAGGAGGCCATCGCCAGCGGCTTCTGGGCCCGCGAGATCACCCCGGTCACTCTCCCCGACGGCACGGTCGTCGAGAAGGACGACGGCCCGCGCAAGGGCGTCACGCTGGAGGCCGTCGCGAACCTCAAGCCGGTCTTCCGCCCCGACGGCACCGTCACCGCCGGCAACTGCTGCCCGCTCAACGACGGTGCCGCCGCGGTCGTCATCATGTCCGACACGAGGGCACGCGACCTCGGCATCACGCCGCTGGCCCGCATCGTGTCGACCGGCGTGTCGGCGCTGTCGCCGGAGATCATGGGGCTCGGACCGGTGGAGGCCTCGCGGCAGGCGCTTTCCCGCGCGAGGATGACCATTGACGACGTCGACCTGGCCGAGATCAACGAGGCGTTCGCGGCACAGGTGGTGCCCAGCGCCGCCGACCTCGGCCTCGGGTGGGAGAAGCTGAACGTGAACGGGGGTGCGATCGCGGTGGGGCATCCGTTCGGCATGACCGGCGCCCGCATCACCACCACGCTGGTCAACTCGCTCAGTTGGCACGACAGGCAGATCGGCCTCGAGACGATGTGCGTCGGCGGCGGGCAGGGTATGGCAATGGTCATCGAAAGAATGAGCTGAAGGAGCACACATGCGGGTTTTCACCTCCCCCGAGGACCTCACGGCCGCCGTCGGCGAGCACCTCGGCTACAGCGACTGGCACGTCATCGACCAGGAGCGGGTGAACAAGTTCGCCGACGCCACCGGCGACCACCAGTGGATCCACGTCGACACCGAGAAGGCCGCCGCCGGCCCGTTCAAGACGACGATCGCGCACGGCTTCCTGTCGCTGTCGTTGTTCCCGGCCCTCACCCCCGAGATCTACGTGATCGAAGGCGTCAGGATGGGCATCAACTACGGCACCAACAAGGTGCGGTTCCCGTCGCCGCTGCCGGTCGGCAGCAAGGTCCGCGCCGGCGCCACGCTGTTGAGCGTCGAGCAGACGAAAGACGGCGGCCACCAGATCACCAACGAGGTCACGCTGGAGCGGGAAGGCGGCGAGAAGCCGATCTGCGTCGCGCAGACCGTCGCGCGACTGTACTTCTAGGGAAAGCGAACGCGGGCCGCCACGGAGGTCGTGGCGGCCCGCGGTCATGTCAGGTCAGGCCTGGGGGACGCCGTTGCCCGGCGGGGTCGTCGGCTTCTCGGTGTACTCCTTCACCGCGCCGTCGGCCTCGTCGGTCTCCAGCACCGGACCGAACGCCGCCTGCGCCCCGCCCGAGATCTTGCCCATCTGCATGCCGCCGATGCCCGAGTGGTCGGTCTTGGAGTACCGGTACGGGCCGGCCGCCGCGTTCTTGAAGCCACCGGACTGCACGGCCTCGATGAGCTTCTCGCGGGTCAGGTTCTTACCGGCCTTCTGCAGCACCTGCACCGTGAGGTAGCCGACGGTCATGCCGAACATGATGTTGTTGTCGAACGGCGCGTTCGCGTTGTGCTCGGCGTTGACCTTCTTGTACAGCTGCACCCACGGGTTCGAGTCGTCGGTCGAGACCGGCAGGTAGCCGACGCTGAGCAGACCCTCGAGCAGGCCCTTGTTCTGGCCCAGCAGGCCGGAGAGCGTCAGGTTGTCTGCGCCGACGCTGGAGACCACCCACTGCGGCTTGAACGCGAGCTGCGCGGCCGTGCCCAGCGCCCGGGCGGTGAAGCCGGGAATGGTGCCGGAGATGACGACCTGGCAGCCGGCGGTCTTGAACGCCTGGATCTGCGGGGTGATGTTGGCGTTGGTGGCGACGTACTTCTGCTTCTCCTTGACGCCGCTCGCGCCCAGGATCTTCTCGACGCCGGCGAGGCTGTCGCGGCCGAAGTCGTCGTCCTGGCCGAAGTGGCAGACGGTCTGGCCCGCGAAGTTCTTCTTCACGTAGTCCGCCATGATCTTGCCTTCGACCGTGTAGTCGGGCTGGAAGCCGAACGTGCCCGGGTACTTGTCGGGCTGGTCCCAGCTGCGGCTGCCGGACGCGACGAACAGGTCGGGCACCTTCTGCTGGTTCAGGAAGTCGAGCACGCCGGTGTGGGTGGGTGTGCCCAGACCGTTGAGGATCGCGAAGACCTTGTCCTCCAGCACCAGCTTGCGCACCAGGTTCTGGGTGTTCGCCGGGTTGTACGCGTCGTCCTCGATCTGGTACTTGATCTGACGGCCGTGCACGCCACCGTTCTTGTTGACGTAGTCGAAGTACGCCTTGGTGGCGGGCGCGATCTTCGAGTAGCCGGCCGCGGCCGGGCCGGTGAGCGGCATATGGGTGCCGAAGAGAATCTCGGTGGCGGTCACGCCGGGAACGTTCTCGGTGGTGCCGCCGTCACTGCTCGGCGCTTCGTCGGAGCACGCGGCGACCGCCGCGGCGAGCGTGAGCGCGGCGGCGATCGCGATGCCGCGCCGTGCGATGCGATGCATGGCTCTCCTGTTCGGGTGGGTTCGGTGATGGTGGTGGGATCCTGCGATGGGTTCGTCGGCAGAGGGTGGTCAGGTGCGGCGCGCGTGCAGGCGCCGGCGGATGGCGAAGCCGGCCTTGCGGAACGCGCCCTGGATGCCGCCCGGCGCCAGCAGCATCACGATGATGAGCGTGAGGCCGAAGATCGCCAGCGGCAGGTTGCCTTCGAGCTTGTTGGCCATGCCCGGGCTCATCTCGAAGCTCCGGGCCAGTTCGGTGGTGGCGTACGGGAGGACCACGAGCAGCAGCGCGCCCCAGGCGGCGCCGAACAGGCTGCCCAGGCCGCCGAGCACGATCGCGAGCAGCAGGTTGAGCGAGAGGGTGAGCCCGAAGACACTGGGCGACACGCTCGAGGAGATGACGGCGAGCACTCCCCCGCCGAGACCGGCGCACGCAGCGCTCACCACGAACGCCAGCACCTGGGTGCGGGCGACGTGGATGCCGCACAACCGCGCGGCCACCTCGTCGTCGCGGACGGCCTTGAACGAACGGCCGAACCGGCTGCGCACCAGGTTCGCGATGAGCAGCACCGCCACCATCGCGCAGATGATCGCGATCCAGGCCAGCCACCGCTCCGGCGGGAAGTACGGGCCGAGACCGGCCGGCGCGGGTGCGATGTAGACGGACAGGCCCTGGTCGGCGTTGAAGACGCTGGCGAACCGGGTGGTGAACGCCGGCACGACGAGCGCCACGGCGAGCGTCACACCGGCGAGGTACGGCCCGCGCAGCCGCGCCGCGCACATGCCGATGACGACGCCGGCGATCGACGCGACGAGCACGCCGAGCGGCAGCGACACCAGCAGCGTCCAGTTACCGAGGATGTTGCGGTCGCTGAACTCGTTCTGCATCAACGCGACCGTGTACGCGCCGCACGCCATGAACGCGCCGTGCCCCAGCGACAGCTGGCCGTTCATGCCGGTGAGCATCGTGAGGCCGACGGTGACGCACAGGTACGCGGCCACGGTGGCCAGCTGGTAGTTGCGGAACGGCTCGATGCCGTAGCTGATGAAGTAGACCGCCACGGCGCCGACGGCCACCCAGATCAGGTGCCGCAGCAGCGTCGAGCCGCCGCGGCCGGGCAGCGCCGGCGCGAGCCCGGCGGTGACGAACCGCTGCAACGGTGACCGTTGCGGCGTCACGGGAACAGGTGACTGCGGTGCCGCCTTCTCGGTGGTCGTCATACCGTCCTCGCTCGCACGCTGGAGAAGATTCCGCCGGGACGCAGCAGCAGCACGGCCAACAGCACCACGAGCACCGCGATCGGGGTGACGGCCGCGCCGAGGTACCCGCTGACGTAGGAGAGGATCAGGCCGACGATGATGCCGCCGACCACGGCGCCGACCGGGCTGTCGAGCCCGCCGACGACCGCCGCCGTGAACGCCGACGCGAACACCAGGTCCATCGCGTGCGGGTGCAGGCCCAGCTCGGTCGGCAGGATGAGGATGCCGGCGAGCGTTCCCACCAGTGACGCCAGCGCCCAGCCGAGCGTCAGCATCCGCCCGACGCGCACACCGAGCAGCCGCGAGACCTCCGGCGCGAACGCGGCGGCGCGCATCCGCAACCCGATCGGCGTGCGGGTGAACAGCAGCGCCAGCAGCACCACGATCGTGGCCACCGACCCGTAGATGAACAGGTCGTACTGGGTCATCAGCGGGATCCCGCCGACCTCGATGGCATTGGTGTCGAACGGATGGTTGGCCGCCCGGTACTCGCCGCCCCAGATCATGCCGACGATCGCGGTGAGCAGCAGCACCAGCCCGAGCGCGACGATGACGTCGTTCAACGGGTTGGCGTGCCCCACGAACCGCATCAGCCCGCGCTCGACGACCGCGCCGAGCAGCAGCCCGCCGACGAGGCCGACCAGCAGGGCCAGCAGGTAGTTGCCGGTGCTGTTGTAGGTCATGTAGGCGGCGTACGCGGTGACCACGGCCATCGCGCCCTGCGCGAAGTTCACGACGCGGGCGGCGCGCCAGATGAGCACCAGCGCCAGCGCGAACGCGGCGTAGATCGCACCCCGCGACACGCCGTCGAAGGTGAGGAAGATGAAGCGTTCCAACGGCCGATCCCTTCTAGAAACCGAGGTACGCGTGGCGCAGGGACTCGTCGTCACGCAGCCGGTCGGCGTCGGTGGTCATCACGACACGGCCGAGCGACATCACCACGCCCTGGTCGGCGATGGACAACGCGCTACGGACGTTCTGCTCCACGAGCAGAACCGTGAGCCCGGTGCTGTCGCGCAGCGACCGCAGCAGGGCCATGATCTGGGCCGTCACCTTCGGCGCGAGGCCGAGTGACGGTTCGTCGAGCAACAGCAGTCGGGGACGCGCGATGAGCGCCCGCCCCACGGCGAGCATCTGCCGCTCGCCGCCGGAGAGCTGGTGTCCGAGGCTGCGGCGCCGACGGGCCAACGGTTCGAACAGCTCGTACACCTCGTCGGTGGCCTTCTTCGCGTCGGCCCGGTCCTTGCGCCACAGGCCTCCCAGGCGCAGGTTCTCCTCGACGGTGAGCTCGGCGACCACGCCGCGCCCCTCGGGCACGTGCGCGATGCCGCGCTGCACGTAGTCCTCGACCTTGCAGCCGCGCAGATCGGTGCCGTTGAACGCGACCCGGCCACCGGTCGGCTTCACCAGCCCGGTGAGCGTGCGCAGCAGGGTGGTCTTTCCGGCCCCGTTCGCACCGAGCACCGCGGTGATCGTCCCTTGCGGAACCTCGAGGTTCACCTCGCGCAGCACCGGCACGGCGCCGTACCCGGAGCTGAGATCCTTCACCTCCAGCAGTGTCATGAGGAGACCTCCGCACCCAGGTACGCCTCGGTGACCGCGGGGTTCTCGCGGATCTCGTCCGGCGTACCCGACGCGATGACCCGGCCGAAGTCGAGCACCACGATCGCGGTGCAGACCTTCATGACGAGGTCCATGTGGTGCTCCACGAGCATCACCGAGCAGGCGTTCTCCCGTGCGGGCAGACCCACGACGAGCGCCGCGAGCTCGTCGATGTCCTCGGCGGACAGTCCGCCGGCCGGCTCGTCGAGCAGCAGCAGCCGCGGCCGCGCGACGAGTGCCCGGGCCAGTGCGACGCGCTTGCGGACCGCGTACGGCAACGTCTCCGGGTACGCACCGGCCTGGTCGGCCACGCCCATTTCGCCGAGCAGCTCCAGCGCCTCGGTGCGCAGCCGGCGCTCCTCGCGGTCACTGCGCGGCAGGCCGAACAGCGACGAGACGAAGCCCGCCTTCGACGTGTGTGTCGCGCCGGCCATCACGTTCTCCAGCACCGACAGGCCGCGGAACAACCCGACACCCTGCAGGGTGCGCACGATGCCGCGGCGGGCGAGCTGGTGCGGCCGCGGCCGGAACGGCGCGCCCTCGAACGTCATGGTGCCGGCGCTGGGGTCGACGAACCCGCACACGACGTTGAACAACGTGGTCTTTCCGGCGCCGTTCGGCCCGATGACCCCGACGACGCTGCCCGCGGGAACGGCGAGCGAGACGTCTTCGAGGGCAACGAGGCCACCGAAGTTCACGCCGATGCCGCGCAGCTCGAGGCTCGCACCGGTATTGCGGATACCGGTACCAGCGGTACCGGTATCCGGGGAGTCAGGGGAAGGCGGGCTCATCGTCACCTCTGAGGGGTGGGTGTGGAACGAGGTCCGAGCCGAGCTAAGTAATTACACCGGGAGTGTACATTCTTGGACCGCCAGGTCAACGCTCTTGTTGCGAGGCTGTGACCAGGGAGTTTCAGGGGTGTTCACGTTACCCCCAGACGGGATGAAAAGGGCTCCGTCAGGCCGGTGGAAGATTCACCAGGTTCGCCAGGGTGGACCGGTGCCGGTCCGGTGTGCCGAGCGCGATAGCGCTGCTCTTGGCCCGCTTCAGGTACAGGTGGGCGGCGTGCTCCCAGGTGAACCCGATCCCGCCGTGCAGCTGCACGCACTCCTCGGCCGCGAGCACCGCGGTCTCGGAGCAGTACGACTGCGCCAGGGCGGCGGCGATCCGCGCGTCGTCGGTGCCGATGCTCGCGGCCGCGTAGCGGGCGACGGCGCGGGCCTGCGCCACGCGCGTCCACAGGTCGGCCAGGCGGTGCTTGAGCGCCTGGAACGAGCCGACCTGGCGACCGAACTGGTAGCGGTTCTTCAGGTAGTCGACGGTGGTGTCCAGGCACCACTGCGCGAGCCCCACCTGCTCCGAGGCGAGCAGCGCGGCACCCGTGGTCAGCGCGACCTCCACCGCGCCCTCCCCGTGGGCAACCGCTTTCCCCGACGCTCCCGAGAACGCGATGTCACACACCTGCCGGGTCATGTCCAAAGAGGACAGTGGAGTCCGGCTGACGCCGTCGGCGGCGGCGTCGACCGCGTAGAGACCCTCGGTGGTGGGAACCAGCAGCACGTCGACGGTCACCGCGTCGGCCACGGAGGTCACCGTGCCCGACAGGGCACCGTCCACCACCGACACCGTCGGGGAAAGCGTTGTCCCGAAAGCGGTGGAGAACGGAAGGGCCAGCGCCGCCGACCTCTCCCCCGACGCCAGCCTGCCGAGCAGCTCGGTCTCACCCGCCGACAGGAGCGCGGCCGTGGCGAGGACGGCGCTTCCCAGGTACGGCACCGGCGCGACGGCCGCGCCGAGCTCCTCGAGCACCACGGCCACCTGGCGCCACGACGCACCCGCACCGCCCAGGTCCTCCGGAACCGCCAGGCCCGCCAGTCCCATCTCGCCGGCCAGCGTCGCCCACAGCTTGGTGTCGTACGGCTCCGGGCCCTCCACGCGCGCCAGCACCGCCGACCACGGGCTGCGCGCGGCCAGCAGGCCGCGGACGGAGGAGCGCAGCTCCTCGTCGACCTCGTCGTAGAGCAGGTCCGTGTTCATCGGGGCAGGTCCTTCCAGGGGATGTCCTTGTCGGACCGCGGTTCGCTGGGCAGGCCGAGCACCCGCTCGGAGATGATGTTGCGCAGGATCTCGGACGTGCCGCCCTCGATGGAGTTGCCCTTCGCCCGCAGGTACCGGTACCCGGCGGACCGTTCGAAGAATGGCGTCTCCCGGCCCCGTCCGCCGTTCCAGGCGTCGTGGCGCAGCACCTCCTCGCCGCGCACCTCCATCTCCAGCCCCGAGACGCGCTGCATCAGCGTGGCGAAGGTGAGCTTGACGGCCGAGCCCTCGGGTCCGATCTCGCCGGCGGCCAGCTGCTGCCGCAGCCGGGTCGCGGTGAGCCGGGCCGCCTCCGAGTCGACCCACAGCTTCATCAGCTCGCTGTGGGCCCCGGGCGTGCGCACCTCGGGCCGCTCGCGCCACACCGCGGCGAGCGCGCCGATCGCGCCGCCCTCACGCGGGATCGGTCCGCCGCCGATCGACACCCGCTCGTTCATCAGCGTGCTCCGGGCCACGGCCCAGCCCTCGCCCACGGCGCCGAGGCGCATCGAGTCGGGGATCCGCACGTCGGTGAGGAACACCTCGTTGAACTCGGCCTCGCCGGTGAGCTGCCGCAGCGGCCGCACCTCCACGCCGGGCGAGGTCATGTCGAGGATGAAGTAGGTCATGCCCTCGTGCTTGGGCAGCGACGGGTCGTGCCTGGTCACCAGGATCGCGAACCGCGCCAGGTGGGCGAGCGACGTCCAGACCTTCTGCCCGTCGACGATCCAGTCGTCTCCGTCGCGCACCGCGCGGGTGCCGAGGCTGGCGAGGTCGCTGCCGGCACCGGGCTCGCTGAAGAGCTGGCACCACACCTCCTCACCGGTCCACAGTGGACGGAGGTAGCGGCTCTTCTGCTCCTCGGTGCCGTGCCGCAGGATCGTCGGCGCGGCCATGCCCAGGCCGATCGGGTTCGTCGCGGGGCTGGGTGTCGGCGCGCCGGCCGCGGCGAACTCCGCGTCGACCACCGCCTGCATCGCCCGCGGGGCGCCGAGACCACCGTGCCCCGGCGGGTAGTGCACCCAGGCCAGGCCGGCGTCGAAGGCCGCGCGCAGGAACGCCAGCCTCGCTTCCGGATCGGTGGCCGCGGCGGGGTCGTGCCCCGCCAGGAACGTGGCGACCCGCTCTCGCAGGTCGGCCTCTGTCACCGCTGTCACCGCGGCCCCCAATCTTTCTACACGGTGAGTGCAATATATGCCCCCACCCGCCCGGATGGAAGCCCGCCGGGGTGGCACGAAGCCGGGAGCACCCGGCTCCGAACTCCTTCTACTGTTCATTTCAACGCCGCAACGAGCAATACGAAGCAAGCGGAACACCAAGCGGAACAGAACATAATTCGGAGGAAGATACAGATGAGCGAGTACACCGAGCCGACCGGCGAAGACTACGGCCACGACGACAACTACGCCCCGGAGCCGACGCACGACGAGCACGTCATCGTCGCCCAGTTCACCGACGGTTCGCAGATCGGCGTCGCCGACTACGACCACGACGGCTACGCCGACATCCTGGCCACCGACGCCGACGGCGACGGCCGCCCGGAGAACGTGTACACCGACGAGTACGGCGGCCCGGCGCTCGACACCCACTACGTCGACGCGAACGAGGACGGCAACCCGGAGAAGGTCTTCGCCGACCGCAACGAGGACGGCTACGTCGACGCCGCGGCGGCCGACACCGACCACGACGGTGCGCTCGACCTGGCCGTGTTCGACAACAACTTCGACGGCCACGTCGACCAGGTCCAGGTGGACCCGGACGAGGACGGCAACATCGACAAGACCGTCACCGACACCGACTTCGACGGCGTCTTCGACACGGTGCACTACGGCGACCACGACACCAACCCGTACGCCCGCGCCTGACAAGCCACACCGCACCACCCATGATCTGGTGGCCGGCCTCTTCCCCCGTGGAGGCCGGCCACCGGCGTCCTCGGCGGCCGGCCTTCCCCTGGTGGGAGGCCGGCCGCGTTTTCGTTTCCGCGTCCGGGGAACAGACCCATCAGGGAACGGCGTTTCGAGACGGTGTTCAGGGCGACCCGGGCCCATACTCTTGCCGCGCGGCAAATAACATGTCCCGACGGGCGGCCGAGGGGCCGGTGACACGGGAATCGGGGTGGATGGACAGGTGGTGGGATCAGGCCACGTCGTGACCGGCGGCAGGCCCCGTGGTGGCGGTGCCGGCGTCGCCGTCCGCGTCGGCGACCCCGTCGAGGCGCTCGGCCGCGCGCTGGAACTCGCGCAGGCCCACCAGCAGCGCCCGCTGCCCGTCGGGAGGCATGGTGGCGAGCACCGTGGCCAGCTCGGCCACCCGGGTCTCGCGCAGCTGGTCGACCAGCCGTTGGCCCTCGGCGCTGACCCGCAGCTCGACCTCGCGCCGGTCGATTATTCCCGTGCGACGGGTCACCAGGCCGGCCGCCACGAGCCGGTCGCACAGCCGGCTCGCCGACGACGGGATCGCGCCGAGCTCCTCGGCCAGCTGGTTGAGGTTGGTCGGCGCCTGGCGGCTGATGATGAGCAGCGCCCGCAGCTGCGACACCGACACGCGGGGAAGGATCTCCTCCTCGGCCCGGCCGAGGGTGATCACGAGGGCCCGCGTGGCAGCCTCGACCGCCGCGGCGACCGCGGCCGGGTCACCCACGTCGACGTCGGGGATGTCGGGCAGCGCTCCTCCTCCCCGGCGTCGGCCGGCCGACCAGCCCCGCAACGGAACTGGTGGGTGGTTCGTACTGTGCCCCATTATCGCCCGATCCCTCACCGCCCGCAGATGAGCCTTGCCGCCCGGGGAGGATGCCGGTGAATCAGCCCGCCCGATACCTCCTGGTCCAACGTGCCATGTTCGAGGCGCCGGCGCACGCACTGATCGACGCCCTCGTGGCCGCGTTGCGTGAGCACTACGGCGTTCTGGCCGCCGATCTGCTGCTCGCCGACTACGAGTTGAACACGTTGTGCCCCGTCATCGGTGCCGCGGATCCGGTTCCTGTCACCGGAAGTCCGGCCGGTCAGGTGTTCGTCAGCCGGCGGGCGATCGTCACCGAAGGGCCGGAGGGCGTCCGGTTGCTGTTGCCGTCGGCCGCGCGCGGCGACGCGGTGGGCGTCCTCGTACTCGATCTCGCGCGACCGCCGGAGCCGGCGACGCTGGACGAGCTGCTCCTGCTCGCGACCGCTCTGGCACATGACATCCGGGCCGCCGACAGCGTGACCGACCGGTACCGCGACGCCCGCCGCCGGGCGGCGTTGACCGTCGCCGCCGAGATGCAGTGGCAGCTGCTGCCCGGACGGTCGGTGAGCAAGCCCGAGTTCGAGGTCGCCGGCCAGCTGGAGCCGGCCTACTCGGTGTGCGGGGACAACTTCGACTGGGCGGTCGAGAACGACCACTTCGTGCTGACGGTCACCAACGGCCAGGGCACCGGCATCGAGGCGTCGCTGCTCACCGTGCTCGCGGTCACCGCGATGCGGAACGCGCGGATGGCGAGCCCGCGCCTCGCCGACCACGCCGCACTCGCCGACCAGGCGGTCTACGCCCAGCACGCGGGCAGCCGGCACCTGTCGTCGCTGCTGCTGCGCTTCGACCTCGCGACCGGCATGGTCGCGGCGGTCGACGCCGGCTCGCCGATGGTGCTGCGGCTGCGCGGCGAGGACCTCCAGCAGGTGAAGCTGGAGGCACAGCTCCCGCTGGGCATGTTCGAGTCGACGGTGTACGTCGAGCAGTCGTTCCGGGCCGAGCCGGGTGACCGGCTGATCATCCTCAGCGACGGGGTCCACGAGGCGCCCTACGCCAGCCAGCGCTACAGCGAGCACGGCCGGCTGCGGCAGACGCTCGTGGGCACCCGCCGGCTGCCGCCGGCCGAGGCCGTGCGGGCGGTGCTGGCCGACCACAACGTGTTCCGGCAGGGCGTCCCGCTCGACGACGACGCGGCCATCGTCGTGGTGGACTGGGCCGGCAGGTGAACCTGTCCATCACCGCCGGGGTCGTCGACGGCGTGTGCGTCGTCCGGGTCACCGGCGACGTCGACTTCGCGACGGCGGGCCAGCTCCGCGACGCGCTCCTGGCGAGCGCCGCCGGCGGGCATCCGGTGGTGGTGGACCTCTCGGGCGTCACGTTCCTCGATGCCGCCGGGCTGAGCGCGCTGGTCGCCGGCCGCAAGGCCACCGGCGGCCGGCTGAGCGTCGTCGGCGCGACCGGCGTCGCGCACCGGATCCTGATCCTCACCGGGCTGTTCAGCCCATAGGCTGGCACCCATGCGCACCCAGGTCGGAATCATCGGTGCCGGTCCCGCCGGTCTCATGCTCGCCCATCTCCTGCACCGGGCCGGTATCGAGTCGGTGGTGCTGGAGAACCGCAGCCGCGACTACGTCGAGAAGCGCGTGCGCGCCGGCGTGCTCGAACATCCGACCGTGGAACTGCTGCGCGAGACCGGCCTGGCCGAGCGGCTCGACGCGCAGGGCCTGCCGCACCACGGGTTCGCGCTGCGCTTCGACGGGGTCGACCATCGGGTCGCGCTCACCGAGCTCACCGGCCGGGAAATCACCGTCTACGGCCAGCAGGAGGTGGTCAAGGACCTGATCGCGGCCCGGCTCGCCGCCGGGCTCGCGCTCGAGTTCGAGGTGACCGGCGTGAGCGTGCACGATCTCGACAGCGACCGGCCGCGCATCGCCTACACCGACTCCTCCGGTGCCGCGCGGACGCTCGAGTGCGACATCATCGCCGGCTGCGACGGTTTCCACGGCATCTGCCGGCCCGCGGTCGCCGACGCGCTGACGGTCTTCGAGCGCGTCTACCCGTTCGCGTGGCTGGGGGTGCTGGCGCAGACGCCGCCGTCGCACGAGGAGCTCATCTACTGCTACCACGACCGCGGGTTCGCGCTGCACAGCATGCGCTCCCCCGAGGTCACCCGCCTCTACCTGCAGGTGCCGCCCGACGAGCCGATCGAGCGGTGGCCCGACGACCGGATCTGGGAGGAACTCGGCACCCGCCTGGCGGCCGACGGCTTCACGCTCACCAGCGGCCCGATCATGGAGAAGGGCGTCACCCCGATGCGCAGCTTCGTCGCCGAGCCGATGCGCCACGGCCGGCTGTTCCTCGCCGGAGACGCCGCGCACATCGTCCCGCCGACCGGTGCCAAGGGCATGAACCTGGCCATCGCCGATGTCCGGGTGCTCGCGGCCGGCGCGGCCGCGTACTTCTCGACGGGACGCACGGAGCTGCTCGACGCGTACAGCGACACCTGCCTGCGCCGGGTCTGGCGGGCCGAGCACTTCTCCTGGTGGATGACCTCGATGCTGCACCGCGACCCGGCCGGCGACCCGTTCGACCAGCGGCTCCAGCTCTCGCAGCTGCGGTACACGGCCGCGTCGCGGGCGGCGCTCACCAGTCTGGCCGAGAACTACGTGGGACTACCGTTCGACGCACCTTCCTAGGTACGCACATCGCCCACGCGTCCAGGAGAAGCTCCTCCATCTCGTCGGGCTCGATCTCCGCGGGCCAGCAGCAGACCCACCGGAACCTCATGTCCGACGGGCCCGGCAGGAAGAACTTGTGCGGCTCCGCCTCGACGAGGGCCTGGCGCTCCTCCTTGGGGAACCCGAAGCCGAGGGTGGTCTCGTCGCGGGAGTAGGCCGCGTACACGATCGGGCCGACGCGGAACTTCAGCCGGTCCCGGATGATCTTCACGTCGGTGCGCGGCAGTGCGCCGCAGAAGGCCTTGACGAACTCCACGGTGACCACGGGGGCATTCTCCCGTGGTCACCGTGTGCGTCCACTCAGATTTTCACGGCCTCCGGGAGGGGCGCCGTGTGCAGGATGCCGAGGCGCTGGGTGGCCCGGGTCAGCGCGACGTACAGGTCGCTGGCCCCGCGCGGCGAGCCGTCGAGGATCTCGGCCGGTTCGACCAGCAGCACCGAGTCGAACTCCAGGCCCTTGGCCTGCTTGACGGTCAGCACGACGACCGGGCTCACCAGGTCGACGCCCGCGCCCACGGCGGTCCCCTCGATCGCCGACGCGACGGCGGCGCCGAGCGTCGCGACCCGCTCGGCCGGGACGAGCACCCCGACGCGACCGTCGCCGACCACGGCGGTCTCCGCGCGGATCGCGTCGACCAGGCGGTCGACGAGCTTGTCGGCGTCGACCCGCTCGGCCCAGGGCGGCACGCCGGTGTCGCGCACCGACCGCGGCGGCGACATCGTGGGGTCGATGGTCGCCAGCACGTGCCCGGCGACCGCCATGATCTCCGACGGCGTCCGGTAGTTGACGGTCAGCTCGGCGAGCCGCCACCGGTCGGCGACGTAGGGGCTCAGGATGCTGTCCCAGGACGGCGCGCCGCTCAGGTCGCCGGTCTGCGCGACGTCGCCGACCAGCGTCATCGAGCGGCTCGGGCAGCGCCGCATCAGCAGCCGCCAGGCCATCGGCGACAGCTCCTGCGCCTCGTCGACGATCACGTGCCCGAACGCCCAGCTCCGGTCGGCCGCGGCCCGCTGCGCGGCGGTGACGAAGCTGATCGTGCGTTGGCGTTCGCCGAGGTCGGCCGCGTCGAGCAGGTCGGTGGCCGACAGGTACTCGGGGTCCTCCTCGTCGTCGAGCGACCGCGAACCCTTGAGGATCTCCAGCGCGCCCTCGGCGTACTCGCGGCGGGCCAGCCGTTCGCGCTCCTCGATCACGAACTCGTCGCTGACCGGCTTGTCGCCGTCCAACAACTCCGCCGCCTCGTCGAGCAGCGGCACGTCGGCGGGCGTCCAGCCGCCGCGGGGTTCGCGGCGCAGGGCCGCGCGCTCGCCCGCGGTGAGCTGCGGCGCGGCGCTCTCCAGGCGGTCGGGGGACGCGTAGAGCGCGGCGACCAGCTGCTGCGCGGTGAGGACCGGCCACAGCCAGTCGCAGACGGCGAGCACCTCGGGCTCCTTGGCGAGGCTCTTGCGGATCTCCTCGACGTCGGCCTGGTCGAGGACGTTGTCGCCGATGTCCTCGGTGTTGGCGTACTCGTCCTTGCGTCCGCTCTCGAACGCGGCCCGGGTGATGTCGGCGAACGGGTCGTCGCCGAGCTTCTCCGTGAGCTTGCCGGTCAGGACCGCGACGATCTCCTTCTCGAAGATCGGCCGCGCCACGTTGTGGGGTTTCTTCGTGGCGCGCGCGAGGTTGCGGGCCCGCTTGGCCTCGCCCGGCTCCAGGTAGAGCGTCTCGCGGTTGCCCTGGCGGTCGATCTCGATGGGTATCCGCTTGGTGGGCTGGCGCTGGCGGTCGTCGAGGGCCTTGCGCAGGACGTCCACCATGATCTTGCGGCCCTTGATCTCCGCGACGGCGGCCGGCTCCTCCCGGCGGGCGGTGACCCCCGGGAACAGGTCGCCGACCGTGCACAGCAGCACGCCGGTCTCGGCCAGCGACGGCAGCACCTGAGAGATGTAGCGCAGGAACGTGTCGTTGGGCCCGACGATGAGCACCGCGCGGGTCTCGAGGATCTCCCGGAACGTGTAGAGGAGGTAGGCCGCCCGGTGCAGCGCGACCGCGGTCTTGCCGGTGCCGGGCCCGCCCTGCACGACGAGCGCGCCGCTGAGGTCGGTGCGGATCACGACGTCCTGCTCGGCCTGGATGGTCTCGACGATGTCGCTCATCCGACCGGTGCGCCTGGCGTTGACGGCGGCGAGCAGCGTCGCCTCGCCGGCCAGGCCGCTGAGCGTCCTGCCCGCGGTGACGTTGGCGATGTCGAGGTCGAGCACCTCGTCGTCGAGGTCGGTGACCTTCCGACCGCGCGTGCGGATGTGCCGCCGCCTCCGGACGCCCTCGGGCGACGCCGCCGTGGCCAGGTAGAACGGCCGGGCCGCCGGGGCGCGCCAGTCGGTGAGCAGCGGCACGTGGTCGCCGCTCTTCTCGTCGAACAGGCCGATGCGGCCGATGTAGCGGACAACGCCGTCGAGCCCGTCTATGCGTCCGAAACATAGACCGTGCTCGACGGCGTTGTAGCGTTCGATCTGGTCGATGAGCATCGCGGACATGCTGTCGCGCTCAGACATCGCCTGGTGTGTGCTGCCGCGCTCTTTCCTGGTCTGCCCCAACCGCGCGGTGGCCCGTTCCCGCAGGTCATCGAGGTGCCCGTAGAGCAGGTCGAGGTGTTCCTGCTCCAGCTCGACGTCGTTTGACAAGCCGTTACCCCATTCGATACACTGGCTTCGTTCGACGGCCTTTGTGAGCCGTCTTTTTTGTTGCCATGAAACGAGTAAGGGTAACGCGACTCTTCCCGGGCGGGCAAACTACTCCGGCTTCGGGTGCTCCGTGACGTTCTGCAGGTACAGCTGCTCGCCGAGCGTCTCGATGAGGTGCAGCTGGGTCTCCAGGTAGTCGATGTGGTGCTCCTCGTCGGCGAGGATGTCCTCGAAGATCTTGGCCGACGTCACGTCGCCGACCGAGCGCATGTGCGTGATGCCGCGCCGCAGCCGGTCGATCGCCTCGGCCTCGATCTTCATGTCGGCCTTGAACTGCTCGGTGACGGTCTCGCCGATGCGCAGCGGGAACAGCCGCTGGAAGTTCGGGAGCCCCTCCAGGAAGAGGATGCGGTCGGTGAGCACCTCAGCGTGCTTCATCTCGTCGATGGACTCGTACCGCGTATGGGCCGCAAGCTTGGTGTAGCCCCAGTTCTCCTGCATCTTGGCGTGCAGGAAGTACTGGTTGATCGCGGTAAGCTCGGCCGTGAGCTGCTCGTTCAGAAACTCGATGACTTGAGTGTCGCCCTGCATCCCCGAGACGTTACGGGTGGCGATATGTCCGTTTCTAGTCAGCCACGCCTAAGATCGGTCAGCCAACCCTAACCATTCCCGACTCTTCGTCGATGATCTCCTCGATGCGGTCGAGGCAGGTCCCGCAGTGCGTGCCGGCCCCACAGGCGTCACCGACCGCGTCCTCCGAGCGAGCACCCAGCTGGATGACGGAGCGAACCTCACACTCCCGCACCCGGGCACAGATGCACACAAACACGGACGACTCCTGGTTCCGGGGTAGCAACAGGACGCTTAGCCTAACCTAAGTAAGGGTAGCCACAGCATATGGCCGCGGCGCAAGCCCCGGGCCGAGATTGCACCCGAGCACACGGTCCTGGCCCGCACTGCCGACCGACGTGCGACTGCGTGGGAGCCGTTTGACCGCGCACTTTTACCGCGGCGCCCTTCAGGGCGGACCTTCAGGGCGGACCTTCACGGCGCAGCTGACCGGCGCAGCTGACCGGCGCAGCTGACCGATGTGCGCGACCTGGCCTCCCCGACGCGACCCCGTGCACCTTGCCGGCGCGCGCCCAACGTACTGAGTCCCTGGGTTCGTATGCAGCTGTGGCGTCACGACGCGTAGATCGCCGTTTGAGGAACGAAACTGCAGTGTGACTACACGCTCGTTCCTCAAACGGCGATCAAGGCGCCGACACAGATCCGGTGAGCGGATCCGAATTGCGGGTACTACCGACCCCAACCGCGAAGCACCTCGGCGACAAGCGCCTCCACCGACCGGCCGCCGAGCACCCGGGCGGCGTCGGTCGTGGGAAGCACGTCCAACCAGCGTCGGGTCAGCTGCTCGGCCGCCGCCGGCCCGAGCAGTCCCCACAACCGCAGGCGCGCCATCCCGCCGTCCGGGTAGATGTCCATCCGGACGGAGGTGATCTCTTCGGCCGCCTCGATGGGGAACCGATGCCGGGTGTCGGGCTGCAGCCGGGTCCGCGGGAGCAGGTCGATCCGTTCCCCCTCGCCCGCCGCGGCCCCGCCCGACGCATCGCCGCCCGACGCACCGCCGCCCGACGCACCGCCGCCCGACGCACCGCCGCACGACGCACCGCCGCACGACGCACCGCCAACCGACGCACCGCCACCCGACGCACCCCGCCCCGCCGCGGCGTCGCCCGCTCGGGTGCCACGGAGGCTCGCCGCCCCCGGCGAGTTGCCCTTGAAATGCGTGGTGTCGAGCTCGGCCAGCACCACCCGGCCGGGCGCGGCCAGCGCCACCTCGACCCAGTCGTTGCCCGTGTCGCGCCGCCGCGCGGTCTCCCAGCCCTCGCCCATCACCCGGGCCAGCCCGGGCCGCAGCAGGTTGCCGGGACTGCCGTAGAACATGTTGCTGCACCCGGTCACATGTCCGCCGTGCTCGAGCGCCGCCAGATCGATCACGCCCCCGGGCAGCAGGCGCGGATCCGGGACCGGTTCCCCGTGCACCCGCAGGCGGGCCACCCCTCCGTCCGGGTAGATCGTCAAGCGGACGTGCGTGAAGCGCACCGGCAGGTCCACCGCGAACGGGTTCCGGCTGTCGCCGGCGACGGCCGAACGGGGAACCAGCGTCACCCAGTCGGCGCCGGCCAACTCGTCCGGACCCGGATGGCCCGCCATCCCGCACGCCTCGACGGACACCTCGGGCGGGTAGTTTCCCGTGAAGAAAGCGGTATCCACGACGACCCCGCGCACGACGCCGGGCGCACCGAGCCGCACGATCGCGTGGTCGTGCCCGGGCGAGCGCCGCCGCCGCGACTCCCAGCCGTCGTAGATCTGCCCCTTCGGCCCGAACGTCGACCGGTTGAAGACCGGCGACGCGTCGTGCACCAGGTGGTCGGCCGCGGCGAACAGCTCGTCGTTGGCGAACACCACGCCGCCGCCGAGGCTGCGTGCGGCGAGGTCCGGAAGCAGTTCGAAGGCGGTCACCGAAGCGTCTCCCGGGTGATCAGCCGGCCCGTGCCGGGCGCCGCGGGCACGCCACGCACCCAGGTCGACCGTACGGTGCCGGACAACCGCGCGCCGGCGTACGGCGTCACCGGGTGCCGGTGGTGCAGCCGCGCGGGGTCCACCTCGAAGGACCCGTCGGGATCGAACGCCACCAGGTCGGCGTCCGCCCCCACGGCGATGCGGCCCTTGTGCGTCAGCCCCACCAGGTCGGCGGGTGCCGTGGCGAGCCAGCGCACGACGTCGCTCAGCGGGAAAGCGCGTTCCCGGGCGGCCGTCCAGACCAGCGGCAGGCCGAGCTGCACCGAGGCGATGCCGCCCCACGCGGTGGAGAAGTCGCCCACCTTCAGGTCCGGTGTGCACGGCGAGTGGTCCGACACCACGCAGCTGATCGTCCCCGCGGAAAGGCCTCTCCACAGGGCTTCCCGGTTCGCCGCGTCCCGGATGGGCGGGCAGCACTTGTACTCGGTCGCCCCGTCGGGGACGTCGGCCGCGTCGAGCGTCAGGTAGTGCGGGCAGGTCTCGGCGGTCACGCGTAGCCCGTCCCGTTGCGCGGCCGCGATCAGGGGCAGCGCGGCGGCCGCGGACAGGTGCAGGATGTGCACCCTCGCCCCGTGCCGCCGGGCGGCCTCGATCGCGGTCGCCACCGCGCGCGTCTCGGCCTCCACCGGTCGCGAGGCCACGAAGTCGGTGAAACGCCGGGTCGTTCCCGGCTCGACGACCTCCGCCGGGTCCTCGGCGTGCACGATGAACAGCGCGTCCACTGTGGACAGGGCACGGTCGAGTTCGGACCGGTCGAGGGGCGGGAACTCGGGCACGCCCGAGTCGATCAGGAAGCACTTGAAGCCGAACACGCCGGCCTCGTGCAGTGCCGGCAGGTCGGGCGCGTTGCCCGGTACCGCCCCGCCCCAGAACCCCACGTCGACCGGCGGACGCGCGGCCTCGGCGGCGGTGCGCTTGACGGTAAGCGCTTCCACGGACACCGTGGCCGGAATCGAGTTGAGCGGCATGTCGATGATCGTGGTGACGCCACCGGCCGCGGCGGCCCGGGTCGCGGTGGCGAACCCCTCCCACTCCGTCCGGCCCGGCTCGTTCACGTGCACGTGGGTGTCGACCATGCCGGGCAGCAGCGCCGGGACGTCGGTCCCCTCGTCGCCGTAGTCGGTGACGGCGGCGATGCGCCCGTCGCGCACGTGCACCGTGGCGGGGCGCTCGCCGTCCGGAAGTACCACCCGTCGCGACCGGAGCACCAGGTCCGTCACTGTGCCTCCAATGTGGACCGGTCGAAGGGAACCTCGTCGTCGTCCAGCGCGCCGCAGTGCAGTCCGCGGAGCAGGTACCCGGCGAGCGCGCGGGCGGTGGCCGGCTCGTCGGCGACGCCCTCGACCCGGCGCGCGAGGTAGGCGTCGAGCCGGGCAACCGCGGCGGAAAGCCCTTTCCGGAAGAACGCGTAGGTGGCGCCGTACCGCGTGGGCAGCTGGGCGGGGTGCAGGTCCCACCCCTGGTAGAAACCGCGTTCCAGCGAGCGCCGCACGAGTCGGGCGTGCAGCTGCCAGGCGGCGTGGACCTGCTCCGTGTCGCCGACCGGCAGCACGTTCGTCGAGCCGTCGGACACCGGGACGCCGGTACCGGCGGCGGCCACCTGCATGACCGCTTTCGCGTGGTCGGCGGCCGGATGGTCCATCGACTGCTGGGCGGCCGCGATCCCCAGGGACGCGCTGTAGTCGTAGGTGCCGTAATGCAGGCCGGCGCACCGGCCGCGCGCCGCGTGCAGCATGCGCGCCACGGTGGCGACGCCGTCGGCGCCGAGCACGGCGGCCGGCGTCTCGATCTGCAGCTCGAACCGCAGCCGCCCCGCGTCGAGGCGGTAAGCGCTTTCCAGACGTTCGCAGAGCAGCGTCATCGCGGTCACCTGTTCGACGGCGCTGACCTTCGGCAGCGTCACCACGAACCCGTCGGGCAGCTCGGCGGCACTCAGGAGAACGTCGAGGAAGCGGTCGAGCGTGCGCACCGCGCGGGCCCGGGTCGACGCCTCGAGGCTCTTGCAGCGCAGGCCGACGAACGGCGGCAACGGGCCCGCCACGAGGGCGGCCACCGCCCGGTCGACGGCGGCATCCTCCTCGTCGTCGGGGCGCAGGCCGTAGCCGTCCTCGAAGTCGACCCGCAGGTCCTCGATCGGCTCGCGGTCGAGCTTGGCCCGTACCCGGGGCAGCAGGTCGGCGTCGAACGGGGCGGGCGGATGGGCGGAAAGCGCTTCCCTCGCGGCCCGTCCCCACGCCGCGGTGAGGCTCGGCACGACGCGGTCGGCCGGAACGTAGACGGTGTGCACGGGCTTCCGCCCGCGCGGTTGACCCGGATAGGTGGCGGCCAGGACCGCGTCGACCGGACCGAGCAGCCGGTCCAGCTCAACGGAGACCTCGGCGCTCAGCCGCCCGCTCCCCTCCACGGGATCAGCTTAACCTCGCGGGGCCGGTTCATGATCACTTTGATCTCCCGACTCTCCACGCGGGATCGCCTGATCGCCCGACTCTCGTCGGGGTACCACCTGATCCCCCTACCTTGGTCGCGGGAAATCCGATTGCCCGGGCGGTTAGCGTCACAAGCATGGCTGACCTGCCCGAACCGTTCACGTCCCGGCCGTACCGCGCCGGCGACGCCGCCGCACTCACCGCGCTGTACAACGCCGTCGAGGTCCACGCCGGCGGACATGCCGGCTACGTCGACGACGAGACGGAAGCGGTGATCGCCGCGACCATCGTCGACGTGGAGACCGACTCCCGGCTCGTGTTCTCCCCCGACGGCGAGCTCGTCGCGGCCGGTGCGGTGGCCGCACCGCCGACCGGCGGGTACCGGATCGACGCCTACGGCGGTGTCATGCCGCAGTGGCGGGGCCGCGGGCTCGGACGCGCCGTGTTCGACTGGCAGATCGGCCGGGCACGCGAGATCTATCAGGCCGCCGGTTCGCCCACAGACTGGATCTTCGAGACCGGCACCATCGTCGGAGACGACAGCGCCATCAGGCTCTACGAGCGTTTCGGCGGCGCCCCGTCGCGCTACTTCTTCGAGATGGTCGCGCCCGCGAAGGACAACTCCCGCCCGGCGCCCGAGGGCCTGCGCGTGCAGCCGTACCAACCGGCTTTCGAGCGGACGCTCTACGACGCCCACATGGAGGCGTTCAGCGACCACTGGGGTTTCCAGAAGCGGGAGTTCGACAAGTGGGTCGGGTTCACCGTGCGGTCGGACGTGTTCCGGCCCGACCTGTCCCGGCTGGCGTTCGACGGCGACGAACTCGTCGCGTACGTCCTCACCTACAACGACGCCGACCCGGAGCGGGTCTACGTCGGACAGGTCGGCACCCGACGGCCCTGGCGGCGACGCGGTCACGCCGGAGCGCTCCTGGCCGACGTGCTGGCCGGCGCCGCGGCGAGCGGTAAGGGGTTCGTGTACCTGTCGGTCGACGCCGACAGCCCCACCGGAGCGGTCGGACTCTACGAGGGCGCCGGCTTCGCCACCGAGACGACGTCGGTCGACTACCGCTTCGCGCTGTAGCGCGGAGCGCAGTGCCCATCCGCGACGACCTACACGATGTGTTCCGGGCGGATGGGCACCCGGGTAAGCGGTTTCCCGGTCGCGGCCCGCACGGCCGCGACGATCGCCGGCGTCGACGAGATGGTCGGCGGCTCGCCCACGCCCCGTAGCCCGTAGGGCGAGTGCGGGTCGGCCAGTTCCAGCACGTCGACGTTCATCGGTGGCATGTCGAGGATGGTCGGGATCAGGTAGTCGGTGAACGACGGGTTGCGCACCAGCCCGTCGACCACCTGGATCTCCTCCATGAGCGCCAACCCGAGCCCCTGCGCGGTGCCGCCCTGGATCTGGCCCACCACCGACTGCGGGTGCACCGCCCTGCCCACGTCCTGGGCGGTGGTGATCTCGACGACGCGCACCAGCCCCAGTTCCACGTCGACGTCGACCACGGCCCGGTGGGCGGCGAACGCGTACTGGACGTGGGCGTCGCCCTGACCCGTGGCCGGGTCGAGCGACGACGTGGGCCGGTGACGCCACTCGACGGTCTCCTCGACCACGTCGGAGCCGAGCAGATCGGCCAGCGAGGAAAGCGCTTCCCCATCCGGACCGAGCACCATTCCGCCGCCCAGCCGCACCGCCCCGGGCACCCGGGACAGCACCGTTCGCCGCACCGCCTCGCACGCCGCCTTCACCGCGCCGCCCGTCATGTACGTCTGGCGCGACGCCGAGGTCGACCCTGCGCTGCCCACCGTGGTGTCGGCGGTCGCCACCGTCACCGTCTCGACGCCCAGCTCCGTGCGGGCGATCTGGGCCTGGACGGTCACCAGGCCCTGACCCACCTCGGCCGCCGCCGTGTGGACCAGCACCGCCGGCTCGCCGCCGACCACCGACAGCCGCACCCGGGCGGTGGCGTAGTCGTCGAAGCCCTCGGAGAAGCACACGTTCTTGATGCCGATCGCGTATCCGACACCGCGCACGACGCCCTCGCCGTGCGTCGTGTTCGAGACGCCGCCGGGCTGCTCACGCGCGTCTCCCGTCGCCGGTCCGGGCAGCGGCGCCGCCTGGACGCGGGCGAGCAGGTCGGCCACGGGTGCCGGACCCTCGACGACCTGACCGGTCGGCATCAGCGCACCGGTCTCCAGCGCGTTGATCCGCCGCAGCTCCACCGGGTCGAGTCCGACCGCCTCGGCGAGTCTGTCCATCTGGGACTCGTACGCGAAGCACGCCTGCACCGCGCCGAACCCGCGCATCGCCCCGCACGGCGGGTTGTTGGTGTAGGCGACGTAGGCGTCCATCTCCACGTTCGGGACGTCGTACGGACCGATCCCCAGCGTCGCCGCGTTCGCCGCCACCGCCGGCGACGACGACGCGTACGCCCCGCCGTCGAGGTCGATGCGCGCCCGGACGTACACCAGCCGGCCCTCGCGGGTGGCGCCGTGCTCGTACCGCATGCGCGCGGGGTGCCGGTGCACGTGCCCGAAGAAGGACTCCTCCCGCGAGTACACCATCTTCACCGGCTTGCCCGTGCGCAGCGCCAGCATCGACGCGTGCACCTGCATCGACAGGTCCTCGCGGGCGCCGAACGCGCCACCGACCCCGGCCAGCGTCAGCCGGACGAGCTCCGGCGGAAGCCCGAGGCAAGCGCTTACCTGCCGCTGGTCGACGTGCAGCCACTGCGTGGCGATGTACAGGTCGACGCCTCCGTCCTCGGCCGGCACGGCGAGCCCGGACTCCGGTCCGAGGAACGCCTGGTCCTGCATGCCGACCTCGTACTCGCCGGTGACCACGACGTCGGCTTCGAACACCGACCCGCGTCGCACCGGCACGTGCCGCAGCACGTTGCCGTGCACCGGCAGGGCGTGCCCGGGCTCGGATCCGCCCGTCACCGGTGCGTCCTCGGCGGGTGGGTGCACCGTCGGCGAATCCGGTCGCAACGCCACCCTCACGTCGGCGACCGGGGGCAGCACCTCGTACTCGACCTCGATGCGCGCCACCGCCCGCCGGGCCGTCTCGGGGTGCTCGGCGGCCACCACCGCCACCGGCTCACCCTGGTAGCGCACCTCGTCGAAGGCGAGCACCGGCTGGTCGGCGATTTCCAGTCCGTACACCTTCTCGCCGGGAACGTCGTCGGCCGTCAGCACCGCGTACACGCCCGGCAGGGCAAGCGCTTTCCCGATGTCGATGGACCTGATGCGGGCCCGTGGGTGCGGGCTGCGCAGCGTCGCGCCCCAGAGCATCTCGTCGGCGAACAGGTCGGACGAGAACGCGAACTCGCCCTTCACCTTGAGGGTCCCGTCGGGGCGGCGAGGGCTGCTGCCGACGCCGCCCGCCGTCTCGGTTCCCGTGGACACCGGAGCGGTCATCGGTGCGTCTCCTCCCGCCGGGTCACGAACCCTGTCGTCACGCGTGGGCGTGCCTCGCCCGCCCCGGCCCTCTGCGAGCCAGCTGGCGTCATGCGCGGGCGCGCTTCATCAGTTGCCGGTGTGCGCGCCGCAGGCCGCGGGCGAGCGTGTCGGTGTCGCCGGTCTGCAACTCGCCGTGCCGCACGACCGTTTCGCCGCCGACGAGCAGCAGTTCGAGCGGCGGCTGCGCGCCGTACACCAGGGCCACGACCGGGTCGTCCATTCCGACCTGCCCGATGCCGTCGAGGCGCCACACCGCCAGGTCGGCCAGCTTGCCCTTCTCGATGCTGCCGGTCTCGGCGTCACGGCCGAGGCAGCGGGCACCGCCGATCGTCGCCATGGAAAGCGCTTCCCTCGCCGTCAACGCGGCCGGGCCGCCACGGAGCCGGGCGGCGAGCAGCGACTGGCGGAGTTCGTCGCCGAGGCGGCCGGCCTCCTGTGACGCCGGGCCGTCGACGCCCAGTCCCACCGGTACACCCGCGTCGAGAAGCTGGCGCACGGGCGCGATCCCCGCCCCGAGACGGCCGTTGGAGCTCGGGCAGTGCGCGACGCCGGTGCCGGTCGCGCCGAGGCGGCCGATGGCGTCGGAGTTCAGGTGGACGCCGTGGGCGAGCCACACGTCGTCGCCGAGCCAGCCGAGGCGCTCCGCGTACTCGGTCGGCGTGCAGTCGTGGGTCTTGCGGCAGAACTCCTCCTCCTCGACCGTCTCGGCGAGGTGGGTGTGCAGCCGCACTCCCTTGCGGCGGGCCAGTTCCGCGGCCTCGGTCATGAGGCGCGGTGTCACCGAGAACGGCGAGCACGGCGCCACGGCGACCCGCAACGTCGAGTCGGGCGACGGATCGTGCCAGCGGTCGATGGCCTCCTCCGTCGCCGCGAGCGCCGCGTCGGTCTCCTCGACGATCCGGTCCGGCGGCAGGCCGCCCTGGGACTCGCCGAGGTCCATCGAACCGCGGGTCGGATGGAACCGCAGGCCGATCCGGCGCGCCGCGTCGACCTGTGCGGCGAACAGGTCGCCGGCCGGTTCCTCGGTGGAGTGCGGGTAGACGTAGTGGTGGTCCATCGACATGGTGCAGCCGCTCAACGCCAGCCACGCGAGACCGGCTGCGGTCGTGGCCTCGACGAGCGGGGCGTCGATGTGCGCCCACACCGGGTACAGCTCGGTCAGCCAGTCGAAGAGGTTCCTGTCGACAGCCATCCCCCGGGTGGCCCACTGGTACAGGTGGTGGTGGGTGTTCACCAGTCCGGGCGTGACCAGACAGCCGGTGGCGTCGATCATCCGGATCTGCTCGCCGGAGAACCGGCCGGCGTGACCCGACCCGACGGCGGCGATCCGTCCGTCGCGCACGACGACGTGGCCGTCGAGGTACTCCTCGCCGGTCACCGTGGCCACGGCGCAGTTCTGCAGGACGATGACGCTCATGACCGCGCGGCCATCCGGACAGCCTCCAGGATCTTCTCGTAACCGGTGCAGCGGCACAGGTTGCCCGCCAGCGCCTCCCGGATCTCGGGGTCGGCCGGGGCCGGGTTGCGGGCCAACAGGTCGTGCACCGCGACGATCAGACCCGGTGTGCAGAATCCACATTGGACGGCCCCGGTCGCCAGGAACGCCTCCTGCACCGGATGCAGGCCCTCCTCGTCGCCGGAAAGCCCTTCCACGGTGACCACCGTCCGGCCCTGCGCCTGCCCCGCGGCGACCAGGCACGCGCAGACCGCGGTGCCGTCGAGGTACACCGTGCACGACCCGCATTCGCCCTGTTCGCACGCGTTCTTCGCGCCGGGCAGCCCGAGCCGTTCCCGCAGCACGTACAGCAGGCTCTCGCCGGGCCAGACGTCGTCGGCCTCACGCTGTTCACCGTTGATGGTGCAGGTGACCCTCACGCGGTCCCCTCCTTCTGGAGTTCGGTCCAGGCCCAGGTGATGGCGCGGCGGCCGAGCACGGAAAGCGCGTGCCTGCGGTAGGCCGCGGTGCCGCGCACGTCGTCGATCGGAGACGCCGCGGCCGCGACCAGGTCGCCGAAGCGGCGGGCCACCGCGTCGGGCAGGTCGCCCAGGCTGTCCCACGGAAGCTCGGCGGAAAGCGCTTCCGCGTCCGGGGCCCGGACCGGCGTCGGCGCGGCCGAGCCGATCCCCGTGCCGACGGTGCGCCGTCCGACGTCGAGCGCCACCGCCACCGAGCACACCGCGATCACCATCGCGTTGCGGGTACCCACCTTCGCGAACTGCTGCGGACCGGGTGCCGGCGGCACCAGCACGGCGGCGATCAGCTCGTCGGGCGCGAGCACGCTCCTCTTCGGACCGGTGAAGAACCCGTCGACGGGGACCCGCCGGGTGCCGGTCACCGACGCCAGTTCCACCAGGGCACCGCTGGCCAGCAGCGGCGGGTGGGCATCTCCGGCCGGCGAGGCCGAGCCGAGGTTGCCACCGATCGTGCCCCTGTTCCGGATCTGCGGCGAGCCCACCGTGCGCGACGCCTGCGCCAACCCGGGCAAGCGCTTTCCCAGCTCGGCGATGACCCGCGTGTACGGCACCCCGGCGCCGATCCGGATGAGGTCGCCGTCGGTACCGTGCGCCGCGAGCTCCGGCACACGCGTGAGGTCGAGCAGCACGGGCGGGCGGCGCCGGTCGAAGTTCAGCTCGACCATGACGTCGGTGCCACCCGCGATCGGAACCGCGTCGCGGTGCTCGGCCTTGGCGGCGAGCGCGTCCGCCCAGGTGGTGGGGCTCAGAAAGTCCATGCCCGCGGCGCCTCCGGTCGCTCGTCGTCGAGGACGGTCGCCTCGATCAGCCCGTACGGCCGGTCGTCGGCGTGAAAGACGGTGCCCTCGTTCCGCAGCCCGAACGGGGCGGTGTCGACGAGGAAGTGGTGCCGGTTGGGCAGCGAGAGCCGGACCTCGGCGAGCCCGGTGCCGGAGCCCAGTACCGCGCGGCCCATCGCGAACAGCGTCTCCTGGAGGGCCCGGCTGTAGGTGCCTGTGAACGCGTCGGCAAGCGCTTTCCGGGCCGCGGCGTAGGACGCGTTCCAGTCGGCGGCCGGGGCGGCCGATCGGGTCGCGCCCGCGGATGCGCCGGTTTCGGTCGCGGCCGCGGAGGCGCCGGGTCCGGACGCGGAGGCGTCCCGTGCCGGCACGGCGGCGTGGCGCCAGGCGGCGGTGACCGATGTGGCGAGGATGCGGTCGGTCGCCTCGGACAGGGTGGTGTAGCGGTCGCGGATGAAGCCGACGAACTCCGAGTCGGTCGTGTTCATCAGCACCAGGCCGGTGACGCCGGAGACCACGTGTTCGTCGTCCCGGGTGACGGTGACGCGTGCCGTACGGGTCTCACCGCCGCCGCGCTCGAACGAGTGGGGACCGAGCCGCCGCCAGGGGTAGGCCTCGATCGTCACCAGCGCCCCGGTGATGCTCGGCGTGGTGACGAAGTGGCGGCCCAGCCGCAGCGCGAAGTCCTCGACGGCCCCGACGCCGTGCTCGGCGGCGAACGCGTACACGGTGTTCTTCTGCGTGTCGGTGGGCAGCACATTGGTGTTGTCGCCCGCGGTGTGCGCGGCGTCGAGGTCACCGGAGAGCGCCACGCTCACGTTGAGGTCGGTCAGCACGTGCGAGTCGGTCGAGCGGTCGACGTGCACCATCCGGACCTCGGCCTTGCCGTACCGGTTGGGGCCCAACGTGATCGCCATCAGCTGCCCCGGTACGTGGTCAGGCCGTACGGGCTGAGCAGCAGCGGGACGTGGTGGTGGCGGTCGGGCGCGCTGACCTGGAACACCACCACCGCGGTCGGGAAGAAAGCGCCTTCCCCGAGGTAGGCCTCGGTGTCGAAGACCAACCGGTACCGACCGGCGACGAAGCGCGCCGGCGCCACCCAGTCGCGCAGCCGGCCGTCGCCGTCGGTGCGACCGTCGGCGACCACCCGCCACGTGTCGCCGTCGAGATGCTCCAGCGTCACCGGGACGCCCGCGGCCGGCTCGCCGCGCGCGGTGTCGAGCACATGGGTCGACAGCGTCACGTCAGCAACCTCTCCAGCCGCAACCGGGTGATCCTCGCCAGCTCGGCCCGGACCACGGCCTGCTCGGTGATCTCGTCGTTGTTCAGGCGTTCGCGTGCTGCCGCGAGCATCTCACCGGCCGACCTGCCGGTCGCGAAGATCAGGAAAACGTGGCCGAACCGTTCCTCATACGCCTCGTTGGCCTCGACCAGTGCCCGCGCCGTCGCCTCGTCGGCGCCCTGCGCGCCGGCCTGCTCCCGTCGGGACCAGTCGGCCTCGGTGCCCTGCCGGCGGATCCGCTCGCCGATGCGCGGGTGGGCGTCGAGCGCGGGACGCACGTCGGCCCACCCGAGGACGCCCAGCACCCGGTCGGACGCGTCGAGCAGCTCGCCGACCGAGGAGAAAGGCCTTTCCTCCACGAGACCGTGCGCCCAGGCCGGTGCGGCACAGCAGACCAGCAGCTCCTGCCGGGCGTCCGCCGGGGAAAGCGCGTTCCACTCCACCAACGAGATCATCCGTCCCACCGTGCCACAGATGTGTTTCGGTCACCGGCTCGGATCCATGATCTTTCCCGTGCCACGGCGCCGGCGCCCATGATCGTTCCGCGCTCACGTGCGTCACATAAAGCTCTTCATCGCCCCGGAAAGGCCTTTCCAGGCATCAAGATCCTTCCGCCCACGCGACGGTTGGACGCACAATATGCGACATGCGCACTCCCGCCTCCTGGGTGGTCGTCGGGCTCGACAACGGCGGCACCACCAACAACGCGACGGTGCTCGATGCGACGGGCCAGTACCTGGTCGATCGGCTGGTGGAGACGCCCAGCCGGGTGCGGGAGGGACCCTCGGTGGCCGTGGACTCGCTGGCCACGGCGTTCGAGGGCATTCTCGAACTGACCGGCACGGTGCGCACGCTGGTGCGCGCGGTGGGCCTGGACACGCCGGGGCCGGCGAGTGCGACGGGCGTCATCTCGTCGAAGGGCGCCACGAACTTCTCGCAGCGCGAGTGGTGGGGGTTCGACATCCGTGGTGCGTTGGAGCGCCGGCTCGGCCTGCCGGTCGTGTACACCAACGACGCCAACGCGGCGGCGTTGTACGCGCACCACGAATACTTCGGTGACAGTGCGACGGGCCGTTCGTCGGTCTCGGCGATCGTCGGTACCGGCCTGGGCGGCGGCGTCGTGCAGGACGGGACCGTCATCACCGGTGCGGCCGGCATGGCCGGCGAGCTGGGTCATGTCCACATCCCCACGCACGGCCTGCTCGAAGAGGGCCAGCCGATGCCGGAGTGCAACTGCGGCTTCGAGGGTGACGCGGAGAGCTTCGCCTCGCTGACCGGCATCGAGAAGAACCTGCTCCCCTACTGGCTGACCCGCTTCTCCGGCCACGAGCTGGCGAGCGTCGACATCCGGAAGGCCGCCAAGCTGCTGCGCGGCTACGGGGAGCGCGACGATCCCCTGGCCAGGGCGGTGTTCGAGCAGCAGGCCAAGGCGATCGGACGGCTCTTCACGATCGCGGCGAACGTCACCGACCCACACGCGTACTTCGTGGGAGGCGGCGTCGTGGAGGCCGCGCCGCACTTCAGGGACTGGTTCCTGGCCACGGTCCGCGAGCACACCCTGCTCCGGGAGGAGCAGGTGCACGCGGCGACGTTCGCGCTGGTCCCGGACCTGGACATGGCCGGGGCACGGGGAGCGGCAGTCGCCGCGCTCGACTCGGTTCAACGTCCGCTGTAGCGGTTTCAACGTCCTGTTGATGCGGGCGAGGGTGGAGGGCGCGCGCCGGCCACCCCCGCTCGGCGGAACGCGCCGAACAGCTGTAACAGAACACGTATTGTCTGGTGACGGTTGTGCGATTACGGTCGGCGGCAGAGCGCTGCCACCCCACCTGCCACACCGGGAGGTCCGTCGATGACCAGCCAGGCGTTCCAGGACGATCGCGCGCACGTCTTCCACTCGTGGTCGGCCCAGCGCGCCCTCGCGCCCGCCGTCGTCGCGGGTGGTGAGGGCGCCTGGTTCTGGACCGAGGACGGCACCCGCTACCTGGACTTCTCCTCGCAGCTGGTGAATCTGAACCTGGGCCACCAGCACCCCCGGGTGGTGGCGGCGATCCAGGAGCAGGCGGCCTCGTTGTGCACCATCGCTCCGTCCTTCGGGAACGCGGCCCGCGGGGAGGCGGCCCGGCTGATCGCCGAGGTCGCGCCGGGCGACCTGAACCACGTCTTCTTCACCAACGGCGGCACCGAGGCCAACGAGCACGCCGTCCGCATGGCGCGGTTGGCCACCGGTCGGCACAAGGTCCTCGCGACCTACCGCTCGTACCACGGCGCCACCACCGGGTCGATCACGCTCACCGGTGACCCCCGGCGATGGCCGAACGAGCCGGCGATGCCGGGTGTGGTGCGGTTCTTCGGCCCCTACCCGTACCGGTCGGCGTTCTACGCCGAGACCGACGCGCAGGAGGGAGAGCGGGCGCTCGCGCACCTCGAGGAGGTGTTCACGCTCGAGGGCCCCCAGACGATCGCGGCGGTCGTGCTGGAGACCGTCGTCGGGACCAACGGCATCCTCGTGCCCCCGGACGGGTACCTGGCCGGCGTCCGCGAGCTGTGCGACCGGCACGGCGTCATGCTGATCTGCGACGAGGTCATGAGCGGGTTCGGCCGGTGCGGCGAATGGTTCGCCGTCGACCGGTGGAACGTGCGGCCCGACCTCGTGACGTTCGCGAAGGGCGTGAACTCGGGATACGTGCCGCTGGGTGGCGTCGTGCTCGGGCCGCGCGTCTACGAGGCGTTCGCGGAAAGGGCTTACCCCGGGGGTTTGACGTACTCGGGGCACCCGCTCGCGTGCGCCGCGGCGGTCGCCACGATCGAGGCCATGCGCGAGGAGGGCATCAACGAGCGGGTGCGCCGCCTCGGCGAGGAGGTCGTGCGGCCGCGGCTGGCGAAGCTGCAGGAGCGTCACCCGTCCGTGGGTGAGGTCCGCGGTCTCGGCCTGTTCTGGGCGATCGAGCTCGTGCGCGACCGCGCGACGCGGGAGATGCTGGTGCCCTACAACGCCGCCGGCGAGGCCGCGAAGCCGATGCTCGAGGTGGCCGCCGCCTGCAAGGCGCAGGGCGTGTGGCCATTCACGCACTTCAACCGCCTGCACGTGGTCCCGCCGTGCGTCACGTCAGAGAAGGACCTGATCAACGGCCTCGACGTGATAGACGACGCCCTCGACGTGGCCGACCGCTACTACACCGGCGCGTGATGGCGTTCTCCGACGCGCCGATCTGTCGTACGTGCGGCGTTCAACAGGACCGCGAGTCCGAGGTCTGCCCGGTCTGCGCCGACGACCGGCAGTACGTCGGCTGGAAGGGCCAGCGGTGGACCACCGTCGCCGAACTGGCGTCGAGGGGCCATCGGGGCGTCGTCCGCGAAGAGGTGCCCGGCCTGTACGGGGTCGGCACCGAACCGCAGACCGCCATCGGACAGCGCGCGCTCCTCGTACCCGGTGAGGGCGGAAACGTCATGTGGGACTGCGTCTCCCACATCGACGACGCGACCGTCGACGCGGTGCGCGCACAGGGCGGCATCTCCGCGATCGCCATCTCGCACCCGCACTTCTTCGGCTCGATGGTCGAGTGGAGCGAGGCGTTCGGCGGGGTACCCATCTACGTGCACGAGGCCGACCGTGAATGGGTCCGCCGCTCGGGGAACGTCGAGTTCTGGACCGGTGACACGCGTGAGATCCTGCCCGGTCGCACGCTCGTCAACTGCGGTGTGCACTTCCCCGGCGGAGCCGTCCTGCACTGGGCCGGCGGACGGGCGCTGTGCACCGGCGACATCGTGATGGTCGTGATGGACCGGCGCTGGGTCAGCTTCATGTACAGCTACCCGAACCTGATCCCGGAGCATCCCGAGACCATCGCGCGGGCCCTGCGACTGGTGGAGCCGTTCGACTTCGACACCATCTACGGCGGCTGGTGGGGCCGCGTGCTCACGGGCGACGCGAAGGCACGGCTCCTGGCGTCGGCGGCGCGGTACAACGAGCACATCGGCCACTAGGCCGCCGTTCTCACCGGCCGCAGGCCGCTGGACCGCCGTGCCCACCGGCCGCACGCAGCGGTATGAACCATTCGCACGCCGTCAGGCCGCCGTGCTGACCAGCCGCACGCCCGGAATCCCCGCCAGCACCTCGAACCGGGCCGCCGTCAGCACGTTCGCGGCCGGGGTCCCGACCGTGTCGACGGTGCGCAGGGCCGCCTGCAGGCTGTCGGCGGTCAGCTCGCAGATGAAGTAGCCGCGCCGGTTGTCGATGAACTTCCAATGTGGACTCTCGGCCATGATGGGGTCGAACATCTTGTGGAACGCGACGCGGCTGTAGTCGCCGCCCGAGGTGATCGACGTGCCGGTCAGCTCGGCACCGACGACCGGTGACGCGGGGTCGTCGAAGTCCGGCTTGAGGTCGCAGACCCAGGTGGCGTGGCGGTCACCGGTCAGCACCACGGGATTGGAGGTCCGGCCGGACCCGAAGAACTCCAGCAACCGTCGCCGCTGCACCCGGTAGCCGTCCCAGGCGTCCATCTCGAACGCCTGCCGCGGGCCGGCGGCCCGGTCGTTCTGCGCCCACATCACCTGGTTCGCCAACAGGTTCCACCGCGCGCCACCGCCCATGCCGCGCACCAGCCACTCCTCCTGCCGCGCGCCGGTCATCGTCATCGTGGGATCGTTGGCCCTGGCCAGGTTCCAGGGTTGGGTGCTGCGGTACTGCCGGGTGTCGAGCACGTGCAGGCTCGCGAGCGGACCGAAGTCGAGCCGCCGGTAGATCTGCGACTCCAGGCCGTGCGGCAGCGACTCCCGACGTAGCGGCATGTGCTCGTAGTACGCCTGCAGGGCGGCGACCCGGCGCGCCCGGAACGCCTCGGGGGTCTGCCGGTTCGGGTCCTGTGGACTCTCGTCGGCCCAGTTGTTGTCGATCTCGTGGTCGTCCAGCGTGACGATCCACGGCACCGAGGCATGCGCTTTCCTGAGGTCCGGATCGGTGCGGTACTGCGCGTGCCGGTTGCGGTAGTCGGCCAACGTGTACGGCTCGTCGATGCCCTCGTGCAGCCGCGTCGCGTCCTTGTTGGGCCCGTTCTCGTAGATGTAGTCGCCGAGGAACACCACGAACGACGGGTCCTCGGCGAGCAGGTGCGGATACGGGGTGAAGTACCCGGCCTGCCAGTCCTGGCAGCTCGCGAACGCGAAGCGCAGTCGGCGCGGAGTCTCGTCGGCGGCGGGCGCGGTGATCGTCCGGCCGATGGGTGACGCCTCTCCGCCCACCCGGAACCGGTACCAGTACTCGCGCCCGGGCCGCAGACCGACCAGTTCGACGTGCACCGAGTGCCCGAGCCGCGGCTCGGCCACCACGACCCCACGCTGCCGGACGCGGCTGAACCGCTCGTCCTCGGCGACCTCCCAGTCGACAAGCACGTTCTCGTCGGGCATGCCGCCACCCGCGAGCGGGTCGGGCGCGAGACGGGTCCAGAGCACCGCGCCGTCCGGGGTCGGGTCGCCGGAAGCGACGCCGAGCGTGAACAGGCCCGGCGGCAGCTTCGGCACCGGACGCGGTATCGGCACGGCGCGCGGGTTCTGCCCCTCCGGTCCGACCAGAGCGGGACCGACGACCAGCCCCGCCACCGCGCCGGCGGCCCGGGCCACGAACCGGCGCCGGCTCAACGGATAGGACAACGGCATATGCCGATGTTATTGATCCCAGGCCCGTCGATCTTGGATTTGGTGGTCGGGCCGGGGTGTCACCGTTCGTGACGGTCGGGGTGTCACCGCCGGAGCAGGCCGGAGTGGCCTGATCGTGACGGTCGCCGGGAAAGCGCTTTCACGCCGGCGTGTCCTCGGACAGGACGCGCACACCGGGTACCCCCGCGACGACCTCGAACCTGGCGGCCGTCGCCACCCGGGCCTCCGGCGCCAGCACGGTGTCGACGACCCGGAGGCGGGCGTGCAGCGCCTCCTCGGTCACGTCGCAGACGACGTACCCGCGCCGGTTGTCGATGTACTTCCAGTGCGGGCTCTCGGCCATGATCGGGTCGTAGGTGGCATGGAAGCTCGCCGTGTTCGCGTCGCCACCGGTCGAGATCGACGTGCCGGTCAACTCGGCGCCGACGACGGGTGACGCGGGGTCGTCGAAGTCCGGCTTGAGGTCGCAGACCCAGGTGGCGTGCCGGTCACCGGTCAGCACCACGGGGTTGGTGGTGCGGCCGGACCCGAAGAACTCCAGCAGCCGGCGACGCTGGGCGCGGTAGCCGTCCCAGTTGTCGAGGTCGAAGGTCTGCGCCGGGCCGGCCGTGCGGTCGTTCTGCGCCCACATCACCTGGTTCGCGAGCAGGTTCCAGCGGACGTGCCGGTCGCTCATCCCGCGGACCAGCCAGTGCTCCTGCTCCTCGCCGGTCATCGACCGGGTCGGGTCGTAGGCCTGCTCCAGGGTGGCCGGCTGGTCGCTGCGGTACTGCCGGGTGTCGAGGACGTGCAGGCTGGCCAGCCGCCCGAACGACAGCCGCCGGTACAGGCGCATGTCGAGCCCGTTCGGCATCGACGACCGGCGCAGCGGCATGTGCTCGTAGTACGCCTGGAACGCCGCGACCCGGCGGGCCCGGAAGGCCTCCGGCGTCTGCAGGGCCGGGTCCTGCGGGATCTCGTCGGCCCAGTTGTTGTCGACCTCGTGGTCGTCGAGCGTGACGATCCACGGCACCGAGGCATGCGCTTTCCTGAGGTCCGGATCGGTGCGGTACTGCGCGTGCCGGTTGCGGTAGTCGGTCAGGGTCAGCGGCTCGCCGGTCCCCTCGTGCAGGCGGGGAGCGTTGGGGTTGGGCGTGTTCTCGTAGATGTAGTCGCCGAGGAAGGCGACGAACGCCACGTCCTCGGCCACCAGGTGCGGGTAGGCGGTGTACCGACCGGCCTGGAAGTCCTGACAGCTGGCGAACGCGAACCGCAGGTTGCGCACCCGCTCGCCGGGCGCCGGCGCGGTGCGGGTCCGGCCGGTCTCCGACACCTGCCCGCCGACGCGGAAGCGGTACCAGTACTCCCGGTTCGGCCCCAGCCCGCGCAGCTCGACGTGCACCGAGTGGCCCAGCGCCGGCCGGGCAAGCGCTTTCCTGCGCCACCGGACTCGGCGGAAACCCTCGTCGTCGGCGACCTCCCAGAGCACCGGCACGTCGACGTCGGGCATCCCGACGCCGTACACCGGGTCGGGTGCGAGTCGCGTCCACAGCACCACCCCGTCGGGTGCCGGGTCGCCGGAGGCGACGCCGAGCGCGAAGAGTCCGTCCGGCAGGGCCGGCATGGCACCGGGCCGCGGGACGGCACGGGCACCGTCGGGGCCCACGAGCGCGGGACCGGCGACGAGACCGGCCACCGCCCCGGCGGCACTGGCGACGAACCGGCGACGGCTGAGCGGGTACGGCAACGACATACGTCGATGCTATGGCGGCCGGAACGACCAGACGACCCCCGCACCGGTGAACAGACGACCCCCGGGCCGGCGAACGGATCGTGAACCGACGACGGCGACCCCCACCGCGGACAACGGCACACACCACGGCGGACAACGGGTACATCGTGCGGCACGGCGCGCCCCTATGCTCGGCACCCATCGACAAGCATGGAGGTGCGATGACCTACGTGGACCGGCCTGACGCGAAGACCCGGCTCTGGCTCGGCCTGGCGGCCGCCGCGATGCTGCTGTGCCAGCCGGCCGGCATCGTTGCCGTGATCTTCGTCGCGCTGGCCATGAGGGCCGAGAAGCAGGACGACCACGCCGACACCGTGGCGAAGCTGAGGACGGCGAAGACCTGGACCATCGTGGGCTTCGCGCTCGGCATCCCGGCCACCGCCCTTTACATCGCCTATGTGGTGTTCGTGTTCTCCCAGGCGACCAGCTCCGGGTAACGCGGACGCAGGTCCGCCAGTACCGCGTGCGCCGCGCGGCGGCCGGAGGCCAGCGCGCCCTGGATCGAGCTCGTGTCGCGGTGGTCACCGCACACGTACAGCCCACGGTCGAGCCGGACCCGGCCGCGCAGCGGGTGGGGCGCCGGCATCGCGGGGAGCGCGTGCGGCACGGGGAAAGCGCTTACCAGAGTCCATTCGTCCGCGCCCAGCCCGTACAGGCGGGGCAGCCGGTCCCGGATGCGGCGCTCCGTCTCGTCGACGGAGGAGGGAACCCCGAGCACGGACGTCGCCACGAGGCTCGTACCCGGCGGCGCGTAGGCCGGCGCCACCGCGCTGATCACCACGCTGTTCACCATGAGCCCGTCGGTCGGGTCGACGCGCAGGACGGGCTCTGCGTCCAGCGTGGCGGACGTGGCGTGGTAGTAGGTGGTCACCGATTTCCAGCCGGGCACGCGGATTCCCGGAACCAGCCTCCCGGCGGCATCGGCATCGGTGGCGACCACCACCGCGCGGGCCGACCAGCGCGCGCCATCGGCCGTGCGCACCTCGCCGGGCGCCACGGAGGTCACAGCCGTGTTCAGCCGCACGGTGTCGACGGGCAGCCGGGCGGCGAGCTGCGCGGGCAGCTGGCCCATCCCCGCCGCGGGTAGGGCGGCGCCGCCGCGCAGGAAGGACCTCCACACCAGGTGGAAGAAGCGGCTGGACGTGCTGAGCTCGCCCTCCAGGAACACGCCCGACAGGAACGGGGCGAGCACCGTGTTGATCAACCGGTTGGAACAGCCCAACCGGCGCAGCTCCCGGTAGGTGGACCGGTCGGCGCGCACCTTCGCACGGGTGCCGACCAGGTCGCGTCCGCTGAGGGCCGCCAGCGCCAGCAGGTCGCTCGGACCGAACAGGCCGTGGGCAAGCGCTTTCCACCCGTCGCGGAACGCGGCCGGCGCCAGGGCCAGGAGGTGGCTGCCGTCGTCGGTGTGCACCCGCACCCCGGGCAGGAACGGGCGCAGGTCGAGGGCTGCCAGGTCGAACTCGCGGGCGGCGGCGGGGTAGGCCGGGCACAGCACCTGGAACCCCACGTCGAGCCGGAAGCCGTCGACCAGCTCGGTGCGCACCCGCCCGCCCACCTGCCCGGCCGACTCCAGCACCCGGACGTCGACCCCGGCGTCACGCAGACGGCGTGCGGCGACGAGTCCGGCCAGCCCGGCCCCGATCACCACCACCTCGGCGTTCTCCACCATCCGCACCACCCTAGGCCGATGGCGCCGGAGTGTCCGCCGAAGCGACGCAAGCGGCGGACCGCACAGAGAGCGGCGCCCGCGAGAGGAGAGCGGCGTCCCCGGAAGAGACCGGAAGAGAGCGGCCTCAGTCCAGGTCGAGATCGGAGTCCAGCTCCGCCAGGACCCCCGGCGTCAACGCGCGGATCTGACCCGTCGACGCCTCCGCCACGAACATCTTCGCCGCCGAGTCAGGGGGGACCGAGCTCTTCGACAGCGCGTCCAGCGCCACCGGGTCACCCACGTCCTCGCCCGCACGTTCGCTCAGCAGCCAGCGGACCTCCAGCAGGTCGCAGTATGCCTGGATCGGGTCCCCCACCCCGCCGACCGCCTTGTGGGCGCGCTCCATCCCCGGGGTGAACACCTCGTCCATCCAGCGGCGGGCCGCTATCTGCTCGGAGATGAACGCGTTCGTCTCGTGTTGCAGTTTGCCCTGGTAGGCACGCAGGTCGGCGAGCAGGATCCTGGCCTGGCCCTCCCCTACGTCGAGGCCGGTGATGTTCTGCAGCTGGGTGGCGTGGAAGCGGCGCGCCGCGACCACGAGCTTGAGCTGCAGGGCCTGGGTGCCGTCGCCGGTGAACTGGAGGTTGACCTCGTCGACGGCGAAGCCCAGTTCGTGGATCTTGCGGATCTGGCCCTCGATCTGGAACCGCTCGTCGTAGGAGATGACCGGCTCGGCGTGCAGCACGTCCCACAGCGCCTCGTAGCGGGTCGCCACGCTCGCGGCCTCGTCGACCAGCGAGTCGAACGTCTCCTCGGACTGGTCGAGACGGAGCGCCAGGTCGTACAGGCCGGCGGCGACGTTCTCCACCAGGATGTCCACATCGTGCTGGCGTTGGCCCCGGCTCAGCTGTGGATGGATCTCGCTGGTCTCGGCGTCGACCAGCCAGGCCTGGAGCACCTGCCCGTCGCGGGAGAACAGTGTGTTCGCGAGAGAGCAGTCGCCCCAGAAGACGCCGTTGCGGTGCAGGTCCACCAGAAGGCTCGCCATCGCGTCGAGCAGGCGGTCGCGGTGGGCGCGCTGCTCCGGCGGGATCCGCATGAGCAGCCGCCGGTACTGCCAGGAGCGTTCGAGATACCGGGTGACCAGGATCGCGTTGCCCTCGTCGGGCTGCACCACCAGCCCCGCCGGCCGCACGGCCGGCAACGACCGGGCCTCCAGGTCACGCAGGACCGCGTACTCCTTCTCGGCGATGCGCTGCGGCAGCTCCTTGAGCGCCCACAGCGCCCCGTCGGTCTCCACGAAGCGGACCAGGTGACGGCTGGGACCGACCGGGATGTCGCGGAACGGCACCTCGGTGGCGTCCCAGTCACGCAGCGGCTCCAGCCACGGAAGCGCGAGTAGCCCGGGTGACGGCACCCGCAGCCGAAGGGCAGGCGCTGGCACGTGAGGCCTCCTCAAGCAGTCCCGGGGGCCCCCGGACAGGGGCCCCCGGGATCCGATCCTATGCGGGTGTCCGCGGTGCCGGCGGTGTGGCCGACGCCGCGGCCTCCGGCTTCACCGGCGCCTCGTCGCGCGTCAGGTTCTCACCGGAGCGCGGGTCGAACAGGTGCATGCGTGACGGGTTGAGCCAGAGGGAAGCGGTTTCCCCGTCGCGGATGCGGCTCATCGGGTCGAGCGACACCACCATCTGGGTGCGCAGGTGCTCACTGTCGAGCTCCTGCTCCAGCTCGCGCAGCTGGGCCTGGATGTCCTCCGGCGCCTCGTACGGGATGTAGGCGTACTGCGAGTCGCCCAGCCACTCCGTCACGTCGACCGGAACCTCGAAGACCGAGCCGCGGTCGCGCTTGCTGTCCTCGACGAGCGACGCGTCCTCGAAGTACTCCGGCCGGATCCCGGCGATCAGCAGGGTGCGGTCGCCGATGCGCTCCCGCACGGAAGGCGTCAACGGCACCGTGAGGAACGGCAGCTCCAGCTGGTCGCCGCGCACCGCCGCGGGCAGGAAGTTCATCGGAGGGGACCCGATGAAGCCGGCCACGAACAGGTTGACCGGGTGCTCGTACAGCTCCCGTGGCGACGCGACCTGTTGCAGCACACCCCTGCGCAGCACCGCGACCCGGTCGCCGAGGGTCATCGCCTCGGTCTGGTCGTGGGTCACGTAGACGGTCGTGGTGCCGAGCCGCCGCTGCATGCGCAGGATCTCGGTGCGCATCTGGCCGCGCAGCTTGGCGTCCAGATTGGACAGTGGCTCGTCGAAGAGGAAAGCGTCGGCCTCACGCACGATCGCCCGCCCCATCGCGACCCGCTGGCGCTGGCCGCCGGAGAGCTGGCTCGGCTTGCGGTCGAGGTGCTCGGTGAGCTCCAGCAGCTTCGCCGCGTTGGTGACCCGCTCCTTCACCTCCGCGTCGGGTGCCTTGCGCAGCCGCAGCGGGAACGCGATGTTCTCGAACACCGACAGGTGCGGGTAGAGCGCGTAGTTCTGGAAGACCATCGCGAGGTTGCGGTCGCGCGGGGCCTTCTCGTTGACGCGCTTGTCACCGATGATCATGTCGCCGGACGTGATGTCCTCCAGCCCGACGATCATGCGCAGCAGCGTCGACTTCCCGCAGCCGGACGGGCCGACGAGGATCATGAACTCGCCGTCGGCGATGTCGAGGCTGACGTCCTTGACCGCCTTGAAGCCGTCGGCATAGGTCTTGTTGACGTTCTTGATGGTGATCGCAGCCATCTCTTGCTATCCCTTCACTGCGCCAGAGGTGAGACCAGCGACGATCTTGCGCTGGAACAGCAGCACCATGATCACGACCGGGATGGTCACGATCACGGCGGCCGCGGCGATCGCGCCGTACGGCTGCTCGAACTGGGTCGCACCGGAGAAGAAGGCCATCGCCGCCGGTACCGGACGGGCGTTCTCGCTCGAGGTGAGCGAGATGCCGAACAGGAAGTCGTTCCAGCAGAAGAAGAACGTCAGGATCGCGGCGGTGAACACGCCCGGTGCGGCCAGCGGCACGATCACCTTGCGGAACGCCTGCCACGCCGTGGCTCCGTCGACCTGGGCCGCCTGCTCCATCTCCCACGGGATCTCGCGGAAGAACGCCGACAGCGTCCACAGCGCCATCGGCAGGGAGAACGACATGTACGGGATGATCAGACCCGGCCAGGTGTCGTACAGCCCGACCGAGCGCCAGATCGTGAACATGGGCCCGATCAACGACACCGCCGGGAAGATGGCGATCGCCAGTGCCGTCGACAGGATCAGCTTCTTGCCCGGGAAGTCCAGGCGGGCGATCGCGTACGCGGCGAGGGTCGCGATGACGACCGACAGCGTGGTGGCGATCAGCGAGATGCCGATCGAGTTGCGCAGCGCCGAGGTGAACAGGTCCTGGCCCAGTACCGCCTTGTAGTTCTCGAAGCTCCAGTCACGTGGGAAGAAGTTCCCGTCGGTGAGCTGGGCGCCCGTCTTGAACGACAGGCTGATGATCCACAGGACCGGCAGCGCCGTGTAGACGATGATGGCGATCGATCCGATGATCCACCACCGCTGTTTCTTCTCCATCACCGCTCACCCCTCGCCGCGCCGATGTCGGTCTTGAACCCCTTGACGAACAGCACCGCGATCAGCACCACACAGATGAACAGCAGCACCGACACCGCCGAACCGAGACCGATGTTGAGCCGGTTGATCATCTGGTTGTAACTGAGGAACGACAACGTCTCCGTGTCGTTGGCGCCGCGCGTCATCACGAACACCGTGTCGAAGATGCGGAACGCGTCGAGCGTGCGGAACAGCACGGCGACGAGGATCGCCGCCTTCATGTTGGGGATGGTCACCCGCCACAGCCGTTGCCACGCCGTGGCTCCGTCGACCTCGGCCGCCTCGCCCAGCACACTCGGCACCGTCGCGAGGCCGGCGAGCAGGAGCAGCGAGATGAACGGCGTCGTCTTCCACAGTTCCGCGAGGAAGATGATGAACAGCGAGCTCCACCGGTCACCGAAGAAGTTCTTGTCGGTACCGAGGAGCGAGTTTACGAAACCGGCCGTGGGGTCGAACGCGAACTGCCAGGCGAACGCCGACACGACGGTGACGATGCCGTACGGAATCAGGATCGCCACGCGCACCGTCCTGCGCCCGAAGATGGCCCGGTGCATGACCATGGCGAAGATGAACCCGATCACGAGCTCCGCCGCCACCGTGAAGACCGTCAACAGGACGGTCGTGAGCATGTCGTTCCACCACAACGGAGATGACAGGACGGTGACGTAGTTGCTGAGCCACACGAACTCGCGGTCGTCGGGCGCCGCGAGCGTGTAACGGTTGAAGGACAACCAGATCGAGTTGAGCACCGGGTACGCGGTCACGATCATCATGAGCGCGAACGCGGGACCGGCGAGCATCAGCCCGAGACGCTTCTCGTGCCGCTCCCGGTCGCTGACGGGCGGCTTGCCCTGGACGACCTCGGCGTCGTCGCGCTCAGCGGAAGCGCCCGCCTGGGTCGGCGCGGTGGTCGTCATATCAGCACCTTGCCCTTCAACGCCTTGCTGATGAGGTCGTTGGACTCCTTGGGTGTCTTGTTCGGGTTCACCGAGCCCGGCGGGTGCCAGGTGCGCTGGATCGCGATCGTCACGTCGTTGTAGAACGGCGTGAGCGGACGCGGGGCGGCCTGGTCGATGGAGTCACGGATCAGCGGGGCGAACGGGTACTTGGCGAGGATGCCGGGATCGTCGTAGATCGACGCCCGCGTGGCCGGCTCGCCGAGGGTGTCCATCCGCTGCTTCTGGCTCTCCGGCGACGTGATGCACGCCGCGGCCTCGAACGCCAGCTTGCGCTTGGGTTCCGGCGTGTACGCGCCGACGCCGATCATCGCGCCACCGATCGGCGGTGCGCTCGGGGTGTTGGCGTCGACCCGCGGGTACCGGGCCCAGCCGTAGTCCTCGAAGATGGGCTTGAAGTTGGCGTCCTTGCCGGCGTTCTCGGAGCCGAGACCGTAGATGTAGGGCCAGTTCAGCATCGCCCACGCGTTGCCGTTCTGGAACGCCGCGCGCGTGGTCTCCTCGATCGCCGTGGACAGACCGAAGTCCGCGGCGGGAGAGTCGACGAACTTCTGGATGATCTCGGCGGCGCGGCGGCCGGCGTCACTGTTCACGCCCGGCTTGGCGTTCGTTCCGGCGTCGGTGTTCTCGAGGATGCTGCCGCCGGCGGAGCTGATGAGTCCGTTGATCCAGACCATGTAGCCCTCGTACCGGTTGGCCTGTATCTCGACGAAGCGCGAGTTCTCGGGCATCTTCGACGACGCGTCGATGAGGTCGTCCCAGGTGAAGTTCTCGGCGGTCGGGTCGATGCCGGCCTGCTTGGCCAACGACTTGCGGTACCAGAGCAGCTGGCTGTTCGACGAGAACGGCGCCGCGTACAGCTTGCCCTTCCAGGTGGCCGACTCCTTCGGCCCCTGCAGGATGTCGTCGGTCGCCTTCGCCTCGTCCTCGCCCTCGAACGGGAGGATCCACTTGGCCTCGGCGAACTCGGGCGCCCAGATGACGTCCATGAAGAGGACGTTCATCGTCTTGTCCTTGGCGGCCAGCCGTCGTACGAGCTGCTCGCGCTGGGCGTCGGCGCTGTTCGGCAGCGTCTCCCGCCGGATCACGTAGCGGCCGTTCGCCTGCTGGTTGCACTGGTCCACGATTTTTCCGACGACGCCGGAGGAGTCCGGGCTCTGCCAGAACGTGAGAACGTTGGCGCCGTCGTCGCTTCCGCACGCGACGAGAGTGGGGGCGGCAACGAGGGCCGCGACAAAAAGTGCCAGTTTCTGTCGTGGCCGGGGATGGCTCATGCGCAAAACGCACCTCCCGGGGAGTGGGGCGCATCCGCCAGCCGGTGACGCTGGCGGGGCCTGCACTCATACGTGCAGTTCCCTCACTGTGCGCTCGCACCGGCGATCCCGCACTTCGACGGACGTAACGCAGTGGTAAAGATCCCGAAATCCACCTAGGTGCGTAGATGCGAAAGGGCCCCGGTACGCGTGTACCGGGGCCCAGACTCGCGAGGGGCGGCTACGCGCCGCCGGCGTTGAGGGTCACCTGCTTCGGGCTGAACGACGAGCCCGTCACGTCGACGCCGCCCGCCTTGGCCTTGTCGATGGCCTTCTGGATGTACTCGTTCGTGAAGGCCTGGCCCTCGGGCTTCTTCGTGAGGACGGTCTTGCCGTCCTGGTTCTTCGTGCTCTGCGACAGCTCGACCGTGCGGTTCCAGTCGCCCTCGTCGATGAGCCCGATGCCCTTGGACGACGGCCAGATGAGCTTGCTGGTCTCGTTCATCTGCCACAGCTGGTGGCTGGCGCCGAGCTTCGAGCCCTTCTTCACCACCAGGTCGCGGCACTCCTCCGGGTTGTCACGGCAGTACGCCCAGCCCTTGATGGTGCCGGTCAGCAGCTTGACCGTCGTCTCCTGGTACGCCTTGTCGCCGAGGCGTGTCGTGTTGGCCCACAACGCGTCCTGCAGCATCGCGGTGCCTTCCTTGTTCCAGTCGATGATCACGAAGTCGCTCGGCTGGTAGAGCTTGCCGGTGCTCGGGTTCGTGGCCTCGAGCACCTGCGCGTACTCGTTGTAGCTCATCGCCTGTGCGGCGTCGATGTCACCGCGCAGCAGCGCCTGCATGTCGAACTGCTGCTGCACGAGCGTGACGTCCTTGCCCGGGTCGAGGCCGGCCTTCGTGAGGCCGGCGAACAACTCGAACTCGTTGCCGAAGCCCCAGTTGCCGACCTTCTTGCCCTTCAGGTCCTTGGCCGACGTGATTCCCTTGCCGGCGAACGCCACCTGGTAGGTGCCCGAGCGGGCGAAGAACTGGCCGACGTCGGTGATCTGCACGCCCTGCTCGCGCGACGCGAGCGCCTTCGGGACCCAGGCCACCGCGTAGTCGGCGCGGCCCTGGCCGAGCACGGTCTGCGGGACGATGTCGACGCCGCCCTCGAGCAGCTCGACGTTCAGCCCCTCCTCCTTGTAGAAGCCCTTTTCCACGGCCGCGATGTAGCCCGCGAACTGCGCCTGGAAGAACCACTGGAGCTGAACCTTGACGTTGGTCACGCCGTTCGAGGTCGACGGCGCACCGGAGTTCTGGTCGGCCGTGCCGCAGGCCGTCACCACCAACAGCGACACGAGAGCGAGGGAAGCCATACGTAATCTGGTCATCGGTCCTCCGCGAAGTCGAGGTTTCAGGAAGCCTGGCCGCGCCGCCAGGGCATCGCGAAGCGTTCCGCCACGAGCGTGGCGATGTAGAAGATCAGACCGAGGACGCACGCGCCGACCACGTAGGCCCACGCACGCGGGTAGGCGGTGAACGCCGCCGCGGAGGTGATCCGGGAGCCCAGGCCGTCCTGGAGCCCACCGAAGTACTCCGACACCACGGCGGCGATGACCGCGAGCGACGACGCCTGCCGCAGACCGGTGAACACGAACGGCAGCGCACCCGGCAGGCGCACCAGCCGCGCGAACGTCCAGCCGGACGCGGCGTAGCTCGTCATCAGCTCCTGGTGGATGGGGTGGACCTCCCGCAGGCCCCGCAGGGTGTTCACGAACACGGGAAAGAACGCCACGATCGCCACCACGATCCGGCGCGGAATGCTGCTGGTGGAGTCGAACATGTTGTTGAGGATCGGCGCGAGCGCGATGATGGGCAGCGCGTTCACGAGAGCGGCGACGGGCACCGACACCTCGGCCAGCAACCGGACGCGGCTCGCGAGCAGCGCCGCCCCGAGACCGAACGCGGCGCCGACCAGCAGTCCCACCAACGCGTTCGCGCCACTGGCGAGGCCGGCCTCCCACACCACCGACCGGTCGAGCCACAGCTGCTCACCGATCGCCGACGGCGCCGGCAGGATGAACGGCGCGATCCGGCCGGCCCGCACGATCAGCTCCCACAGGGCCAGCCCGGCGACGCCGACCACCACCGGCGGCAGCACCGACCGGACCCACCTCATGCGTCGACCTCCGCGGTCTCCATACCCCGCAACGCCTTGCGCACCTTGGTGATCGCGGTGAAGAACCCGGGCGACTGGCGGATCGCGTCGGTGCGGTCACCGAGGTCGATCTTCACGGTTTCGGTGATCCGGCCGGGTCGCGCCGACATCACCACCACGAGGTCGGACAGGAACACCGCCTCGGGGATCGAGTGCGTGACGAACACCGTGCTCGTTCCGGTCGCCGCGCACACGCGCAGAAGCTCGGACTGCAGGCGTTCGCGCGTCATCTCGTCGAGCGCACCGAACGGTTCGTCCATCAGGAGCAGAGGCGGGTGGACCGCGAGAGCGCGCGCGATCGCCACGCGTTGCTGCATGCCGCCGGAGAGCTGGGCGGGATAGTGCCCGGCGAAGTCCGACAGGCCCACCAGTTTCAGCATCTCCTCGGCCCGGGCGTGCCGCTCGGCGCGCTTCTGGCCACGCAGTTCCAGCGGTAGCTCGACGTTGCGCCGCACCGTGCGCCAGTCGAAGAGACCTGCCTGCTGGAACGCGATCCCGTACTCCTGGTCGAGCCGGGCCCGGCGGGCGGGCTTGCCGGCCACGGTGACCGTGCCCGACGTCGGCGGCACCAGGTCGGCGATCAGGCGCAGCAGCGTACTCTTGCCGCACCCGGACGGGCCGATCAGCGAGACGAACTGTCCACTCTCGACGACGAGGTCGATGTCGTGCAGCGCGGACACCTCGTCGGGCCGGCCCTTGTTGAAGACCTTCGACACTCCACTGACTTCGACAGCTGTCATGGCAGCAGGACCCTCCGGCGGTGACGCGTGAGGGGCCATTCCACCAGAGCCACGAACCCGGCGACGGCCAGCCCCAGCAGTGCCGCGCCGATCATCGCCGTGTACACCTTGGCCGGGTCGCTGGTCGCCTCGCGCGAGTACTCGATGACGAGCCGGCCGATGCCACCGGGTGTCCCGGTCGAGATCTCGCCGACCACCGCGCCCACGACGGCGGCCGCGCCGGCCAGACGCAGCGCCGGGAACAGGTACGGCGTCGCGGCGGGCAGCCGGAGCTTCAGCAGCGTGGTCCACCAGCCGGCGGCATAGCTGCGCATCAGATCGATCCCGATCGCGGTCGGCGACTGCAGGCCCCGCAGCATGCCGACCGCGACCGGGAAGAACGCGAGGTACGCCGCGATCAGCGACACCGACATCCACGGCTGCCACGGATACGGGCCGAGCGACAGCGCACCGCCCCAGCCGGCCACCAGCGGCGCCAACGCCACCAGCGGCACGGTCTGCGACAGCACCACCCACGGCAGGAGACCCCGTTCGGCGACCCGGAACCGCTGCATCAGCACCGCGAGCAGCAGCCCCACGAGCGTGCCGACCAGGAAGCCGACCGCGGTGATGCCGAGCGTGAACAGGCAGGCGTCGAAGACGACCCTCCACACCGGACGGCCACCGGCGAGCTCCGGCTCGCCGAGGCGCCGCAGGACGTCGAGGACGTGCGGCATCGCCGCGTCGTCGGTGCGCGGCAGGATCCGCACCCCGAAGACCGACGTGCCGTCGGGGTCACCGACCGCCTTGTACCCCTCCCACAGCGCGACGCCCGCGACAAGCGCGAGCGCCACGCCGATGGCGGCTTTGAGTGACTTCATGCGGAGAATGCTGGCAGAACCTGAGCGCCGTACGCGTCCAGGGTGGACTCCTTCGCGTCGTGCTGGAGGTAGAGCGCGAACTGGTCGACGCCCAGGTCCTTCAGCTCGTTCAGCCGCTTGAGGTGCTCCTCGACCGGACCGAGGAGGCAGAACCGGTCGACGATCTCGTCGGGCACGAAGTCGGTGTGGGTGTTGCCCGCCCGGCCGTGCTCGGCGTAGTCGTAGCCCCTCCGGCCGGCGATGTAGTCGGTGAGCACCTGCGGCACTCCCCCGCCGGCGTTGCCGTACCGGGCCACGATGTCGGCCACGTGGTTGCCGACCATGCCGCCGAACCACCGGGTCTGCTCGCGCTGGTGCGCCAGGTCGTCGCCCACGTAGGCCGGCGCCGCCACGCAGAACTTGATGGCGGCCGGGTCGCGGCCGGCCTTTTCGGCGGCGGCACGCACGGCACCGATCATCCACGCCGCGATGTCGGGGTCGGCCAGCTGCAGGATGTAGCCGTCGCCGACCTCGCCGGTCAGCGCAAGCGCCTTCGGCCCGTACGCGGCCACCCACACCTCCAGCCGGCTCTCCGCCGCCCAGAGGAACTGGAGGTCGCGATCGCGCAGCCGGACCGCGCGACCGTTGCCCAGCTCCCGGATCACCTCGACGCACTCGCGCAGCTCGGCGAGCGTCGTCGGGCGGGAGCCCAGCACCCGCACCGCCGAGTCACCGCGGCCGATGCCGCACACGGTGCGGTTGCCGTACAGCTCGTTGAGCGTGGCGAACGTCGACGCCGTCACCGTCCAGTCGCGGGTGGACGGGTTGGTCACCATCGGCCCCACCACCACCTTCTCGGTGGTGGCGAGGATCTGGCTGTAGATGACGAACGGCTCCTGCCACAGCACGTGCGAGTCGAACGTCCACACGTGGCTGAAACCGGCCCGCTCGGCCCGCTGGGCGAGCGTGACGAGGTCCCTCGCCGGTGGGTCGCACTGGAAGACGACGCCGAAGTCCATGGCCTATCTCACCTTCGGGAAGCCGAGATCGACCTCGCTGGTGGCCGGGTCGGGCCAGCGCGAGGTGACCACCTTGGTGCGGGTGTAGAACGCCAGGCCGTCGGGCCCGTACATGTGCAGGTCGCCGAACAGGGACGCCTTCCAGCCACCGAAGCTGTAGTACGCCACGGGTACCGGTACCGGCACGTTGACCCCGACCATGCCGCACACCACGTCGTACTGGAACTGACGGGCAACCCCGCCGTCGCGGGTGAAGATGGCCGTGCCGTTGCCGAACGGGTTGTCGTTGACCAGCTTCAGCGCCTCGGCGTAGGTGTCGACCCGGGTCACCGACAGCACCGGTCCGAAGATCTCGTCGGTGTACAGCGGCGAGTCGGTCGGTACCTTGTCCACAAGGGACGGTGCGAGGAAGAAGCCCGGGCTCGCGCTGATCTCCTCGGTGCGCCCGTCGACCACCACCACGGCCGGTCCGGGCTCGGCGAGGTAGCCGGCGACCTTGTCGCGGTGCTCGCGCGAGATCAGGGGACCCATCTCCGCGTCGGGGTCGCTCGCCGGTCCCGTACGGATGCGACCGATGCGATCGCGGATCGCCTCGACCAACGGTTCGGCGACCGCGCCCACGGCGACGACCACCGAGATCGCCATGCACCGCTCGCCGGCCGAGCCGTACCCGGCCGACACCGCGGCGTCGGCGGCCGCGTCGACGTCGGCGTCGGGCAGCACGACCATGTGGTTCTTCGCGCCGCCCAGGGCCTGCACGCGCTTGCCCGCCTTCGTACCGGCCTCGTAGATGTGCTTCGCGACCGGCGTGGAGCCGACGAAGCTGACCGCCTGGATGTCGGGGTCGGCCAGGATCGCCTCGACCGCCACCCGGTCGCCCTGCACGACGTTGAACGCGCCGTCGGGCAGGCCCGCCTGCCGCAGGAGGTCGGCCAGCAGCAGCGAGACCGACGGGTCCTTCTCGCTCGGCTTGAGGACGAACGTGTTGCCGGCGACCAGCGCGTTGCAGAACATCCACATCGGCACCATGGCCGGGAAGTTGAACGGCGTGATGCCGGCGACGACGCCGAGCGGCTGCTTGATCGAGTAGACGTCGATGCCCCCGGCCGCCTGCTCGCTGTAGCCGCCCTTGAGCAGATGCGGTGCGCCGCAGGCGAACTCGACGTTCTCCAGCCCCCGCGCCACCTCACCGCCCGCGTCGGCCACCGTCTTGCCGTGCTCGGAGGACAGTAGCGACGCGATCTCCTTGCGGTTCGCGTCCACCAGTTCCCTGAACCGGAACATGACCTCGGCCCGGCGGCTGAGCGACGCGGCCCGCCACGACGGGAAGACGGACAGCGCGGTCTCGACGGCCGTGCGCACCTCGGCGGCCGTCGCCGCGACGACCTCCGCCTGCTGCTCGCCGGTGGCCGGGTCGAAGACCGGTAACCTGCGGTCACCCGTGCCGGGGACGGCGACGCCGTTGATCCAGTGGTGTACCTGCCTCATGACGCCCTCCTCAGACGAGGTAGTCGCTGAGACCGCGGCGCAGGAACTGGCCGTGGCCCTTGCGGCCGTGGTAGTTGCCGGCGGAGTCGACGACCACGGTGCCGCGCGACAGCACGGTGTCGACCTTTCCGGCGATCTCGTAGCCTTCCCACGCCGAGTGGTCCATGTTCATGTGGTGGGTCTCCACGCTGATGCGCGTGCGCCCGTTCGGGTCGTACAGCACGATGTCGGCGTCGGACCCGGGCGCGATGACGCCCTTGCGCGGGTACAGCCCGAACATGCGGGCCGGCGTGGTGGCGATCGTCTCCACCCACCGCGCGAGCGACAGCTTGCCGTCGACGACACCCTGGTACAGCAGGTCGACGCGGTGCTCGACGCCGCCGATCCCGTTGGGAATCTTCGAGAAGTCGCCGACGCCCAGTTCCTTCTGGTCCTTCATGCAGAACGGACAGTGGTCGGTGGAGACCACGGCGAGGTCGTTCGTCCTCAGTCCACGCCACAGATCGGCGCGGTGCGGCTCGTGCCTGCTGCGCAACGGCGTCGAGCAGACCCACTTGGCGCCCTCGAAGCCGGGCGCGCCGAGCTGGTCCTCCAGCGTGAGGTAGAGGTACTGCGGGCAGGTCTCGGCGAAGACGTTGCGGCCCTGGTTGCGCGCTGCCGCAACCTGTTCCAGCGCCTGGCTCGCCGACAGGTGCACGATGTAGAGCGGGCAGTCCTTCGCCACGTCGGCCAGCCAGATGGCACGGCTGGTGGCCTCCGCCTCGAGCTGCGTGGGGCGGGTGATGCCGTGGTGGATGGGGTCGGTCTCACCCCGGGAAAGCGCTTGCTGCACCAGAACGTCGATCGCGATGCCGTTCTCGGCGTGCATCATGATCATCGAGCCGTTCTCCCGCGCCTTCTGCATGGCGCGCAGGATCTGGCCGTCGTCGGAGTAGAAGACGCCCGGGTAGGCCATGAACAGCTTGAAGCTGCTGATGCCCTCGTCGGTGACGAGCTGGTCCATCGCCTTGAGCGAGTCGTCGTCGACGCCACCGAGGATCATGTGGAACGCGTAGTCGACGTGGCAGTTGCCCTCGGCCTTGCCGTGCCAGGCGGCCAGCCCGTCCTGCACGACCTCGCCGGTGCGCTGCACCGCGAAGTCGATGATCGTGGTGGTTCCACCGTGCGCGGCGGCGCGCGTGCCGGTGTCGAACGTGTCGCTGGCGAACGTGCCGCCGAACGGCAGCTCCATGTGGGTGTGCGCGTCGACGCCGCCGGGAATGACGTACTTCCCCGTCGCATCAAGGGTTTCCACGCCCTCGGCCGGTCCTCTGCCGGGAGCGAAGATGGCGGCGATCGTCTCGCCGTCGACGAGCACGTCGGCGGCGTACGGCCCGGCGGGGCCGACGACGGTGCCGCCGGTGATCAGCAGAGTCATGGTTCCCCTTACTTCGGGTCGGCGGGCGTCACGGCTTGGTCAGGTCGTCGTAGGCGTCGGGACGGCGGTCGCGGTAGAACTGCCAGCGGTCGCGGACCGTCGCCAGCAGGTCGAAGTCGAGATCGCGCACGATCAGCTCGGGGTTGTGGGCGTCGCCCACCTCGCCGACGAACTTGCCCTCCGGGTCGACGAAGTAGCTCGTCCCGTAGAAGTCGTTGTCGCCGAGGTCCTCGATGCCGACCCGGTTGATCGCGCCGATGAAGTACTCGTTGGCGACGGCCGACGCGGGCTGTTCGAGCTGCCACAGGTACGACGACAGGCCGCGGTGCGTGGCCGACGGGTTGAACACCAGCTTCGCGCCGTTGAGGCCGAGTGCGCGCCAGCCCTCCGGGAAGTGCCGGTCGTAGCAGATGTAGACGCCGACGCGGCCGACCGCGGTGTCGAACACCGGGTAGCCGAGGTTGCCGGGACGGAAGTAGAACTTCTCCCAGAAGCCCTTGACCTGCGGGATGTGCGTCTTGCGGTACTTGCCGAGGTACTTCCCGTCGGCGTCGACCACGGCGGCGGTGTTGTACAGGACGCCGGGCTGCTCCTGTTCGTACATCGGCAGGATCATCACCATGCCGAGGTCGGCGGCGAGCGCCTGGAACCGCTCGGTGGTGGGGCCGGGGATGCTCTCCGCGTACGAGTAGTACTCCTTGTCCTGCACCTGGCAGAAGTACGGGCCGTAGAACAGCTCCTGGAAGCAGATCACCTTCGCGCCCTGCGCGGCGGCCTGCCGTGCGTACTCCTCGTGTGCCTTGATCATCGATTCCTTGTCACCGGTCCAGGTCGTCTGGACGAGTGCGGCGCGAACGACATCTGCCATGGCTGCCGGTCCTCTCCTGATCAGGTGTCACGGCTACCGACCTGCCCTTGTTTCGGAAGGTCGGATGGCGTAGGACTCTAGTGACACAACTCTAGGCGGACAATGGTGTGAATGTGTTCGGAGATTTGGAACGGGGAGTTTCGGCGGCGTTAACGTCGCCGCTCGCTCCGTGTGTCCGAACGTCGGCGCCGCCCGCTCCGGGAGGACGGGTTCCGGCTCGGGTTGGCCGGGCCTTCGAGCGACGGGTTCCGCGGGTCGAGGGCGCCGAGTCACCCGCTCCACAGGCCTGGCTCACCGGGCCACCCTCACCGCGCGCATGGGCCTCGGCGCCGGGGCCGACGTGCTGCATCTGATCACCGCCGCGGTCGACGACCGCAGTGCCCGCGGGGTCGCCGCCGCCGTCAGCCGGCTTGTCACGACCGGTGCGCTGCCCGCCGGGTCCCGGCTGCCGACCGTCCGCGACGTCGCGCGTGAGCTCGGGATCAGCCCCACCACCGTCAGCGAGGCCTGGCGCAGCCTGGCCCGGGCCGGCGCGATACAGACCCGCGGCCGGTCGGGCACGTTCGTGCTCACCCCACCGGTGCCGCGCCAGCGGCTGCGTTACGCGCGCGTCACCACCCGACCCGCCACGCTCCCCCGCGACTTCTCCACCGGCGTCCCCGACCACGACCTCCTTCCCCACCTCGCCGAGCCGATGCGCCGCGTCGGCGACGCGCGCCTGACCACCAGCTACCTCGACGACCCCGTGCTGCCCGCACTGGAAGCAGTGCTCCGGGAACGGTTCCCGTTCGAGCCCGAACGGCTGACCGTGGTCGACGGCGCGCTGGACGCGGTCGACCGGATCACCGCGAACACTGTTCGCTTCGGAGATCACGTGCTTGTGGAGAACCCGGCCTTCCCGCCGATGCTCGACCTGCTCGACCAGGTCGGCGCCGTCGTGGTCGGCGTACCTGTGGACGGTCACGGCATGCGTCCCGACGCGCTCGCCGACGCGTTGGACGCGCACCGCCCGGTCGCCCTCTACCTGCAGCCGCGCGCCCACAACCCGACCGGCGGCAGCATGACCGCCGACCGGGCCGCGACGCTCGCGATCGTGCTCGGCGAGCACCCGTCGGTGCTCGTGGTGGAGGACGACCACGCCGGCGACATCGCGTCGGCGCCGCCGGTCAGCCTCGGCTCGTGGCTGCCGGACAACACCGTCCACATCCTCAGCTTCTCCAAGAGCCACGGTCCCGACCTCCGGCTCGCCGCCGTCGGCGGACCCGCCGCGGTGATCAACCCGGTGACCGACCGGCGGCTGCTCGGGCCGGGCTGGTCCAGCCGGCTGCTCCAGGCGGTGCTGGTCGACCTGCTCACCGACCCGGAGACCGTGGCCGGCATCGCCGCGGCGCGCGCCGAGTACGCCCGACGCCGGGAGGCGATGCTCGCGGCGCTGTCCGCGCGCGGGGTCACCGCGACCGCCGCCGACGGCATCAACCTGTGGATGGAGGTCGCCGACCAACAGGTGGCGATGCTGTCCCTGGCCGCGCACGGGGTGGCCGTGGCGCCGGGCGCGCCGTTCATGGTCACGCCGCTGTCCACCGACCACGTGCGGATCACGGTCGGGCTGGTCCGCGAGGGCTTCGACGAGCTCGCCGACCTCCTCGCCGCGGCGGCCGGCGCCGAGACCAAGGCGAGTGGACGCCGCGCCGACGCCCACCCACGCGGCTGGCGCTGACCGACCGCCGCACGCAGCTCACCCTCCGCGCCCGGCCCAGGCAACCGCGCGGCCACGCGCCGCGCCCGGCACACCCACCCTCCGCGCCCAGCCACGCGACCACGCGGCCGCGCCTGAGGCACCCGCCCCGCCCGACACATGCCGATCCGTCAAGTGTCAGATCACGCACCGTGCGCATGAAATAGCACGCCGCACGGATAGTGAGCGACGCGTAACGGATGGACCGGTGCCGTGGGCCGGCCTAGCGTCGACGTCGTGACTGACCGTAGGGCGCGTAGGCGTCACCTGCCGGTGGTGCACCCGTCCGGGGAGACCGGCGCGCGGGGACCCGAGCGCGACGAACGCGCCCCGGCCGACTGGCGACCCGTCACCACCCGCCCGGCACCCGAGGCACACGACCCCGGCACCTGAGGCGCACGACCGCGGCGGCTGAGGCAAGAACGAACCGTCACTCACGCAAGGTGACCGACGGCGCCACGCCGAACTGCTGGCGGTACGCGGCGGCGAACCGGCCGAGGTGGCTGAACCCCCACCGGTGGGCCACGTCGGCGACCGTCTCGGTGTCGGGACGGGCGCTGCGCAGGTCGCCGTGGGCGCGGGCCAGCCGCAGGTCGCGCAGGTAGCACATCGGCGAGGTGCCGGTGGTCCGGTGGAACGCGGCCTGCAGCGCGCGGACGCCGACGCCGCTCGTGTGGGCCAGGTCGGCGACCGTGAACGGGTACGCCGGGTCGGCCTGCATCGCCTCGATCGCCCTCCGCACCGGGCGCGGCCACCGGTACCGCTCGGGCCGGATCAGCTCCTTGCGGTGCGGATGGTCGGCCGCCGACAGGAAGGCGGCGATCGCGCCGGCGGCCAACCGGGCCGCCGTCGTGGGGTCGGCGGCCGCGCCGTCGGGCTCGACGATGTCGTCGAGCGTCAACTGCATGAGACCGAGCCACGTGCGTCCCCGCCGGGTGGTGAGGTCGAGCCACGGCGCCACCTCGACCACGCCGCCGACCGACCGGCCGAGCGCGGTCTGGAGGTGCTGCTCCACCGCGGCCCGTTCGAGCCGGACGACCAGCACCGTGGTGAACGGCCGGATCCGGTCGACGGTGGCCGGCCCGCACGGCCGGTGCACGACGGCGCGGTTGACCGACCCCGCGGCGACCACCCCCGCGTGCTCCGTCGTCATCCGGCCGGTCAGCGGCACATATACGAGGTACACGTCCGGCGAGTCCGGCCGGAGCAGCCGCACCTCGTCACCGAACCGCATTTCACCGACGGTGACCGCGCCCACCCGGCCGGCCCGGAACCAGTAGAGCAGCCGCGCCTCGGGCAGCTCCGGGACGACGGAGAGTCCGAAGTACGTCTGGCACAGGCTCTTGACCTCGGAGAGCGAGCTGTTGCCGTAGTCGGCCAGGTGCCATCCGGAGGTGTACGAGTCCCGCTCGGCCCGCTCCGGATCGCCCGTCATCACCTCATTCTGCGACACAAAGCGAAGGCTCGGAAGCCGACCGTGATCCACCGGAGTGTCACGGTCGGTGTGGTCCACCAGGGTGGGCGAGGTGGCACGAACGTGGGATCTTTCCGGACCGCTAGGCTCCGTACTCTTTCCGACAGCACCACGATGGCGGCACGACCCGAGACACCGCCATCCCACCACGAAAGCTGGAGATGGCATGAGCGAGTACGAAGACCCGGGAACGACCGGCGGCGAGGACTACGGCACCGACGCCCCCACGTACGAGGAGCCGCACGACCACACGATCGTCGCGCAGTTCACCGACGGTTCGCAGCTCGGTGTCTCCGACGTGGACCACGACGGCTACGCCGACATCGCGGCCACCGACGCCGACGGCGACGGGCGTCCCGAGGCCGTATACACCGACGAGCACGGTGGCGTCGCCCTCGACACCGCCTACGTCGACGCCAACGAGGACGGCAGCCCCGAGCGGGTCTACGCCGACACCAACGAGGACGGTTACGTCGACGCGGCCGCCGCCGACACCGACGGCGACGGGCAGCTCGACCTGGCGGCCTTCGACCGCAACTTCGACGGTCGGGTGGACCAGGTCCAGTCGGACCCGGACGAGGACGGCAACATTGACCGTACGGTCACCGACACCGACTTCGACGGTGTGGCCGACACGGTTCACTACGGCGACAACGACACGAACCCTTACGCTCGCAACTAGTGCGTGCTTTTGGATTCGGGCGGACCAACTCGCTCCGGAAGTAAAGCGTCGAGCTTCTCTCCGCGAGTTGGTCCGCCCGAAATCCGTCGTGGTTTAGCTGCGTGCTTCGTGTCGCGCTCTGAAAAGCTTGGACGGGGTGGCGCGGGTAGCTAGAGTTTGACGACCATTTTGCCGGTGTTCTGGCCGGTCAGGAGGCCCTGGAAGGCCTCCGTCGCGTTTTCCAGGCCGTCGACGACCGTCTCCTGCCACTGGACCTTGCCTTCGGCCAGCCAGGTGGACATCTCCGGCAGGTAGTCCTTCATTCTCCGGTTGTGGTCGCTCACGATGTAGCCGCGCAAGGTGAGGCGCTTTCCCACCGCCAGAGACAGGTTGTTCGGACCGGGCGGCGCGTCGGTGGCGTTGTAGGCGCTGATGGCGCCGCACATCGCCACGCGGCCGTACGGTCTCAGCGCGCTGATCGCCGCTTCCAGATGCTCACCGCCGACGTTGTCGAAATAGACGTCTATCCCGTCCGGGGCGGCTTCCTTGAGGCGGGCGCGTACGGGTCCCTCGTGGTAGTCGAACGCGGCGTCGAAGCCGATCCCGCGTAGCCAGGCCACCTTGCTCGCGGTCCCGGCGCTTCCGATCACGCGCGACGCACCCCGCGCCTTCGCGATCTGCCCGACCACGCTGCCGACCGCGCCCGCCGCTCCCGACACGAACACCGCGTCGCCGGGCTTGAACTCGGCGATGTCGAGCAGGCCGACGTACGCGGTGAGGCCCGGCATCCCGAGAACCCCCAGGTAGGCCGACAGGCTCACGCCCTCGATCGCCTCGATCCTGCGTGCGCCCTTGTCGGGGACCAGCGCGACGTCCCGCCAACCCAGGTTGTGCAGTACCAGGTCGCCGACGGCCAGGGCCGGGTTCGCCGACGCGACGACCTCGCCGACCGCGCCGCCCTCCATCGCCTTGCCCAGCTCGAACGGCGGCACGTACGACTTGACGTCGTTCATGCGGCCGCGCATGTAGGGGTCGACGGACATGAAGTGGTTCCGGACCAGGACCTGCCCGTCGGTCGGCTCCGGCAGGTCGACCTCGACCAGCTCGAAGTTCTCCGCGGTCGGCATGCCGACCGGGCGGGAGACCAGCCGTACCTCCCTCACGGCGTGACCTCGGCGGAGTCGACGAGCGTGACGGTCACGTCAATGTTGCCTCTTGTCGCGTTGGAGTACGGACACACCTGGTGTGCCTTGCGCACCAGCTCCTCGCCCTGGTCGCGCGGGACGGCCGGCAGCGCGATGTCGAGCGCGGCCGTCAGCCCGAACCGGCCCTCGCCGATCGCGCCGATGCCGACCCGCGCGGTGACCTGCGACCCCGTGACGTCGACCCCCGCCAGTTGGGCGACCCGGCGCAGCGCCGAGTGGAAGCACGTCGAGTACCCCGCCGCGAACAGCTGCTCCGGGTTGGTGGCCCCGCCGGTCCCACCCATCTCGACCGGTCGGGCGACGTCGACGTCGATCAGCTTGTCGGTGGAGGTGACGTGCCCGTTGCGGCCGTCGCCGGTCGCGGTCACCTCCGCTGTGTACAGGACCTTCATGAATGTGCCCTCTCTGCCACGGCCTGGAGAAGCCGATCGACCTCGGCGGCGGTGTTGTAGTGGTACACGCTGGCCCGCACGCCGCCACCGCTGTCGCGCAGGCCCGTCGACTGGAAGTACTCGTAGGCGTAGTAGTCGCCGGAGTAGACGCAGATGCCCTGGTCACCGAGGGCGGTCGCGGTGGTCGCGGGCGCTTCCCGGTCCACCCGGAAGGAGACCGTGGGGCAACGGCCCGGCGGCGCCGGCAGAACCGTGACCCCTTCGATCCTTTCAAGCCCACTGACGAGTTTTTCAAAGATCTGGGACGCGTATGCGTGCGCCTCTGTCAGCGAGGCGACCACTTTGTCCCGCCGGGTCTGTGCGATTCCGGGAGCGAGGCCGGCGAGGTGGTCGACCGCGGCCGTGACGCCGGCCAGCAGCTCGAAGCTGAGCGTGCCGAACTCGAACCGGTCGGGAACCGTGTCGGGCGACGGCATGAGCTTGTCGGGCCGCATCCGCTCCCAGACCTGCGGCTTCGCGACGCAGGCGGCGAGGTGCGGGCCGGACCACTTGTAGGCGCTGGTCACGTAGAAGTCGGCCCTGAGTTCCTCGATGTCGGTGGGCACGTGTGCCGTGGAGTGCACGCCGTCGACGTAGACCAGCGCCTCGACGGCGTGCGCCACGTCGGCGATCGCCGCGACGTCGGGTCGCGTGCCGATCGCGTTGCTGGCGGCGGTGACGGCGACGATCTTCGTCCGGTCGGTGACGAGGCTCCGGTACTGCTCGACCGGAAGCTCGCCGGTCGCCGGGTCGAACTCCGCCCAGCGCACGGTGGCGCCACGCCTCTCGGCCGCCTGCACCCAGGGCCGCACGTTGGCGTCGTGGTCGAGCCGGGAGACGACGACCTCGTCGCCGCGTTCCCATTGTGTGGACAGCGTGCGCGCGACCAGGTACGTCAGCGCCGTGGCGCTCGGCCCGAACACGACGCCGGCCGGATCGCCGTTGACCAGGTCGGCGACGGCGTCGCGGGCAGCGGCCACGATCACGTTGGACCGGCGTCCGGCCTCGAACACGGTGGTGCGGTTGCCGACCGCGGTGGTCAGAGTGGTGGCGATGGCGTCTGCGACGCCCCGGGCGACGAGAGTGCCCGCCGCGCCATCGAAGTGCACGAAACCTTCGGCGAGCGCCGGGTAGGCAGCCCGGACCCGTTCGACGTCGAACCCCATGGGCTCAACTTAACCCGCGAGTAGGGTGCCGGGCGTCTCAGGCTTCGACCGCTCTCGCTCTGACTGTGCGGCCTGGTCTCTCTCTTGCGGCGCGGCCCTTCTTACCGCGCGGCCCGGCGTCTTCTGCGGCGCGGCGTGCCGTTCTTGCGGCGCGGCCTGGCGCCGTCTCTACGGCGCGACGTGCCGGTCTTGCAGCGCGGCCTGGCGCCATCCCTACGGCGCGACGTGCCGGTCTTGCAGCGCGACCTGGCGCCGTCTCTACGGCGCGGCGTGCCCCTTCTTGGAGCGCGACCTGGTCCTTCTCCAGCGTGGCCCGGCCCGTGTTACGACGCCGCGCGGTTCCTGCTGTCACGTGTCCCGGTACGGACTGCGCCTCCACTGCGCGACCCGGTACGGACCGCTCCTCCACCGCGCGACCCCGCACGGACCGCTCCTGCGCTTGCGCCGCGCGACCCCGCACGGATCGCCCACAGCGCAAGCTGGACGACAGCGACCACCTCGACGAAAGCCAGCAACCGCTCGACCCCGCCCAACGGAATCGCCCGCCACCACGGAACGCCCGTGAACGGGTACAACACGAACGCGACCGCGATCGGCGCAAAGCAGAGCAGTGCGACCAATCCGAGAGCAGTGCTCACCCTCGCCTGGGTCCGCCACCGCGGGTCCCGCCACCAGCGCCGCCCGACCAGCAACGCCGCCACCGGCAGACTGAGGAACGCGACCACGCTCGCGTACCGGTGGATGGTCCCCTCGACCGAGGGGCCGACGGCCCAGTTGTGCTTCGGGAAGTACACGACCGCGGCCAGTCCCACACACCACAGCAGCAACGCCAGGGCTGCCATGGAGCGGACGGGCACTATCTCCGTGCGCACCAGCGCCAGCAGGGTGGCGGCCGAGCCGAGGGCCAGCACCACGACCGCGGTGTTGAACACGTGCCCGGTCTCCAGCAACGCGTACTGGCTGATGGTGCGCCGCATGGGGTCCAGCTCCGCCGACGGCCCGGTGACGTGCAGAGACCCGATCATCCCCACGGCGACGACGATCGCGGCGATACCGGCGAGAGCCAACGACCGGGGCAGTGCCATCGGCCAATTCTGCCACCGCGGGCCGGCCCTTCCTCCGGTTCCGGCGCTCGACTCGAGTCCCGACGCTCGACTGGAGTCCCGCTGCTCCGGGAAAGCGCGTTCCCGCGTCCGGCTCCGGGCGTGACCGCTCTACGGAAAGCGCCTGCTGGCCGCCGCCTCGGGATCACACTTTCCGGGAAAGGGCGTTCCTGCCCCCTCCTCTGGCCTCAACCTCTGGCCCGACCGCCCTTTGCCCGACCGCCCTTTGCCCGACCGCCCTTTGCCCGACCGCCCTTTGCCCGACCGCCCTTGCTCCACCGCTTCCTTGCCCCACCGCTTCCTGGCCCCACCGCTTCCTGGCCCCACCGCTTCCTGGCCCCACCGCTTCCTTGCGCCCGGCGCTCCGCGGAACCCGCCTGCCCGTCCGCCGGCCCGTGTCCTCACCGCTCCGCGGAAAGCGCCTTCCCCGTGTCGGTCCGGAAGCGGGCGGCGGACAGCGCCTCCGGCAACCGCGTGCCACCGCCGAGGACAGCGTTTGCCGCCAGCCGGGCTAGCTCGGGAGCCGTCTGAATGCCGAAGCCGCCCTGCCCGGCGAGCCAGCAGAACGAGGGCTCGGCCGGGTCGGGTCCCACTACCGGATCCCGGTCCGGACTGAACGTCCGCAGCCCCGCCCACGCCGTCGACACCGAGCGCAGCCCCAGCGTGGTCGCCGCGTTGACCCGCTCCAGTGCGAGCGCCACGGCGAGCTCGTCCGCCCGCGCGTCGTGCGGCTCGGCCGGGGTCTCGTCGGCGGGTGAGATCAGGAGCCCCTGGCCCTCGGGCCGGAAGTAGAAGGTCTCGGCCAGGTCGCCGACGAGTGGCCAGTTCGGATCGGCCGCCGCGAAGCGGGCCACCGCAGCGGTGCGGACCAGCGGGGTCAGCCCCACCGGCTCGACTCCCAGCCGGGTGGCGACCACATCGGCCCACGCGCCGGCGGCGTCGACCACCGCGCCCACCCGCACCGGACCCGCGGTGGTGTCGAGGTGCCAGAAGCCACCCTCGCGGTGTCCGGCGAGCACCTCCGCCGACAGGTGCACCCGTGCTCCCCGGCGCCGGGCGCCGCCGAGGAAGTACTGGTGCAGCCCCAGGACGTCGATCTCCTGGGCCAACCGCTCGATCATCGCGCCCTCCGTCCACTCTGGACGCAGCACGGGGCACAGGGCGAGCGCCTCCGCCGGGGAAAGCGCTTCCAGCACCTCTCCGCCGGCGATGTCGTGGCCGCTGGCGGGCGCGGCCGGGTCCTGGACCACGAGCCAGGGGCGGGGGCGCAGCAGGGTCCCGACGCTCTCGAACAGCGGCCGGCTCGCGGCCGTGAGCGGACCGACCCGCTCGCCCCCGTAGCTCTCCAGGAACATCGCGGCCGACCGGCCGGTCGTGTGATGCGCGGGCTGGCGCTCCTGTTCCAGGAGCACCACCGACACGGTCGCGGACAGCTCGTACGCCGCACCGACCCCCGCTATGCCCGCACCGACCACCGCGACGTCTGCCTCGATCACCGTTCGATTGTGCCCGGCTGGGTGCCGGTTGCGCCCGGGGCGCGCGGCGCCGAGCGTACCCAGGGTGGGTGGGGTTCGCGGCTGGGTAAGCTCGGCCCGTTGCGACCGCTGACGGAAAGGCCTTTCCCCATGTCCGAACCCGTGCGTGCTCTGCGCTCGTCCCACGACCTGCTCGCCAGCCTCGCCGACGGCCTCGGAGAGTCGGCGACGCGCATGTCGTACTGCTCCGACTGGACGATCGCGCAGGTCTACTCGCACCTGGGCAGCGGCGCCGAGATCAACCTGGAGTGGCTGAAGGCGGCACGCGAGCACACCGAGCCGATCGGTCAGGATGCGATGCAGGAGATCTGGGGCCGGTGGAATGCGCTTTCCCCGCAGGAGCAGGTCTCCGAGGGGGTCCGCTCCGACGCACGGCTGGTCGAGGCGTACGAGGCGATGTCCGCCGAGGAACTGGCCGCGGCCAGCATCTCCCTCTTCGGGGGCATGCTCGAGCTCGACGGCGACGGGCTCGCGAAGTTCCGGCTGCCCGAGCACGCCGTCCACACCTGGGACGTGGCGGTGGCCCTCGACCCGTCGGCGCGGGTCGCGCAGTACGCGGTCGACATGCTCATCGACGACCTTGCCGGACGCACCGGCTGGATGGCGAAGCCGTCCGGCGCGACCTGGTCGGTGCGCGTCGAGACCACCAGCCCGACGCGGACGTTCGTGCTCGGCGCCGCGCCGGAGTCGGTGTCCCTGGAGAACGGCGGACCGGAGCAGCCCGACGGCGTGGTCCGCATGACGGCCGAGTCCTTCCTGCGACTCGTGTTCGGGCGCCTCGACGACTCGAACGCCGACACTGTCGACGTGTCGGCCGCCAAGGTCACGCTGGCCGACCTCCGGGCGGTGTTCCCCGGCTTCTGATCCGTCGTCCGCCGTCGCCGGTCAGCGGCGGCGGATGACCAGCACGTCCGAGTCGACCTGAGGAGGGACCCGGAACGCGTTGCGCGGCAACCGTTGTCCGACGGTGACCGTCCACCGACCGTTGAGCACGTGGACGCCCGGGCGTACGTGGGCGCCTGCGCGTCGGCCGGCGGCGGCCGCGTCCGGTCCCGAGACAGCGCGGCGACGGCCGGTCGGAGGCGGACCCGCGTCCGCCCAGCGACGCACGACCGCGCGCTGCAACACGACATCGGCCGCGACCAACGACGAGCCGCGCGCCGTGAGCAACCGCAAAAGGACGCTGCTGATGCCGTAGGGCGGGCTCGCGACCACGCGGAACGGGCGCTGTGGCAGACGGAGATCACGCGCGTCGACCCGGAGCACCGTGACCGGCGCGCCCGCGAACCGGGCGGCCAGTCGTTCGGCCCGGCCGGGGTGCAGTTCCACCGCGATCACGCGGGCGCCGGCCCGCACCAGCGGAGCCGTGAGCGCACCCGTGCCGGCGCCGATGTCGAACACCAGCTCACCGGGTCGCACACCCGAACCGTCGACGATGCGAGCGGCCCATTCGTCAGTGAGCGGGTGCCAGCCCCAGCTCCGCCGGGATCCGCCCGACGCCGCGGCGGGCTGTCCCGCGGACACGACGCACCATCATCATGACCATGCGGCGACCGTATGCAGCGGCCGCCGCGGCGATCAACCGAATATCGCGGACACGACCACATCCACGGCGTCGACGGCGACGAATGCCACGCATGAACGTCTACCGATCGACGGCGGCGGATGCGGCGGTGGGCGCCCAGCGGCGCCGGTTGGACCTGCACCGCACCAGCACCGACACGGGCGCCTGCGCCGCCTGCGGACGCGACGGCCCGTGCCCCGACGCCAACGAGGCCGCCCAGTTCCTCGCCGAGCGCGGTCTCCTCGTTCCCGAGCCGGACCGGTCACGTCGCACCGGCCTGCGCCGTCTGGCCTACCGCGCGCTGCGCCCGTTCAGGCCATGCCGCTTCAGCGGACGACGAGGGTGACACCCGGCTCGGCGGCGACCAGCTCCCCCACGACCGGGTGGCCCGGCAGCTCGCCTGCCACGAGCAGTCCTCCGGACGTCTGCGCGTCCGCGAGCAGCAGCAGTTCGTCCTCGCCGACCGACGCCGACAGGTGCGGCCGCACCCAGTCGAGGTTGCGCCGGGTCCCGCCGCTCACATAGCCGTCGGCAAGCGCTTTCCTCGCGTCCTCCAGGTAAGGGACCGCCGCCGCGTCGACCACCGCGGTGACGTGGCTCGCGCGGGCCAGCTTGTGCAGGTGACCGAGCAGCCCGAACCCGGTCACGTCGGTGGCGCACCGGACGCCCGCCGCGACCGCGGCCCGCGAGGCGTCCCGGTTGAGGGTGGCCATCACGTCGACCGCGTGCGGGAACACGTCGCCGGTCGCCTTGTGCCGGCTGTTCAGCACCCCGAGGCCCAGCGGCTTGGTGAGCGTCAGCGGCAGTCCGGCCACACCGGAGTCGTTGCGAAGCAGGCGGTCCGGGTCGGCGACGCCGGTGACCGCCATGCCGTACTTGGGTTCCGGATCGTCGACGCTGTGCCCGCCCGCGACGTGGCATCCCGCGGTGCGCGCCACGTCGAGCCCGCCGCGGAGCACCTCGGCCGCCAGCGTCATCGGCAGCAGGTCGCGCGGCCACGCCAGGAGGTTGACAGCCACGACCGGCGTGCCACCCATCGCGTACACGTCGGAAAGCGCGTTCGCGGCGGCGATCCGGCCCCAGTCGTAGGCGTCGTCGACCACCGGGGTGAAGAAGTCGGCGGTCGCGACCACGGCGGTGCCACCGGCGATCGTCACGACCGCGGCGTCGTCACCATCGTCGAGCCCGACAACCAGTTCACCGTTGCCCGCGACAGAGGATCCGCGCAGGTCAGCGATTACGGCCTCGAGTTCGCCCGGTGGGATCTTGCAGGCGCAGCCGCCGCCGCGGGCGTATCCGGTAAGCCGGTTCGTCATGGGTCGACCTTAGCCAGGTACTAGGCTCCGGTCCGGAGGCGTTCAGGCGGCTGGTGCCCCTCCCGGTCTTCAACACCGGTGTGGCCCGGGATCCGGGCCAGGCGGGTTCGATTCCCGTCCGTCTCCGTTTCGTGTCCGCCGTTCTCCTGTCCGCCGCGACCGCGCCGTCTGCCTTCGATAGGCTGCCTTGCGAGTGCTGCGGGAGGAGGTCGGGTGACCGATCCGCATCGTGACACCGGCTCCGATCCACGGCGTCAGGTGCCGCGCACCGACGCGGTTCTGGCGGACCCCCGTCTGCGCGCCGCCACCGCCACACTCGGCCGGTCGACGGTGAAGGCGGCGGTCGTCGCGGCGCAGGAGCGGGCCCGGCGCGGCGAGATTCCGCCGGCAAGCGTGGCCGACGTGGCCGTCGCCGCACTGCCCGAGCGCGCCGCGAGCCTGCGACCCGTGATCAACGCCACCGGCGTCGTCATCCACACGAATCTGGGGCGGGCACCGCTTTCCGCGGCCGCGGTCGAGGCCGTCGTCGCGGCGACCGGATACACCGACGTCGAGCTCGACCTTGCCACGGGCCGGCGGGCCCGACGTGGGCGCGACGCGCTCGCGGCGCTCGCCCACGCGGTCCCGGCCGCGGAGGCCGTCCACGTGGTCAACAACGGTGCGGCGGCGTTGTCCCTGGCCGCGACGGCGTTGGCCGCCGGGCGTGAGATCGTCGTCAGCCGCGGCGAGATGGTCGAGATCGGAGACGGCTTCCGCCTGCCCGATCTGCTCGGGTGCACCGGCGCGCGGCTGCGCGAGGTCGGCACCACGAACCGCACCGCGCTGGCCGACTACGCGACGGCGATCGGCCCGGAAACCGCTTTCCTACTGAAGGTGCACCCGTCGAACTTCGTGGTTCGCGGGTTCACCTCGTCGGTGCCGGTCCGTGAACTGGCGACCCTTCCGGTGCCGGTCGTGGTCGACATCGGGTCGGGCCTGCTCGCCCCCGACCCGCTGCTCCCGGACGAGCCCGATGCGGCCAGCGCACTGGAAGCGGGTGCCGCGCTGGTCACGGCCAGCGGCGACAAGCTGCTCGGTGGTCCACAGGCGGGGCTGCTCCTGGGGGCCGGCGAGCTGGTCGAGCGGCTGCGTCGCCACCCCCTTGCCCGTGCGCTGCGCGTGGACAAGCTGACCCTCGCCGCATTCGAGGCGACCCTGCGTGGGCCGGCCCACCCCGTACGGCAAGCGCTTTCCGCGGATCCGGCCGGGCTGAAGAGCCGGGCGCGGGCACTCGCGGCGACGCTGCCGGGCGTCGACGCCGACGTGGTGCGGACGATGTCGGTCGTCGGCGGTGGCGGCGCTCCGGAGGTGGAGCTGCCGTCGTGGGCGCTGGCACTGCCGGCCGGCTATGCCACGCCACTGCGGCTCGGTGACCCGTCCGTGGTCGGCCGGGTGGATCACGATCGGCTGCTGCTCGACCTGCGCTGCGTGCCGGACGGGCTCGACAAGTCGCTCCGCGAGGCGATCCTCGCGGTCCGAGACGCGTAGATGTTCGTCGTCGCGACGGCCGGTCACGTCGACCACGGCAAGTCCACCCTGGTACGGGCGCTCACCGGCATGGAGCCGGACCGGCTCGTCGAGGAGCGGCGCCGCGGCATGACGATCGAGCTCGGTTTCGTCTGGACGACGCTGCCGTCCGGCGCCGTCGTGGCGTTCGTCGACGTGCCGGGGCACCAGCGCTTCGTCGCGACGATGCTGGCCGGGGCGGGACCGGTGCCGGCGGCCCTCGTCGTCGTGGCGGCTGACGAGGGCTGGATGCCCCAGTCTGCCGAGCATCTGGCCGCGCTCGACGCGCTCGGCGTGCGACACGGGCTCATCGCGGTCACCCGCAGCGACCTCGCCGATCCCGGGCCGGCACTCGAACGCGCCCGAATGGAGGTGGCGGCCACCTCGGTGGGAACCGTCGAGGCGGTGGCGGTCAGCGGAACGACCGGGAAAGGCCTTTCCGACCTGCGCGCGGCTCTCGACCGGCTCGGTGCGACCCTCCCGCCGGCCGACCCGGTCGCACCGGTCCGGCTGTGGGTCGACCGGAGCTTCACCATCCGTGGCAGCGGAACGGTGGTCACCGGCACGCTAGGCGCCGGGACCCTCCACGCCGGCGACGAACTGGAGACGGCCGGCCGGACGGTCCGGGTCCGGACGCTGGAGTCGTTGGGCGAGCCGGCGACGACAGTCGCACCGGTGGCCCGGGTCGCCGTGAACCTGCGCGGCATCGACCGGGCCGAGGTTCGGCGCGGAGACGCCTTGGTGACGCCGGGCCGCTTCACGTTCGTCGAGGTCGTCGACGTCCGGGTGCACGGCGATCCGGTGGCGGACCTGCCGCCGGCCGTCACCCTGCACGTGGGGTCGGCGGCGGTGCAGGCACACGTCCGTCCACTCGGGACGGATACCGCACGCCTCCGACTGGACCGGACCCTGCCGCTGCGCATCGGCGACCGCGGCCTGCTCCGGGATCCCGGCCGCCACCACGTGGCCGGCGGCGTCACCGTGCTCGACGTGGCGCCGCCACCGTTGCGGCGACGCGGAGCCGCGCGCGACAGGGCGGTCGAACTGTCCACGATGGACGCCCAGCCGGACGCGGCCGGTGAGGTACGCCGACGCCGGGTGGTCCGGCGCGCCGATCTGCTCCGGATGGGTGTTCCCGACCCGCCCGCGCCCCTGGCCGGCGACTGGCTGGTCGACTCCGGCCACGCCGACCGGCTCGCCGGCAGACTGGCCGACACGGTCGACGCGTACGAGACGGCGCATCCCCTCGAGGCTGGGATGCCGGTGGAGGCCGCCCGCCACGAATTGAGGCTGCCCGATCGCGCGCTCGTCGCCGCACTCGCCCGTCCACCGTTGACCGTCCACGGTGGACGCGTCACGGCGCGGGCAGACAGAGGCGACGCCCTGCCGACGCCCGTCGCCCGCGCGGTCGCCGAGATCGGCCGCGACCTTGCCAGGCGACCGTTCCAGGCCCCGGACGCGCACCGGCTGGCACAGCTCGGGTTGGGCCGGCGCGAGGTGGCCGCCGCGGTCCGGGCCGGTGTCCTCGTCCGGGCCGGCGATGTCCTGTTACTGCCGGGAACCGTGGAACGTGCCACCGACGTTCTGGCCGAACTCCCCCAGCCGTTCACGTTGAGCACCGCCCGACAGGCGCTGGACACCAGCCGCCGCGTCGCCGTGCCGCTGCTCGAACTGCTCGACCAGAAGGGCGTGACCCGCCGGCTGCCCGACGACACCCGGGTCGTCGTTGCTCCTCCGGACCGAACCGCCGAAGCCTGACTCCGTCGCGGAACGCGGTTCGCCAACAGTTCGCCCGGCGGCTACGGCGCGGCAGCCTGCCGGCGCACCCGGCGCACCCGGCGGCCGGCTCGCGGGTCGCCGGACCGGCCGGCGCACCGACCGGCGGACCGGCGGGGTGGCCGCGTGACTGCCGGAGGAAAGCGCTTGCCGCTCGTATCGGAAGGTGGAGCAACGTGAGGATCGTACGGCTGGCGAACTTCGTCACCGACACGTCGGGCGGGCTCCGCACGGCGTTGCGGGAACTCGGCGCCGGGTACCGGGCGGCCGGACACGAACCGGTCCTGATCGTGCCCGGTGCCACACCCCGCGACGAGTGGACGCTGCAGGGCCGGATGATAACGCTTTCCGGGCCGGGTGTCCGGTACCGGCGGCTACCGGGTGATCGTGAACCGGTTCGCCGTCCGCCGGCTGCTCGAGGACCTGGCCCCGGAACCGCATCGAGGTCTCCGACCGGACCACCCTGCGCTGGACGGGCTCGTGGGCGCGGCGCGCCGGGGTCCGGTCGATCATGGTGTCGCACGAGAGCCTGCGCGGTCTGACCAGGCTCGCGACCGGCGCCGGCAGGCACGCGGGTCGCACGTCCGACCTGGTGTCCGACCGGCTCAACCGACGCTCGGCCACAGCCTACGACCGGATCGTGTGCACCACGGCGTGGGCCGCGGCGGAGTTCGAGAGGCTCCGTGTCGCGAACCTGCGCCGGGTGCCGCTCGGCGTCGACCTGGAGCAGTTCCGGCCCGGCCGGCACGACCCCGCGCTCCGGGCCACGCTGGCGCGCGATGAGGAGTTGCTGCTGGTCCACTGTGGTCGGCTGTCGGCGGAGAAGCAGCCCGAGCGGTCGCTGCGCGCGCTGGCCGCCCTCCGACACCGCGGGGTTCCGGCGGTGCTGCTGGTCATCGGCAAGGGTCCCCGCCGGGCGGCGATGCGGACCGCCGCGGAACGGGCCGGCCTGCCGGTGTTGAACGCGCACGGCATCGCCGCGTCACCGGAGGTGAGCACGCACGTGCCGCTGGCCGGCGCCTGACCACGCCACCGGCGACCACGCCCGTCGAGGCCTCGGTCGGGTCCGCCGTC